>DATMFI010000023.1:0-17020 GCA_035556215.1 Xanthobacteraceae bacterium | reverse complement strand
TCAGTTGAAAGCGGGCGATCATGTCGTCGCGGCGAAGGCGCTGTTCGGCTCCTGCCGCTATGTCGTGGAGGAATTGCTGCCGCGTTTCGGCGTTGCGACCGATCTCATCGAAGGCACGGATCTCGATGCCTGGAAGAAAGCTGTACGCAAGGAAACCAAGGCGTTCTTTCTGGAGAGTCCGACCAATCCGACGCTCGGCATTCTCGACATTGCGGGCATCGCCAAGATCGCCAAACAGGCGGGCGCGTGTTTCATCGTCGATAACGTGTTCGCGACACCCATGCTGCAGAGCCCGCTCGAGCTGGGCGCCGACATCGTCGTTTATTCGGCGACCAAGCACATCGACGGACAGGGCCGCTGTCTGGGCGGCGTGATTTTATCGTCCAAGCAATTCGTCACCGACCACCTGCAGACTTTCCTTCGCCAGACCGGGCCGTCGATCTCGCCGTTCAATGCCTGGGTGCTCTTGAAGGGCATCGAGACGCTGCCGCTGCGTGTCGAAAAGGCACAGTCGAACGCGGCCAAGCTCGCGGATTTTCTCGCGACGAACAAACTGATCAAGAAAGTGATCTACCCGTTCCGCAAGGATCATCCGCAGTACGAGCTTGCGAAAAAGCAGATGAAGGGCGGCGGCACCATGCTCGCCTTCGAGATCGACGGCGGCAAGGATGCGGCGTTTCGTTTCGAGAATGCGCTGCAGCTCATCCGCATTTCCAACAATCTTGGCGACGCCAAATCGCTCATCACGCATCCCGCGACGACCACGCATCAGCGCTTCACGCCCGAAGCGCGAACGGGAATGGGGATCGGCGACGGCCTGCTGCGGATTTCCGTCGGACTCGAGCATACCGACGATCTCATCGAGGATTTGCAGCGCGGTCTGAAGGCGATCTGAAGTTACACATTGCGTCGCGGCGCGGAAACGGCTTCACTTGCGCCATGTACCGTGCCATCACCCACGACATTCAGGTCACCGTGACGCCGTCCTATCTCGCCGATAAATCATCGGTGGAGCATGCGCGGTTTTTCTGGGCCTACAAGATCGAGATCGTCAATCTCGGCAAGTCGACGGTGCAATTGAAGACCCGGCACTGGCGCATCACCGATGCGCTCGGCCGGGTGCAGGAAGTCCGGGGTCCGGGTGTCGTGGGCGAACAACCGGTGTTGGAGCCCGGCGGCCGCTTCGAATATACCAGCGGCGTGCCGCTCACCACCGCGACCGGCATGATGGCCGGCTCCTATCAAATGGAAGCTGACACCGGCGAAGTTTTCGATGTCGAAGTGCCCGCCTTCTCCCTCGACAGCCCGCATAACAAGCGGGTTTTGCACTAGTTTCTACGCTCCTCGATGATGCGTGGAACCGCCCCTTCGTTTCGGAGTTGTGGGCGTATGTTTACGATGAAAACGGCATCCAAAACCGGCCAGAAAATGCTTTTACTCGTTGGCGACAACGAATGGAGCACTATCGGCTTTTACGACGAGCGCCTCGGCTGGGTTGCCGAGACGCATCTCGCTGGAAGCAAGGTGAGCATCATCAAGGTCAAGCCCGTCGGTTGGGAACCGCTCAAGGACGCAGCTTAATTTAGCCCTTGTTCCAGCCCGATGTCTTCAGGCGTGAAGCCATATCGCTTCCCGCAGAACTCGCATTTGACCCTGACATGGCCATCTTCGACCATGCTCTCGCGCTCTTCGACGGAAAAATTCTTCAAAATCGTGAGAAGCCTTTCGCCCGAGCAGCGGCATTGAGCAATGATCGCCTGCATCTCGAATACCTTTACCCCACGCTCGTTGAACAGACGCCAGAGCAGCTGTTCGCTGGACAAGGCGGGATCGACGAGCTCGACATCTTCAACGGTAGCGATCAACGATTGGGCTTCGATCCAGGCATCGTCGATCGCAACTTCGTGCGGCGAAGTTCCTTCGGGGGAATCGCCGGGATCGAGATCTGCCTGACGCGCGCGGGCTGCTTCGCGCGGCAGGAACTGCAGCAGGACGCCGCCGGCGCGCCATCGCGAATTTTTCTTTGCCTGCACTTCTTCGGCAACTGCTAGCCGCACGCGAGTTGGGATCTGCTCCGACTGGGCGAAATACTGGTGCGCCGCGGCTTCGAGGTTGCCGCCGTCGAGCGCGACGATGCCCTGATAGCGATTGCTGTCGCCAGGGTGTTCGATGGTCATGGCGAGATGACCATGGCCCAAAAGTCCGCCGGCGTCATATCCCGATCCGAGCGCTTCGACCCGATCGGCGTCGAAATTGGCGTAGGCGCGCATTTTCCCCGGCGCCTGGATATCGACAACGACCATCGATACCGGCCCGTCGGTCTGGGTCTGCAACGTGAAGCGGCCTTCGAATTTCAGCGAAGCCGCGAGCAGCGCGGCAAGCGCCGCGGCCTCCGCGACGAGACGCGAAACGAGATCGGGATAGCCGTGATTGGCGAGAAGATCGTCGAGCGCAGGCCCAAGCCGCACGACGCGGCCGCGCACGTCGAGCGCTTCGACCGCGAACGGAAGCACGGCATCGTCTTCAGGATTCTGTTGCGGACGGCGTTCGGGCGCGTTCACATTGTCTCCGGCGTTCAAATGGCTTTCGCCGGGATATAGTTCAAACCGTCTCCTGCTCAAGGCACCAGGCGAGAATGCCCTTCTGCGCGTGCAGCCGGTTCTCGGCCTCGTCGAACACCACCGACTGCGGCCCGTCGATCACCTCATCGGTGACCTCTTCGCCGCGATGGGCCGGCAGGCAATGCATGAAGATCGCGTCCTTCTTGGCAAGACGCATCAAAGACCCGTTGACCTGATAGGGCTTGAAGACATTGTGGCGCTTCTTGCCGTCCTTGTCGCCCATCGACACCCAGACATCGGTGACGATGCAATCGGCGTTGGCGGCAGCCTCTTCCGGATCGCTCATGAACTGGATGACGGCGCCTGACTGCTTGGCCCATTCGCGCAGCGCGGGCTTCGGCCCGTGCTGCTTGGGAGTCGCGACACGCAGCGCAAAATCGAAGCGCGCCGCGGCGTGCACCCACGACGCCAGCACATTGTTGGCGTCCCCGGTCCAGGCGACGGTGCGCCCGCGGATCGAGCCCTTGCGCTCCTCGAAGGTGAAGACGTCCGCCATCACCTGGCAAGGATGCGAGAGTTTGGTGAGGCCGTTGATGACCGGCACGGTGGCGTTTTGCGCCATCTCCGCAAGCACCTTGTGGTCGAGGGTGCGGATCATGATGACGTCGATATAGCGCGACAGCACGCGCGCGGTGTCCGCGACACTCTCGCCGCGGCCGAGTTGCATCTCGTCGCCGGTGAGGTTGATGACGTTGCCGCCGAGTTCGCGCATCGCGACATCGAACGAAACACGGGTGCGCGTCGAAGGCTTGTCGAAGATCGTCGCAAGCGTGCGGCCCTCGAGCGGCTTCTTCTGCGGCAGTGCGAGCGAGCGGCGGCTCTTCTTGAAGGTACGCGCAAGTTCGATCATCCGCCGCAATTCCTTCGACGGAAGCTCGGAAATATCCAGAAAATGCTTGACCGCAGGCGTCGTCATCAGGCCGCTCCCCGCGCCGCGGCGTCTGGCGCCGCGGCCTTCTGTGCTGCGGCCACCTTGGTGCAAGCCGCATCGAATTTCTTGATCGCTTCGGCAATTTCCGCTTCGCCGATGATGAGCGGCGGCAGAAGCCGCACGACATTCTCGCCGGCAGCCGCCGTCAACAGTCCCTCGTCGCGCGCAGCGACAATGACGTCGGCTTGCGGCGCGACACAGCGAATGCCGATCAGCAAGCCCTCGCCGCGGATCTCGGCGATCACCGTCGGATGCCGATCCTTCAACTCGGCGAGTCGCTGCTTGATGCGCAGCCCGCTCTCGCGGACATGCTCGAGAAAACCCGGCGCAAGAATGACGTCGAGCACGGCGTTGCCGACCGCGGTCGCCAGCGGATTGCCGCCGAAGGTCGAGCCGTGCGTGCCGGCAGTCATGCCCTTCGCGGCTTCCGCCGTAGCTAACGTCGCGCCGAGCGGAAAACCGCCGCCGATGCCTTTCGCCGTGCCGAGCACGTCGGGTTCGATTCCGGCCCACTCGTAAGCGAACAATTTTCCGGTGCGGCCCATGCCGGTCTGCACTTCGTCGAGCACCAGCAGAATGCCGTGCTGATCGCACAGTTCGCGCAGGCCGCGCAGGAAAGACGGCGGCGGCACGCGCACGCCGCTCTCGCCCTGGACGGGCTCCGCCAAAATCGCCGCGGTCTCCTTGGTGATCGCCTTTTTCGCGGCTTCAAGATCGCCGTAGGGCACGTGATCGAAACCGGAAAGCGGCTCGCCGAAACCATCGAGATATTTCTTGGCGCCGGCCGCCGAAAGCGTTGCGAGCGTGCGGCCATGAAAGGCGCTGTCGAACGCAACGATGCGCGTCCGCTCGGGGCTGCCGGAGACGGCGTGATATTTGCGCGCCGTCTTGATCGCGCCTTCCATCGCCTCGGCACCGGAGTTCGAGAAGAACACCGTGTCGGCGAACGAGGCTTCGACGAGGCGCGCAGCCAGGCGTTCGGCTTCGGGAATGCGAAAAAGATTGGAGACGTGCCAGACCTTCTGCGCCTGTTCGGTAAGCGCCTTCACCAGCACCGGATGCGCATGGCCGAGCGCGTTCACGGCAACGCCGCCGGAGAAATCGAGATACTGCTTGCCGTCCGTCGAGGTCAGCCAAGCGCCCTCGCCCCGCTCAAAGGCGAGGTCGGCGCGCGCGTACGTTGGCATCAAAGGGGTAATCAAGGTGCCTCTCCATGCCGCAGGCACGCCTGCGGCAGCAAATGAAACGTGCCGCCCGGAGGTACGAGCGGCACTTTTGGCAATGTATGTCAAAGACTTGCGCTAATCAACTTGATGATGATGCGGTGCCGAGGCCGCAGTTCTGGGCCGGAAAGTCGCGGTTTCTATTCGGTTTCCGGGGGACAACCGCGCGCAAATTGGGGAAAAGGCCCGTCAATTCGCGCGGACTCTTGAATCGCTGAGTCTGCCTATTGTAGCGTTCTTTTCGTCGAGCACGACATCTCGTGCGGTCAAATTCCTTAGCGTGGCGTAGCCATCACCTGAGTTGGAGCGGGTTCGGTCCCGATTCCGGCCACCCTGAGGGATTCTGCCGGTGACACGAGCCGAGATCGATGCGGGGAACTCAAAGGGAGCGTCGGCCATGACGATCAACTGGACAGACGAACGGGTCGAGATGCTGAAGAAGCTGTGGGCGGACGGGCTGTCAGCCAGCCAGATCGCCGGCGAGCTGGGCGGCGTGACCAGGAATGCCGTCATCGGCAAGGTGCACCGCCTCGGCCTCTCGGGCCGCGCCAAGAGCCCGTCCTCGGCGGTGCCGCGGCCGCGCAAGGTGCGCACGGCCACGATGCGCCCGCGCATGCGCTTTGCCGGCAACACGGCGCTCGCCCCGCAGTTCGACGTCGATTACGAGCCCGAAGCCGATCCGATCGCCAATATCGTCCCGATGGGGCCGCGCGTCTCGATCACCCAGCTTTCCGAAGCGACTTGCCGCTGGCCCTACGGCGACCCGACCTCGGAGGAGTTCGCCTATTGCGGCTCGCAGGTCAAAACGGGCGCGCCCTATTGCCCCTATCACGCACGCGTCGCCTATCAGCCGCTCGCCGACCGCCGCCGCGAACGCCGCGCCTCGCGCTAACGCAACGCTTTCGATCAGAGCGTGGCCCGAAAAGCGGAAACCGCTTTTCGGGCATTTTTATCGGCCGGAAAAAATCGAGATCACTCGAAACGGGATTACTCGAAACGGGATTACTCGGCGCGCTCGGAAAAGCGCTCGTTGAACGCATAGCCCGCGCCGCGCACGGTGCGGATCGGATCGGCCTCGCGGCCGCGCGACAACGCCTTGCGCAAGCGGCCGACATGCACGTCAACCGTACGCTCGTCGATATAGACGTCGCGGCCCCAGATGCCGTCCAGGAGTTGCTCGCGCGAATAGACGCGGCCCGGCGTCATCATCAGGAATTCGAGGAGACGAAATTCGGTCGGGCCAAGGTCGATATCGCGGCCGGCGCGATAGACGCGTTTCTTGTCGCGGTCGATTTCGATCTCTCCGGCCTTGAGCAAAGTCGCGACATGCTCGGGCTTGGCGCGGCGCAGAAGCGCCTGTACGCGCGCGATCAGCTCGGGCACCGAGAAGGGTTTGACGACATAGTCGTCGGCGCCGGTCGAAAGGCCGCGCACGCGCTCGGCTTCCTCGCCGCGCGCCGTCAGAATGATGATCGGCAGCATCGCCGTCTCGGGCCGTGCACGCAGGCGGCGCGTGAGTTCAATGCCGGAAAGGCCGGGCAACATCCAGTCGAGGATCGCAAGGTCGGGCACCTGCTCCTTGAGTCGCAGGTCGGCGTCGTCGCCGCGTCCCGCCGTTTCGACGTCGTAGCCCGCCTTCTCGAGATTGTAACGAAGCAGCGTTGCGAGCGCCTCTTCATCCTCGGCGATCAGAATGCGCGGCTTCATGCGGAAAGGGCCGTTCAACGTGAGAACCCGAATTTCTTGTTAAGAGTATCGGGCAACAGGCTCTCCTCCACAACCGGCTCGCCGACAACGAGATAATGCACCGTTTCGGCGATGTTCTGGGCGTGATCGCCGATGCGCTCGATGTTCTTGGCGGCAAACAGAAGATGCGTGCAGAGCGTGATGCTGCGCGGGTCTTCCATCATGTAGGTCAGGAGCTCGCGGAACAGCGAAGTGTAAATCGCATCGATCTCGCCATCGCGGCGCCAGACCGCGAGCGCCTTCTGGTCGTCACGGTTGGTATAGGCGTCGAGCACGGCGGTGAGCTGCTCGATTGCGATTTCGCTCATGTGTTCGACGCCGCGAAGCTGCTTTTGGGCCATGAACTCGCCGTCGAGCGCGAGGACGCGCTTTGCCGTGTTCTTGGCATGGTCCGCGATGCGCTCGAGGTCGATGGCGACGCGAATCGAGGAAATGACCTCGCGGAGGTCGTCGGCGATCGGCTGGCGAAGCGCGATCATGGTGACGGCGGCGTTCTCAATCTCGTGCTGGAGCGCGTTCACCTTGCGGTCGCCGATGATCACTTTTTCGGCGAGCGCAATGTCGCGCTTCAGGAGCGCGGTCGTCGAGTCGGCGACGAGCCGTTCGACCTGGCCGCCCATCTCGGCGATCTTGCGGCCGAGTTCGCGAAGTTCGTTTTCGTAAGAGGCAACGATGTGCTGGGTCATCATGACTTCATCCTCAGCCGAAGCGCCCGGTGATGTAGTCGAGGGTGCGCTTGTCTTTCGGGTTCGAGAACATTTGGCTCGTCTGTCCTTCCTCGATCAGCTTGCCGAGGTAGAAAAACGCCGTGCGGTCGGCGACGCGCGCCGCCTGCTGCATGTTGTGGGTGACGATGATGATCGTGAAGTCGCGCTTCAGCTCGTCAATGAGCTGCTCGACCTTGGCGGTCGAGATCGGATCGAGCGCCGAGGTCGGCTCGTCGAGCAGGATGACTTCCGGCTTCACCGCGATGGTGCGGGCGATGCAGAGGCGCTGCTGCTGGCCGCCGGAAAGACCGAGCGCCGAAGCGCCGACGCGGTCCTTCACTTCGTCCCATAGCGCGGCACGCGTTAAAGCGCGCTCGACGCGTTCGTCCATCTCGCTGCGCGAGAGATTCTCGTAAAGCCGCACGCCGAAGGCGATGTTCTCGTAAATCGACATCGGGAACGGCGTCGGCTTCTGAAACACCATGCCGACCTTGGCGCGAAGCAAGTTCGGATCCTGACCGGCGTCGAGGACATTCTCGCCGTCGAGCCACACCTCGCCTTCGGCGCGCTGGTTCGGATAGAGCGCGTAGATGCGGTTGAGGACGCGGAGCAAGGTTGACTTGCCGCAGCCCGAGGGGCCGATCAGCGCCGAAACCTGGCGCTCGTAGGCGGTGAGATTGATGTCGTGGAGCGCTTTGTTGTCGCCGTAGAAGAACGAGAGATCGCGGATCGCGACCTTCTCGCGCGTTGCGGGGTTTTCGACCGGCGCCCGCAGGGTGGTGATGGCATTCATCGTTCGACTCCTTTGACGGTCACGGCGCGGGCGAGGATCGAGAGGCTCAGCACGGCGACGGTGATGATCAGCGCACCGGTCCAGGCGAGCCGCTGCCAGTCTTCGTAGGGCGAGAGCGCGAACTGGAAGATGACGACCGGCAGGCTCGGCGTCGGCGCGTTGAGGTTGACGTTCCAGAACTGGTTGTTGAGCGCGGTGAAGAGAAGCGGCGCCGTCTCGCCCGAAATGCGGGCGATCGCCAGCAGAATGCCGGTGATGATGCCGGCCTTCGCGGCCCGGTATATCACCCGCGAGATCAGGAAGAAGCGCGGGGCGCCTAACGCTGCCGCCGCTTCGCGCATCGTATTCGGCACGAGGAGCAGCATGTCCTCCGTCGTGCGGACGACGACGGGGATCACGATCACCGCGAGCGCGAGTGCGCCGGCAAGGCCGGAGAAGTGGCCCATCGGCACGACGACGATCTCGTAAACAAAGAGGCCGACGATGATCGACGGCGCCGAGAGCAGAATGTCGTTGATGAAGCGCACGATGAAGGTGAGCTTCGCGTAGCGGCCATATTCGGCCATGTAGGTGCCGGCCAGCACACCGATCGGCGTGCCGATCGCGACGGCGAGCACCGTCATCACGAGGCTGCCGACGATCGCATTCAGAAGGCCGCCGCTGCCGCCCGGCGGCGGCGTCATCTGCGTGAAGACATCGACCGAGAGGCCGGCAAGCCCGTTCCAGATCAGCGTGCCGAGGATCAGCACGAGCCAGAACAGCCCGAAGGCGGCAGCGCCGACCGAAAGGCCGAGCCAGATGCGGTTCTTGTTGAGGCGGCGGGCGTAGATTGCGCTCATCGCATCACCTCGTCTTCACTTCCATGCGCGCAAGCATGTAGCGGGCTGCCGCGAGCACGATGAAGGTAATGACAAACAGGATGAGGCCGAGCGCGATCAGCGCGGAAGTGTAAATGTCGCCGACCGCTTCGGTGAATTCGTTGGCGATGGTCGCCGAGATCGTGGTGCCGGGCGCGAGCACGGAGGCCGCGATTTTGTGGGCGTTGCCGATCACGAAAGTCACCGCCATCGTCTCGCCGAGGGCGCGGCCGAGGCCGAGCATCACGCCGCCGAGCACGCCGGCGCGGCTATAGGGCAACACGACGTTCCAGATCACTTCCCAGGTGGTGCAGCCAAGTGCGTAGGTCGATTCCTTCAGCACGCTCGGCGTCGTCTCGAAGACGTCACGCGAGATCGAGCTGATGAACGGGATGACCATGATCGCGAGGATGAGCCCCGCGGTGAAGACGCCGATGCCATAAGGCGGTCCGGCGAAAATATCGTTGAGGAACGGCACGCCGGAGAACGCGCCGATGATCGCGGGCTGAATGTGCTGCTGCAGGAATGGCGCGAATACGAACAGCCCCCAGATGCCGTAAATGATGCTGGGGATACCGGCCAAAAGCTCGATCGCGATGGCAATGGGCTTTCGCAGGAATGCCGGGCACAACTCGGTGATGAAGATCGCGATGCCGATGCCGACCGGCACGGCGATGCCCATGGCGATCAGCGACGTGACGACGGTGCCATAGACCGGCGCCAGCGCGCCGAATTTTTCGGTCACCGGGTTCCAGCTCTGCGTGGTGAGAAAGTCGAGGCCGAAAGCCGTGAAGGCCGGAACCGAGCCGATAATGAGCGAAAGAAAAACACCGAACAAAATCGAAAGAACCAGAAGCGCCGCGGCAAAGGTCAGGTTCTTGAAGAACGCATCCTTGATGATGAATCGCTTGAGACTCGTCGAGCGTTCCTGAAAGGCCGCCGCCTCAAGCGTCAAAATCGCCATGGTACTTCACCTCTGCCTGCTGCCTTTTTTGTAGTGATGGGGAGACCGGCGGCAGTACCGGCCTCCCCTTTCCTTACGAACGCTACGCAACCAGACAATTCACGCTCACATCGTGCCGGCGAAGATCGGCTTGCCGGCCTCGTCCTTCACTTCCTTGACCCAGGTCGCCTCGATCAGCTTCTTGATGTTCGAAGGCATCGGGACGTAGTCGAGATCGGAAGCGGCCTTGTCGCCGTTCTTGTAAGCCCAGGCGAAGAACTTGAGCGCTTCGCCGGCGGCGGCGGCATCCTTCGGCTGCTTCGGCAGCAAAATGAAGGTCGCACCCGCGATCGGCCATGCACCCGCGCCCGGCTCGTCGGTCAGGATCATGTAGTAGCCCGGCGCGTTCGCCCAATCGGCGGCGGCGGCGGCGGCCTGGATGGCTTCGCCCGTTGCGGCGACGGACTTGCCGTCCTTGTTGATCAGCTTGACGGTCGTCAGCTTGTTCTGCTTCGCATAGGCCGTTTCGACGTAACCGATCGAGCCCCTGGTCTGCATCACGTTGTTGGCGACGCCTTCGTTGCCCTTGGCGCCGATGCCGCCCGGCCATTCGACCGAGGTGTTGTTGCCGACCTTCGACTTCCAGTCGGCGCTCACCTTCGACAGATAATTGGTGAAGATGAAGGTGGTGCCCGACCCGTCGGAGCGGTGCACGATGGCGATCGCCTGCGCGGGCAGCTTCGCGCTCGGGTTCAGCTTCTGGATCGCCGGATCATTCCACTGCTTGACTTCACCGAGGAAGATTTTGGCGAGCGTCGGGCCGTCGAGGGTAATGTCGTTCGAGGCGATGCCGTCGAGGTTCACGACCGGCACAATGCCGCCCATCACCGTCGGGAACTGGATCAGGCCGTCTTTCTGGAGCTGTTCGGCCTTGAGCGGCATGTCGGAGGCGCCAAACGTCACGGTGCGCGCCTGGATCTGCTTGATGCCGCCGCCCGAGCCGATCGACTGATAGTTGAGACCGACGTTGGTCTCTTTCTTATAAGCATCCGCCCACTTCGCGTAGATCGGATAGGGGAATGTCGCGCCGGCACCGGAGATGTCGGCTGCGCGCGTCTCACCCGCGAGCATGACGCCCGCGATCACGAAAGCTGCTGAGAAAAGCAAGCTCGAAAGCTTCATTTTCGCTGTCCTAGGTTGGTTCTGTGTGTTCATGCGTCCGTGACCTAGGCCCCACGGACAACGGTTCTATGAAGACTGGATGACAGCGGGATGACAGCTTAAGCGGCTGCGGTCGCTGGCTTTTCAGGCGTTCAGCGGAATCCGGGCTGTGAACAGCGCGCCTTCGCCCGGTTTGCTTTCGATGGTCAGCCGGCCGCGATGACGGGCCAGGATGTGCTTGACGAGCGCAAGTCCAAGACCCGTGCCGCCCTGCTGGCGGCTTCGCTCGGTATCGACGCGGTAAAAGCGTTCGGTGAGCCGCGGCAAATGCTCGGGCGCGATGCCGGGGCCGAAATCGCGCACGCCGATCAGCGCCTCGCCACCTTCCGCGCGCAACGTGACTTCGACGAGCTTGCCGGAGGCGCCGTATTTCAGCGCGTTCTCGATCAGATTCTCGACGACGCGCAAGAGTTCGTCGCGATCCCCCCGCACTTCCAGTGCGCGCGCCTCGCGCTTGATGTCGATGACGATGCCCTGCTCCTTGGCAAGCGGCGCCAAAAGATCGCGCGCCGTATCGACGACGCCAACAAGGTCGATCACCAGTTGCGGCTGCAGGTGCAGGCTAAGCTCGATACGCGACAACGACATCAAATCGTCGATCAGCCGGGCCATGCGCTTGGCCTGATCGTTCATGATGCCGAGGAATTTTTCGCGCGCCGCCGGGTCGTCCCTGGCGGGGCCTTGCAGTGTTTCGATGAAGCCGGAGAGCGAAGCCAAGGGCGTGCGCAGTTCGTGGCTGGCATTGGCGACGAAATCGGCGCGCATACGTTCGACGCGGCGCTCCTGCGTCCGATCGCGGAAGGCAAGGAGAAAGAGTTGCGGCCGTTCATGGCCGAAAACGATCGGCGTCACGTGCACATCGAGCGAGCGTTCGACCGGGAGACGCTCTTCGATCTCGAAGTTCTGAGCCTCGCCGGTCGCGGCTTTGCCGAGCGCTTCGATGATGCGCGGATTGCGGGTCGTGAGCGAAATCGCTTCGTTGACGCGCAGCCGGCCGAACAGGCCGGCGGCGGCGACATTGCCCGCGATCAGGCGGCGGCCGCCATCGACGAGCAAGGCCGGTTCCGGCAGCGCTTCGACAATCGCTGCGAGCGGCGCGGCGGAACTGCCGGTTTCAGTGGAAAGACTGGGCGTGCGGACGGCGCTGCCGGCGACGGTTGTCACGCGATAACCGACAGCGAGCAGCGTGCCGAGGATCGCGATCGCCGGCAATGCGACGACCGGATGAACCCAGCCGACGGCCGCCGTTACGATCACGGCAAGCAGCGCGAGCGCGAGCCACCAGCGGCCGCTGCCGGGTGGCCGCGGCAGCGGGGTGCTTTCGGGCACGCTTCGGTCGGGTGCGGCACTCATCTCCTCCCTCCTAGCGCGGCGGCGCGTCGCTCGCCAATCAAGCTTGTAAAAGAGCCATGAACGGCCACAAGCCGTTCCTATTCCTCATCGCCCTTCCGGCTTGCCAGCCGGTGCGAAGCATGAGACGAGAACAACAGAAGTTGCGATCGGGGGGTTGCGACCGGAGCACCATGATGCGGCTTTTGCGCACGCTTTGCATTTCCCGCTTGTTTCTTGCCTGCGCTGTCATCGCCACCGCCGGTATTCTGGGTCTGCACCCGGCGGCGGCCGAGCCCGTGCCGCTGCCGACCACCGATTTCGAGGCCACCGCAACGACGCTCGGCGGCGCGACCATGACCATGCATCATTCGGGCGACAAGGCGCGGATCGAGATGGATGTCGGGATCACCATCACCGGCATCATGGACCTCAAAACCCGCAAGATGTTCATGATCGGCGCGATCCCGGGCATGTCCAACATGGCCGTGGAAGTCGGCATTGGCGAGGCGAGCTACGGCCAGGTCTACGGCAACGGCAAGCGCACCGGCGAAGACACCGTGGCGGGCGAGCGATGCGAGCTGTGGGAGATGGATGCCGCCAAGGCGGGGCACGACAATAAATACACCAGCGGGCCGGTGATCGTTTGCCTCTCGCAGGACCACATTCCGCTGCGCACGCAGGCAATGATCGACGGCAAGCTCAAGACCATCACCGAAATCACGCAGTTGAAGCGGGTCAAGCAGGATCCCGCTCTATTCGTGATGCCGAAGGACGTGAAGGTGATGAAGATGCCGAAAGGTGTCGGCGAAGGCATTGCCGCCGGGGCGCTCGGGCTCGGCAAGTAACTTTCTTCAGGTCGTCTTCTTGCGCGTGAGTTTGGCGCGGCGTTTGCGCGGCTTCGGTTGCGGCTCGCTGGAATGGAAGATCTCGGCGTCGGCGATCTTTTCGGCGACCGGCTTCAGATCCAGAATGAATTCGCGGACGCCGAGAATCGTCAGCGAAATCGCGAACGGCACGATGTAATAGTAAAGACGGAACAGAAGCAGCGCGCCGAGCACGCTCTCCTTCGCGAACGGCGTGTGAGCGTGGCGATGATAATGCAGGAGCGCCACGAGCATCGCCGCGTCGAAGACGCCGAGGCCGCCGGGTGAGGAACTGGCGAAACCGAGCAGTGTCGCGCAGACGAAAATCACCGACAGCGACACGAAATCGATGTGCTCCGATACCGGCATCAGAACGTACATCGCAGCCGCGCAGCACATAAGGTCGATGACGCCGATGGCGATCTGCACGAGCGTGAGGCGGCAGGTCGGCAGCGTGACGTTGAGCTTGCCCTGGTCGATGCCGACGGTTCGCGGCTTGATGCCGGCCCACAGCACATAGAGAACGAGGCCGATCAGCGCCGCAATACCGATGGCGCGGTTTACCGAAGACGGCAATTGGTCGATTGCCGTCGCCGCTTCGGGCTCGATCGCCATGCCGACGCCGAGCACTGCGATGTTGCCGAGCCAGAATGTAAGACCGGCGATGACGCAGATTTTTGCGACATCGATCACCGTCAGGCCATAGAGCGAATAGATGCGATAGCGTACCGCGCCGCCCGAGAGCGCGGTGAAGCCGACGTTGTGACCGATCGAATAGCTGGTGAAACCTGCAAGTGCAGCGATGCGATACGGGATGTTCTTCTTCTCGATCGTCTGCAGCGCGAAATAATCGTAGAAGGTCAGCGTGAAATAGCCTGCGGCGACGAAAACGCCGGCGAGGATTAGCGCGTGTGGCGGCGTGCGGCGCAGCGCCCCGTAAACCTTGGCGGGCTCAAGATCGTGCAGGATGTTGTAGAGAACGATGCAGGCGACCCCGACCAGCGTGAGGCCGATGGCGATGCCGACATAGTGCCAGTTGACCTTGTCACGCAGGAAACGAACGATGGATTTAAAGTACATGGAACGAGCGTTTCCGGCGCGGGGCTTGCGATGGCTTGCAACAGGATCTTGCAAAAGAATGGCCGCGTGAGGATAGCCGGAGGTTTGCTCCCCGGTCAGGCATTCGGGCCAGCCTTATTGATATATGGAATTGATGAAACAAATCTAGCCCTCATTAAGGCGAGCAGGGTCTCGGAAGCCGGCGGAGTCTTGCGGCACCCGCGTATTTTGCCGCGCCGTCACATGCCATTCCCGAATCTGCCGCCGCCGCATAAACTCGCGGTAACGATAGGGCGGACGCGCTCATGAGCGAGATCATCAATGCGTTTCTTCTCGTCTTCGCGGCGCTGTTTCCCGTCGTGAACCCGCTCGGAGGCGCGCCGATCTTCCTCAGCCTCACTTCCGGCAGTTCGGAAGCGGAACGCAACCGGCTGGCGCGCGGCGTCGCATTCAACGGCTTTTGGTTGTTACTCGGCTCGCTCCTGCTGGGCTCGGAAATCCTCGAATTCTTCGGCATCACCATTCCGGTCGTCCGGGTCGCGGGCGGGCTCCTGGTTACGGCGATGGGTTGGAAGCTGCTGAACGAAGGCTCAGCGGCGCCCGAACGCGAGACCGTCCATAAGGAAGCCAAAAAAAGCGAGATCAACGACAGCTTTTATCCGTTGACGCTGCCGCTCACCGTCGGGCCCGGCTCGATTTCGGTTGCGCTCACCCTCGGCAGTCATCGCCAGGCCAGCGGAGAATCGCCGGAATATGCGCTGATCGCCGCGGCGATCCTCGGGCTCGCCGCCGTCGCGCTGTCGATCTACGTTTGTTATCGCTTTGCCGGACCGCTCGCGAAATTTCTCGGCAAGGTCGGCATCAATGTTCTGGTGCGGCTTTCGGCCTTCATCCTGATCTGCATCGGCATCCAGATCGGCTGGAGCGGCGTGAGCGCCCTGATGGCGACGCTCGGACAGCCCGCCTGACTATTCCGCTGCATCAAGATCGGGGCGATGCAACCGCTCGCCCTTCATCAGCATCACGCCGCGCGACGACGCCATGCCGAGTTCAAGGCTTTGCGCGACACGGCGCGCGCGCTCGATGAAATGCATCGCCGCTTTCGGCGAGCAGCGCTTGTTCGCGGTATCCTCAAAAAGTTCGAGCCAGCGATCGAAATGGCGGCCGTCCGCCGGAAGCGGCTGATGTTTCTGCATCGGCTGGCCGTGATAGGTGCCGCTCATCAGCGCGACCGACGACCAGAAGCTGCACATCTGGGCAAGATGCTTGTCCCAGTCGGCAACGTGATTGTTGAAGATCGGGCCGATCAGCGGATCCTTACGCACGCGCGCGTAGAACGAATGCACCAGATCATGAATTACCGCCTCGTCGATGCCGGTCTCCTGCTGGATTTCTTTCGTCATCGCGGCGCGGCGTTCGGCGGTCAGTTGCGTATAGCTCATCGACGGTAGTCCATCCTCTGCTTCAGTCTTCAGCCGCGCCGGCCACCGAGATATTCGGCGAGCACGCGGGCATTGTTGTGGTCGGCATCATGCGCGGCATAGAGCAGCGTCACGCGTGGCACTTTCAGTTCCGCCCGCAACGCCTTCACCGCATCCTTGTTGGCTTTCAACTCGGCACGGTAGCGGCGGCGGAATTCCGTCCAGCGCTCGGGATCGTGGCCGAACCATTTGCGTAAATCGGCGCTCGGCGCGATGTCCTTCAGCCAAAGATCGACGGCAGCCTTTTGCTTGCTGACGCCGCGCGGCCACAGCCGGTCGACGAGAATACGCACGCCGTCGCCTTTCGCGGGCTTCTCGTAAACGCGCTTGATCGCAAGCTTGGCCGGCATCGTGTCTCGCTCTTAAAGTGGTATCAGATATATATCTTATTCCCGATATTGCCAAACGGCCTGCTGTGCGCCGCTTTCGATCTTCTTGCGCCGGGCGCGCAGATACCGGGACGGCGAGCCGTCCATAAAAATTACAGCGCTATTGAATTGCTTTGAAACGATTAAGGATATTGCCCGATCGCTGTGCGCGTTCGCCCCATAGTCCTGTTCTCGAAGCCCAATCCGCAACATACCGGCACGGGACGAAATCGTGGCGGGAGCGGAAGATGGGTCTGGAGTTGTTGCTGGTGACGGCGAGTGCGTTGTTCGGATTCGTCATCGGTGTGTGGATCAAAAGGTTCGTTCTCGAACTCGTCTCGCTCGCCGTCGCTTTTTCAGCCGCGATTATTTTGCAGCACTACGGCTTCGGATTCAGAGATGGCGCGCTTCCGTTGATCGCCGCGCTGCTCTTCAGCCAGATCGCCTATCTTGCCGGAATGCTCATGCGCTCGCGCGCAAAACTCAGATCGCTCCTAGAGGGCGAAGTGCTGGACAATGGACCAGACGGCCACAGCAAGGGCGATATCGGCAGCGATCAGGAGAAGCGCGACTAGGGCCCAGCGCGAACCGCCGCGCCGCGGCCGCGATGCTTTCGCGGCCCGCCGTTGCCGAAATGGCGCACGTAACCAGGGGCTCGAAAGACGGATTGTCCCGCTTTGAAGCATCGCCTGTATCGTCATGAGATAACTTTCCCGTTCCGCGCTTGTTTGGCCTTGTTCCTTGCAAGGCTTTGCAAGCCCGAGGCCATGCAGGCTCGGCTGGGAAACGGCAGGCGAAGGCGTTGTCGCAAACACTTGCGGCCCCGATGTGCTGGGAGTGAAATTCCGGGATGAACGGAAGGAACTGGCGCGCCC
>DATMFI010000022.1:0-55445 GCA_035556215.1 Xanthobacteraceae bacterium | reverse complement strand
CTTTCGACGCTCAACACCGGCCGACGACCCGGATGAGCCCTCGGACAATGTCACCGGCGTCCGTGGCGAAGAGCCATCTTCGCCGGGAACACGCAGCTTGGGCCGCGATGCAAAGGCTGCGAACCTCTGCAAAGCCACCGTTCCTTCCCGCATCTCAAGACGCCTCCGGAGACGCCCCTCGTGGGAAAAGACCAAGTGAATATAGTCCTATCAGCAGGAAATGTCAAGCTTCTTGTTCCATTTCGTCTCCCGCACGTGTTGCGGGCATTCTGCCTGAAAATGCGAAGCTCATTTATCGGGGCGAACCGGCCACAAGGGCGTTCACGTCCGTCCTCGCGGGCCATGCCCGGCCATGAGAAACGGAGCCGCGCCTATGGGTTCGGCACACCCGTCCCGAGAATCTGGTTGAGAAGCTGCAGCACGCCCTTCGACATCAGATCTTCTTCCGCCGCGCCGACCGTGGTTTCGAGCGCGGCGAGCGTATCCGATACCGCGCCGTGATCGGGCTCGGGCTTTTGCATTTCGGCTTCCAACTTCTCGATATGCGCTTCGAGCGCGAGAGGATCAACGCCCCTGTCGGCGAGCGCATCGGACTGCTCACGCACCTGACGGATGAGATCCTGAACCTTGTCGTGTTCGATCGGCTTCGGCATCGCTCACCCTCCATGCTGGCGCGTTAAATCATACCAGCAAATCGAGCCGCATTGAGGCGATGGCCGCGCCTCGTTCCGGCCCGGCCGAGCGCTCAGCAGGTAATTCGCAACTTGCCCTTGATCGCCTTGGAGCGGAATTCCTTGTTCGCCGCACCGCATTTCGCGACGACATAGAAATCGGTGCAGCCGTAACGGGCGAGTTTGCGCGCGCCGCTGATATAAGTCGCGCGGATCGTGCAGGTTCCGCGCTTCTCGCAAGCGCGCTTGACCTGACGCATGAAGCGCGCGCTGACTTTATCCGGAAGTTTGCCGGTGCAGGTGATGCCGGCGCCGATGACGGCGCCGATCTTCTCGGCGGCGGCGGTTTGCTGAACGGCGATGAAAGGCCACAAAAGCATCAGGGCGATCACGAATTTCTTCATGCAATTCCCCTTGAGCGTATAATGATTGAGCCTATGGAGGGGGAGCGTAGGCGCGCGCCCACCCGCTGACAATCTGCAACGCACAACCTGCGGCACTCAGCGCCTGGCGGCGAAAAAGGCGCGCAACAGCTCCGCGGCACGGCTTCCCTGAATACCGCCATAGACTTCCGGCCGGTGATGGCAGGCCGGCGACGCGAAAAAGCGCACGCCGGACTCGACCGCGCCGCCCTTCGGATCGGACGCCCCATAATAAAGACGGCGGATGCGCGCGAAGGAAATCGCCGCCGCGCACATGGTGCAAGGCTCGAGCGTGACATAGAGATCGCAATCGGTGAGCCGCTCGGTGTTGAGCTTCTTCGCCGCCTCGCGCAGCGCGATGATCTCTGCATGTCCCGCCGGGTCGCGGTCGCGCAGCGTGCGGTTATCGGCGCGCGCGACGATTTCGCCATTGCGCACGACGACGGCGCCGACCGGCACCTCGCCCGCGCGCATCGCGGCGGCGGCAATCTCGAGCGCCTCGTCCATAAAGCCCGGCTCGCGCATTCGCTTCCCGACCCCTTCGTGCTAGAGCCTTGTTGTCTAGCGCTTCGCACGGACACTGCATGAACCGCAAGCCCAACGAGAACGACAATAAAGAGCGCATTGCCCAAGAGCGCATCGCGAAAGTGATGGCGCGCGCCGGGCTTTGCTCGCGGCGCGAGGCGGAAACGTGGATTCTCGCAGGGCGCGTCGCGGTGAACGGCGAGACGCTCGCCTCCCCCGCTTTCACCGTGTCGCCGCGCGACAAGATCGTGGTGGACGGCAAGCCGCTGCCGGTGCGCGAGCGCACCCGGCTTTTTCTCTATCACAAGCCCAGGGGGCTCGTGACGACCAACCGCGACGAGCGCGACCGCGCCACGGTGTTCGCGGCGCTGCCCTCGCACCTGCCGCGCGTCGTTTCGGTCGGGCGGCTCGATCTCAACAGCGAAGGCCTGTTGCTGCTCACCAATGACGGCGGCCTCAAGCGCGTTCTGGAATTGCCGGAGACCGGCTGGCAGCGGCGCTATCGCGTCCGCGCCAATGGCCGCATCACACAGGATGCGCTCGACAAGCTCAACAAGGGCATTCGCGTCGATGGCGTCGAATACGGGCCGATCAGGGCAACGCTCGACCGCGCGCAGGGCGCGAATGCGTGGATGACGATGACGCTGCGCGAGGGTAAGAACCGCGAGATCCGGAATGTGCTGCGCGCGCTCGGCCTCACGGTGAACCGTCTGATCCGCGTTTCCTACGGGCCGTTTCAGCTGGGCGAATTGAAGCCCGGCGCCGTCGAGGAAGTGAAGGGCCGCGTGCTGCACGAGCAGCTCGGCGAGAAAATCATCCGGCAATCGGGCGCGGATTTCGACGCGCCGGTTCGCGAGCGCGAGCCGGAGCAGATGCCCGAACGCCCTGCCCGCAAATCGCTCGAAGGAAAGAAGACGCCCGCGCGCGCCCGGCATGGAAAATTTCCGCCCAAGAACGATAGGCTAAAGAACGACAGGCACAATAGCGACAGGCACAATAACGACAGGCATATGGGCGGCAAACACAAAGACGCAAAACATAAAGGCGGCAAGCACAAGCCCGAGCATCGCCGCGAGCGCGACCGCAAGGAAACGGCGCGCAAGAAATTCTATGCGCGCGGGCGGCGCGACTGATGCGCATCGTCGGCGGACAGTTTCGCGGGCGCACGCTGAAGAGCCCGTCGTCGCAGGCGATCCGGCCGACGTCGGACAAGCTGCGCGAGTCGATCTTCAACATCCTCGCTCACGCTTACGGCGATCCGATCACCGATGCGCGCGTGCTCGACCTCTTCGCCGGTACCGGCGCGCTCGGGTGCGAGGCGCTCTCGCGCGGCGCGAAGTTCGCGCTGTTCGTCGATGAAGGCGCGGAGGCGCGCGGCCTGATCCGCGCCAATATCGAGGCGCTGTCGCTTACGGGCGTCACAAAAATCTTCCGGCGCGACGCCTCGAAGATGGGCGAGATCGGCGCGCTCGCGCCGTTCGATCTCGTGTTCTGCGATCCGCCCTATGGCAAGGGGCTTGCGGAAAAATCGGTTGCCAGCGCGCGAGCCGGCGGCTGGTTTGCTGCTGGCGCGCTCATCGTCGTCGAGGAGGCGGTGAAGGCGGCGTTCCAGACGCCGGAAGGTTTCCAGGAGATGGAGCGGCGGCAATACGGCGACAGCGAGATTATTCTTTTGCGGCTAGCGCCGGCCGAATAGCTTCTCGATGTCGGAAAGCTTGAGCTCGATATAGGTCGGGCGGCCGTGATTGCACTGACCGGCGTAATCGGTCGCTTCCATCTCGCGCAGGAGCGCGTTCATCTCGTCGGGCTTCAAGAGACGCCCGGCCCGCACCGAGCCGTGACACGACATCGAAGATGCGACGGCGAGCAAGCGCCGCTCGAGCGGCAGCGCCGCGTCCCATTCGGCCATGTGCTCGGCAAGATCGCGGATCAAGGATTCGATATCGGTGTCGCCGAGCAGCGCCGGTTGCTCGCGCACCAGCACGGCGCCGCTGCCGAAAGCCTCGATGACGAGGCCCATTTGGGCAAGATCCCCGGCGCGCTCGACGAGCGCCGCGGCATTGTCAGGGCCGACCTCGACAACGGCAGGAACGAGCAAGATCTGGCGCGCGACGCCGTCGCGCTCGATCGCCGCCTTCAGTTTCTCATAGACGAGCCGCTCATGGGCGGCGTGCTGATCGACGATGACGAGGCCGTCGCGCGTCTGCGCGACAATATAGGTTTCGTGCACCTGCGCGCGGGCAGCGCCAAGCGGCTTGTCGAGGAGATCGGGCGCGGCGGGCGCAACGGAAGCGCGTGCATCGGCCGAAGGTGCAAAACTCGCAAAGGCTTCCTGCGCCGCTTCGGCAAAACCGCGCTGCAGCGGCGGCGGCACAGGCGCGGCGCTGCCGCGCCACGGCGCATAGGACGGCCGGGCATAACGCGCGGGCCGCGCGAACGATACGAGCCGCGCCGCGCCCATGGTGGACGAGCGGCGCGCGCCGGTGCCGAGCGCATCCTGCAGGCTGCGGACGATCAGCGCGCGGATGAGGCCGGAGTCGCGGAAGCGCACTTCGGTTTTCGCCGGATGCACGTTCACGTCCACTTCGCGCGGATCGAGGTTAAGAAACAGCGCCACGACCGGATGACGATCGCCGTGCAAAAGATCGGCATAGGCGCCGCGCACCGCGCCTAGGAGAACTTTATCGCGCACCGGGCGGCCGTTGACGAAGAGATATTGTGAAAGCGAATTGGCGCGCGAGAACGTCGGCAAGCCGGCGATGCCGGAAAGTTTCGCGCCCTCGCGCTCGCCTTCGACCGCGACGGCGTTCTCTTTCAAATCAGCGCCGAGCACATCGGCCATGCGCAGGAGCCTGCCTTCAGCATCATCCTTCTGCGCCGCGTAAGTGATGGCCGGGCGATCCTCGGCGGCGATGATGAAGGTGACATCGGGCCGCGCGAGCGCAAGGCGCTTTACCGCGTCGACCGCCGCCGCCGTCTCGGCGCGTTCGGACTTCATGAATTTCAATCGCGCCGGCGTGGCATAAAAGAGATCGCGCACCTCGATGCGCGTGCCACCGGTGAGCGCCGCGGGCTTCACCGCGCCCTTGCGGCCGCCATCGACGACGATCTCGCTCGCGCTCGAGGCGCCCTTGGTGCGTGTGACGATCGAGAGTCTGGCGACGGCGCCGATGGAGGGGAGCGCCTCGCCGCGAAAACCGAGCGTGGATACCGAATGCAGATCGTCATCGGGCAGTTTCGAGGTCGCGTGGCGATCGACGGCGAGCTGCAAATCCTCGGGCGGCATGCCCGCGCCGTCATCGGTGATGCGAATGAGCCGCTGGCCGCCGCCCGAAAGCACGACCTCGATGCGGCGGGCGCCGGCATCGAGCGCGTTCTCGACCAGCTCTTTCACGACCGACGCCGGCCGCTCGACGACTTCGCCGGCGGCGATACGGTTGATGACGGCTTCGGAAAGCTGGCGAACAGGCATGTGGAAAAGCTGTGTGAGTCTCGCCGCAAAATCCAGTAAAATTAACGGCTTAGCTGGGGATGGCGAAAACCATCCCCGCTCTTCACAGGCTTATTGAGCATGATCCTGGCCGGACACGATCCTGGCCGGACACGATTGCCGCTTCGGGATCATGCTTCATTTTTCCGCGAGGTACTGCTTCGCCAGCACCTTGCCCTCTTCCACCGCCGGCTGATCGAACGGATCGACGCCGAGAAGATGCGCGGCGACGATCGTCTCCAGCATGAAGTGCATCATCAGGCCGCCGAGCGCGCGCTCATCGAGCCTCGCCACGTGAAAGGTGCGCACCGGGCAGCCGTTCTTCGCCAAAGTGTCGGCGGTGGCGCGGCCTTGCGCGGCGACGAGATCGCCGATTTTCCTGCCGCCGAAATCCTTCTCGCCCGCGAGGGTCGCGAGCTTCTTGTCGATGCGCGGGCCGGTGTTCGCCGCATCCACCGTGAGAATGCTGAACAGCTTGTCGCGCGGGCCCGCGAGCCAGAGCTGCAACTGGCTGTGCTGATCGACCGGGCCGAGCGCCGCGACCGGCGTCGTGCCCTTGCCGTTCTTGCCGAGGCTTTCGGCCCAGAGCTGCACCCACCAGCGCGTGAAGCGCTCGCAGCGATCGGCGTAAGCCTGCAACACCTGAATCGTTTTGCCCTCCGCGCTCGCGGCGACGGAAAGCGCGGCGCCCAGCGCAAACGGAATTTCCTTCGCCGGGCGCTGCGTCAAAAGCGGCGCGAGCGTCTCGCTCGCGCCCGCGCGAATTTTTTTCACATCGAGGCCGAGCACGGCGGCGGGCAGCAGGCCGACATTGGTGAGCGCCGAGAAGCGGCCGCCGACGCCGGTGTCGTGTTCGAGCAGTTCGCAGCCGAAATCTTCCAGGAGCGCACGCAGGCCGTTTTTCCTGCCGGGCTGCGCGGGCTCCGAGAGCCCGAGCAAGTGTTCCTTGATGCGCTTGCCGCGCCCGGCCTTTTTCAGCGCGGCGATGACGGCGATCGTTTGCATCAGCGTTTCGCCGGTGCCGCCGGATTTTGAGATCGCGACGAATTGCGCCGTCCTGAGCGGCAGTTTCTTCAGCGCGGCTTCAAATGTCTTCGGGTCGAGGTTGTCGAAAAAATGCAGGCGCGGCTTGCCGCGCAGCACGCCGAGGCCCGGCACGGCATAATCGGCAAGCTGGCAAAGCGCCTGGCCGCCGAGGCTCGAGCCGCCAGTGCCAAGGAATACGACGTCGCTCGCTTTCCTGAGCTTTGCCGCCGCTTTCCTGAGTTCGGGATAATCGCTGGTGCGCTCGGGGAGCCGCAGCAAGGGCAGCGTGCGGCTCGCATAAAGGGCGCGGAGCTTTTCGAGTGCGGGTTCGGTGCGGAAGAGCACCTCATGGAAAGCCTGATCGAACACCCCGCCGCGATGGCCGCTCTTCAGGGCGCGCGAAATATCCTGCGTGTAATTCATCCAGCCTCCGGTCCCCGAGCAAATTCCATCTTACATCAGCGTGTGCGCGCCCGCGCGACAGCGTCGCGCCAGCGCGCAAGTTTCTTTGCCCTGAGATCGGCGCCGATTTGTGGCGTGAAACGCCGATCCAGCGCCCATAATTTTTCGAGCCCGTCGAGATCGGGGCAGATGCCGGCGGCGCGGCCGGCGAGATAGGCCGCGCCCCGCGCCGTCATTTCGGCGGCGCGCGGCCGGTCAACCGGCGCGCCCAGGATGTCGGCAAGGCCCTGCATGGTGAGATCGCTCGCGACCATGCCGCCATCGACGCGCAGCACCGTGCTTTCCTTCATGCCGGGGCAATCGGCGTGCATGGCATCCAGGAGGTCGGCGGTCTGATAGGCGACGCTGTCGAGCACGGCTTTGGCGAGTTCCGCCGCGCCGCTCTCGCGCGTGAGGCCGAAGATCGCGCCGCGCGCTTCGGCGTCCCACCACGGCGCGCCCAGGCCCGTGAAGGCGGGAACGATGACGACTTCTTCCTTGGGATTGGCTTTGGCGGCGAGCGCGTCGGTTTCGCTGGAAGAACGGATGACGCCCATCGCGTCGCGCAGCCATTGCACGGCGGCACCCGCGACGAAGATCGAGCCCTCGAGCGCATAGGCGCGCTTGCCGCCGAGCTGATAGGCAATCGTCGAGAGCAGGCGGTGTTTGGAGCGCACCGGCTTGCCGCCGGTGTGCAGCAGCGCGAAGCAGCCGGTGCCGTAAGTCGATTTCATCATGCCCGGCACGACGCAGGCCTGCCCGACCGCCGCCGCCTGCTGATCGCCGATCATGGCGCGGATCGGGATGGCCGCGCCGAACAGCGAAGCGTCAGTCACGCCGAAATCGGCGGCGTTGTCGCGCACTTCGGGCAGCAGCGCCTTCGGCACGCGCAGCATCCGGCACATCTCGCCGTCCCACGCCGCCGTGTCGAGATCGAGCAAGAGCGTGCGCGAAGCATTGGTCGCGTCGGTGGCATGCACCTTGCCGCCGGTGAGACGATAAAGCAGAAAGCTGTCGATGGTGCCGAAGGCGAGCTTGCCCGCCTCGGCAGCGGCGCGCGCGCCCTCAACGCGGTCGAGGATCCAGGCGATTTTCGTCGCGGAGAAATAGGGATCGAGCAGCAAGCCGGTGCGCGCGGTGACTTTTTGCCCGGCGCCCTCGCCGCGCAATCTTGCACACACATCCGCGGTGCGGCGATCCTGCCAGACGATGGCGCGATGAATGGGTTTTCCCGTCGCGCGCTCCCAGATCACCGTCGTTTCGCGCTGGTTGGTGATGCCGATGGCGGCGATGTTTTGCGCGGAAAGTTTCGCCTGCGCGAGCGCCGCGCGCACCGTCGCGACCGTGCTCGTCCAGATTTCCTCGGCGTCGTGCTCGACCCAGCCGGGCTCGGGATAATGCTGGGCGAATTCCTGCTGGCCGGCCGCGACCGGCGCAAGCCGCTCGTCGAAGACAATGGCGCGGCTCGAGGTCGTGCCCTGATCGATGGCGAGGATGTGGCTCATGGGGCAATCAACTCGCGAGCGCGACCGGCGCTTCGAGCGCCTTTTTCAAGGCGCTCAATTCGGCGGGCGTCGCGGCGAGGCCGAGTTTCGTCCGCCGCCACAGAATGTCGTCCGCCGTCTTGGCCCATTCCTCGCTCCTCAGATAGTCCAGTTCGATGCGGTGCAGATTGCCCACAAGGCGGGGGCCGAGGCCGGCTTCGTTTTTCGTTTCGCTGATCATCTTCCAGGCGCGCGTGCCATAGGAAAACGCAAGCCGCCGCGCGAGCGGCTCGTCAATATAAGTGTGGCGCTCGCGGATATCGGCGATCAGGCCGGCAACGCCGCGCTCGTCAAAGTCGCCGCCGGGCAACGGCTCGCTCGCCGTCCATGGCGGTTGCAAGACAAAATATTTGCCGAGCTTGTCGAGCACGGCTTCCGCCAGCCTGCGGTAGGTCGTGAGCTTGCCGCCGAGCACGCTGAGAAGCGGCGGCTCGCCGGATTTGCCGTCGAGCGCGATGGTGAAGTCGCGCGTGACATCGGCGGCGTTGCCCGCGCCGTCATCGACGAGCGGGCGAATTCCGGCGAAATGCCACACAACCTTCGACGGCTCGACCGGCGTGCGGAAATAGCGTGAGGCGACGGCGCAGAGATACATAATTTCCTCGGCGCTCGCGAACGGCATTTCCGGCTCGTCGCCGACATCGACCTCGGTGGTGCCGATCAGCGTGAAGCTGTCCTGATAGGGAATGGCGAAGACGAGACGGCCATCGTCGTTCTGAAAGAAATAAGCGCGCTCATGCGCGTGCAGGCGCGGCACGACGATATGGCTGCCCTTCACGAGCCGGATGGCGTGGTCGGCCGGGAGGTGCAGCATGATTTCGTTAAGCCGCGCCGCCCACGGGCCCGCGGCGTTCACGAGCACGCGCGCGCTTGCGATCTGCCGGACGCCGCCGGATTGCAGGATGAGCCGCCAGCGATCGCCTTCGCGCCGCGCGGCGGTGAGCCTCGTATGCGTGCGGATCGCCGCGCCCTTCTCGCGCGCGCCGATCGCATTGGCGATGACAAGCCGCGCGTCATCGGTGGTGCAGTCGGAATACTCGAAGCCGAGATGAAACCCCGGTTTCAGCGGCACGCCCGCGGGATCGTCGGCAAGGTCGAGAACGCGCGTCTTCGGCAATGACGAGCGCGCGAGATGATCGTAAAGCCAGAAACCGGCGCGCAGCATCCACGCGGGGCGATCGCCTTTCACGAAAGGCAGCACGAAACGCATCGGCCGCACGAGATGCGGCGCGAGTTTCATCAGCCGCTCGCGCTCGGCCAGCGATTTCCTGACCAGCGAAAACTCGTAGTGTTCGAGATAGCGCAGGCCGCCGTGAATGAGCTTGGTCGAAGCCGAGGATGTCCCGCCCGCAAGATCGCCCTGCTCGACGAGCAGCACCTTCAGGCCGCGCCCGGCGGCGTCGCGCGCGATACCGCAGCCGTTGATGCCGCCGCCCACAATCGCGAGATCGTATTCAGCGTGCCCCGCCTGTTCCCCGCTCATGCTTCCTTCCGCAGCGTCATCCGCGATCGACATGCTAACCCACCGCGCGCGAATGCCAATGGCTCTCACGCGAGCGTGAGGAATTGCGCGGCTGATTTCCCCGGTTTCGCCGCAAAGCGGAACCTAGGTAAGGCGTACGGATAAATTTTGTTCATCAGTTGGGTTTACACTTGCTGCATGAGTACGCCACGCCTCCTTGTCGCTGAAGGAAACACCTCCGAAGGACGCGCACGTCAGATCGCCGCCGGCGGCAAACCGGCGAGCGACGGTTACGCGAAACTGCTGCACGAGCTGTGGCCTGAAGCCGCCATCGACATCTGCTTTCCGGCCGATCCCGGCGCCAATCTCCCCGATGCGGGCATTGAGAGTTACGACGGCGTCGCGATTACCGGTTCCGCGCTGCATGTCTATGACGGCGGGCCCGCCATCGAGCCGCAGATCGAGCTTGCGCGCAGCGCCTACCGCGCCAAGACGCCGATCTTCGGCAGTTGCTGGGGCCTGCAGGTCGCGACCGTCGCGGCCGGCGGGACGGTGCATAAAAACCCGCGCGGCCGCGAAATCGGCTTCGGCCGCCGCATCCGCCTCACCGAGGCGGGCCTCAATCATCCGATGTTCAAGGAAAAGCCGGCGGTATTCGAGGCGCTGACCGTGCATCTCGACGAAGTCGCGGCGCTCCCGCTCAAGGGCAAGGTGCTCGCGATGAACGATCACTCGGGCGTGCAGGCCGCCGAGATCGAGTATGAAGGCGGCGTCGCCTGGGGCGTGCAATATCACCCCGAATACGAGTTCCGCGATATTTCCGCGATCCTCAAACGGCTGAACGGCGCGCTGGTGACGGAAGGATTCTTCGCCAGCAACGAGGACGCGACGCTCTTTATCAACGACGTCGATACGCTCGCCGAAGATCCGGGTAACCGGCGGCTGGGCTGGCGGCACGGCCTCGACAGCGCGATCACCCAGCGCGAGCTTCGCATCCAGGAACTTCGCAACTGGATCGAGCTGAAAGTGAAGCCGGCGCGCTCGGCGCGCGGGCGCGGCTAGTCTTATCGGGGCATGATCCTTTCCGAAAACCGGTTCCCGCTTTTCGGGATCTAAACTTTTTCCATCGCCAGCGCGACGCCCTGCCCGACGCCGACGCAAAGCGTCGCGAGCGCAAGCTTGCCGCCCATTTCTTCGAGCGCATGCATCGCGGTTCCGGCAATGCGCGCGCCCGACATGCCGAGCGGATGGCCGAGCGCGATCGCGCCGCCATGCGGATTTACGTGAGCGGCATCTTCGGCGACGCCAAGCTGGCGCAAGACGGCAATCGCCTGGCTCGCGAAGGCCTCGTTGAGTTCGATGACATCGAAATCCGAAACCTTGCGCTTGAGTTTGGCGGCAAGTTTTTCGGTCGCCGGCACCGGGCCGATGCCCATGATGCGCGGCGGCACGCCCGCCGCGCTCATGCCGAGGATACGCGCGCGCGGCGTGAGGCCATGCGCCTTCGCCGCTTGTTCCGAGGCAATAATCAGCGCGCAGGCGCCGTCATTGACGCCGGAGGCGTTGCCCGCCGTCACCGTGCCGGGATTGCGAAACGGCGTCTTTAACTTTGCGAGCGCTTCCAGCGTCGTATCGCGCGGATGCTCGTCGCGCGTCACGAGCGTGACGTCTTTCCTGCCGGCAATCTGCACTGGCACGATTTCGGCGTCGAAGTAGCCGCTGCTTTGCGCTTTTGCCGCGCGCTGTTGCGAGCGCAATGCGAACTTGTCCTGATCCTCGCGCGAGACCTGAAACTCCGCCGCGACATTTTCGCCGGTCTCCGGCATCGAATCGACGCCGTATTGCTGCTTCAGCACCGGATTGACGAAGCGCCAGCCGATTGTGGTGTCGTAAATTTCGGCGTTGCGCGTGAAGGCTTCCGCCGCCTTGCCCATGACGAAGGGCGCGCGCGACATCGATTCAACGCCGCCCGCGATCATGAAATCGGCTTCGCCCGCTTTCACCGCGCGCGCGGCGGCGCCTACCGCCTCAAGGCCCGAAGCGCACAGGCGATTGAACGTCACGCCCGGCACATTCACCGGCAAGCCCGCGAGCAAAAGGCTCATGCGCGCGACGTTGCGGTTGTCCTCGCCCGCCTGATTTGCACAGCCCAGAAAAACGTCGTCTAATTTCGTCCAGTCGGCCGAGCCGTTGCGGGTCATCAGGGCTCGCAGCGGAATGGCCGCGAGGTCGTCAGCGCGGACATTTGCCAGCGCCCCGCCATAACGGCCGATCGGCGTACGGATGAAATCGCAGATAAAAGCTTCGGGCATCTTCGCTTCCGGCGTTGGGATTGTTGCCTTTACGCCATCTTTTACCCGCGAGCGGAAGCGAAGATGCGTTCGATTTTTATTTCCGCGTGGCGGTTTTCATGCTGTAATATGATACAGCCACAAAGCCCGGCGGTACGACAACCGGAATGGTTCGGCTATGGATCAGATCACGCTATCTTCTTCCGCTTCTCTTGAAGACCAGCCCGATTTCGTCACCGCTCTCGCGCGTGGTCTCGCGGTTATTCGCGCTCTTGGCGAAGACGGCCAGCCCGCGACGCTCGCCGAAATCGCACGGCGCGTCGGGCTTGCGCGCGCAACGGTGCGGCGCTCGCTGATCACGCTCGAAACGCTCGGTTACGTCGAAAACGATGGCCGCATCTTCGCGCTGACGCCGAAGGTGCTTTCGCTCGGTTATTCCTATCTGAGTTCGGTGCCGCTCGCCCGCGCCTCGAAGTCGCGGCTCGAGGAAGTTTCGGCGACGCTCAACGCTTCCTGCGGCACGGCAATCCTCGACGGCGACGATGTCGTCATGCTGGCGCGCGTGCTGATCGAGCGCGTGATCAAGCCCGACACGCCGCCGGGCATCCGCCTCCCCGTCTACTGCACCGCGACCGGCCGCATGCTGCTGTCCTACGAATCCGACGACACCATCGACCGATACCTCGCCCGCATGAGGCTCAAGGCACTGACGCCGAAGACCGAAACCGATCCGGGCAAGATCCGCGCGCTGATCATGGAATGCCGCACGAGCGGCTATGCCTTCCAGCGCGAGCAGTCATGCCTCGGCGTTCAGGCGATCACCGTTCCGATCGAGAACGCGCAAGGCAGGGTCGTCGGCGCGCTGAACGTCACCACGCCGATCGAGCGCGGCTCGAGAGACGAAATCGTGGGGCGTTTCCTGCCGCTCTTGCGCAAGAAGGCTCGAGAAATCAGCTGCGCGCTTTAATTCCAAACCACGCAGATAGATTTACCCGGCCGATCCGGTTAAATTCCCGCGGCTGGGCTCAGGCTTCGTAGCTCAACTGGATAGAGCACCAGATTTCGAATCTGGGGGTTGCAGGTTCGAATCCTGCCGAGGTCGCCATTCCTCCGAACAACGGCACAGCAAAGAAAAATAAAAAGCCGCCGGACGAACCGGCGGCTTTTTGAATGTCACAGCTCGCGAAAGTTTACGGCTGCAAGCTTACGGCTGAACGAACGCGATGATGCGCGAGCGCGGAATACAGCCCTCGCCGACCTTGGCGCGGCCGAAGTTACCCGAAATGATCTGCACGCCGCCGCCTTCACACTGGCCGGTGACGATGCCGACGTGATGCGGCATGACGGCAACGGCGCCGACGCGTTCGGTGGTGCGCGGCAGCTTCGCCCAGGAACTTGCCTTGGCATAGCCTTCGGGCACCTTGCCGCCGTTCTGACGAACGACGAGCCCCATGAACTCGCCGCACCACTGGCGCGAGCGGTTGGTCGGATTGCGGCCGCTATAGGCGCGCGCCGTCGAGATCAGCGAGTGACCGCTGGCGCCGGCGAAGGCGCCAAGGTTGAACGGATTGGCGGCAACCTGGGTCGCAGCGTTGCGCTGCGCGGCGCGGCGATGCCGCATTTTGGTCCGGGTGCCGGCTGCGGCGGGCGAATAGGCCGCCGCGTTGAGAAACGGATTGAAACCGAACGGATTTGCGAACGGTTGTGCCGCAGCCTGTTGCTGTTGCGCAACATGCCGACGTTTGGTTTTGGCTTCCGCCGGACCCGCAATCGCGACCGCGGCCAGAAGAGTTCCCACCACCACAACTTTCATCTCATCTCCTTAAGTCGTTGAACGCGCAATGGGGTGCGGGCCCAACGGGGCGAGGTCGTGGCGTCAAAGTGACCGGGAATAGGAAAAAAGGTTTAGATGGAACCCGGAACCAAAACGGCGAAAATGAGCCAGGATCGGGCCTAACTTGCCGAAAATGAGTCTGCGCAAGGTTTTGCGAACATATCTTTCGCGAGTCCCGGATAAACGGAAGATCGTTGCGCTGCACGCAAGGTTTACGTTTTGGTTTGCAATGTGACGATCCGAAGGCGGGCTCTTATCAAAAAGTCGAATCAGGCGCGAATCACCCCACCTTTTCAAGCCGAGCGCGCTGCCGTGACGCTGCGCGAAATCGCACCGGCAAGGCCGATCGCGGTCACCAACCAGGCAGCGAGCGCGATCCACACCATCGTGTAGGCGACGGCGCCGAGCGGCGTGAAGTCGGATGCGAGCGACAGCCGGCCGCTTGCCAGCGCAAACATGCCGAGCGGAAAGACGAAGCTCCACAGCATCGGCGTATAGGCGAACGGTATGCCTCGAACGGCGTGCTTCCAGATGTCGAGCATCACGAGCAGCGGAATGAGCCATGCGCTCCACGCCCACATCAATAGCGTCGCGCCGTCGATGAACGGCCGGACCGATTGCAGGAACGGCAGCGTGGTTTCGGTGAGGATCAGCACCGAGCCGGCATTGGTGGCGATCGCGCCCGCGCCCATCACCACCCAGAGCAGCGGCGAAAGGTCCGAGGGCTCGACCCGGAAGAAGAACATGCGGTGCGCGAACAGCGTGATGAAGATGCCATAGAGCCCGAGCCCGACGCCCCACAGCATATGGGTGAGCACAGACATGGCCGCGGCATGGCCGCCGAGCCACGGCGAAATCTGCGAGCCGAGGATAACGAGCGATTCAGTGCCGACAATCGCGATCAGCCAGCCGCCGTGAATGACATTCGCTTCGTCCTCCTTGTTGCGGATCGCGAGCACGCCGAAGCTGAAATAGAGCAGCACGAACCACAGCGCGAAGGCGGTGAACCAGATGAAGACGGCAATCCCGCCCTCCCCGCGCAGGCAAAGTCCGCCGCCGAATACATCGAGCGCGGCGACAATGGTGAAGAACGAAAACACCCGGCGCGGATTGACAAGATCGCGCCAGAGCGCCGCGCGATATCCAAGCGCGCGCCATATGGTCGCGGCGATGAGCCAGACGAGGAACACGGCGTTCAGCGCAAACAATACGTTCGAGACGCCGTGATGGCCGGTGAAGAACATCGCGTTCGAGATAATGCCCGTCGCCATCACCAGCGCGAAATAACCGGGATTGAGCACGGCGATCTCGCCGCCGAGCAGCCGGGGCAGCCACCCTCTTCGAGGGCCGCGGCGCATGGCGGATGATTTGGGTCGCACGTTCATGGGTCGGAAAACAGAAAACGGCCTCAATCAACTCACGAGTCGCAGGCTGTCTATCATAACGGGCGCGTTGCGCGAAACGCGCCCGCTTCTTCCGCCGCCGTTTCAGCCGAAATAGGCTTCGCGCACTTCGTCGCGGCTTGCGAGTTCCTGCGGCGTGCCGCTGGCGACGACGCGGCCTTTCGACAGCACATATCCATAGTGCGAGATCGCCAGCGTCTGATGGACGTTCTGCTCGACGAGAAAGACGGTGATGCCGCGCTCGTTGATCTGCCGGATGATGTTGAAGTTCTCCTTGACGAAGAGCGGCGAGAGCCCCAGCGACGGCTCGTCGATCAGGAGCAGTTTCGGCGCGCTCATCAGGCCGCGGCCGATCGAAACCATCGCCTGCTCGCCGCCCGACATCGTTCCGGCAAGCTGATCGCGCCGCTCGAGAAGGCGCGGAAACAGCTTGTAGATTTCTTCCATGCGCGAGCGCGTGACGTCCTCGGATGCTTCCTGATAGGCGCCGAGCCGCAAATTTTCCTCGACGTTCAGCTTCGGAAACACCTTGCGGCCTTCGGGAATGCAAGCAATGCCCGACGCAATCACTTTATGCGTCGGCAGCTTGGTGATGTCGGTGCCCTCGAACATGACGCGGCCGGTGCGCGGCGGCGTGAGGCCGAGAATCGAACGGATCAGCGTCGTCTTGCCCGAGCCGTTCGAGCCGAGGAGGCAGGTGATGCTGCCCGGCTCGATCTTGAGCGAGACACCGTCGAGCACGTCGGCCTTGTCGTAGGCGGTGTAGATGTTTTCGATTTCCAGACGTCCGGTCATCACGCCACCCCCAGATAGGCTTCCTGGACTTCGCGGTCGGCGGCGACCTCGCGATACGGCCCTTCGGCGATCTTGCGGCCGAAATTGAGCACCACGCAGCGATCGGTGATGCGCTCGATGACGCCCATTTCGTGCTCGACGATGACGATGGTGAGGTCGCGGTTGAGGCCGCGCACCTGCATGATGTCGTCCATCAGCGCCTTGGTTTCCTCGTGCGTCATGCCGGCCGAAGGCTCGTCGAGAAGCAGGAGCTTCGGCTGGCTGACGAGCGCGCGGCAGATTTCGATGCGGCGGCGGTCGATCATCGGCAGCGCGCCAACCGGCTGGAACATCATCTTGGCGAGGCGCGGCTCGAAGATCTCGGCGAGCTTTGCGGCCGCGCGATAATTCTCCTCGAACTCGGCCTTGAAAGCCTTGCGCCGCATCAGGTTGAACCACAGGCCCTGATTGAGGCGCTTGTGGTTGCCGATCATGATGTTGTCGAAGATCGAGAGCGGCAGCGAGAGGCGGGAGCGCTGAAAGGTCCGCGAGATACCGGCGTTATAGACCGCGCGCGGCGAAGCGCCGGTCAGATCGGCGCCGTTGAAGGTGATTTGCCCCGCGCTCGGCGCATAGATGCCGGTCACGACGTTGAAGAACGTCGTCTTGCCCGAGCCGTTCGGGCCGATCAGGCCGACGATCTCGTTCCGGTTGATCGAAAGATCGAGGTTGTCGAGCGCAAGCACGCCGCCGAACCGGCGGCTCAGGCCCTTGGCTTGCAGTAATGTGCTCATGGCCGCCATCCCGGGAAATAGCGGCGCACCGGACGCGGCAGCAAACCTTCAGGCCGGAACAGAAGCACGGCGATGACGAGCGCCGAATAGAGGAAGAAGCGATATTCCTGAATGGTCTGCAATTTCTCGGGCACGACGACGACGATGATCGTCGCGACGATCAGGCCCCACGGATTGCCGATGCCGCCGAGGAGCAGGATCGAAACGAGGATCAGCGAATCCGCGAAAGTGTAATTGTTCGGCGCGACAAAGCCGCCGACCATGCCGAACAGCGCACCGGCAATGCCGATCAGGAAATTGCCGAGGGTGAACGAAGTGATCTTCCAGCGCGAAAGATCGAGCCCGAAACATTGCGCGGCGGTTTCATCGAGCCGCAGCGCATCGAGGTTAAGGCCAACCCATGAACGCTCGAGCCTTCGCACCAGAACGAAGCTTGCGACGAGCAGGATCATCGCCAGCACGAAGTAGCTGAGATAAAACGACATATCGATGCCGGCGATCTCGAAATTATCGTTGAACGACCAGCCGAACAGCTTCATGCCCTTGACCTGCAGGCCCTGCGGGCCGCCGAGCACGTCATTCACTTCCAGAAATGTCTTGAGCAGGATCGCAAACGCGATCGTGACGAGCGCCGCGTAGTGGCCGCGCGTGCGCAGCACCGGCAGCAAGAGCAGCGAGCCGATGAGCGCCGCCAGCAGACCGCCGATCAACAGCACCAGAAGATGCGGCACCGTCGTGTGTGCGTTCAAGACCGCCGAGGTGTAGGCGCCGATGCCGAAGAACGAGGCGCCGGCAAAATTGAGAATGCCGGCATAGCCGAACTGAATGTTCAGCCCGAGCGTCGCGACAGTGTAGAGCACGACGGTGATGACGAGCAGCAGCACGAAATGGTTGTCGTGGAAATAGGCAGCGATGGCGAAGGCCGCGATCACTGCCGTGACGCCGAGCGCATCCTCGCGCTCGTTGAAGCTCCGCGTAACGGGCGCCAGCCAGCCGAACCATTGCGCGGCGAGCACGGCGGCGATGCCGGCGACCAGAAGGCCGATGATGAAGTTCTGCTTTTCCGCAGCGAGCAGCGCAATGAGATAGGCGGTCGCAAGCACGATCGCGGCAAGGCCGGGCAGCAGCGAAATTCGCTTGTTCGGATCGGATGTCATGCTCAGACCCGCTCGCTGATCTTTTCCTGGATCAGCCCGGTGGGCCGCCAGGCCATGAACAGAATGACGACGGCGAAGGCGAAGACATCCTTGTAGGCGCTCGCGAACGGCAGCGCGACGGTGCCGATCGTCTGCAGCGCGGCAAACAGGAAGCCGCCAAGGATCGCGCCATAGATGCTGCCGAGGCCGCCAATGATCGCGGCGGCAAAGCCGATGATGCCGAGATAAAGCCCCATGCCGAAATTGATCTCGTTGTAGTAGAGGCCGTTCATCACGCCGGCATAGCCCGCAAGCGCCGAGCCGATGGCAAAGGTGATGAGCACGACGGCGGTGAAGTTGACGCCCATGGTGCGCGCGGTTTCTTCATCCTGCGCGACGGCGCGGATCGCAAGCCCGAGCTTGGTGCGGTTGAGGAGAAACTGCAGGCCGACGATGGCAAGGACGCCGGCGGCGAGCATCAGGACATTGTCGAGGCGCAGGTTGAAATTGCCGATGGCGATCGAATCCGGCGGCAGCAGCGCCGGAAACGGCTTCGGGTTGGCGCCTTGCGGATAGAACAGGCGCACGCCTTCGCGCAGCACGGTGCCGAGCATCAGGGTAATCAGCAGCGTGTTGAGCGCGGGGGCCGAGCGCAGCGGCATCACGAGATAACGCGCGATCAGCATGCCGAGCGCCGCCATCGAGACGAGCGCGACGATCAGCATCGCGATCAGGAATACCGGATTGGATGCGACCCCGATGCCTTTCAGCGCCACGAAGGTGGCGAGCGCCGTGAAGGCGCCGACGGTCAGCACGTCGCCGTGCGAGAACTTGATGACGTCGAGCACGCCGAAAAACAGTGTGAACCCGACCGCGACCAGCGCATACATCATGCCGAGCATCAGCCCGTTCATGACGTACTGGGCGAATTGCCCCGCATCCATAATCGAAAGCCCCTTCCCCAACGAAATGCGGGCAGGACGGCCATGCCGCCCTGCCCGGCGAACTCGATGCGCTTACTTCTGGCCCGGCAGCTTGCGCTTACCAGAGGCGTATTCGCTATCGTCCCATTCGACGAACTTGCCGTCTTGCACCACATATTTGGTGATGACCGCAACGGTGTTCTGACCGTGATCGTCAAAAGTGATCTTGCCGACGATCGAATCGCGATCCTTCACATTGGCAAGATCGGCGATGACCTTCTTGCGATCCGGCCCGACCTTCTCGATGGAGTTGAGGATCATGTCCATCGCCGCGAAGGCGAAGGCGCCGTAGGCTTCCGGCGGGTTGTCGTATTTCTGGGCGTTGTACTTCTCCATGAAGAACTTGCCGCCCGGCAGCTTTTCGGTCGGCGCGCCTTCACGGAAGGCAAGCGTGCCTTCGGCCAGCGGCCCGAGGCCCTGGATGAAGGCGTCGGAAACGATGCCGGATGTGCCGTCGAACACGGCCTTGATGCCGAGCTTGTCCATTTGCGAGCGGATGCGAACGCCGATCGGCGTCAGGCCGCCGAAATAGACGACTTCCGGATTGAGTGCCTTGATCTTGGTGAGCTCAGCCGTGAAGTCCTGCTGATCCGCCGTCACGCCGAAGGTGCCGAGGATCTTGCCGCCGAGCTTGGTGAAGGCCTTGGTGAAATATTCGTTGTGGCCCTTGCCGTAGTCGGTGGTGTCGTGGATCACGGCGACGTTGCGAAAGCCCGCCTTGTAGATCAACTCGGCATTGGCGTCGTTCTGGTTGATCATCGTGCCGTTGACGCGGTGAACTTCCGCGTATTTGTTGCGGTAGGTGATGTCGGGCAGCACCGCGCCCCACACGATCACCGGCAAACCGAACTTGTGATAGACGTCGACGGTCGCGATCGCGGTCGACGAGCAGTAGTGCGTCGCAGCGCCGATGATTTCCTTGTCGGCCGCCATCTTGGTCGCGACCTGCACCGCGACGTTCGGCTTGCACTCGTCATCGAGCACGACGAGCTCGTATTCGTATTTGGCTTTGGGATCGGCGTTGCGCAGCCTGACCGCGAGATCCGCCGAGTTACGGCCGCCGAGGCCGTTCGCCGAAACACCGCCGGTGATCGGGCCGATGAAACCGACCTTTACTTTATCCTTGGCGACGGCAGCGCCGCTGAAGCCGGCAAAGGCCAGCGCGGCAAGCGCAACGGCAATTTTTGTTTTTGTGAGCATTTCCCACTCCTCCAACATGCAACTTGCCTAGCTTGACGGAAGAAAACGCTGAACGCCAGCATTCTTGTGCAGAAAAATTCAACTGCAGCTCGCACTTAGGGCGGCAACAAATTTTGCGATACGAATGCTGGACAGCGGAGGCTGCGAATATCGTTTCTGATATTTTTGACGCGCGCTTTCGCGCCGATCGCGGTGCTGGCGCTCAATCCGGCGCCGCTTTGATTGATTTTAATTTAGCGATTCCAATGACTTAATTAATTTCCGCGAAGTCATAACGAAAATTGCCGCGGTGTGGCCGGCGGCGATAATCCTCGCCGCCGGCTTTTTTGTAATGTCAGCCAGCCTGCAATTCCAGCGTCTCGGCGCGCTGGCGCGCAAGGCGCAGCCCCTCGCGGATCTCCCGCGAAACGTCGTCGCTCGTCGCACCGGCAGCACGGATTTCGGCAGCCTTGATCTCGCGGATCACCCGTCCCGGCTTGCCGAATACGAGGATCCGGCTTGCGAGTTCCGACGCTTCCGCAACCGAATGCGTGATGAAGATTGTCGTCTTCTTTTCCTCGCCGATCAGGCCGAGCAAGTCAGCGCGCAATTTGGTCGCGGTGATTTCGTCAAGCGCCGAAAATGCCTCGTCCGCGAGCAATAGCGGGGGATTGATCGCGAAGGTGCGCGCGATCGAGACGCGCTGGCGCATGCCGCCGGAAAGCTGATGCGGATAGGCATTCAGAAAATTGCCGAGGCCGACACGTTCCAGCCAGTGGCGCGCACGCTCCTGCCGCTCTTGTTTCCCGACACGCAGAATTTCGAGTCCGAAAGCGACGTTGTCGATCGCGGTGCGCCACGGCAGCAAACGATCGTTCTGGAAAATGATCCCGATCCGGCCTCGCAAGTCGTCGAATTGACCGAACGGATCGGCATCCAGCACGCGGATCGTGCCTTCACTTGGCGCTTGCAGGCCGAGGAGAAGCGAGAGCGCCGTCGACTTGCCGCAACCGGTCTCGCCGACAATGGCAAGAACTTCACCGGGATGGACGTCGAAGGATAGATTCTCGCAGGCGACGAACGATGCGCCGTCTTTGACGAAATGCTTCGAAACGCCCGAAAACGAGACGACCGGCGATGTCATCACGCCACCTCGCTTTTCGGCCGCCATTTCAGCAACTCATGCTCGATCAGGCTGATAATGCCCTGATAGACGAACAGGACAGCAACAAGGCTGAGCGTCCAGGCCACGGCGCCCGCCATGTCGAAAATTGCCTGCGCCTGCAGCAGTTGAAAGCCGACACCAACCGTCGAACCGATCAGTTCGGCGATCACGGCAACACGGATACCGTTGCCGAGATTGACCGTCCATGCACCCATGATCTCCGGCACGATCGCCGGCAGCGTGATCTTGAGGAACTGCTGGATTCGCGAAGCGCGGAAAGCCTGCCCGAGCTGAACGAGATCGAGACTCACCGATTGCACCGCGCTATCGATATAGAGCGCGAATGCGGGCAGCGTGCCGATCAGCAGAATGAAGGCGATGCGAATTTCGACATTGGCGAACCAGATGACCGCGAACACCACCCATGACAATGCCGGAACGCCCTGAATCATGTGCAGGAGCGGCCGCGCATAAGTGCGCACGGCGGGAAACGAGCCCATGCAAATGCCGATCATCGTGCCCAGCACGAAGGACAACAAAAGCGCGACGATCACGCGGATCGATGTCGCAAGCAGACTGACGAGGTTCTGCCACTGCGAGAAAATATCCCAGATCGAATGGCCGATTGCGCCGAGCGGCGGAACGATCGCCGGCGAAAAGAAGAGCGTCGAGAATTGCCAAAGCGCGGCCACCGCGACGAGATCGATCAGCACCGGCTGTTGCTTTTTGATCTTCCGCCAGTAATGGGCGATGCCCGTCACCGGCGACACCTGTGCGGAGCCGGCGACGCTCATTTTCGCACCGCCGGTGCCGCCTGCTTCATTTGCCGGGATCATAGAGCACGCTGTCGACCGGCATCCGCTTCAGATAGCCGACATCGATTCCGGCCTTGAATACTTCGGTTGATGCCTTGCGGTTTTCGGCAGCCCAATAGAGATTGAGTTGCAGACGGCCCGAAGTCACAAGCTCCTTCACCACCTTGGCGGGGATGTTCGTCGCCTTGGAAATGATCGCCGCGGCCTGATCCGGGTTCTTCCGGATGAAGTCGGCGGCCAGTTGATATGTCTTGTAGAGCTTCGCAATCAGGGGGCGGTTGGATTTGACCCACGACTGATGCGCGGAAATGCCGAGATACGGGAAGGCCGAAACGCCGGTCGCCGCCTTCCACTGCGACATCACGTCGATCGAGCGGAAGTCGTTGTTGCCGAAGGTCAGCGTCGAATAGGCCGGCTCCCATAGCTGCACGGCATCGGAGCGGCCGGCACGCGCGGTCGGCACGAGGCCGGAGGAATCCGAGTTGCGAAGCTGCACCGCTGCCATATCCAGACCGCCGAGCTTGGCGAGATAACGAAACATCGCGTAGTTCGCGGTCGGCAGCGAAGCGGTCAGCGTCTTGCCCTTGAGATCGGCGATCTTCTTGACCGGGCTGTCCTTCGGAACCACGACGGTTCCCCAGAAATCGAAGACGTTGAAGAGGTAAACGACGTCGATGCCCTTTTCCTTCAAGAGCGCGACGTCGGCGAGCAGCGTGCCGCTGCCGCCGATCAGATCGGTGCCGGCCGCGAAGTCCGTGCGATAGGTTGCCGTCGGCTTCTGCTGGAACGTGATGTCCAAGCCGTTCGCTTTGTCGAAACCCTGATCGTTGATGACGGGGCCGAGAAAAGCGCCGAGCGAAGGCACCGGCAGCGTCGGAATGGTGAGCTTCGCCGGCTGGCTCCAGGCCGCGCCCGTCGCGGCTGCCGACAACATGATCCCTCCCAGGAGCGATATTATTTTTTTCATTGCAGATCCTCTCGAGTAGCACCGCGATAGGGCGCCCATAACGATGCGCGTTATTTTCTGGTGCGGACGAAGTCGTAGCCCTCCCAAGGGGCATGAATGAGCAGAAAGCTGAACGGTTCGGTTTTGCTGAGATTGCAGACTTCATGCTCGTAGCCGGGCGGCATCGCGCAGAACGCGCGCTCCGGCATCGGCACTGTGCCGGCGGCGCCGTCGGGCCCCTTGAAATGAATTTCGCCCGTGCCGGAAACGACGAAGAACAGATCCCACGTCTTGCTATGATAATGCGGAGCGAGCTTTTCGCCGGGATTGACGCTGAACAGCGACGTTTCGGCGTCGTTGACCTGATGGATCACCGCCTTCGAGCAGTTGCCGTGGGCGTTTTTGGCGACCGCCGCAAGAACATCGGCGACCGCGGTGATCTTGGTGGGATCCGAAGCAAGGTGGCCGCTCATTCGTGTCTCCGTGAAGAACCGCGCTGTGCTTTTGTGTCTGTACAATTCTCAAAACCGTAGCGTGACAATCTGACATGTCAAGTTGACTAGGATAAGTTTTGCCGGTTTCATCACCAGGACCAGGCGTCATTATTGTGCTTTGTGCCTAAAAACCCGGCCCGTAAATTGACATGCTAGGTTGACATGCTAATTTTGCAGTGCATTTTTGAGGCGGCTGTTGCATCAACCCCGCCGGAATCGAGGAATCCATGCATATCGTTATTCTTGGCGCCGGCGGAATCGGCGGCTATGTCGGCGGCAGGCTGATCGAAGCCGGCACCGGCGTCACGTTTTTGGTGCGCGAAGGCCGGCTCAAGCAGATCGCCGAAAAAGGCATCCGGGTCGAAAGCGTTTACGGCAACATCGCCGTACCGGCCAAAGCCATCACCCGCTCGCAAATCGACAAGCCCGCCGATCTCATCCTCCTCACCTGCAAGGCCTATGACCTTGCCTCGGCGATCGAAACGATCGCGCCGGCCGTCGGGCCGAATACCGCGATCCTGCCGCTACTCAATGGCATCGCGCATATCGACATTCTCAATGAAAAATTCGGCCGCGCGCGCGTGCTCGGCGGCGTCGCCAAGATCGCCGTCACGCTGACGCCGGACGGCGTCATCAAGCATCTCAACGACTGGCGCTATCTCACGTTCGGCGAGCAGGACGGCACGCTCAGCCCGCGCGTCACCGCGCTCAAGGCGATCTTCGACAAGACGTCGATCCAGGCGACGGCAAGCGAGAACATCATGCAGATCATGTGGGAAAAGATCGTGCATCTTGCGACCGTCGCCGGCATGACCTGTTCGATGCGCGCAAGCGTCGGCGAGATCGCCCGTACCCAATACGGCGCCGAAATCATGGTCGAGTTTCTCGAGCGCAATGCCGAGATCGCCCGGCGCGAAGGCTTCGGCCCGTCCGACGCCTTCATGGAGGACTACCGGAAGCTCTTCCGCAACAAGGAGCTGCCCTATACCGCTTCGATGCTGCGCGATATCGAGCGCGACGGCATGATCGAGGGCGATCATGTGCTCGGTTTCATGCTGAAGAAGGCGGTCGAGCACAAGATCGACCCGACCTATCATCGCTTCGTCTATACGCATCTGCAGGCCTATGAAGAGCGCCGCGCCGCGAAACTCGCGAAAGCCGCGCCCGTCCGGGCGGCTTCGTAGGCGTTCCGAACGCACCGCTCTTCACCGCGAGGGAGCCCTGCGCTAGCGTTTTGAAATGAGGCATCCGGCAGCCGCGGTAGAATCGCTGCGTCTGCCGATGAAGACGAGGAAGAACGGAATGCCACGCGCCGCCAAATCTGAAAGCAAGCCGGACAGCAAGTTTGCGAGCAAGTCCGCCAGCAAGGAGCTTTCGGCGGCCGACCAGGCCTATAACGGCATCATCGACCTCGTTCTTTATAATGAGTTGCGGCCCGGCGAGCGCACTTCGGTCAATCTTCTTGCCGCGCGTCTCAAGCTCGGCCGTACGCCGGTCAAGGAAGCGATCACGCGCCTGCAGACCGAAGGGCTCCTGTCGGTGTTCGGCCGCAGCGGCACGATGGTCAACCGCACCGACGCAACGCAAATCGAGCATCTGTTCGCGCTACGAAAAGCGATGGAAGATTTTGCCGCCGAAGGCGCGGTCAAGCACGTCACACAGGAACAGCTGGCGGAGTTGCGCGAGCTTGTCGCCAAGATGCGCATCTATTCGGCCAACCGGAACGACATTCATTCGGCCGCCGATTTCGTGCGGGCGAACGTCGCCTTCCACGCGCTGATCGTCGCCGCGACCGGCAATCCGTTCCTGATCCGGCTCTATGCGCAATTGCAGATGCAGTTGCAGATCGTCACCTATCTCGTGCATCGCGGTTTCGATCCGAAGGCGGCGGCGCAGCGCCAGCGCGAGCACGAGGGAATCTACAAAGCGCTCTCGGTTCGCAATGGAAAGTTGTTGAAGGCATTGCTGCGTCAGCATGCGCAGGCAACCGAGGTCGTCATTCTCGCGACACTGCGCGATTCCGACCTTTCATCCACCGAAGCGCGCAAGCGCCGCAGCCGCGCCGCTTGATTGCTGGAGGTCATCATGGACCAGATCACCGACACCATCGCCTTCCCCGGCAATCTCGAGGCGATCAAGCCCTATCAGGCGGCATGCATTCAGGCGGCGCCCGTCGCTTTCGATCTCAAGCGCACGCTGGAAAAGACGCGCGATCTGGCCGCCGATGCCGCACGCACCGGCGCCAAAGTCCTGCTGTTCCCCGAAGCGTTCATTTCGGCCTATCCGCGCGGCACGAGTTTCGGTGCGACGATCGGCGCGCGTTCGGCCAAGGGCCGCGAGCTGTTCCAGCTCTATCACGCCTCCTCGATCGACGTGCCGGGCCCTGCTGTCGATACGCTCGGTGAGATCGCTCGCCAGAGCCGCGCGCATCTCGTGATCGGCGTGATCGAGCGCGACGGCGGCACTTTATATTGCACGGTGCTGTTCTTTGCGCCGGACGGCCGCTTCATGGGCAAGCATCGCAAGCTGATGCCGACCGGCTCCGAGCGGCTGGTATGGGGCTTCGGCGACGGCTCGACGATGCCGGTTTACGATACGCCGGTCGGGCGACTCGGCGCGGTGATCTGCTGGGAAAACTACATGCCGATGATGCGCGCGGCGATGTATGCGCAGCGCATTCAGGTCTATTGCGCGCCGACCGCCGACGGCCGGCCGACCTGGCTGCCGTCGATGCAGCATATCGCGCTCGAAGGCCGCTGCTTCGTGATCTCCAGCAATCAGTTCGCGCGGCGCAGCGACTATCCCGCCGACTACGACTCCGACCTGCCGAAGGAGCCTGACGCCATCGTCTCGCGCGGCGGCAGCTGCATCGTCGATCCGCTCGGCAAGGTCCTCGCGGGTCCCTTGTGGGATCAGGAAGGCATCATCACGGCGGAGATCGACCTTTCGGCGGTGACGCAGGCGCTCTACGACTTCGATCCGGTCGGCCATTACAGCCGGCCCGATGTCTTCTCGCTGCATGTCGACAAGCAGGCGAAGCGCGCCGTTCACTCGTAAAATCAGGCGCGCGCCGGCTCCAGCGCAGGCGCTCGCGCAAGAAAATCGTTGAGCGAGCGCATCACGGCATCCTGCGTGATGTTGCGCAAAATGAAGACCAGCACCGAACTGCGCTCTTCCCCCGGCCATAACGGCAAATGCTCGGGGAAATAGACGAGATGCTGCACGCAGTTGATGGCAACCGGCGCGCCGCCGCTTTCGAGATAAAGAATGCCCTTGATGCGCAGGATGTCTTCGCCATGCGCGTGCACGAACATCGATAGCCAGATCGCGAAGCGCGACCAGTCGCAGGCTTCGCGCAGCGTGATGCAGAAGCTGTGCGCGTCAGCGTGATGATGATGGATGTGATGCGAAGCGTGCGTTTCAGCAAGCTTGAGTAACGCGCCGCTCTGCGAGCCGCCGTTCAGAAAATCGCACAAGCGGTCGAGACCGCTCCAGTCGGTCACCGTTGCGGCAGGATTGAGCTTCGTGACGATCGCCTGAACGCCGGTCATTTCCTCGGGCGAAACCAGATCCGCTTTGGTCAGCAGCACATAGTCGGCGACCGTCAATTGCCCGGTAAATTCGGGAAAATCGGCAAGGTTGCGCCTGGCATTGACGCTATCGACGAGGGTCAGCACGCCGTTCAATCGGATGTTGCTCCCGATCATCGGCGTGCCGACGATGGTTGCAAGAAACGCCCGAGGATCGGCCAATCCCGTCGTTTCGAGCACAATCCGTCGCGGCGCGCGGCCGCCGGGCGGCGCTTCGGCAATTTCCAGCAGCACCCGCTTCAGATCGTCCTTCACCGAGCAGCAGACGCATCCGTTGTCGAGCAGCACCGTATCGCCGGTGAGCCGCTTGAGAAGCCGGTCGTCGATGCCGATCTCGGCGACCTCGTTCATCAGGATCAGCGTATCGGTCATTTCCGGCCGCACCAGAATTTCGCGCAAAAGCGTCGTCTTGCCGCTGCCGAGAAAGCCGGTGACGATGGTGAGCGGAATGCGCGCGTCAGCCATTCCCGCCTCCCCGCTCCAGCGGATCGACCCGGCGTTTCGAGAGCTTTTCCGCCGCGGGCCAAACCGCCGCGATGCTGTCGACGATCTCGCTGCCGTTGCTGACGTGCTCGACGATCCACTGTTCGCCGCCCCAGTCGCGCACCTTGAGGCGATGGCCGCGCAGCGTTTCGTTGAGGATCGCGCACAGCGCGTAACGCTCGCGCATGCGCTCGACCGGCGATTGCGCCGAGAACACGCCCGGATTGGAGGACTTCAGGCTCCAGTGGTTCTTCGCACCCCAGATGCCGCAGAAGCCGCACACTTTACCCGTCCCTTGTTTGCCTCACTTGCGCGGCGTGCGCCTGGCGAAGTCCGCCGCGATTTCTTCGCAAGTCATGAACTTGACGCCGGCGTGATCCATCATATGCGCGCAGAGCCGTTCGAGCATCGCGAGCACTTGCGGGCGGCCCGAAACGTCGGGATGGATCGTGATCGAGAACACGGCCTCGTCGTAATTGCGATAGACCCAGTCGAACTGATCGCGCCACAGCTCCTCGATGTCGCGCGGATTGGCGAAGCCATAGCTGTTCGGCGCCTTCTTGACGAACATCATCGGCGGCAAATCGTCGAGATACCAGCTCACCGGAATTTCGATCAGCGCGCTTTCCTTGCCGCGAATGAGCGGCTTCATCCAGCTCTTGGCGGGCTGCGAATAGTCGATCGGCGTCCATTCGTCGCCGGTGCGCAGGTAATAGCATTCGAAATCGCGATGCATCATGCTGTGGTCGTATTTGATTCCGCGCGCGAGCAGCAGCTCCGGCGTCACCGCGCTCAGCTCCCACCACGGCGCTGCGTGACCGACCGGCTTGCGGCCTGCGACCTTGGTGATGAGCTCGATGCACTTGTCGAGCACATCCTCTTCCTGCTGGCGCGTCATTGCCAGCGGATTTTCGTGCGAGTAGCCGTGCAGTCCGATTTCGTGGCCGCGCCTGACGATATCCTCGACCTGTTTCGGAAAGGTCTCGATCGAATGGCCGGGCGCGAACCAGGTCGCCTTGATGTTGAAGCGATCGAAGAAGTTCAGGAGCCGCGGCACGCCGACTTCGCCGGCGAACAAACCGCGCGAAATGTCATGCGGCGAATCCGCCCCGCCGAAGGTTCCGAGCCACGCCGCCACCGCATCGATATCGACGCAAAATCCGCACTGAATCGACTTCGCCATTTCCGGGAAACTCCTGTGTTTCCTGCATAAAATGGCGTTATCGCCGCCTGCACAAATGATTTGTTTGCCCCGGACGCATGAATTAGATTCATGCATAGGGAGTTGCTTGTCATGTCGCGTCGCCTGCCCCCGCTATCGGCCCTCAGGGCCTTTGAAGCCGCGGGCCGTCACTTGAGTTTTTCGAAGGCGGCGGATGAATTGCACGTCACGCAGGGCGCGATCAGCCGCCAGATCAAATCGCTCGAGACGCATCTCAAATCGAAGCTGTTCGTGCGGCTGACGCGGCGCGTCGAGCTGACCGAAACCGGCACCGCCTATCTTTCGGCAATGAGCGCGGCCTTTGACGAGATCGAGCACGCGACGAAACGCACGCTGAGCCCGAGCGTGCAAAAGAGCCTGTCGGTGAGCATGCTGCCGTCGATGGCGATCCTGTGGCTGATGCCGCGGCTCACCTCGTTCATGCGCGCGCATCCCGACATCCGTATCAACGCCTCGGCCTCGCTCGACCCGGTCGATTTCGAAAACGCCGATGTCGCGATCCGCGTCGGCAAGCTGCCCGGCAAGCGCTACACGCCGGAAGGCTCGCAGATCACTTTCAAGATGGTCGAAAACTGGAAAGGCATCGTCGCCGTTCATCTGTGGGACGATATCGTGCAGCCGGTTTGCAGCCGGAAGCTCCTGGAAAAAGGCCCGCCGCTCCGGACGCCGCAGGATCTGCGGCATTATTCATTCATTCACAACGCGGCGCGCGGCGACTGCTGGCCGGCTTGGCTGCGCTCGCAGAATGCGGGAAACATTCGCCCCAAGAGCGATCTTAGCTTCAGCCACTCCTTCATGGCGGTGCAGGCCGTGCGCGAACATCGCGGCATCGCCGTCATCCCGACGGTCGAGATCGAAAATCTCGAGTGGAAAAAGGAGCTCGTGCTGCCGTTTTCCGCACGATTACGGAGCGCCGGCGAATACTATCTTCTGTGCCGCGAGGAGAAGGCGCAGTCGCGCGAAGTGAAGCTGTTCACCAAATGGCTGCGCGAGACCGCGCGGCACTAGTTTCGCGGCGCTAATTGCGCGGCGCGCCACCCATATATTTCGCGAGCGTGCAGGCAAGATCGAGCAGCACCTCATCGCTGCCCGCCCAGCCGATGAACGACAGGCCAACCGGCGCGCCATGCAGCGTTCCGGCGGGTAGCGTGATCTGCGGCAGGCCCGACAGGCCCGAAATGCTCGTGAGCCGCATGACACGCGAGCGGAAATGATCGAGGTCACCCTCCGAAACGTCGAGCTTCGGCGCGACCGACGGCGCCGTCGGCAGCACCAGCACCTTGCCGGGCGTGACAACGCCGCGGACATGATCGCGCGCGTCATTCATGCGGCGGCGGGCGTTGGCGGCATCCTTCGCCGTCACCGTGCTGACATAGGCGACGCGCTGCTTGACGCCCTCACTCATGCGAACGTCGCGGCCCGTGAAAAACGCGCCGTATTTCGACCAGAAATCATGCGCCTGCACGACGCGGAAGATTTCGCGCCAGTCATCAAGACCATCGGGCGAAATGCGCACGCCTTTCATCGCCGGCAGATCCGGCTGCATCAGCGCGAGCATTTCCCTCAGCAGGGCGGCCGTATCGCTGTCGGCGCTTTCGAAAGCGTCCTCGGCGATCAGGCAGCCCGAAATATCACCGGGCGTCGCACGCCCGCCGAGCAAAACTTCGCCGACGAGACGCAAGACGCCCGGCCCCCCCGCGAACCACCCGGCGCAATCGAACGACGACGCCATGACGGCAACGCCCGTCAGATCGACGCGGCCGAAGGTCGGACGCAAGCCGTAGATGCCGTTACTGGCAGCCGGCAGCCGGACAGAGCCGCCGGTATCGCCGCCAAGCGCGAAGTCGCAGCAACCGGCGGCAACGGCCGATGCCGAACCGCTCGATGAGCCGGTCGGCAGGCGATCGGGCGCATGCGGATTGAGTGGCGTGCCGTAGAACGGATTGGCGCCGGTCACGCTGAAACAGAACTCGTCGCAAACCGTCTTGCCGACAATCGTCGCGCCCTGCCCCAAAATCTTCCGTACTGCGTCCGAATGAGCCGCCGCGGGCCGCTGTGCGTCATACCAGTCGGGCGAGCCGAATCCGGTGCGATAGCCTTCGATATCGAAGATGTCCTTGACCGCGGCGGTCAGCCCTTTGAGCTTGCCGCTTTCCGCGCCGTGCAACGGCGCGGGCAAATCGTGCGGAACGAAAGCGGAGCGAAGGCGATACCGCGAGGACGGTTTATCGAGCATGATTTCGGCCTCGCGGCGGTTCGATTACTTCACGAAGGCGCAGGCGCCCGGCTGCATCGGCGAGAAGGCGCGATCGGCGGGGACGCGCGCGAGAACGTTGTAGTAGTCCCACGGCTCCTTCGATTCTTCCGGCTTCTTCACCTGCATCAGGTACATGTCGTGGACATGCAGGCCGTCCTCGCGGATCTTGCCGTTTTGCGCGAAGATGTCGTTCACCGGCGTCGCCTTCATCGTCTTCATGACTTCGGCGGTCGCGTCGGTACCAGCCTTCTGGATCGCCTTGAGATAATGCAGCGTCGCCGAATACATCGCGGCCTGCACCATCGTCGGCATGCGGCCGGTCTTGGCGAAGAAGGCACGCGACCATTTGCGCGTGTCGTCGTTGAGGTTCCAGTAGAAGGCTTCGGTCAGCACGATGCCCTGTGCAGTGTTGAGGCCCATGCTGTGCACGTCGGTGATGAAGGTCAGGAGCGAAGCGACCTTCTGCTTGCCGCTCTTGGTGAGGCCGAATTCGTTGGCGCCCTTGATGGCGTTGATCGTATCGGTGCCGCCGTTGGCGAGCGCGATAACATTCGCGCCCGAGCTTTGCGCGCGCAGCAGGAACGAGGAGAAGTCCGAAGTATTGAGCGGATGCCGCACCGAGCCGAGCACCTTGCCGCCGCTTGCGTTGACGACGTCGGTCGTCACTTTTTCGAGGCCGTGGCCGAAAGCGAAATCGACGGTGATGAAGTACCAGGTCTTGCCGCCCTGATCGATCAGCGCCTTGCCGGTCACGTTGGCGAGCGAGTTCGCGTCATACACGTACTGAATGCTGTTCGGCGTGCAGCTGTCGGTCGTCGCACGGGTCGTGCTCGAACCGCCGATCACGACGATGCCGTTCTTTTCCTTGGCAATCGCCATCACGGCGAGCGTCACCGCCGAGTTCGTCACGTCGAAAATCGCATCGACCTTCTTCGCGTCGTACCATTCGCGCGCAATGCTGGAGCCGACGTCGGCTTTGTTCTGATGGTCGGCGGAAATGATCTCGATCGGGCTGCCGAGCACTTTGCCGCCCATTTCATCAACCGCCATCTGCACCGCGGTCAGCGAACCCTTGCCGGAGAAATCCGAGAAGGTGCCGGAGAAATCCGACAGAACGCCGATGCGGACCGCGCCGTCCGAAATCTTGCCCGACTGCGCCGCCACCGGCGCGATACCCACCGCCCATGTCAGCGCGGAAATGGCCACCGCGGTTCTCAGCAGATTCATGATTGCCTCCTCCTTCGGCACCGTTACGGCGCGATCGCCGTGCGTGTGCCGCTTTTGTCGTTAGGCAAAGCGTAGGAACAAACAAAAACCGCCAACAAACGATTTTTGCAGCGATCATGCTTGAGTTTTTATCATGTATAGAGAAGGCCCGCGGCGCAGCGCAAAATCTCGCAAGAAACAGTTTGCTGTTCGCTTATGGCGAACGCAGCGCGCTCTTTTCCCCTATGCGATTTTCAGATGGGCGATCCGCCGATGAATTCGCTGGACGGGAACAACATGCAGGTGTGCAATATGCGGAGCCGGGGCAACAGCCGGCCGCAAAGCCATTCTTCAAGGAGCCAGCCAACAATGCGTCGTTTGTTCCCCCGCGATTTTCGTATCGCCGGGACTCTCCTAATCGCCCTTCTGTCACTCACCGTTTCGTTCAGCGCCCAGGCGGCATGGCCCGACAATCGGACGATCACCTTCGTCGTGCCGTTCCCTCCCGGCGGCAACACCGACCTTCTCGGCCGCATCGTCGCCAACAAGCTGTCCGCTTCGCTCGGCGTCACCGTCGTTGTCGAAAACAAGCCGGGCGCCGGCAGCATGATCGGCTCGCAGGCGGTCGCGAAGGCCGCGCCTGATGGCCACACGATCCTGATGGGCAGCATCGCCAACGTCATCAACGACTCCGTCTATTCGAAGCCGCTCCTGAACATCCGCAAGGATCTCATTCCGGTTTCGCAGGTCGTCAACGTTCCGAACTACATCGCCGCGAACCCGAAACTGCCGGTCAATTCGCTCGCCGAATACATCGCCTACGTGAAAAAGAACCCCGGCAAGTCGTCCTGCGCGACTTCCGGCATCGGCACGAGCCCGTTCGTTTCGTGCGAACTGTTCAAGCGCATGGCTGGTCTCGACCTTCTCGTCGTGCCCTATCAGGGCGGCTTGCCGGCGATGCAGGACGTGATGGGCGGCCGCGTCGATATCGCCGTCGTCAACGAAGCGCTGCCCTATATCCGCAACAAGCAGCTCAAGGGTCTTGCCGTCACCACCGCGACGCGCTCGCCTTATGTGCCGGAACTTCCGGCCATCGCCGAGAGCGTGCCGGGCTATGAAGTGACGTCGTGGTATGGCGTCTTCCTGCCGGCCGGCACGCCGAAGGAAATCGTCGACAAGCTCGGCGCCGAGCTGCAAAAGGTGATGCGCTCGGACGACGTGAAGAAGCAGATCGAGCCGGTCGGCGCGGTCGCGGTCGGCAGCACGCCCGCCGAGTTCCAGAAGTTCGTGAACAGCGAACTCGAAAAATGGGACAAGGTCATCAAGGAAATGGGCATCCGCCTCAACAACTAATCGACACGGCCGGTTCCGCATGCGGGGCCGGCCTTTTTCCTTTCCGCCAATTCAAGCAATTCAAGAGCATTTCCATGAAAGTCGCAGCGATCGAGACGCTGGTGTGTGACGCCGGCTGGCGCAACTATCATTTTGTAAAGATCACCACGGAGAGCGGTGTCGTCGGCTGGAGCGAATTCGACGAAGGCTTCGGCTCGCCCGGCGTAACGAACGTCATCGAGCAGCTCGGCCGCCGGCTGATCGGCACGCGCGTCGCCGATCACGAGCGCTTCTTCGCGGAAGCCTATTGCCTGACGCGGCCGGCGACCGGCGGCGTCGTCAGCGAGGGCATCGGCGCTATCGAAAACGCGATGCTGGATGCCAAGGGCAAGATTCTCGGCGTGCCCTGCTACGAGCTTCTCGGCGGCAAGATCCGCGACCGCATTCCGGTCTACTGGTCGCACTGCCCGACCTGGCGCATCAACCATCCGAAATTCTTCGGGCCCGCCATCACCGATCTTGACGGCGTGAAGCGTGTCGGCGCGGAAGCGCGCGAGCGCGGCTTCAAGGCGGTGAAAACCAACATCTTCCTGCACGACGACGGCCCGCTCCGCGCCTGGCGTCCGGGCTTCGGCGTGCCGTTTCAGCCCGATCTCAATGTCGATCGCAAGATTCTGCGCAATATCCGCGCACATCTCGAAGCGCTGCGCGAGGGCACCGGGCCCGATACCGAAATCCTGATCGACCTCAACTTCAACGCCAAGCCCGAGGGCTATCTCAAGATCCTGCGCGAGCTTGCCGACTTCCCGCTGTTCTGGGTGGAGATCGACAGCTACAATCCGCAGGCGCTCGCCTATGTCCGCGATCACAGCCCGCACCCGATCAGCTCGCTCGAGACGCTGTTCGGCATTCGCGAGTTCAAGCCATTCCTCGATGCCAATGCCGTCGATGTCGCGATCATCGACACGATCTGGAACGGCGTGTGGCAGTCGATGAAAATGGCGGCACTTTGCGACGCCTATGACGTCAACATCGCGCCGCATAATTTCTACGGGCACCTGTGCACGATGATCAACGCGAACTTCGCCGCCGCCGTACCGAACCTGCGCGTCATGGAAACCGACATCGACCGCCTGCCCTGGGAGGACGAATTGTTTTCGCACGCGCCGGTCTATGAGAACGGCGAACTGATCGTGCCGGATCGTCCGGGCTGGGGCTGCGATCCGATCGAGGAAGCGATCCGCGCGCACCCGCCGAAGGTGACCGGCGGGTTGCTGCAATACAAGCGCAGCTAAAGCATGATCCCGAAAAGCGGAAACCGGTTTTCGGAATAGATCATGCCAGCAAGGCTCAGCGTCCGGTGAATTTCGGCGTGCGCTTCTCGCGCATGCTGGCCTTGCCTTCGCGATAATCCTCGCTGCCGAACACGCCATCGGTGACGCGCGCGGCTTCAGCCGCGCGCTCGACCGGGCCTTTCGGCAGCGTGCTGCTGACGAAATGCTTGAGCATGCCGAGAACAAGCGGGGCGTTGTTGGCAAGCCGTTCCGCGATCTTGAGCGCTTCGGTGAGATGCTGCCCGGGCGGCACCAGGCGATTGACGAAGCCGACCTGATAGGCGCGCTGTGCGTCGATCGGCTCGCCGAGCAGCATCAATTCCATCGCGACCTTGTGCGGAATACGCACCGCAAGACCCGCGACGAGGCCGCCGGCAAATCCGAGTTTCGCTTCGGGATACGAGAACTTCGCGTCCTCGGTCGCGACGCAAAGATCGCACATCTGCACGAGCGTCAGCGCGCCGCCGATGCACCAGCCGGCAACCGCCGCGATGACCGGCTTTTCGACCGTGATATCGACGCCCGGCGCGAACTTGCGATATTCGGGAATGCCCTGCGCATCGCGATCGCGCCCCGCCGAAAATGCCCGGTCGCCCGCGCCGGTAAGAATGGCGACACGGTCCTCGCTCGCGTTGAATCGCAGCCAGGCTTTGGCAAGTTCGAGCTCGACCTGATTGTCGATCGCATTCATTTGCTTGGGGCGATTGATGGTGATGATCGCGATGCGGTTGCGGGACTCATAAGTGACGGCTTCGGTCATCGGCAGGCCTTTCGTATCTTTCGGGTCGATCAGCGGTTCATGCTTGCGGCGGCAACGCCAGCGCGCTTTTCAGCACCTTGCCATTGGCCGCGGTCGGAAGCGAATCCATGATGACGATCTCGCTCGGCCGCTTGTAGGGCGAGAGCCGCCCGGAGAGATACGCCTTGAGCTCGTCCGCCGTCGCATGTGCGCCGTGGGCAAGCTCGACAAACGCGATTACTTCCTCGTTGCCCTTCACCGGCCGGCCGATCACCGCGCAGTGCAGCACATCGGGATGCGTGCTGAGCGCAAGCTCGACCTCGAGCGGATACACGTTAAAGCCCGAATGGATGATGATGTCTTTCGTCCGCCCGACGATATAAACGCGGCCATCGGGCGAAACCCGCGCGAGATCCTGCGTGTTGAACCAGCCGTCCCTGGTCAGCACCTCGGCGGTGCGAGCCGGATCGCGGAAATAGCCGGTCATGACATTCGGCCCGCGCGCCCACAGTTCGCCCACTTCGTCGTCCGGCGCCTTCTTTTCGATGCGGATTTCGACACCCGGCAGAATGCGGCCGACGGTGTCGTCGCGGTCGTTATCTTCAAAGCGCGTCCACGAAATCGAGGCGCCTTCGGTCAGCCCGTAACCGTTATGCAGCGGCACGCCGAACAGGCGCTCGGCTTCCTGCTTGATCACGGGATCGATCGGCGCGCCGCCGCTGCCGATGAACCGCACGCCTTCGAGGCGGTTGATGCCGCGGCTGTGGCAATGATCGATGATCTTCGCGAACATCGCCGGCGCGCCCTGCAACATCGTTACGCCGTGCTGCCGGATGTAATCGACGCAATGCCCGGCGGAAAAACGCGAGACAAGGTGCACCCGCGCGCCCGAAGCGAGCGCGCCCGAGAGCCCCGAGGCAAGCCCCATGACATGGGTGATCGGCAGCACGCAGTAAACCGAATCCTTCGGCGTGACGAAGCGCAGCTGGCCCATGCGGCTCGAAATGAAATCGAGCGCGCGTTGCGGCAGCATCACGCCTTTCGGCTTTCCGGTTGTGCCGGTCGTATAGATAATGACCGCCGCCCGTTCGCCGTTTTCCTCAGAGACACCATCGGCGTGCGGCTCTCGCAACAACGCGAATTCGCCAAGCGGCGCGAACTCTCCCGCTTTCGCGCCGTGACGGGCAGCATGCGTCTTTGCGGCGTCGGAATTGCTGAACAGGAAAATGGCAAGCTTCGGCGCGCAATGGGCGAGCACCATGTCGGTTTCGTTCGGCGCGCGGCGGGCATTTTCGAGCACCGCCGTGATCCCGGCGCGGGCGGACGCGAAAATCAGGCAGGCGAGCGAAATGCTGTTCTCGCCGACGACAAAGATGCGCTCGCCAGGCGCAACCCCCTGCTTGCCGAGCCAGGCGGCAATGACTTCGACCCTGGCGTCAAATTCGCCGTAGGTCAGCGCGCCACTTGCATCGCTCAAGGCCAGCGCCTGCGGCGTTTCGGCTGTCCAGTGGGCCAGCGCCTCGGCTACCGGACGAATGACACTCTGCATCGCAAATTCTTCGCTTCTCTACGCCATTTCACCAAGGGTTAATGCACCCGGAGGTCTTGCCCTGTCCATAGTGCGCGGCCGCCAGCCATGCGCAGAACGCCGCGCGCTTATGCATCCAGTATTCGCCCGTCGCAAATCGAGGGACTTCGAAGTATTCTGCATGCGCCTGTTCGCGCGAGGTGGCGCATGACGCCCGGCAAGGACGATATCGAAATCGACGCCGCACTGGTCGGCGAGTTGTTCAATATTCCACCCGGCGAAGTGCTCGCGCTTCTGAAAGCGCGCGCCATCACCAGCGTTTGCGAACGCGGCACGGATGAACACGAGGGCGAGACGCGCCTCAATTTTTTCTACGGCAATCGCCGCGCACGCGTATATCTCGACCGGAACGGCAAGGTGATCCGCCGCTCGGTGATTGATTTTGGCGAGCACCCGATGCCACGCCGCGCGCATCCGGCGTGACATGTGAGTCGCATCCAGTTGTTACCGGCCAAGCGTTGGCGCGATGTTCATCGCTGCGTAAAATTGCCGGGCGGCTTCCGGAGATATCCCGAAATCCCTCCGATTACGGGCATTTGCGCGGGTTTTTTGCGTTAACGCAAAGAACGGCGGCTGGGCCTCGATAAAACGTTCCTGTGCGGCATTGCAAAACGATTGTGGCGCCCGCGCGCCATACTATTATTTTTGCTGCCAGCAGAAGGACAAAGCACATGCTTGCTGAGCTCACTCGCAATGAGCGTGATCTTTCGCTCGTTATTCTTACCGCGCTGACGCTGGTTGGCCTCCTGATGGCGGTTGCGGGGCGCAACGATCCGCTCGGCGTTCATGGCGGCATCGTCATGATCATCTGCATTCTCGCGATCTTCGCGGTGATCGCCAACTACTACAAACCCGAGCCCGGCGAAGACCGTTTTGACCGCTACTACGACGAGCCGACGAAGTTCGGCATCATCATCGCGATGATCTGGGTCGTCGTCGGCCTGTTCATCGGCGACTGGGTGGCGTGGCTCTTGGTCAACCCGAATCTCACCTTCGATGCCGGCTGGGCGAGCTTCGGCCGCCTGCGCCCGGTGCATACCAGCGGCGTGATCTTCGGCTTCGGCGGCAACGCGCTGATCGCGACCTCGTTCTATGTCATGCAGCGCACGTCGCGCGCGCGCATGCCCGACCAGATCAGCCCGTGGTTCGTGCTGTTCGGCTACAACCTGTTCTGCATCATCGCCGCAAGCGGCTATCTGATGGGCGTCACCCAGTCGAAGGAATATGCCGAGCCCGAATGGTATGCCGATATCTGGCTCGTCATCGTGTGGGTGGCCTACCTTATCCTTTACTTGCGGACGCTCGCGCGGCGCAAGGAACCGCACATTTACGTAGCGAACTGGTACTATCTCGCCTTCATCCTCGTCGTGGCGATGCTGCACATCGTCAACAATCTCGCGGTGCCGGTCTCGCTCTCGAGCGCCAAGAGCTATTCGCTGTTCTCCGGCGTGCAGGATGCGATGACCGAATGGTGGTACGGCCATAACGCGGTCGCTTTCTTCCTCACCTCCGGCTTCCTCGGCATGATGTATTATTACATGCCGGTGCGGGCCGGCCGCCCGATCTTCTCCTATCGGCTGTCGATCATCAGCTTCTGGGGAATCACCTTCTTCTATATGTGGGCGGGCTCGCATCACCTGCACTACACGGCGCTGCCGCAATGGGTGCAGACGCTCGGCATGACCTTTTCCGTGATGCTGCTGGTGCCGTCCTGGGCATCGGCCAGCAACGCGCTGCTCACGCTGAACGGCGCCTGGCACAAGGTGCGCGACGACGCGACGCTGCGCTTCATGATGGTCGCCGCCGTGTTCTACGGCCTCTCGACCTTCGAGGGCTCGTTCATGGCGATCCGCTCGGTGAATTCGCTCTCGCATTACACCGACTGGACGGTCGGCCACGTCCATGCCGGCGCGCTCGGCTGGGTGGCGATGATCACCTTCGGCTCGATCTACGCTTCGGTGCCGTGGCTCTGGAAGACCAAGACGATGTATTCGCCCAGGCTCGTCGAAGTGCATTTCTGGCTCGCCCTTGCCGGCACCATTATCTATGTCTTCGCGATGTGGAACTCCGGCATCATCCAGGGGCTGATGTGGCGGACCTATAACGAGAGCGGCACGCTGGCCTATTCGTTTGTCGACTCGCTGGTGGCGATGCACCCCTACTACATCGCCCGCGCGATCGGCGGCCTCCTGTTCCTGATCGGCGGCGTGGTCGCTTTCTACAATATCTGGATGACGATCCGCATGGCCGCGGCGACGGCGAGCGATACGCCGCGCGATCGCCCGGTCCCTGCCTTGCAGCCTGCGGAGTAACGGCAATGACGACACCCTTCGGCTTTCATTATCGTCTGGAACGCAAGGCCATCGGCCTCGTGCTCGGCATCATCCTCGTTGCCAGCATCGGCGGCATCGTCGAGATCGCGCCGCTATTCACGATCCATCAGACGGTGGAAGAAGCGCCCGATATGCGCGTCTATACGCCGCTCGAGCTCGCGGGCCGCAACATCTATATCCGCGAGGGCTGCTATGCCTGCCATTCGCAGATGATCCGCACACTGCGCGATGAAGTGGAGCGTTACGGTCCCTATTCGCTCGCGGTCGAGTCGAAATACGACCATCCGATGTTGTGGGGCTCGAAGCGCACGGGGCCGGATCTTGCGCGCCTCGGCGGCAAATATTCGGATGCCTGGCATGTCGCGCATCTTCTCAATCCGCGCGACGTGGTGCCTGAATCGGTGATGCCGGCCTATGCATGGCTCGCGCGCACGCCGCTCAAGACCGACGATCTCGGCCGCCACCTCGCGGCCATGCGCAAGGTCGGCGTGCCTTATACGGACGACATGATCGCGAATGCCAAGGACGATGCCTATGGTCAGGCCCGGCCCGATACGCCGTTCGCCGAAGGTGTCACCAAACGCTATGGCGAAGCCACCAACGTCCGTGCCTTCGGCGGCGAGGCAACGGTGACCGAGATGGATGCGCTGGTCGCTTACCTGCAAATTCTCGGCCGCCTCACGGACGCCGCCCACAAGACGGCCAAGGCGGGAGAATGAGTATGTTCGATCACGACACCACTGTCTGGTTCTCGAAATCCTTCGGGCTGTTTTATCTCATGGCGCTTTCTGCGGCCGTGCTCATCTACACGTACTGGCCGTCCAACAAGAAGCGCTTCGATAAAGCCGCTCATTCCATTCTTCGCGACGAGGACGACAAGCCATGGCGGTAGAAGAACGCGACCCGCACACCGGTTATCTTACGACCGGTCACGAATGGAACGGCATCAAGGAGCTCAATACGCCGGTGCCGCGGCCGGTGTGGTTCTTCCTCATCACCACCGCACTGTTCGCGCTCGGCTACTGGATTCTGATGCCGGCCTGGCCGACGGGCATCTCCTACACCAAGGGATTGCTCGGCATCGACCAGCGCAACATCGTCGCCGAGAGCCTCAAGAACGCGGCGCAGGAGCGCAGCGTCTGGACCAAGCGCATCGAGAGCGAAAGTTACGCGCAAATCCAGGCCGACCCGCAGCTGATGCAGGCCGTACGGCAGACCGGCCATACGCTGTTTGCCGATAACTGCGCCGTATGCCACGGCTCGAAGGCGACCGGCGGCAAAGGCTATCCGAATCTGACGACCGATTCCTGGCTCTATGGCGGCACGCCCGAGCAGATCTTCGAAACGATCCGCGTCGGCATCAACTCGGCGCATCCCGACACCCGCATTGCCGAGATGCCGGCCTTCGGCCGCAGCCAGATATTGCCGCGCGCCGAAATCGAGAAGGTCGCGCGCTATGTGCAGGCGCTTTCCGATCCGGCGGCGCGGCAGAAGCTCGGCACAGCGGCCTTCGACGAGGGCCACAAGGTCTTCGCGGCAAGCTGCGCTTCGTGTCATGGCGAGGATGCCAAGGGCCAGATCGAGACCGGCGCCCCCAACCTCACCGATCCCTATTGGATCTACGGCGGGAATCTCGCCGCGATCTACGATACGCTGTGGGATGGCCGTAAAGGCCACATGCCGACCTGGGAGGGCCGCCTCTCGGCGCTCGACCGCAAGATCCTGGCGCTTTACCTCGTCGATCTGCGGAGCAAGAAGCCATGAGAACCGCGGCGAAGGTAGAGCCGATGAAATCGCGCACCTTGTTGTGGCTTTCGATCGGCGCGGGACTCGCGCTGCTCTTCGCCGCCAATGCGCACCTCGTTTATGTCGCGATGACGTCGCAGCCGGATTGCGTCGCGCATCTGCGCTCGGGCGACAGCCCGAACGCAGCCGCGCAATTCCGCGCCGCCAAATCGTCATGCAAACCGCAGTGACACTACAATGACACTACAATGATCTGGCGAGGCCAACGATGACCGTTATTCCCGCACTCGTTCCGCCGCTCCCCCGCGACAAGAAGTGGCACCGCAAGCTCGCGCCCCTCGCCGCTTTCGGCTGGCTGAAGGCGGGCTTCCACGATCTTTCGGTCAATTCTTCGGCGAGCCTCAGCTATGGGCTGCTGATCTTCTTCATCTCCGCCGGCATCATCGGCGGGCTATTCGCCTTCGGCTGGGATTACTTCCTGTTTCCGGCGCTTGCCGGCTTCATGGTGGTGGGACCGCTGCTCGCCATCGGCCTTTATGAGAAGAGCCGACTGATCGCTCAAGGCAAACGGACAAGCCTTGCCCGCATGATCGCGGTGAGACCAAAATCCGGCGGACAGCTTTTGTTCACGGGCGTGCTCCTTTGCCTCCTGATGCTTTTGTGGATGCGCGCCGCCGTCATTATCTATGCGCTGTTCTTCGGCCTGCGGCCTTTCCCCGGCCTCGATCACATCGCGCCGATGCTGTTCACGACGCCGGAAGGCTGGGCGATGCTCGTCGTCGGCAGCGCCGTCGGCGGATTGTTCGCGGCCTTCTCGTTCGCAATCAGCGCGTTCTCGATCCCGATGCTGCTCGACGAAAAGATCGACGCGCTCACCGCCATGGGCTCGAGCATGGCCCTCGTCTGGAACAACCTGCGGGTGATGCTGGTGTGGGCGGCCATCGTGCTCGCGCTGTTTCTGTTTTCGTTGATGACCGGGCTGATCGGCATGATCGTTGTCTATCCGCTGCTCGGTCACGGCACCTGGCACGCTTACCGCGCGATGCGGCCCTGAGCCCCGGTTCATTTTCCGAGGCTCGCGTTCCACCGAGCGCGGTGGAAAGAGAGGCGTTCGATGAGTTGTTGTGTTTCCGGTGCGGAGTTTCCGAACGCCGTTGCCCTGCGCGCGCTCAACGACGAAATCATGCTTGCGAGCCGCACGGTCGAGGAAGGCGTGCGGCAGACCGATCTCTCGGTGCCTGCGATCCATTGCGGCGCCTGCATTCAGAAGATCGAGAAAGCGCTCGCGAAACTTCCGGGCGTCGAGCAGGCCCGTGTCAATCTTTCGACCAAGCGTGTCAGCATCCGCTGGCACGCCGCCACGACACCGCCGCCGTTCATCGAAGCGCTCAACGAGATCGGCTACGGCGCACATCTTTATGACACCGCGAGCGACGGCAAGGACAAGACTCAAACCGAACTCGTGCGGGCGCTCGCCGTCGCCGGTTTTGCGGCCAGTAACATCATGCTGCTTTCGGTTTCGGTCTGGTCGGGTGCCGAGCCCGCGACGCGCGACCTTTTCCATTGGCTGTCGGCGCTGATCGCCTTTCCGGCGCTTGCCTATTCGGGCCGGATTTTCTTTCGTTCCGCATGGCAGGCGCTGCGCCACGGCCAGACCAACATGGACGTGCCGATTTCGATCGGCGTCCTGCTCGCCTTCGGCCTCAGCCTCTACGAGACAATTCATCACGGCCAGCACGCCTATTTCGATGCCTCGATCACTCTTCTCTTCTTTCTGCTGATCGGCCGCACGCTCGATCATGTCATGCGCGAGCGGGCGCGCACCGCCGTCCGGGGCCTTGCCAATCTTGCCGCGCGCGGCGCGCTCGTCGCCAAGCCGGACGGCACGCAGGATTACCTGCCGGTCGAGAAGATCGAAACCGGCATGACAATTCTGCTCGCGGCGGGTGAGCGCGTGCCGGTCGATGCGCTGGTTCTGAAAGGCCGCTCGGAACTCGACTGTTCGCTGGTGTCGGGCGAAAGCCTGCCGCAACCCGCGGAGGAAGGCACGACACTGCAGGCCGGCACGCTCAATCTCACCGGGCCGCTGACGATCGTGGCGAAAGCCGCGGCGAAGGATTCGTTCCTCGCCGAAATGGTACGGATGATGGAAGCCGCCGAATCCGGGCGTTCGGTCTATCGCCGGATCGCCGACCGCGCATCGCGGCTCTATGCGCCGGTCGTGCACCTCACCGCACTTCTTACCTTCATCGGCTGGATGTCGATCGAGGGCGATCTTCATCGCGCGCTCACCATTGCGATCGCCGTTCTCATCATCACCTGCCCCTGCGCGCTCGGGCTTGCCGTGCCGATGGTGCAGATCGTCGCCGCGCGGCGGCTGTTCGAGCAGGGCATCATGGTCAAGGACGGCGGCGCGCTCGAGCGGCTTGCCGAGATCGACACGGTCGTCTTCGACAAGACCGGCACACTGACGATAGGCGAGCCGAAACTTGCTTCACATTCCGGCAGCGGCGAAATGCTGGCGCTTGCCGCCGCGATCGCCGCGCATTCGCGCCATCCTTATTCGCGCGCGCTAACAGCGGCAGGAAAAGTAACGGCCGGCCAATTCGAGATCGCGAGTGTTTCCGAGCACGCAGGCGCAGGCCTTGAGGCGGAGATCGGCGGCAGCCGCTATCGCCTCGGCCGCCCTGAATGGGCGGCGCCCGGCGCAATGCGCAACGAGACGGACGCGGCGCGGGTTATGCTCGCCTGTGACGGGCATCTGCTGGCTTCGTTCGATTTTGACGACGAATTGCGCCCCGATACCGCTGCCGCCATTTCGGCCCTGAAAGCAGACGGTCTTGCGCTCGAAGTGCTTTCGGGCGATCGCGCTGCGCCTGTAGAAGCCCTCGCCGCGCAACTCGGCCTGCCGCATGTCGCGCATGTCTCGCCGGGCGGAAAAACCGCGCATGTCGCGGCGATTGCCGCTGCGGGTCACCGGGCGCTGATGGTCGGCGATGGCCTCAACGATGCACCGGCCCTCATTGCAGCTCACGTCTCGATGGCGCCGGCCAGCGCCGCCGACATCAACCGCAACGCCGCGGATCTCGTCTTCTTGCGCGAGAGCCTTCTGGCCGTGCCGCAGGCCATCGAAGTCGCGCGCCGCGCACGCGCGCTGGTGCGGCAGAATCTCACGCTTGCTATCGGCTATAATCTGATCGCGGTGCCGCTTGCCGTCATGGGCGGCGTCACGCCGCTCGTCGCGGCGATCGCCATGTCGGGATCGTCTCTGATCGTGGTCGGCAATGCATTGCGGCTCGGCCGCATACGGGCGCCAAAGCGCGGGGAACCTCGCCCTGTGACGGGTGTTTCTGCTTTGCGGGATTTCCCGGAAGAATTCGCGGAGGCAACACGATGAACGATTTTCTTTATCTTGTGCCGATCGCGCTCATTCTCGGGTTGATCGGCCTTATGGCGTTCATGTGGTCGCTGCGAAGCGGCCAATACGACGACCTCGACGGCGCGGCCGAACGCATCCTGCTCGACGACGAAGACAAGCCGCTGCCGTCAAAACGGCCGCAACCCAAGTGACCTCGAGGCTTCAGTAAGGCTTGATGCCGCGCACGCAATAAATGCGGCGCTTGTTGGCTTCGCTGATCGAAACCAGCGCGCCGGGCGTGAAGCGAGCGGCCTCGAGCCGGAAATCGGGCGAATCTTCATCGGGGCCGGCAATATCGTAGTGCAAGGTCCAGCTGCCATCGCTTCGCGGCATCAGATGCCCGATCTCGTTGGCTTCGCCCGGCGAATATTTCACCAGCCGAAAGTAATCGGCGTAATCGAGCCAGGCTTTGGTTTCGATCGCGGACTTTTCGTCGAGCGGCGCCCACAAAATGTAGCCTTCGCCCGGCTTGCCGCGCGGCCGGCTCGCCGCATCAATGCGTTCGAGGCAGATGCGGCGGAAATTTTCCGGCAGATGGAATACGGTTTTCCGTTCAAGCTCGCTGGCCGCGGACATCCTCGCCTCCCGGTCAGCCATTCAGCCGATTCAGCGCGCCGCCGTTCTTCAACACGACGTGCCGGCAAGATGGCAGTTCGATCACAGCATCGGCCTCGAGTTGCGTAAAGGTCCGCGACACCGTCTCGATGGTGAGGCCGAGATAGTCGGCAATATCCTGCCGCGACATCGGCAGCTCGATCGCGCCGTTGGCGCCGATCCGCCTGGTCATCTCCACCAGAAACGCGGCGAGGCGCTCGTGCGCATTTTTACGGCCGAGTGTCGTCATCAGGCCGCGCAAATGATCAAGCTCCTCCGCGGTCAGCGTCCACAACTCGCTCGCAAGCTCGCTGTCGCGAACGGCGAGCTTGGCGAGCGTGCCGCGGTCGACGGCGACCACTGTCGTCGCGGCAACCGCTTCGGCGGAAAACTGATACTGCGCACCCGCGCCAAGGCCGAAAATATCGCCCGGCAGATGAAAGCCGCTGATCTGGCGGCGGCCGTCGTCGAGCAGCTTGTAGGTGCGAACCGCGCCGCTCACGACCTTGTAGAACGAACGGGCGGTTTCACCCTCGCCATAGATTTCGCCATTGCGCGGAAAGTTCACCGTGCAGCCGATTGTTTCAAAAGCAGCAGCGAGCCTGCCGTAACGCCCCTGCATCGCAGGGCGAGCACGGCATTCGCGCACCAAAGACGGCTTCGGCAATTTGTTCGATAGTCTCGGCTCGGCGGCGGCAAACATGGCGGGTTCTCCTTCGTTAGGCCGCTTTACCGCCCGGCGGATTTGCCCGAAATTCAGATCATCTCCCTAAGGGAAATTCCTTAGGTCACAGCGCGCCGGCTGGCGTGCTAGGAAATATGATGGATTTCAGTTGCTTAATCGCTCCCCGCCGCCTCTCCCCATGAAGCCTGACGCACCCGGCCGGGGGGCGTTTTCCCTGCATTCTTTGCGCGGCTATCTCTTGGCCGTCGCCTTCGTCTCGGCGGCGGAAGTCGCGCAGCTCGCCCTCGCCTCGCTGATCGGCCAGGAAACGCCCTATCTCTTTTTCGCGCCGGCAATCCTGCTGCTCGCGACCTTCGGCGGCATCGGCCCCGGCCTCGTCGCGACGATGCTGAGCCTCGGCTTCATGATGCCCTATGCGAAGTTTCCGTTGTTCTCGCCGCAGGAGACTATCGCGCTCATCGCCTTCGCCGCGGTCGGCATCGGTATGTCGGTTGTCGGCGAGAGTCTGAAACGCGCGCGCCAGAAAGCCGCCGCGACCACCGAAGACCTGCGCATCCGCGAAGCACACCTGCAATCGATCCTCGACACCGTGCAGGATGCGATGGTGGTGATCGACACCAAAGGCACCATCCACTCGTTCAGTCCGGCGGCGGAGCGGCTGTTCGGCTATACCGCGGACGAGGTCATCGGGCGGAATGTCAAGATCCTGATGCCCTCGCCCTATCGCGAGGATCACGATAGTTATCTTGAGCGCTACTTGCGAACGGGCGAGCGGCACATCATTGGCATCGGCCGCGTCGTCGTCGGCGAGCGCAAGGACGGCTCGACCTTCCCGATGGAGCTTGCCGTCGGCGAGATGAAATCCGGCGAGCGGCGTTTTTTTACCGGCTTCATCCGCGATCTGACCGAACGGCAAAAGACCGAAGCGCGGCTGCAGGAATTGCAGTCCGAGCTCGTGCAGATTTCGCGGCTGACCGCGATGGGCGAAATGGCCTCAACGCTCGCGCACGAACTCAACCAGCCGCTCTCCGCCATCACCAATTACATGCGCGGCTCGCAGCGGCTCCTTGCCGGCACGGCAGACGAACAGGCTATCCAGGTGCGGCAAGCGGTAAGCAAGGCGGCCGAACAATCCCTCCGCGCCGGCCAGATCATCCGCCGCTTGCGTGAATTCGTCGCTCATGGCGAGAACGAAAAGCGCGTCGAGAGCATTTCGAAAATGGTCGAGGAAGCCGGCGCGCTGGCACTCGTCGGCGCGCGCGAGCGCGCGATTCGCGTTCGCTTCAATTTCAAGGCACGCTCCGATTTCACGCTTGCCGATCGCATCCAAATCCAGCAGGTTCTCGTCAATCTCATGCGGAACGCCATGGAAGCGATGGAAGAAACGCCGCGCCGCGAGCTTACGCTCAGCACGGCGCAATCCGAGAACGGCATGGTGGAGATCAGCGTCGCCGACACCGGTTGCGGCATCGCGCCGGACATTGCCCGGCAGCTGTTCCAGCCGTTCTTCACGACCAAGCCGCACGGCATGGGCGTCGGGCTTTCGATTTCGCGCACGATCATCGAAGGGCATGGCGGCCGCATCTGGATCGAGGCCAATCCCGAGGGCGGCACGGTCTTCCGTCTGACGCTGCCTTCGGTTTCGCAGGAGGACGCCGCCGATGCCGGATAGCATCGTGGTTCATGTCATCGACGACGACGAAGCGGTACGGGATTCGCTGAAATTCCTGCTCGCCTCCGCGAAACTTCGCGTCGCGACCTACGATTCGGCGACGTCATTTCTTGCGGCTCTTCCCGCGATCAAAGGCGGCTGTATCGTCACCGATGTGAGGATGCCGCAGATGAGCGGGATCGAGTTATTGCGCAAATTAAAGTCGTCGGGCAGCGATCTTCCGGTCATCGTCATGACCGGACACGGCGATATTTCGCTTGCCGTCGAAGCGATGAAGGAAGGCGCCGCCGACTTTCTGGAAAAGCCCTATGACGACGAGGCTCTGCTGAAGGCCGTGCGCGCCGCGCTCGATCGCTACACGCGAGACGCGAAGCGCGAGGCCGAAAAATCCCAGATCCGCGAGCGGCTGGCGCTTCTTTCGCAACGCGAGCGCGAGGTGCTCGAAGGGCTGATCGCCGGTCACGCCAACAAGGTCATCGCCGCCAACCTTGAGATCAGCCCGCGCACCGTCGAAATCTATCGCGCGCATGTCATGACCAAGATGGCGGCGGACAGTCTTTCAGACCTCGTGCGCATGAGCCTGATCGCCGGCCTGTTCGACAAGGGCTGAGAGCGTCAAAATTTTTCGATTGTTGCGGCAGGTCAAACCTTAAACGCCGGCCGCGTGCTCCGTTAGCGCATGCTGCCGAATTATTCGCGGACCGAGCCGGCGACGCCACAGCCTGCCTCGGGCTGGGACATCAACGCGAACGAATTTCCCCGCCGCGGCGCGTTGCGCGAGCGGCTGCGCTTCCTTCTACGCTATGCGCTGCTTGCGCCGTCCAATCATAATACGCAGCCGTGGCGTTTCCGGCTTCATCCAGACCGCATCGAGCTTTACGCCGATCGCTCGCGCAGCCTTGCGGCGGCCGATCCGTTCGACCGCGAACTGATGATTTCCTGCGGTACGGCGCTGGGTCTGCTCCGGCTTGCCGCCGGGGCCTTCGGCTGCCGCCTTGCAATCCGGCGTTTTCCCGACTCCGGCAACGAGGATTTTCTCGCGAGCATTGCGATCGCAGGCCAGGCCGATGCCTTCGACCAGGAGCTTGTTGCCGCTATTCTACGCCGCCGCACGAACCGCAATGCTTTCGGCCCCGAACCGATCACCTTCAAACAGCGTGAGCGGCTCAATGCCAGCCTCACGGACAGCGACGTGCATGCAGGCTGGATCGATGACGCGGACGATCGTAAGCAACTCGTTCGCATCGTGATGGACGCCGACAAGATCCAGTTCGAGAACGCGGCGTTCTTGCGCGAACTCGCCGCCTGGATTCGCCCGCCGCTGACTTCCGCCCAGGACGGCATTCCGGCGCATGCCGTAGGCATTAGCGGCTTTGCCGCCTATGTCGCGCCGCTCGTCATCCGCACCTTCGATCTCGGAGACGGCAGAGCCGCGCGCGATGAAGAGCTCGTCCGGCGTTCGCCGGGTATTGCCGTTCTCTCGACGCCGTTCGATGCGCCGCGCGACTGGCTCGCCTGCGGCGAAGCGCTCGCCGCCTTTCTCATCGAAGCCGAGCGGCTCGGCCTCAAGGTCTCCTATCTCAACCAGCCCTGCGAAGTGAGCGAACTGCGCTTTCGGCTCAGCCTGCTCGCCAGCGTCAACGGCAACCCGCAACTCGTTCTGCGTCTCGGCCGGGCTGACGCCGCCGTCGCACCGAGCCCGCGGCGGCCGCTCGAGGATTTTCTCTGAAAGAGACGATTGCGTTACGTCAAAGCGCTGCGGCTCCTCGCCCCTATTTTGCACCGGCCAACAATAATTGGGGGTACGATGAAATCGGTCTTTTGGGATTCCAATCTCGCGCCTTTCCTGCTGGCCATCGCCATATCGGCCGCCCTGGCCGGCATCAGCCTCCTCTATCTGAAAGCATAGCGACTACTACCAAATCGCGCTGGTGCAGGCGGCATGCTAAATGAAGCGCATGCGCATCGCTCTCCTCAGCGATATCCACGCCAACCGCGAAGCGTTGGAAGCCTGTCTCGGCCACGCCGCCGGGATGGGCGCCGAGCGCTACGTTTTCCTCGGCGATTATGTCGGCTACGGCGCCGATCCCGAATGGGTGATCGACAGGATCGCCGATCATGTCGCCAAGGGCGCGATTGCGCTGCGCGGCAATCACGATTCTGCGGTATCCCGGACCGACCTGCATATGAACGGCATCGCCAGAGCCGCAATCGACTGGACACGGTCTCGGCTCGACGTCAAACAGCAGGCGTTTTTGCGAAACTTGCCGCTGCAAAAACGGGAGGGCGAAGTTCTATACGTTCACGCTTCGGCCGACTCGCCCGGAGCCTGGCACTATCTCACCGACTCCGCCGCCGCGCGCCGCGCATTCGGGGCGACGAATGCACGATTGATCTTTTGCGGGCATGTTCATGTGCCGTGCATCTACCGCATCACCGCAACCGCCAAGGTAATTGAATTCGCGCCGGCGGACGGCACGCCGGTCGAGCTTTCGCCGGTATGGCGCTGGCTGAATGTGGTCGGGGCCGTGGGGCAGCCGCGCGATCGAATACCCGCGGCGGCTTATGCGATGTTCGACACCGCCCGGAACACGGTCACACACCATCGCGTTCCCTATGACGCTGCGGGCGCAGCCGCGAAAATCCGCGCCAGCGGCCTTCCTGAAGTCCTCGCCGCTCGCCTGCTACAGGGCCATTGAAATGACGGCCGATACCCAGCGGCTTTCGCCCGGCGACATAGTCGAAGGCTTTCGGCTCGACGAATTGTTGCGAACCGGCGGCATGTCGTCGATTTGGCGCGTCAGCAAGGCCGATATCGATTTGCCGTTAATTCTGAAAATCCCATTCCTGCGTTACGACGGGGATCAGCTTTCAATCGTCAGCTTCGAAACGGAAAAGATTATTCTGCCGCGCCTGCATGGCCCGCACTTTCCGCGTTTCGTCGCGGCCGGCAGCTACGGCAATCCGTTCATTGCCATGGAATTTGTCGCAGGCGTACCGCTCGAAGCCTACCTTGAACGGCTGCCGCTCGAAATCGGCGAGGTCGTTCGACTTGGCGGCAAGATCGCAACCGCGCTGCAAAGATTGCACGAGCAGCACGTCATCCACCTCGATCTCAAGCCTGATAACGTCATTCTGCGGCCGGACGGCAATGCCGTGCTGATCGACTACGGCTTCGCGCGACATGACCTGCTACCTGATTTGCTGGCGGAGGAATTCGACGATCCGATCGGCACAGGGCCCTACATTTCGCCGGAGCAAGTGCTTGACGTGCGGACCGATCCGCGCAGCGATCTCTTTGCGCTCGGCGTAATTCTGTATTTTCTCGCGACCGGCAAGCAGCCGTTCGGCGATCCGCAACGCATTACCGGGTGGCGGCGACGGCTTTACGTCGATCCGGACCCGCCGCGAAAGCTCAACGGCAAAATCCCCCCGTGGCTGCAGGAAATTATCCTGCGCTTGATCGAAGTCGATCCGAACGACCGCTACCCGACGGCGGCCCAGCTGGCTTTCGATCTGCAACATCCCGGCCAGGTGCTTCTCACCAGCCGCGCCGAAAAAATGACGGCCCACGGCTTTATGAAAGCCCTGTCGCGCCGGCTGAAACTCCGGCGCAACCCGCCTTTCGCCGGACTGAAGCGCCAGCTTGCGAGTGCGCCTATCATCGCGGTTGCCCTCGATCTCACCGACCACTCGCCGCTGCTGGAGGCGATCCGGGCGGCAACGCAGCGCATTCTCGCCACCGTGCCGAACGCCCGGCTCGCCTGTCTCTACGTCTTCAAGATTTCGCGCGTGCAGATCGACGAGATGCAGGACGAAACCGGCCGCAATATCTTCCTGCGCCGGTTGGCGGAACTCGAGCACTGGTCACAGCCGCTTTCTGTCAACAAAGAAAAGATCACCTATCAGGTGCTCGAATCGGTCGATCCTGCCGCGGCCCTGATCAATTATGCGCGCGAAAACATGGTCGATCACCTCATTGTCGGCGCACGTGCAAGCTCGACGGTGCGGCGCTATCTCGGCAGCGTCTCAGCCAGGATCGTCTCCGAAGCACCCTGCACGGTGACGGTCGTGCGGCCGAAAGCACAAACCTGATCCGTCAGGTCTTGCGCGGCCGCAACAGCATCGGGCCATAGACCAGCACAAAGCCACCGAAGGCGAGCAGCCAGCACAACGCGGAAGTATGGATGAGCGGCATATAGGCCGCCGGAAACATCGGCGCGACAATGCGAAGCGCCGCTGCAAAAACAATCGCGACGTAGATTGCGATAGTCGTGGCCGGGGCCTCAATGGCGCGTCCGGTATGGCCGCGCGTCGCTCGTGTCATGACCGCGAGCGTCATGACGCCCATCGCGCCGGTCGTCCAGGCATGCAGCGCGCCGCTTTGGGCAAGCGCCGCCGACGAAAGGATCGAAAGAGCCAGCAATAGCGCGCCGAGCGGCAGGAAAAAGTAACCTGCGTGAAGGATGAACACCATCGGCGCGCACCAGGTGCGGAGCCCTTGCCAGCGCAACAGCCGGATCAAAAGCAGCGCCGCGGCAATCAGCAGCGCTACGCCAGCCGGCTGCCCATGCGGGGTGGCGACCCATAGCAAAAGCGAGAGCGCCGAAAGCGCCATGGCAACAATATCGAAGCGGCCGAGCGGCGCCGGCAATTTCGTGATGTTCTGTTTGACGAGCCAGTTATGGGTAAAGCTCGGCGTGATGCGCCCGCCTATGAGAATGATGAGCGCGACGATCGCGGCGATGCCGAGACGGCTGCCGATATCCGGCGCCCCGTTCCGGATGACCTCAATATGAAAAAACGTATTGGCCGATGCTAGAATGGCCACCAGCACCATGACTTTGAGGTTGCGCCAGTTATTGCCGGAAAGAATTTCGCGCAGGATCACGAAAGTGAGCACCCAGAGATAAGCACCGTCGATCATCGCAGCGAGCGGCGTGCCCAGCGTTGCCGTCATCAGCATGGCAATACGGCCGGCGAGCCACGTCAAAAACAACAGCAGCAAGCCGGCGCCGCGGAGCGGCAGGCGTCCCGTCCAGTTCGGCACGGCGGTGAGCAGAAAGCCGGTCACCACCGCGGAGATATAGCCGAACAGAAATTCGTGGATGTGCCAGGCCACGGCGCCGTAGCCGCCTGCGAAGGAGAGACCGCCGCTCAGAAGACCGATCCACAGCAGCATCGCGATCACCGCCCATAGTGCACCACCGAAAAAGAACGGCCGAAAGCCGTAGCTGAACAATGGAATGGAAGCGATTTGCACGATTTCACTGACCGCGATTTTCCGCGACTTTCTATTTGCGCCCCGGATTTGCGCCTTGGCAACGCCGATGTCGATACCGGCTCGATGCCCGGCACCCATTGATCTCCGTCAATGCCGCTTCATCTCTGAAATGCTCAGATGCCCCAAAGGGTGATCGCCATGAGCCGATTTCCAGCGGAAAAGAATCCATCCGGCCTGCAAACGATCCTGAATTCCTTGATGCAATCGATCCGCCGATACCGGCAACAGCAGAGAGACCGGCAGGAACTCGCGACCTGCTCCGTGGCGGAAATCTCTTCGATCGCTCGCGACCTGCGGCTGACACCCCGCGAATTGATGAGGCTCGTCAACCAGGAGACCAAGGCCACCGCCGCCCTGCACGAACTTCTTGCCGTACTCGGCATCGACGCGAAGTGTCTGCGGCTCAACGACCCCGGCATAATGCTGGAATTGGAGCGGCGCTGCAGCACATGCTCGTATAAACCGCAATGCGCCTATCACCTCGATCACGGCACGAGCTTCGAGCACTACCGGGAATACTGCCCCAATACCGAAATCCTCGACGACCTGACGACGATGAAGCCGGCCGCCTGGCGCGGCAGAGGCGTCGAGAATCTTGCCCGGCGGCAGGTAAACCGGCTCTAAGGACGGCAGCCTCGCGCCGTCTGGCGACCGCGCGGTGCACCGGCAATGGGTCAGCTAAGGAGCCGGCGCGCTTGCCTTCTTGGCCAGCATTTTCTTCAGGGCCCGCAATTCTTCGAAGCGCTTGGTAACGTCCCGCAAGATGGAGGCCATGCCGGTCATCCGGCCGCTCTCATCATGCATGGGCGCGATGGTGAATTCGATAGAGATGCGCGAGCCATCCTTGCGGATCGCGGGGACCGCCAGAATATCGCCTTCGCCATAGCGGCTTTTGCGGCCGCCCATCACCTCACGGTAACCGACCCAGTGCCGCTCGCGGAGCTGTTCGGGAATGATGATGTCCAGCGACTGGCCGAGCGCCTCCCCCGAAGTGAAGCCGAAAATGCGCTCCGCGCCGCCATTCCAGAAGGTGATCGTCCCCTTCTCGTCTGAAGCAACGATCGCGTCGCTGCGGCTGGCAAGAACGGCTTTCGCTAAAGTTTCATCGAAGTTCATCATCAGTCTCGTGCTGCGGATTGGGGGATGAGTTGCGACGGCGTGCTCTTTCGGTTGCGTTCGTGCGTCGCTACCGGCGGTGCCAGCGAACTCGAAAGACAGCATAGACCCTGACCCCCCTCAGGGCCACTTCAGCGGCATCGGAAAATCGTAGTGATGCTTGCGTTGCAGAACGCACGGCTCGCGTGCCGCGCTCGAGCAAAGCCGTCCTAGTGCTTGTTCTTCTTGAAAAGCACGGGCAGGGAAAAAACCAGCCCCTCGTCGGCGATCAAAGGCGGCGGCGCGGGCACCGGGTCCGCTTTTTCGACCATCGCAATCGCAGCCGTATCGAAAGCCATGTCGCCAGAGCTTTTGGCAATGTCGGCTGCGACCACATGGCCGCTGCGGTCGAGCGTCATGCGGACAACGATCTCGGCGCTCTGCTGACTGCGATTGTCGGGGTAGTGCTTGAACTTGTTGAGATGCGCGAGCAATTCCTTCTGCCAGGTGACGCGCGCACGATACCGGGCCTGCCCCGTTCCCTGATCGATCGTCGTTGATTTCGGCGCCGTGACCGCATCGGGAACCGATGGCGCGGCACTCGCCTGCTGCGCAACGGACTGCTGTGACGCATCCGATTTCCTTTTTTCCGGCTCGTCTTCGCTCTTGGTATCGGACTTCCTGGTGACGACCTGGCGATCCGGATCTTCGGCGTCCTTCACCTTGTCTTCCTCAAGGTCGGGCGCTTTTGCCGTCCGCTGCTGAGCCGCCGCCTGCGAAGCGGCCGAAGCCTCGCTTTCCGGTCCCGGCGGCAGATCGGTCGGCTGCTGTCGGGGCGAAGCCAGCTCGAAGGCAATCTCGATGCCCGGCGCGCCGAGTTCATCGTCATCGGCATCGTCGTTCAATTGAGAAATCACGAACATCCCGAATGCGACGTGCGAGCAAAGCGCGACCGCAGCCGCAAAAAACCAGATCTTTGTCCGGAACGAGCCGAGCCATGGCGTGCGCATGACCATCGCCGTCATGGCTTGCCGGCGCCCGCCGACCCATTCGCCGGTTTGCCCTCAAGCGCAACGAGCGCAACCTTGTTGTAGCCGCCGAGACGGAGAATCTCGAGCACGTCCATCATGTCGCCGTAGGGCACCGCGCGATCGGCTCGCAGGAAGATGCGCTGGTCTTTCTTGATATCGGAAGCGTTCAGCGTCGCGACCAGTTCGGTGCGCTTGACCGGCGTTTCGCCGATCGCCACCGCAAGGTCCGATTTGATCGAAACATAAACCGGCTTGTCGGGGCGCTGCTGCGGCTGCGCGCTCGAGGTCGGTAAATCGACCGGAAGGTCGACAGTCGACAGCGGCGCCGCCACCATAAAGACGATCAGCAGGACGAGAACGACATCGATGAACGGCGTGACGTTGATCTCGTGAGTCTCGCCATCTTCATCATCTTCGACGTCGCTGAAGGTTACGCCCACG
>DATMFI010000021.1:0-2436 GCA_035556215.1 Xanthobacteraceae bacterium | reverse complement strand
AGCTCAAGAAGATCCGCACCCAGAACGACGACCAGAAGACCGGCGTCGAGATCGTCCGCAAGGCGCTGCAGGCTCCGCTCCGTCAGATCGCCAACAACGCGGGTGACGACGGCTCGGTCGTGGTCGGCAAGATCCTCGAGAAGGATCAGTATGCTTACGGCTACGACGCGCAGACCGGCCAGTACACCAACCTCGTCGCCAAGGGCGTCATCGACCCGACCAAGGTCGTGCGTTCGGCGATCCAGGGCGCGGCTTCGGTCGCGGCGCTCCTGATCACCACCGAAGCGATGGTGGCCGAGCTCCCGAAGAAGGGCGGCGCGGCGGCTCCGGCGATGCCGGGCGGCATGGGCGGGATGGACTTCTAATCCACTCACTCAAAATCAAAATCGAAAACCCCGGCAGCAATGCCGGGGTTTTTGTTTGGGCGGGCCGCCCCTCACCCTGACCCTCTCCCCGTAAGAACGGGGAGAGGGAAAGCGCATGCCGCAGCACAAGCGTTTTCAATTTTCGCCGAGCGATCAGAAACTTCCTTACCGGATGAAGGGCAAGCGCCAGCGCTAACGCGCGCAAAGCTCCGAGTACAAAACCTGCAACACGCCGTCGATATTCTTCAGCACGTCCGAATTCCAGAAGCGAAGGACACGATAGCCTTTGGAAGCCAGCACCAGGTCGCGCACGCGATCCTTTTGGCTATCGGCATGTTCCCCGCCGTCCACTTCAACGGCGATATATTTCTCCCGGCAAACAAAATCGACGATATAGCGCCCGACTTTACCCTGCCGGATAAATTTGAAGCCGCCGAGCCGGCGCGCGCGCAACGCCAGCCAGAGCTTCATTTCCGCATCGGTGGAATTGCGCCGAAGCCTTTGACGGATTCGGGCCTTCTTGCGCTCGGCTCCGCGCATCGCACCGCCCCTCACCCTAACCCTCTCCCCACAAGAGCGGAGAGAGGGAAAGAAAATAAGTCGCGAACCGAGCGCATTTAATTTCCCACGGCGATTTCATATCGTCCTTCTCCCCGCTTGCGGGCAGAAGGCGGCGAGCGAAGCGAACCGGATGAGGGGCAGGCGAAATCAAGCCGCCCTGCTCTTTCCCATCCGGTGCAATTTCAGCACCGCATAAATGTCGCGGTTGACCGGCGTCGGCACGCCGAGCTGCTTGCCAAGCTCGACGACTTTGCCCTGCAGCCAGTCGGTCTCGAGCCGGTTGCCGCGCGCAAGATCTTCCGCCATCGACGCCTTGTTGCCCGGCGCACCGGCCATCGCGTAGCCGATCGCTTTCTCGGCATGGCCCGCGATCGGAATCCCCTTCTTGACACCGACCGCTTCGACTTCGCGCATCAACCCTTGCAGCACCGCGAGCGTATCGGGATCCTCGCGAATTTCGCCGAGCGTCGCGCGCAGCCCCGCGGTCGAGCCCGACATGCCCACGAGGAAAATGAATTTGCGCCACAGATCCGCTTCCGCCTCGCGCGAATAGCGCGCCTTGAACTTCGCGCCCTGCATTTGATCGACCAGCGATTTCAGCCGCGCATCGTCGCGCCCATCCATAAAGCCGCAAGCGAAGGTCGGATCCACCGCCTTGTGCAAAATGACGCCGGGAGATTCGATCACCGCGGAGATTTGCGTCGGACATGCCGCGACGACGCCGCCGCCGAGGATCGGCGCCAGCCGATCGACGCTGTCGATGCCGTTCAGCATCGAAAGGACGCGCGTATCCGGCCCGGTGAGCGGCTTGATCAACGCGCCCGCTGTTTCCACATCCCAGAGCTTGACGGTGAACAGCACGACATCGACGATGCCGATCGTCTTCGGGTCGTCGGTGACGTTGGGTTTTGCGATGTGCAGATCGCCAAGGCTGCTCTTGACCCTGAGGCCGTTCTGCCGGAGCGCCGCGAGGTTCGCGCCGCGCGCGATGAAATGCACCTCATGACCGATCTCGGCGAGCCGCCCGCCGAAATATCCGCCCATCGCTCCAGCCGCCATTACCGCCACGCGCATTGCCTTCTCCCGATTCCCGTTGCTTCGCCGTTGCTGTCGCGCAATCGGCCGCGGGCGTCAATCGAACTTGCGCAAGGCTGCCATGCTTTCCGTCATTGTCAGACCGGCGTGGCCCGGCGAGCGGATGCGCGCCGCAGCGCGGACGTGGCCATGCCGCGCAAGGCGATGACGGGGAATGAGCTTGACATTTCCATTGTATAGGACTATATTCATTCTGTCCTTTCCCACGAGGGGCGTCTCCGGAGGCGTCTTGAGATGCGGGAGAGGAACGGTGGCCGCGGAAGTGCCGCAACACTTCAGCGGCGGCCCAAGCTGCGTGTTCCCGGCGAAGATGGCTCTTCGCCACGGACGCCGGTGACATCGATCTGGGGACTCATCCGGGCCGTCAGTCGATGTTGAGCGTCGAAAGCGGTGGTTAGCAAAGTAACACCACCGG
>DATMFI010000020.1:0-134999 GCA_035556215.1 Xanthobacteraceae bacterium | reverse complement strand
CGACCTGGGGACTCATCCGGGCCGTCAGTCGATGTTGAGCGTCGAAAGCGGTGGTTAGCAAAGTAACACCACCGGGGGCCACGCGGAGCAAGCCGATTAAACACCGTGCGCGGGACGCTGGTTACGAGCCGGCGACTGCGGAAATACAACTCTCGTGTCTTTCCACTTTCGACACGAGACCGTGGAGACCGGCAAGTCTCCGGCGTCCCGCGCCGCCCTCATTTGGAAGGGCGCGAATGGGGTAAACCCCAAGCGCGCTGTTTCGAGGGGACCGGCAACTGACGATGCCTCGGCGCTGAATAAGCGATCGCGAGAACGAATACCCATGCCTGCAAAACCCAACCACATCCTCGCCCTGAGGAAAAAGCCGAACCATGACGAGAAAGCTGAAGATGATCCGGCGGGAAAACCCTCGCGCGGTAACGATGGCTGCTGCCCGAAAAACGAATAGCTGCCATGAAATGCCGGCGCCCCCGCGCCGAATCGAACGGGCTTTGCTAGAAAGCCGCCGTGCCGAAGCCCCGCAAGAAAGCTCCCGCCGCCGCGAAACCCGAATCGCCCGACAGCGCGCGCATTTTCCTGCAAGGCGCGCGGGCGGTCTTCACCTCGGTGCAGGCGATGGTGCTGTTCGCGACCTTTATCGGTTATGGCGGCCTGTGCGTGAGCCTCGGGTTTCCGCTCGGTGCGACGCTGCTCTCATCCGCGATTATCTTCGCCATGCCCTCGCAACTGCTGGTCGTCTCCGGCTTCATCGGCGGCAATACGCTGCCGGTGATCGCGCTTGGCGTGTTCCTGTCGGCGGCAAGGCTGTTGCCTGCGACGGTGACGATGCTGCCTTACCTGCGCGGCAGGCTGTGGCAGCAGTTGATCGCCTCCCACTTCGTCGCGGTCACGGTGTGGGTGGAGGGCAAGCGGCTCTTGCCGAGCCGCCCGGTGAACGAGCGGATACCGTTCTATTTCGGTTTCGCCCTGATGTGCGTCTCGTTCGCGACGCTCGCAGCCTGGATCGGTTATTTCCTCGCCGGCAGCCTGCCGCGGCCGCTCGCCATCGGCTTGAGTTTCCTCACGCCGATGTCGTTCCTGATCGCCTTGATCCGCAACGCCCGCGATGTCGTCGATTATCTCGCGCTGGTTTTCGGGCTCGTGCTCGCGCCGCTGTTCGTCTGGCTCAAGCTGCCGCTCGATCTTCTGTGGGCCGGGCTGTTCGGCGGCGGCATCGCCTGGCTCATTCATCGCTGGAAGCGGGCGAGGGCGGCATGAACTTTTTGATCGGCAGCGAGCTTTGGCCGTATATCCTCGTCATCGTCGCGGGATTTTTGCCGACCGATGTATGGCGCTGGCTCGCCGTCATCTCCGCGCGCAAGCTCGACGAAGACAGCGAGATCATGATCTTCATCCGCGGCGTTGCGACCGCGCTGGTCGCGGGCGTCATCATGCGGCTCGTGCTGTTTCCCGGCGGCGATCTCGAGGCGCTGCCGCTCTATGTGCGGGCAGGCTCGGTCGCCGCCGCGTTCGTCGCCTTTCTCTTGCTCAAGCGCTCGATGCTGGCGGGCGTGCTCGTCGGCGAAGCGGTGGTGATCCTGGGGGCGTATTACACGCTGCCGCATTGACCGGCCGCGTTAGCTTCCGAGCGCGGCCTTCAGCTTCCTGGCATGCTCCTCAAGCACTTCCGGTTTTTCCTTGAAGCTCGCTGGCGGTTTCAGCGCGACGCCTTCCTTGCGCGGAATGACATGAACATGCAGATGAAAAACGACCTGGCCGCCGGCCGGCTCGTTGAACTGCTGCACGGTGATGCCGTCGGCGTCGAACGCCTTCATCCCGGCCTGCGCGATTTTCTGCGCGATCTTCATGACATAGGCGAGGTCATCGACCGGCACATCGAGAAGGTTGCGCGCCGGATGCTTGGGGATCACCAGCGTGTGGCCGGGCGCGCGCGGCATGATGTCGAGAAAGGCGAGCGCGCGGCCGTCCTCGTAAACCTTGTGGGCGGGAAGAGCGCCCTTGATGATTTTCGCGAAAATATTTTCGGGATCGTATGCGGGCATGATCGTTTCCTTGCTTTGCCTCGATTGTAATGCGGCTCGGTGAAAATCAGAAATCGGCTTCTTCGCGCTGATCGCGGCGAAACGGCATCATGGCGGAGAGTTCATCGGATTCGGCCTCGACATATTGGCGCTCGCGCTCGAGGTAATCGGCGACAGCGCGGCGGAACGAAGCATTGGCGATGTAGTGTGCCGAATAGGTCGGCACCGGGCGGTAGCCGCGGGCGAGCTTATGCGCGCCTTGCGCGCCGGCCTCGACCACTTTCAAGCCGCGCTCGATCGCAAATTCGATCGCCTGGTAGTAGCAGACCTCGAAATGCAGAAACGGCCGATGCTCGATCGCGCCCCAGTAGCGCCCGAAGAGCGTGTCGCCGCCGATAAAATTGAGCGCGCCGGCGATGTAGCGGCCGCCGGCCCTGGCCATCACCAGCAAGATTTTGTCGCGCATCTTCCCGCTGACGATGGAGAAGAAGCTGCGGTTCAGATAAGGCGAGCCCCACTTGCGCGCGCCGGTATCCATGTAGAACGCGAAAAAAGCATCCCACGCATCCTCAGTGATGCCGCTGCCGGTGAGGCGAACGATCTCGACGCCGTTTTGCGCATCGCGCCGCTCGCGATGGATCGTCTTGCGTTTGCGCGAGGAAAGCGCGCCGAGAAAATCCTCGAAGCTCGCATAGCCTTCGTTGAACCAGTGAAACTGCCGGTCGGTGCGGGCGAGAAAGCCGAGGCCCGTGAGATAGCGCCAGTCGCTCTCATTCGGGAATGTAATGTGCAGCGACGACGCCTGATCGCGCTTGACGATCTCGAGTGCGCCCGCAACCAGCGCCTGACGCGCGGCCTCGGCCGATGGGCCGGGGCGCACCAGCAGGCGAGGGCCGGTAACGGGCGTGAAGGGCACGGCGGACTGGAGTTTCGGGTAATAGCCGCCGCCCGCGCGCTCGAAAGCTTCGGCCCAGCCCTGATCGAAGACATATTCGCCGCGCGAGTGGTTCTTGAGGTACGCAGGCATCGCGGCGAGCACGGCGCCGGTCTCGTCCTCGACCAGAAGATGCCGCCCGAGCCAGCCGGTGCGGATCGTCGCGCAGCCGGACTCTTCGAGTGAAGCTAGAAAATCGTGTGATATTAATGGGTTATAGGGTGACGACTGCGAAGCTGATTCAATATCGGCGGCTGTTTTCGCGGCGGTCTTCGCGCGCGTGACGCGCTTGGGTGCGGTAGCGGAAGACGAATCCGGTTTCTTGAATCCGGAGAGTCGCTTCACGCCGCCGGTTCCGGTTGGGATTCCGCTCGCGCAGGCGTCCCACGTCTCGCGCGCGACCGCGAGGATGGAGGGCTCGACGCGGACACGGAAACTGGGGCCATTCATTTTGGTATCTGGCGGATCTTACGGCCGGAAGCCTTCGAAAATCATCTGGTTCGCCCAGCGGCGGGCACTCGAACGGTCGGCCTCGGTGCGGACAGTCCAGGTGAGAAGCGGCATGCCGAGCACATAGCGCGCGAAAAGCGGCGCCAATGCGGGCAGGTCCTTGACGTAATAGGCGATGAATTGCGGCTGCGACTGCGTGATGTGGGTGAGGTTGCCGAGCGCGAATTTCTGGCGCGGCTTGAGTCCCGCCCAGTCGGGATCGTTGTAATGCCGCTCCGCGACGATGCCGCGCACGATTTGCGGCGCGTGAAGGCGAAGCGCGCGGATCGGCCATGGATCGAAGCTCATGACGGCGGCATGGCCGCTATAGCGGGCGAGGAGGGCGGCGGCCGCTTCGGCAAGCTGCGTGCTGCCGTCCCATCGGCTCTTGAGCTCGATGAAGACCGGCACGCGCCCCGCGACACAGTCGAGAAATTCGCCGAGCGTCGGAATGGGGCCGGTCGCGCGGCGGAACGAAACGCCGCGCAATTCCTTCAGCGTCTTGTCGTGCACGAAGCCCGTACCGGCGGTGAGGCGTTCGAGAAAGTCATCGTGAAAGACGACGATCTCGTTGTCCGCGGTAAGTTGAACGTCGCATTCGATGGCGTAACCGGCGCTTGCCGCTGCGTCCGCGGCGGCAAGCGTGTTCTCGACGAGCGGCCCGTCGCTCAAGCCGTCATGCAGGCCGCGATGGGCGACCGGCTGCGCCGTCAGCCAGGCCGGGCTGCTCATTCCACCTCGAAGATCGCCTCGACTTCGACCGAGGCGTCGAACGGCAGTTCGGCGACGCCAACGGTGGTGCGGGCATGGCGGCCTGCGTCACCGAGAATTTCCACGATCAGATCGGAAGCGCCGTTCATCACCTTCGGCAGCTCCGCGAAGGTCGGCACCGCGTTGATGAAGCCGCCGAGACGGACGCAGCGCTTGATCTTGTCGAGGTCGCCAAGCGTCGCCTTGGCCTGGACGAGCACATTGATGAGCGCAACGCGCGCTGCAAGCTGGCCGCGCTCCGGCGAGGTTTCGGCACCGAGCTTGCCCTTGATGAATTCACCGCCGGGGGTCGCCGAGACCTGGCCTGAGCAGATCAGCAGGTTGCCGGTGCGGACGTTCGGCACATAATTCGCGGAAGGCGCCATTGCGGCCGGCAGCGTAATCCCCAATGCAGCGAGTTTTTTCTCGACATTACCAGCCATGATCTTCCTCACGCTTTTGCCCAAATTGAAAGGGAGTTTTGGCCGATCGGCCGCCGCCGCGCAAGCATCGGCAAGGCGCGGCCGGTTGTTCCCCGCCCGGCCGTTCTGGCATGCTGGCGTTTCCGTTTGAGCATGATCTTTTCCGAAAAGCGGTTTTCACTTTTCGGGATCATGCTCCAGGCCAAAGAGGTTTTGATGATTCGGACTGGTTCTTTTGTGCTCTGCGCAACCGCGCTCGTATTCTCCGCCGGCCAGGCGGCCGCCGTGCAGCCGGTCCAGCTTGCCGCGCATCGCGCGATTTATGAGCTGTCGCTCGATCCGGAGAAAAGCTCGACGCGCATCGACAGCGCGCGCGGGCGCATTGCCTACGAGATGCGCGGCAATGCCTGCGAAGGCTATTCGGTCAATCTACGGCAGGTCACCGAACTCGATACGGGCGAAGGCTCGAAGACGACGAGCGATCTTCGAAGCGCGACGTGGGAAGACGGCGCCGCGAAGAATTTTCGCTTCAAGAACCAGAATTTCGTCAACCGCAAGCTGAAGGACGATGTCGACGGCACCGCGGTGCGCGAAGCCGACGGCAGCCTGCAGGTCAAGCTCGGCAAAACGAAAGAGGCGCCGATCAAGTTCGGCGGGCCGATCATGCTGCCGACCGAGCAGATCTATAAACTCATCGAGGCGGGCGAGAGCGGCAAGCGCATCATCGAGACGCGGGTGTTCGACGGCTCGCCGGACGGCAAGAAGTCCTATCAGACGCTCGCCGTGGTCGGCGCCGGCAAGGCGGGCAATGGCCCGGAGGTCGAGGAGGCGGCCAGGGTCGCGCAGCTCGAGAAGCTCAAGCGCTTTCCCGTCACGGTCAGCTATTTCGAGCCGAACGACGACCACGATAAGAGCGAGCAAACACCGGCTTACACGCTCGCCTTCGACCTTTACGAGAACGGCGTAAGCCGCGGCCTGCGGCTCGACTATGGCAGCTTCGCGCTGCGCGGCGAATTGAAGAGCATCGAGTTTTTCAAGTCGCCGCCCTGCAAGCGGTAACGCGCCGGTCGCATCGGAAAGCAAAAAGCCCGGCTTGCGCCGGGCTCGCGTTCTCGAAAGAGATCAGCGTGGGATCAGTTCCACACGCAGCGGCCACGATGCCGCGAGTAGTGGCGGCCACGGCCGCAGCCGTCGCGCACTACCACAACCTGATCCGAAGCCTGCGCGGCCTGACCGACGGTCGTGCCGTTTACGGCGGCGGCGCTGGCGCCGGACGTTCCCGTCAGTGCGAAACCAGCAGCAACGAGCATCGCGAAGAAAATCGTACGCATCGTTCTCTCTCCTAGGTTCAATACCCCCGCAAAAAAATAATCCATTTTCGGAGGAGGAAAAGAAAAAAAGCGCGACGCGGCGCCAATTTAATTTCATGGGAACAACAGCTTATTCAGCTTTTGTTCATGTCGGTAACACTTTGGGGGAGAGTCGCAGCCGCCGTTCAGGTCGAAGCGTCGAACGATGCGCCCGGAAGCAGCCGGCGTGCTGCGCCGACATGATGGGGGTTGACGCCGAGCTCGTTGGCGAAGGTAACGAGGTCCTCTTCGTTGGCGAGAATGAAATCGAGCACAGCGGGGAGGAAGGCGGGATCGCCCGCGGCCTTTCGGATGTTCTCCGGGCCGAGGCCGCTTTCGGCAAGAAACCGGCCGAGGCGGGCGGGGTCGCCCGCGATGAAGCCGAGCGCCTGCGCCGCGATAGCTTCTGCGGCATCCCGGCTTTGATTGCTGCTTTTGCTCGTTTTCATGGGCGATTTTCCGTGTTTGCGATTCCGTAACAAAGCAGATGTACCGTACCATGGTACGGCATATCGTATGGCCTAAGCCGCAGGTATTGCGACAGAATTTATTAAACCCATGGCATTACACCATGATTCCTAGATTTCGATCCAAAAGCCGGCGAGACGCCGCCCTGAATGCGGGCTGGGCATCGGCGCCAAAAGATGATTATGCGCAGAGCCAGAGGACGCAGGGAATGCCGAAGACCGTGCTGATCGTGGAAGACAACGAGCTCAATATGAAGCTCTTCCACGACCTTCTGCAGGCGAACGGTTTTGAGACGATCGAAACCCGCAACGGGATCGAGGCGCTCGACCTTGCGCGCACACACAAGCCCGATCTGATCCTGATGGACATTCAGTTGCCGGAAGTTTCCGGCCTCGAAGTCACGAAGTGGATCAAGGAAGACGACGAACTGAAATCGATTCCGGTCATCGCCGTCACCGCCTTCGCGATGAAGGGCGACGAGGAACGGATCAGGGAGGGCGGTTGCGAAGCCTATCTCTCGAAGCCGATCTCGGTCGCAAAGTTTCTCGAAACCGTCCGGCATTTCGTCAAGCAGGATTGAAGCCATGAGTGCCCGCGTTCTCGTCGTCGACGACAATCAAGCCAATCTGAAACTTCTGCAGGCGCGGCTCAGTGTCGAATATTTCGAGGTGCTGCTCGCGGCGAACGGTCAGGACGCGCTCGATATCTGCGCGCGCTCGCAATGCGACATCGTGCTGCTCGACGTCATGATGCCGGGAATCGACGGATTTGAAGTCGCGAGGCGCATCAAGAGCAACCCCGCGACGCATCATATTCCGATTATCATGGTCACGGCCCTCGATCAGCCGTCCGACCGCGTGAAGGGATTGGAAGCAGGCGCCGATGATTTTCTCACGAAGCCGATCGACGACATCGCGCTGATCGCGCGCGTTCGCTCGCTCGCCCGTCTCAAGATGGCGACCGACGAAATGCGCATGCGCGTCGCGACATCGCGCCAGATCGGCGTGCCGGACCCGGCCGAAGACGCGATCCATGACGAGGGCCTCAATGGCCGCATTCTCGTCGTCGAGGATCACGCGCCGTCGGCCGACCGGATCGCGGCGGCGCTCGCGCGCGAGCACACCGTCGGCATCGCCGCCGATCCGCAGGACGCTTTGTTTCGCGCGGCCGAAGGCAGGTTCGACCTGATGATCGTGAGTCTGGATTTGCAGAATTACGACGCGCTCCGCCTGATCGGGCAGATCCGTTCGCTCGAGCGCACGCGCTATCTGCCGATCTTGCTGGTGAGCGAGGGCGATCAGAAGGCGCGGCTGCTTCGCGCACTCGACCTCGGCGCCAACGATTATCTCTCGCGCATCGCCGACAAGAACGAGATTTGCGCGCGCGTGAAAACGCAGGTGCGCCGCCGCCGCTTCACCGACCGGCTGCGCGACAATCTCATGCAGTCGATGGAGCTTGCGATCATCGACCCGCTGACCGGGCTCTATAACCGCCGCTACATGGAAAGCCATGCCGGCGCACTGGTGGCACGGGCCAACGATCGCGATAAGCCGCTTTCGCTGCTGATCCTCGATATCGATCACTTCAAATCGGTCAACGACAGCTACGGCCACGAGGCGGGCGACGAAGTGCTGCGTGAGTTCGCAAGCCGCCTCAGGAGTTGCGTGCGCGGCGTCGATCTCGCCTGCCGCCTTGGCGGCGAGGAGTTCGTGGTGGTGATGCCGGATACGGATCTTGGTATCGCAAGCCGGGTGGCCGAGCGCATCCGGCGGCGGATCGCGGGCGAGCCGTTCTCGATCGACCGCGGCGCGCGCTCGATCGAGGTGACGATCTCGGTCGGCCTTTCGAGCCTGAACGGGGCCGGGGACACCCCGGCGCTGATTCTCAAGCGGGCCGACGAGGCGCTGTACCGGGCCAAGAACAGCGGCCGAAACCGGGTCGTGGCCGACGCCGCTTAACCATGGCGTGTGGGCGGTAAGGTTACAATTTTACGCAATTGGGAGGTTTGCCTCCCGGGCCTCATTGAATCATTCCCTTCGCGCCTGCCTTCGGATAGCGTCCCCATCCTGGACCGCGGCGGCGGGATCGGTCTTTCTCAGCTTTGCCGGCGGTCCTCCGAGTTAACCCTACGGAGTGCTCAGGTCCGCCGCATCTCCTGGGTCCGTGGGGTTCGGCCGGCGTGTAAGTGGCGAGAATGGCCTCTTTAGCTGCCTACCGCCGGCCACCTAATTCAATTCGGGCGCGAACTTTCCCGAAAATCGGGCTTCCGCTTTTCGGGGTCATGCCTTTGAAAATACGAAGGGCGCCACTCTTGCGAGGGCGCCCGTTTCATTTCACCGAAAGCGACCGGTTACTTGATTTTGGCTTCCTTGAACTCGACGTGCTTGCGCGCGATCGGGTCGTATTTCTTCTTGGTCATCTTCTCGGTCATGGTGCGCGAATTCTTCTTGGTGACGTAATAGAAGCCGGTGTCTGCGCTCGACACGAGCTTGATCTTCAGGGTGACTGCCTTGGCCATGATCGGATTCCTTGGAAATTTCGGCGCAAACTAGCGATCAAGGCCCGGAAGTCAAGCTGGAGCACGATCCCGAAAGGTGCGGAGCGGTGTCGGGAGATGAGATCCTGCTCGATCCAGAGGGCTCAGATCAGCTCCTCGCGCCGGAACCGGCCGTTTTTGAAGTAGAAAAACGATGCCGGGATGCTGTCGGAAAAGCCGGCTTTCAGCCGCAATTCGATTTCCTCGATGATCACTTTGGTGATGTTGGGCGTCTCCCCGGCGCGGGCCTCGGCGCAGGTCATCCACCGCAATTCGACGAATTCGCTGTCGGGGCCGGCGGCACCGGGGCGCTCGAGCTTGGCGGCGCGGCGGTCGGCGACGAAGAAGCGTGTATCGAAGCGGCGCTTGCGGCCAGGCGGCGTGATGGCGCGGGCGAAGAACTTGAGCGCGGAAAGGTCCGGCATGAGCGCGGCGTCGGCGAAGGGCTGCCAGCCGGGTGAGGGCGCGGCGGGTACTTCGCCGTTCGCACCGAGTAGGATGCCGGTTTCCTCCGAAGTTTCGCGGATCGCCGCGAGCGCGAGCGCGTTGATGCGCGCCTTGCTGGGCTTCGACCAGCGCGCGAGCATGCGGCGCTCGCTCACCGGATCGAGCGCACCGCAAAATTTCATCCGGCGATCTTCGGGATCGAGGCGGCCGCCGGGGAAGACGAACATGCCGGGCATGAAGACGTGGCCTTCATGCCGCTTGCCGAGCAGGATTTTCGGTTCAGAGCCGGAATAATCGAGCAGGATCAGCGTCGCGGCATCGCGCGGACGCTGATAGGGGCCGCGCATCTTTGGTTCGCTGCGCGTGAGATATTTCACGCGCTCCGAATGATCGCTCATCGCTGCGCGTCAATCCTTGTAACCCGGATCGAACCCATGCATGCGGTAAGACCACTGCAGGCCGACGAGCGCACCCTTGATCGGCTGGAGAAGCCCAATCGCCAGGATCAGCGTGAGCGGCAACCACAACAGAAGCGAAACCCAAAGCGGCGGCCAGAACGCGACTTCGACGATGAAGGCGAGCGCCACGACGACATGGCCGACGATGGCGATGACGAAATAAGCCGGAGCGTCATCGGCGCGATGATGATGCAGTTCTTCGCCGCAGACTTCGCAGCGATCGACGACCTTCAGGAATTTGCGGAACATCTTGCCTTCGCCGCAATGGGGGCAGCGGCCAAGGAAACCGCGCCACATGGAAGGCAGTAAGGATCGCTCGCTGGCTGCCGGAAATTTCATCGTATCGGGTGTGTTCATTTGCGCTTTCCGTGCCGCTGATGACGGCGCTGCTTGTGACGCTTTCCTTTAGGCCGCTCGGAACGCGGGGGCAATGCCGACTTTCCGCCGCGGCGGCCGATATCGTAGCGTCCTTCAGATAGGATCTCGAAGCGGAGCGCGCCAGCCACCGGAATCGCTTCGACGAGTTTCACCTCTATGCGGTCGCCAAGACGATAGGCTTCCCGCGTTCTTTCGCCAATCAGTGCGTGATGGCGCTCGTCGAAACGATAGAAATCGGCGCCGATGGTGCGCGCGGGAACAAAGCCGTCGGCTCCGGTCTCGTCCAACTTCACGAAGAGGCCCGCGCGCGTCACACCTGATATGCGTCCCTGGAATGTCGCCCCGACGCGATCGGCGAGGAAATGGGCGACCAGGCGATCGACGGTTTCGCGCTCAGCGGCCATGGCGCGGCGCTCGGTCGCGGAAATTTTGGCGCCGATTTCAGCGAGCGCTTCCGGCGGCACGTCGGGCAAGCCATCCTTGCCGAGGCCGAGCGCGCGGATGATCGCGCGGTGCACGATCAGATCGGCGTAACGGCGGATTGGCGAAGTGAAGTGGGCGTAGCGTTTCAGCTGCAAGCCGAAATGGCCATAGTTGATGGAAGCATATTCGGCCTGCGCCTGGCTGCGCAGCACAACCTCATGCACGAGGCGCTCGGTATCCTTCCCCTTGAAGCGATCGAGGATACGGTTGAAGTCGCCGGGGCGCAGCACATTCGATTTCGAAAGGCTTTGGCCGATGGTCTGCAGGAATTCGCGGAGCGACGCGACCTTTTCAAGCGCGGGCGCGTCGTGAACGCGATAAAGCAATGGCACGCGATGCTGCTCGCAGGTTTCGGCGGACGCGACATTGGCGAGGATCATGTATTCCTCGATGAGCTTCTGCGTCTCCATGCGCTCAGGCGTGATGACGCGGTCGAGCGTACCGTCGGGCTTGAGTACGAGCTTGCGCTCGGGGATGTCGAGCGCAAGCGGCTGGCGCGCGTCGCGCGCTTTGGCGAGCGCTTGATAAGCAGCGAATAGCGGATTGAGCACGCGCTCCATCAAGGGGCCGGTTGCGTCGTCCGGCTTGCCGTCCAGCGCATCCTGCGCCTGCCGGTAGGAGAGCTTGGCCGCGGACTTCATCATGATGCGGTGGAAGCTGTGTTTCAGTTTCCGGCCATCATGCGAGATGACCATGCGGGCGGCGAGCGCGGGGCGGTCGACTTTTTCGCGCAGCGAACAAAGATCGTTCGAAATCGCTTCAGGCAGCATCGGCACGACGCGGTCAGGGAAATAAACCGAATTGCCGCGCTCTAACGCGGTTCGGTCGAGAGCCGAACCGGGGGTCACGTAATGCGCGACGTCGGCAATGGCGACGGTGACGATGTGGCCGCCCTTGTTGTTCGGATCGGGATCGGCTTCGGCGAACACCGCATCGTCATGATCCTTGGCATCGGGCGGATCGATGGTGACGAGGGGAAGGTGGCGCCAGTCCTCGCGGCCTTTCAGCGTCGCGTGTCCGGCGCGCTCGGCTTCGGCGAGCGTGTCGCGCTGGAAGACATTCGGTATGCCGTGGGCGTGGATCGCGATCAGGCTGACGGCGCGTTCGGATTTCAGCGAGCCGAGCTTTTCGCGCACGCGCGCCTGCGGCAGGCCATAGGCGCGCTTGCTTGCAAGTTCGGCGCTGACAAGATCGCCGTCCTGCGCACCGTTCTCGGCGCCGGGCAGGATTTCGATTTCACGGCCGAGGCTTTTCTTGTCGACCGGCACGAGCCGCGCCGGTGCGTTGGGCCGGGCGCGGAAGATGCCGAGCAGTTGAACCGCGGCCTTGTCGATGACCTTGAGGACGCTGCCTTCGTGAGTCACGCCATCCTCGATTTCGCGCGCGGCGTGAGTGCGAAGAAGCACACGATCGCCGATGCCGGGGGCGGGACCGGCCTTGGCACGGCGGTTGAAAACGAGGCGGATCTTCGGCGGCGAGCCGTGAGCGGCACGATCCCATTCGGCGGGTTCGGCGATCAAATCGCCATCGTCGTCGCGGCCGGCGATTTCGGCCAGCACGACAGCGGGAAGATGACCTGCAACATTGAAGCGCCGCCGGCGCTGACTGAGTTCGCCTTCGGTGCGCAATTCGCGCAGTGCGGCTTTCAATTCGGCTCTGGCAGCCGAATCGAGGCGGAAGGCGCGCGCGATATCGCGCTTGGAAACTTTGCCCCCGCGCTGCTTGATGAAAGCAATGAGTTCTTCGCGGTTCGGGACCGCGGATTGTTTTGGTTTTTTGGGATTCTTGGGATTTTTGGGCACGAATAATTCCGTTGCCGGTAGCTAAGCATTGAAAAGGAAAAGATCAAACCGGCTCAATGACGGCGATATTAGGCGCTCGCCTTGAGTTCGCGATAGTCGTAATGGTCGCGGATGCGCTCGTTGAAATATTGGCCGGCGGAAGAGGCTGCGAGGAAATCGCGGTACTCCCGTTCCGGCACGCCGAAATAGACATAGACGCGGCCCGAGTTGAACGACACGAACAGCTCGTGGCGCCGTGCGCTGTAATAAATCCGTGCGATTGCGGTCGAATGGACTTCGGGCATCATCGGCTCCGCCACGATAACGGCGAAACCGGGATAAGGTTCAAAAGCGCTTCCGCCAGGGTTAATCCTGCACGGGTTCCGTCTTCGGCGCGGCGGGGGCGCTGTCTTCCGACGGTTGAGCCGGAGCCTCGGCATCGCGCACCGGGGCTTTCTTCGCAGCTTTTTTAGGCGCGGGCTTTTTCTTCTTCGGCGCGGCTTTCGCTTCGCCGGTGCCATCTTCGGCTTTCGCCTTCGCCTTGGATGTTTTGGCTTTCGCCTTGGTCTTCTTTGCCGCAGCTTTCTTCTTCGGCGGCTGGCCGCCGGTCTTGGCGATACGATCGGCGATGAGCGCCACCGCCTGATCGAGCGTTACATCCTCCGGATCGGAAGTCGTCGGGATCGTCGCGTTCACCTTGTTGTGGGTGACGTAGGGACCGAAACGGCCCTCGCGCAGCGTGACCGGCCCGCCGAATTCGGGATGCTCACCGAGAATCTTGCCGGCGGGCGGACCGCGGCGGCCCTTGCCGCCACGCGCGGCTTTTTCCGCGAGCAGGGTGACGGCGCGGTTGATGCCGATGGTGAGTACGTCGTCGCCGTCCTCGAGATTGGCGTAGCTGGTCTGATGCTTGATGTAGGAGCCGTAGCGGCCGATGCCGGCGAGGATCGGCTCGCCGCTCTCGGGATGCTTGCCGACTTCGCGCGGCAGCGAAAGAAGAGCGAGCGCGTATTTGAGATCGACGCTGTCGAGTTCGGTGCCCTTGGGAAGGCCCGCGCGCTTCGGCTTCTCGTCGTCTTTATCTTTCTGCTCGCCGAGCTGCACATAGGGGCCGAAGCGGCCGCCGCGCAGGGTGACATCCATTCCGGTTTCGGGATCCTGACCGAGAAGCTTCACGCCGCTCGAACCCGCATCGGCCGAAAGCGGGCGCGTGTAGCGGCACTCGGGATAGTTCGAGCAGCCGACGAAACCGCCGAATTTTCCGGTCTTGAGATTGAGCCGGCCGGTGCCGCATTGCGGGCACTGGCGCGGGTCGCCGCCATCCTCGCGCGGCGGGAAGATGTGCGGGGCGAGAATTTCGTCGAGCACATCGAGCACCTGCGAGATGCGGACGTCCTTGATCTCGTTGACCGCGCCGATGAAGTCTTTCCAGAAGTCGCGCAGGACTTCCTTCCAGTCGATGTTGTGATTGGCGATCTCGTCCAGCTTCTCTTCGAGATCGGCGGTGAAATCGTATTCGACATAGCGCTTGAAGAACGCCTCGAGGAAGGCGATCACCACGCGGCCCTTGTCCTCGGGAATGAGGCGCTTCTTGTCGATGCGCACATAGGCGCGGTCGCGCAGCACTTGCAGCGTCGAAGCGTAAGTGGACGGGCGGCCGATGCCGAGCTCTTCCATGCGCTTGACGAGCGAGGCTTCCGAATAACGCGGCGGCGGCTCGGTGAAATGCTGCGTCGTTTTGATCTCGCGGCGATCGAGCTTTTCGTTCGCTTCCATCGCGGGCAGGCGATTGGCATCCTCGTCTTCCGAGGCGTCGTCCTGGCCTTCCTGATAGACGGCGAGGAAGCCGTCGAATTTCACGACGGTGCCGGTCGCGCGCAATTCCAGTTCGCGCGCGCCTGCCTTGGCCTTGATGTCGACGGTCGTGCGTTCGAGCTCGGCGGACTCCATCTGGCTCGCGACGGTGCGGATCCAGATCAACTCGTAGAGTTTCGCCTGATCGTTCTCGAGAAATTTCGCGACGTCGGAAGGCTTGCGCGAGAGGTCGGTCGGGCGAACGGCCTCGTGCGCTTCCTGCGCGTGCTTTGACTTGTTTTTGTAAACGCGCGGCGCGTCGGGAACGTATTGCTTGCCGTATTCGGCGGCGATGACGTCGCGCGCGCCTTTGATCGCGCTCTGATCGAGTTCGATACCGTCGGTTCGCATATAGGTGATGAGACCGACGGTCTCGCCGCCGATATCGACGCCTTCATATAGGCGCTGCGCGATGCGCATGGTGATCGCGGGCGCGAAGCCGAGTTTGCGGCTCGCTTCCTGCTGCAACGTCGAGGTGGAGAAGGGCGCGTAAGGATTGCGTTTCGCGGGCTTTGCCTCAACGGACGAAACGGTGAAGTTCGCTTCGTCGAGCGCCTTCTTGAAATCGGCGGCTTCCTGTCCGGAGCCGACGTCGAGGCGCTGAATCTTTTTGCCATCGGCGCCGACGAGGCGCGCCTCGAACGTATCGCCGCGAGGCGTCGCCAGCGTTGCGGCGATCGACCAGTATTCCTTGGCGACGAACTTCTCGATTTCAAGCTCGCGCTCGCAGACGAGGCGCAGCGCCACCGATTGCACGCGGCCTGCTGAGCGCGAGCCGGGGAGCTTGCGCCACAGAACCGGCGAGAGCGTGAAGCCGACGAGATAGTCGAGTGCGCGGCGCGCAAGGTAAGCATCAACCAGCGCCCCATCGATTTCGCGCGGATTGGCCATCGCTTCGGAGACGGACTGTTTGGTGATCGCGTTGAAGACGACGCGCTCGATCTTCTTGCCCTCCGTCACGCCCTTGTCCCTGAGGATCTGCAACAGATGCCAGGAAATCGCTTCGCCCTCGCGGTCGGGGTCGGTGGCGAGGATCAGCTTGTCGGCGCCCTTAAGGGCCTTGGCGATCTCATTGATACGGGGCTGGGCCCGGCTATCGACCTGCCAGATCATCCTGAAGTCATCGTCAGGGGCAACCGAGCCGTCTTTTGGCGGCAGGTCCCGGACATGGCCATAGGAGGCCAGTACCTCATAGCCGGGGCCGAGGTACTTATTGATGGTTTTCGCCTTGGCGGGCGACTCGACAATGACGAGGTTCATTCGCGGATGCTTGATTCCGAGAGGCTGGGGTTAGGGGCCTTAAGTCCGAAAACTGGGTCCGAATCGCATAAATGCGCGATTTCTATGCATGCGGCCGGCGGAAGATGGTGAGAACAGGGGATGAAGTCAAATCGGTCTTCATAAAGCCCTATAAAACAGGAGTTTTTGAGTACAACTTGAAATAGAAAATTTATGATCTACAATCCATATGTCATGTTTTCATATGCGGTTCGGAAGGCCCTTTCCGGACCTTACGAGAGCAGGAAATGCGGCATACCCTTCCGGAATCCGGGCCAAACCCTCCACCCCAAGCAGAGCAGGTCGCGGCTTACGTGGCATCGCTGGCCAGAGAACTGAAGGCGCTGGCCGAGAGCCAGCGTCTGTCCGCTCTGGGTTACCTTCTGGACCTCGTGCGGATCGAGGCGGAAGAGCAGGCCCATTCCCAAGGGCGCCAGAAGCAGGGCGTGATCTCCTGACGATTCGCCGGCGCTAGCCGGTGATCAGCGAGACCAGGCCGCCGCCGTGGCGTTCAATGCGTCCGGCGAGTTCCAGTTCGAGCAGCGCAATCTGGATGGAACCCGCGGGGGCCTTGGTTTCGCGCGAGAGATCATCGATCGAGACCGGCGCGGCGCCAAGGAGATTCTGCAGGGACGCGCGCAGCTCGTCGTCGGAAGGAGCCGCATTGGCGTCGCTCGCGATAGCCGTTTCGGTTTCCTGCATTTCGGGCGGGGTAACGTTACGGCCGATCATGGGCGCAAGCACCTCGATGACATCGGCAGCGGAAGTGACGAGCGTCGCACCACGCCGCAGCAACTGGTTGGTGCCGCCGGCGCGCGGATCGGCGGGCGAGCCGGGGACAGCGAAGACCTCGCGGTTTGCCTCAAGCGCCATGCGCGCGGTAATCAGCGAACCCGACCGTTCGGCCGCTTCGACGACGACAACACCAAGTGCGATGCCGGCGATGATGCGATTGCGGCGCGGGAAATCGCGCGCCCGCGGCTCCCAGCCGAGCGGCATTTCGGAAACGGCGGCGCCATGCGCGAGCATGTCCTCGATCAATGAGACATGTTCGGGCGGATAGGGCTTGTCGTGGCCTCCGGCGAGCGCGGCGACGGTGCCGGTGAGGAGTGAAGCGCGATGCGCGGCTGAATCGATGCCGCGCGCAAGGCCGGAAACAACGGTGAAGCCGGCTTCACCCAGTTCGCGCGCAAGCTTTGCCGCAAGACGTGTGCCGGCAAGCGAAGCGTTCCTCGATCCGACGAGCGCCACTGCGGGTTTTGCCAATGCTTCGAGATTGCCGCGCACGGCGAGAAGCGGCGGTGCATCTTCGGTTTCGCGCAGCAACGCCGGATATTCGATTTCGCCAAGGCCGATATATTTCACGCCAAGTTTCGCGGCGGCCGATATCTCGCGTGCGGCCTCATCGCGGCTCACGACATTCAGCGCACGGCCGCCGCGGCGTGCAAGCTCGGGGAGACGTTCGATGGCGCGCTTCGCGCCGCCGAACTGATTGATCAGCAGGCGGAAGGTGCGAGGCCCGACATTCTCGGTCCGGATCAGCCGAAGCCAGTCGATCCGCTGCTCGTCAGGAATGCGAGCGGTTATTTCAATTCGATCTAACTGCTCGCATCTCGACCTGAAACAGCGATGAAGACTGGTGAAATGAGCAACTAACCCTCAATATTCTGACGCAGCTTATTTCATTTCAGCGCGCAGAAACTGTTGCCAAGGATTGCCAAGGTGAACCCAATGTCGATCTCGAAAAGAAACCTGACTCACACGTTTCTAGCTTCTCTCAAGAGCGCAGAAAAAATCCGAGAGATTTTTGATACGGAAGTCCCCGGCTTCGGTGTTCGCGTTTCGCCTAAAGGGAAGAAAACATTTTTCCTGCTCGCGAGATTTGGTGGCCCCAATAGCAATCCGACACGCAGGGCCGTTGGTCATTTCGATTCAACGGCGCTGGTGGATTCGCCCATCAAGAAAAAGCAGGTGAATGTCTCGCTTGCGGATGCTCGCGACAAGGCGAGGACGTGGCGCAAGTTAATCGAAAGCGGAATAGACCCTCAAACGGAAATCGAGAAACAGGCAGCAGACAACGCGCTAAAGGCACAGGCTACGTTTAACGCTGTGGCCGAACAATTTATCGCTGAAAAACTAATACATATTAGACGCCGCACAAATTACGAAAACAACATCCGTAATCGGTTCATGAAGCTGTGGGGCAAACGGCCCGTTTCAGATATTCGGCACGAGGAAATAGTTGCTTTCATTCGGAGTCTGGTTCGAGAGGGTAAGCGTTCACAAGCAAGAGCCTGTCTGAGTCAGCTGCGGTGCATTTTCAAATGGGCACGCACCATCAAAGAATATGGCCTTGAGGGGAAGTCGCCCGTTGCAGGTTTCGATGCGCAAGAGATAATCGGCCCAAAGGGCAAGCGAGAACGAACTCTCAACCCAATCGAGCTGAAAGCGCTTTGGCTAGCTTGTGATGAACTCACGTATCCGTGGCGGCAGATTTATCAACTGCTAATCCTGACCGGTCAGCGCGTGGGAGAGATTGCTGGCTTATCCTGGTCCGAAGTTGACCTCGATGATGCCAGCCTCAAGATTCCTGCAACCCGCATGAAGTCCAAGCGCCGTCACGTTGTGCCGCTGCCGCCGATGGCACTCGAAATTGTCAGGGGACTTCCAAGATTTGAGGGCGGGTTTTTTTGTTTCTCGAGTCGAGGCGGAAAAGTCCCTGTCACCGGGTACTCGTTTGGGAAACGTGCCATTGATCGTGCATTTGCCAATCAGCTTCGTACGCTGACAGGCAGCGAAAAGTGTGAGCCGTGGGTGACTCACGACATTAGGCGAACAGTGCGTTCGGGATTGTCCGATTGTACGCAGGTCGTCGTCGCAGAGGCGGTTCTAGCTCACCAACTTGGCGGCCTGCTCGCGGTTTACGACCTATCGGATTTCGACGCACGAAAGCGGGAAGCGCTGACCGCATGGGAGCGCAAACTCTGCGCGCTAATCAATCCGACGGTATCGAGTGTGATCGCGATTAGGGCGTGAATTCCGTATTGCAAGATTAATGATTGGCTTAACAGCACCACTACGCTGTTGATGTAAACTGACTGAATAAGATTCAAAACGAGTTCGGCCACAACACGGAAACATCAAACTGTATCGGGATGGCCCATGAAATTATTGACGTTTCAAGATTTGAAAAAACTCAAGGGTATTTCGGCATCGAAGGTGACGATCCACCGCCTGGCTGCGCGCGGGCAATTCCCGAAGCCGATTAAATTGTGCAACGGCCCGACGAGTCCCAACTACTGGTCGGCTGACGAGATCGACGCCTGGTTGGCGGCAAAGCTTGAACAGCGAGCCGCTTAGAATCTGAAATTATGGAGGTCGAGATGGCGGAGATTATTCCGTTTCCATCGCGGCGGCGCGTTCGCCACCTGCGGCAAAGCGCGGAGGGCGCGGCATACAATAGCAAGACCGTGGGTGCAGCTCGCAACCGCTTAGCGGCAATCGTGGAGCAACGCCGCAAGAGACTAGTAGAAATTGGATGCGCGGTAGAATTAATTGAAAAGGATTGTCGAGAACACGAGTTCTCGCTCAATCAACGAATGTTCGAGTTTTTGTATACCAATAAAATGTTGGGATGAATTGATGGAAAAGAATTTTTCTATTGAGCAGTCGTGTCCTGAAGACCAGCCAATTAAGCAGAACAAACGCCCCAGGTCTCGGCCAGTAACATCTGCACCCATTGCCAATGAAGATCGGGCACACACAAATACGAAAGCTGCGCAAAATAAATTATTTAATAAGCAGCGCACCCACGCTCGACGTATTTCCCTCGCTGACAAGAATCTTTCGGGCACACAGAAATCAGTGGTTAGCCTGATGATCGACAGGTTAAACCCGACGAACGATTGGGCTTGGCAGACAGTCCGCTCCATCGCGAAGCAGCTTGGGGTCGGAAAAAACGTAGTAATGGATACGTTCAGCCGAACTGACGGGTGGATATTCTTATTTGAGCGGCGGCATCCGAATGGAAACCAAAAATATAATCCCATCGCGCACTGGAGGCTACCAGCCAATATTCTCAATCTGAGGCCGAGAGATAAATCTGGTTCGCCATTATCAAATTGGGATGGTGATCTAGGTTTTGCCGGTAAGCGGCAGGTGGCTATCCCTAAACAGGGGACAGGTTGTCCCTCAAATGAGATACAGGCTGTGCCCGAAACGGGGGACGGGGGTGTCCCTCAAATGGGGGACTATAATGATTGTAAATCTATAATGATTGGAAATGAATACTCGTTAAGTGAACAGGCGTCACCATCTATTTCGCCTGCAAGTGAAGATTTGATTTTTGACGGCCATATTAAAATCAATCAGTCGCAATACGACACATGGCGGAAAGAATTTAAACACTGGTACGGCGACGACTTCCAGAATGTGTTTAGGTCTATCGATAGTTGGCTGTCGGCTGATAGCAACCGAAAGATTGGAAATGCTGGCATACATCGTTGGCTGAAGCGCGAATACGAAAGTGACGAAAATGTACTGTCCAGTCGTCAGATTGATGCAGCTATCAGAAGCGAGACTGCCGCAGAGCGTGACGAGCGCCAGCGCAAGTACGTTATACGTCAAGAAATAGCTGCACCGGGCATGTGGGGAAGGCCTGAAGATATTCCGCATGAGTTTGTCGAAAAGACGCTGGCTTCCTGGCGCAAAATGCTGAGCGAGCTGGATTGGCGGCAAGCACTCATGGGCTTTCACGCCGATACCAATTCATGGCGGGAAGAATGGGGGCCGAGTCCTCGTGACAGCCGTTGCCTGGCTCCTAGGGAGTTAATGGTTGAATACGGCTTTGCACCGGCGTTCCAGCGTGGCTGCATTTCGCTTTCAAGTTCGGAGCTTGCTGAGGCGAAGCATGCCTTCCAACACACGAATGTCGAAGCTGAGCTTGTGGGGATGGAGCCTCGAATTAGTCGCTTGCCGCGTCATAAAGACCAGAGGGCGGCTATATGGGCATCTCTGGCGAAGATCGACCGCGAAGCTGCTGAACGTAAGGCCGTGATTGCCGAGAAGGATGCGAGAGACCCTTGGAGTCCGAACTACCGAGGGGATGGACGCATATAGTACAGAAACCTACCGTGGAAATGCGGACGCCCATACATTGATATATTGTATCACAACGATTGTGGGGCGATCCGGCGGTTCCCGTGTTTTGTGAATAGAGGAAATACAACCTAACTATACGAAAGTATTATACTGCTAAGTGGGGAGAAACAAAGAATGTTCTTGACATGTTCTGCAATTTCTGGTAAGCAATTTTGGTTGATTGCGGTTGTATCCGCATGGATTTCGGCACCGCTTTGGCATTGCCGTTTGTTTTTTGATTGAGGTTCTTTCGGGTTTGAATTGTTCCGCCGTCGCGGCTTTACCGCGTGCACAACGATCCAAATTGTCTAACCGCACCATTCTCGCTGGCCTAGACGGGCGTAGCGCGGACGGTAGGGCGCTTAGGGATTTATCTGCAGCCCTGCTGGCCGATCATGGCGGTGACGCTGCTCCGATGCGCACCAAGCTTCTGGCGAGGGCCGTGGCACGTTGCCAGGTTGAACTGGTTGCCTTGGAAGACATAGAGGCTACCAACGTCAGCGTGGCCATTGATAGAGCGGCTGATATCGCTTCGGCGGCGAAGAAGCTTGGGGTTGCCATTCGTAAGCTCGACGCAGCCCTGGAGCGCTCGCAGTCGAACGACAAGCCATCCGAGCCACTTGGAGAGTATTTGAAAAGGCGCGCTGCAGACGCGGCCTGATTGAACCGGCGAAGCCGGAAATATTGACAGCTCGGCGGCAGCGAGAGGCGAGGCCGAGCATTTTGAGAAAATATTTTGATAATCGATAAACGCGGTTCCGGAGTTAATCGCCGTTTCCGCCGACACAAACGCAAACGCAACACAGCCTCCTTCGCCACCAGAATGGCGCGGGAGGCTTTCGGTCGTTCGTATGTGGGGCCAGAACCTAAGCCGGTACCGACAGTTCTTTACGGGCCATCGTTCCAGCCAACGCGCGTCTGGCATTCGGGAGATGCGCAATGAAGCCCCTGATTGGAATCCGCGAGGCCATCGCCGACCCCAAATTGATCGGTGCTGCGCTGGGCAATCCCGAAACATTTTTCAATCATATCGTTTACATCGCTGCTGCGTTAGGCGAGCGCCTTAACCGGCAAGAGCTTCGCGCGTTCCGAAAGATTGCTGGCAGCCGTAAATCGCCACGGCAAAAGGTGAGGGAGCTTTGGGTTATTTGCGGCAGGCGCGGCGGCAAAACTCGTATGGCCGCGTTGCTAGCAACCTATCTCGCGTTGTGTGTGGATTGGTCTGAACAGTTGGCCGCTGGCGAAATTGGTTATGTCTTGTTGTTGGCCCCGTCGAAAGAGCAGGCCTCAATCGCTTTCTCCTACATCCGTGGGTTCATCGAAGAGTCCGAGGTCTTCAGTAAGCAGGTTGTCCAGCCGATTACGTCTGAAGAAATCCGGCTCCGCAACGGTATCACGATTACGACGACCGCTGCGAACTTCCGCACCGTGCGCGGGCGTACAATCCTGGCGGCGATCTTCGATGAATCTGCTTACTGGCGCTCTGAAGAATCTGCCACGCCTGATTATGAAATTTATCGCAGCGTTATTCCGCCCATCGTAGCGAGCGGCGGATTCTTAATCGGTATCAGTTCCGCGTATCGCAAGGCAGGGCTTCTTTATTCAAAGTTCAAGCAATATTTCGGCGTCAGCAATCCTGAAGTACTGGTTATCAGAGGGACTTCGGAGCAGTTCAATCCAACGCTTAATTCTTCGGCCATTCAACAGGCACGCGACGAAGACCCAGAGGCCGCGAGTGCGGAGTGGGATTCAGAATTTCGCAGCGACCTTTCGCAATTCCTCGACGATGAGGATATCGACGCTGCGGTGGACACAAACCGTGCAACGGAGCTGCGCCCCGACTTATCCAAATCCTACTTCGCTGCGGTCGATGCCAGTGGAGGCCGACACGATGCGTATTGCGTAGCTATCGGTCATCGGGAGCATAACCGTATCGTTGTCGATGTTGTGCGCAGGCGCGACCCGCCATTCAATCCGACCGACACAACGGAAGAGTTTGCCAATCTGGTGAAGGATTACGGCATTCACACCGTCGAGGGAGATAACTATGCGGCCTCTTGGGTATCAACCGCATGGGAATCTTTTGGCGTGCGCTACCGTCGAGCAGAGAAACCGAAAAGCGCTCTTTATATCGACGGGCTGCCCGCGTTCACTCGGCGGCAAATATCAATCCCGAATGATGAAACGCTTATTCGAGAACTGAGAATTTTAGAGCGCAGAACATCACGCTCAGGGCGTGACACGGTTTCCGACCCCGCCGGCAATTCTACTCACGACGACAGCGCGAATGCGTTGTTCATATTAATAAATCTGTTGCGCGAAAGGCGACAGGTTCAATCCATTATCACCACAACATATCAAATGGCTTAGAGGATGACGGATATTACAAAAGCAGTCGCAAAATCTCTCGCTAGCGCGCGGGACAAAAATCGAGAAACAATTCGCGACGGGCGCAAGATTTCTTACACGCCGTTCCACGATGCAAGAAAACTTCCCATCGTCTTCGCCTTCCCGGACAACCCTAAGGCCGGTTCTCCAATGCATCGCGCCAAGCTGGCGTTCGATGCGGCGATTGAAAAGACGAAAGCCGTGCCTGCGGCGAAGAAGGAGATTTTCGCAAATCCAAATCTGTCCGACGCCGGCAAGAGGCTTGAGTTGACGAAGTGGGTTGCGCAAAACGCTGCTGGCGGATGGCGTGAACATTGGAACGCGGTGCAACGGGAGAAAAAGCACCTGGAAGACCGTATCGCCAAAATTAAATTGAAAGACCCGGATCAGTCTCCGTCTGCTGTGCGACAGCGAGAGGAAATTCGTGCGCGACTGTTCGCGATGAATGACGAGCAGCGCAATAAGTTTATCACCAAGTATCGCGTCGAAGAACCCGATCTGAATGTCATCGCAGCAATTGTCGAGCGTGTGCCAGAGCTGTCTGGCGTAGCTCCTGTTGTGCATGAAAACTTGACGGCCTCGCTTATCAGCGAACAGAATTCCGGCGAGCTATCTGACATAGCCGACACTCTGGATGCGCTGGACGCCGCCGAGCGGGCGATTGAAGGCGGCAGGGCGGAGGCAAGAAAGCAGTCTGGCATTTCCTTTGCGGAATATGACCAAATTCTTGGCGAGGTCGAGCGCCAGGTTGACGAGAAATTCGCCAAGCAGCCTAACGCCGAGCCGCAAATTCCTGGCGACGATGAAGTTGCCGCAATCCGCGATGGCGTCAGCAAGCTGACGAGCAAACAGCGTAGCGAGTTGATCGACTTTGCTATCGGGCTTTGGAAACCTGAGTGATGGCAATGGCTACGCAACAGAAACAGACCGCTGATGCTTTCACTGAGTCCGCCGATCATCGCGAAATGGCAAGGTGGTTGCGAAAGATTGAGGATGTTCTCGCAGGCGAGGAATGCATCAAGGCTGCTGGCGAGAAATATCTTCCGAGGTGGAAAAAAGAGAACGCGGAATCGTATCGTCGCCGCCTAGCAGGCACGCCGTGGTGGCCGGGTTTCGCTGATGCGGTAGAAAACATCACGGGCAAGCCATTCGCATCGCCTTTGGCCGTTGAAGGTGATGACGGAGCATCTAATGCAATTGGTCAAAAGCTATCCGATGTGACGGATGACGTTGATGGCGCTGGAAACGGCATTCACGTTTTCGCCCGTGACCTGTTTGCCGATGGCATAGCTAACGGCATGGCGGGTATCCTGGTGGACTTTCCCGCCGATGGTGCTGAGGAAGTCAAAACTCTCGCTGATGAGCGTAAGCGTGCGGCCAGACCATACTGGGCGCACATCAAGGCTGGAAACATTCTCGCTTGCTATTTCGAGAGTGTCGGCGGGCGTCAATTCATTCGGCACCTACGATTCCGCGAGTGCTACACCGAACAGGATGGTTTCGGTGAGAAGGAAATCGAGCGCATTCGCGTCATGGAGCCGGGCAAGTTTGAGGTTTGGGAGCGATCAGCTGGCGGCGCTCCTGTGATGGTCGAGTCCGGCAAGGTCACCTTGCCGATTGTCCCGTTTGTGCCGTTCTACACCGGCAAGCGGTTTGGAAATTACGGCGTTAAACCGCCATTGCTAGAACTGGCGAACAAAAATATTTCCATCTTTCAAAAGCTAAGCCGCAAGGAGCAGACGTTTACCTTGGCCGGATTTCCCATGCTCAAGATCAAGGGAGCCTCGGAAAGCGATGTTGGGAAAACACGCGACGATAAGGGCAACGCGGAGCCGGAAATTGAAGTGGGGCCGGGGATTACAATACTCCTGCCTCGCGATACTGACGGCACAACTGGCGATGCAGATTTTATTTCGCCAGAGGCTGATGTTCTGACTGAAATCCGCAATGACGCGGAAGCCGACATTAGGGAATTTCTACGCCTCGCCAAGCAACCGATGATGCCGGGAAGCGGTACGACGACCGCAACGGCGAACGCGTTGGAAGCTTCAAAGGCAAACTCTGCAATCTCGACATGGGCGCTTGCTTTGAAGGATGCGCTAGATCAGGCGCTAGCGATTACTTGCGCGTGGATGCAACTGAAGCCGACTGCGACCGTGAGCGTGCCGACCGACTTCACAAGCGACATGCGCCCGGACAGTGACGTTCAAGTTCTTCTCACCGCAAGAGCGCAGCGTGAAATCTCGCTCGAAACATTCTGGGGAGAATGGAAGCGGCGCGGGATGCTGTCCGCTGACTTCGATCCAGCCCAGGAACTTCATCGGCTCGAAACGGATTCTGCGGCGTGAGCGTAAACGAAGAACTGCTAGATCTTACGCTGCGCCACGCCATTCGTTTGCACAAATTCACGAATGGCGAGGTTCGGTCTGTCCTTGATCTGCTGGAGAAGACACAGCGTGATCTTATTGCAAAAATTCAGGGTAGAGATATTTCGGGCGATACATCGTCATTTACCCGCCGCCGTCTTGATGCGCTTTTGGAGTCAATCAAGGAAATTATTTCGTCCGGTTACAACGAAATAACCCGACGCACACAGGACGGGCTTTCAAAACTCGTCGAGCTTGAAGCGGAGTGGGCCGCCAAGACCCTTCAGACCGCCATTCCGGTTCGTATGGACGTTGTGACGCCATCGACTGAGTTGCTGAAGTCGGCAATATCGGAGATTCCGTTTGAGGGCAGACTGCTTTCTGAATGGCGGGAAAATCTATCTCTTGGCGCGTTTGATCGTGCGAAGACGGCAATCCGTATCGGAGTTGTTCAAGGCGAAACCAACGAGCAGATTGTCCGCAGACTTCGAGGCACACGCGCAAATAATTTCAAAGATGGCGCACTGAATATCAGCCGCAAGTCGGCAAAAGACTTTGTCAGAACGGCAACCGCGACGATGGCTAATTATGCTCGCGGCGAAGTTTATGCAGCAAACGCGGATATCGTGAAAGGCTACACCTGGGTGGCGACTCTCGATTTACGAGTTTGCGTCGTATGCAGCGCACTTGACGGAAAAACATTCCCTCTCGATGGCACGAGGAAGCCCCCAGAGCATCGTGGCTGCCGATGCACAACGGTTCCGGTTACGAAAAGTTGGCGAGAGCTTGGAATTGATTTGGACGAGCTGCCTGAGGGTACTCGCGCTTCAATGAATGGGCAGGTGCCAGCAAAAATTAAATTTGATGACTGGTTGCGAAAGCAATCTGTGGAGCATCAAGAGGAAATACTCGGTGTAACGAAGGCAAAACTATTTCGCGACGGCGGTTTAACCATTGAAGATTTTTCCACGGGCCTCGGCAAAGAGCTGACATTGGCGCAGCTCCGTGAGGCCGAAGCGCAAGCATTTAAAAAGGCGGGAATTTCCGCGTAATATTTTAGGGATGTGAAATGGCTGACTTAAATCTTGGCGTTAACTCGTCTAGCGCACAAAAAGGCTTTAACGACGCAGAAAAAGCAGCCAATAGCTTTACTGCATCCGTTCTTAGGGCGGCTCAAGTCACAAAGGATTTTGCATCCGGCTTTCGGCGCGGTGTTGCAGATGAATTTCGCGCTCAGATGCAGACCGGCTCAAATGCCACGGGCCAGTTTCAGAAACAGATTAAGGACGCCGACTCGTCCACCAGGACGTTTGCCAATACCCTTACGCGCCGCTTTCTAACCGGCTTAGCCGTCGCTCAGATACGCAATCTTGTTAGCGAACTTGGCAGGCTAAACGAGATGCTCGCCTTAACCGGCGACGTAGCCAATCGAACCGGTACTGGTGTCGGCTCGTTGCAAGGGATTCAGGGGGCGGCAAGGAATAAGGGTGTCGGGGACAAGAGCTTTCTTGACGCATACAGCGCATTGAATGCGCAAGTAGAGCAGGCGCGGCATGGCACGGGCGAACTGCTTACTCTATTCCGGCAAACAAACTCGACCTTGGGCACCACCGAAGATGCGTTCTTCCGCATTTCGGAGCTGATTACTCAGGCGACGAGTCAGACGGCAAAGCTCAACATTCTTCAGGCAGCCGGACTGCCGACAACCAATCAGTTTTTGCGGTTGATGGAGCAAGGGCCAGCCGCCATCCGTGCGCAGGCTGCCGAGTTCTCAAAGTTCCAGGCTGATCAATTGAAGGCGCAGCAGGAACTGAACGATAAGTTCAATGAAGTTGGCGGAATCCTGGAGCGGGGTTTCAAACGGGCAGTTGTCGCGGCCTATGAATTTTTCACTAAGGCAAAAGAAGCTTCTGACCAATACAACGCTAGCCTCACGGGGCAGAAACGTATTCTTACGGTCGGCAATGAATCTGCGGGCCTGGATACGTCGCAAACGACCGGGCAAGTTATTGCTGCCTTCGACAACCGTAAGGCAGCGAAAGACGCAGCCGAGCGTGCGGCGTGGGAAAAACTACTCAATCAACAAACGCAGCAGCGCATTTCTCTGCTTGGTGATCTGGCAACCGTCGATGAGCAAGTAAAACTAAAACAGGCTGAATTGAATCTTGCTGACTCGGCGCATGTTCTTTTGTCCGGGCAGGCTCGTCAGGCAATTCTCGACGAAACCAGGTTGAAAGCTGAAGCAGCGGTTGCGAGCGCAAGGCTTTCATTGGGCCTCGCGTCGGAAAACGACATTCGGAAAATTGCCGTTGCTTCCTTGCCTCCCGCAGTCCGCGCGTTGGGCGAGCACACGGAGGCCGTGCAAAAGAACACCGAAGCTATGGCGATGCAGAACCAGGTGGCCGCCGCTGCACTCCCCGGTTTGAAACAGTTAGAGCTGCAATCGAAAGACATTCGCATCCAGCTCGATCAGTTGGGGCAGGGCATCACCAACGGAATCTCAAACCCTCTTGTCGATCTTGCATCGGGCGCTACGCGGGCCGGCGATGCCTTCAAGCAGATGGGCCTTAACGTCATTCGCTCCATCGAGCAGATGATTGTCAACATGACGATTGCTGTTCCGATTGCGCGCACGTTGCAATCTGTCCTTGGCGGCTTTGTGCCAGGGGCGGGGATAGGCCAGTTCGGCCAACCCACAATGCTTGGCGATGCGACGATGGTCGTTAACAAAAGCGCCAACGGCAACGTCTTTGCAGGCCCAGGAATCTCCGCTTTCAGCAATCAGATTGTTGACCGCCCAACGATCTTCCCTTTCGCCAAGGGTATCGGCTTGATGGGCGAGGCGGGGGCTGAAGCAATCATGCCGCTTACTCGCATTGGCGGGAAACTCGGCGTGCGTGCGGATGGCGGCGGCAACAACATCAACTTCGGGGACGTGAACATAACATTGCCGCAAGACCCCAACGGCAACGACCCTACGGGTGACATTCGCGCTGGCTCGGTAATGAAGCATTTTGAAAAGACGATCCGCACAATTGTGCGGGACGAGAATATCAGAGGCTACCGGCAGGGTGGCATTCACAACAGATCATTTTAACGAGAGGAATATTCTAATGACGTTCCCGTTCCCCATATTTGTGCCCGTCTAGCGGCCAGCTGGCGGAATACCTGATCGACCGCACGACAGGCACAAATATCGGAGATTTAACAAGCAATGGCGGACTGGCGGCTGCTTTCGACGGGGTAACCAGCCAGAACACAGTATCATCAGCGGCTAAGGTTGGCTCTGGCGGTTACGTTGGGAAATCTCTACAAACGCCGTCCGCTATATCCCGTGCTGTCGCCTATGGCGCGAACAACAACGGGTTTATCGTCGGCTCGAATGTCGCGGCGACCTTGCAATTATACGGGAAGGTTGGGTCAGCGCCTTCATCCAGAACAGACGGCGTGCTTCTCGGCCAAATCAATTTTACGGACACATCTAACGAGAGCGCGGGCAGGGAAATAATTTCCACTGACCAGACGACTGTGTTCGATCATGTGTGGCTTAACGTATCCAAAGACGGTTCGGACACTAGCACCACGACCTGCGCCGAATTGCAGATTTACGGCATGCACTAATTCCGCATTTTAGCTTTCTATTGCCAGTTCTAAATAACGCGCAATGCGTTGCTCAAGTAACGTGGAGTGAGTGGCTATGAACAATTCTCACGACGAACCTCAATAATACGAATTAAATAATGCAAAGAGCCGCAGTATCCGATGACGGACTGCGGCCCTTGAGATTGTTTGGGCGTACTAACCGACCTCGCGCAATCAGCTGATGCGTCTTAGCTTCGTGACTCCCCGGTTTTGCTTGCGCTCCCGGTAGTGAATTTTGATAATCTGAATGTCAGCTTCACTGGCGGCCATTTCGAACAGATATTTTAGGGTAGGATATCCAGCTTTATCTGAGCGATTAGCAAACTCTATTGCCTTTTGACGCAAGTCCTTAATTTCGTTCAGTGAGGCCATGATATTCCCCCATGGTAGAATCGCACCAATGAAAGCTTATCTGAAAATTAAAAAAAATTGGAAACGTTACAATTACCGCACTGCGAAACCGCTTGAAATACCACGCGAGTAGAATATCTTTGCACTATAACTTTTGACGCAATTCAAATCCAAAAAAAACAAATCTGATTAATTGACCACCGGGGGATGGGATGGCGATTATTGTGCAGTTGAAACGGAAAGTCGTCGCGCAGCCTAGTCGCGAAGAGAAAACTGCTAACAAAGAAGCGCGTGAAGGGCTTCAGCTAATTCGGGCGTTTCAGAAAATTCGCTCGCCTATTGATCGCAAAGCGCTCATCGCATACGCGAAGAAACTGGCCGCGAAGAAACAGCGCCGCTAACAACAAAAACGAGTTGCCGAAAACCTAATGTAATGTGGTGCCCGGATTTCGGATGATACCCGGCCCAGCATCATACGATGCTTGTGGTTCTTCTAAATATCGAGTGGCTGTATCTAGCCCAACCTCAAATTCGGTGCGCTTAGCAATTTCAAGGCAGACTTTTGCCAGAAATTTTTCGCGAATGTAGTCGCGGTTTTTCCTGGCTTCCCGCTGTTCCTCGCGTGCTTTCCAATAAGCTTCGTTTCCGTAAGCTTCCATGAACTCATCAGCTTCTGCGACTATGAGGGCGCGGCGTTTGGTAAGCCAGGAGAACATTTGCGTTCCGCTCTCACATTGGTTGGTTCAGAGTTTTAATCTTTCTTTCGCGCTCCTGTCAGCCCACCGACCATCGGCATCAGGGGCGGGGAGAACTGCCAGCCGCGAGACTTCAATCGCTTCAGGATAAAATTCGCGCCGGAATAAGCAACGTCTCTCGCAAGCGGAGTCGAGTGCCCGCGCACCCTGCGGAAATCCTGCAGGGCGTCCATCACATCGGCAATGAATCGGTCATCGTCGCGCACGGCTGCGCTCCGCATTTGTTGCAGGATATAACTTACTGAGTTCTCGTTTTGTTCTAATATCATTTTTCACCCCAAGTCAAAACCAATTCTGTGAATAAATTCAGGAATATTGGGTCTTACCGCCCTCAACTTCCATAAAGTGCTTCGCTGACTAAACACGAGGCGAATTCCAACCGGGACGACCCCGGAATTGTTATTTTTTTTCTTCGTTGCCATCACCAGAAGGCGGGAATTCGGTTACCTTCATTGGCAATGCGGTTCGTCCCTGCAGTAAATCGCGCACTCCAAGCAGGACTGCCATCTGGGTACCCTCCAAGTTTACCCGTCCCATCGGATAATAAATTCCCCGCCTAATTTGCTCGTCAGAAAAGTTAGATAGACCCACAACTAGCGACATCTCCTTTAGTAGGTGTACTAGGCGATCATCGATTCGGTCATTACTCCTACGCGCGTCATTTTCATCTGCATTTACAATCGGGTTATTAAGTTCCCCGAATAATGCGCGCCATGCGTGGGTAACTCGTTGATCCTTTTTTCGAGTAAAAACTAAATCAATAAGATTGAGAGACCGAATAAATTCATCATTGAGACGGGTAGCTCGATTAGACATAAGAGATTCAAATATGCGACGACGAGTTTGTTGTCGTTCGGTGGCCCTCTCGATCCATTTCTGAGTTTGAACAGCAATTACTGGTCCAGCAACCGTCGAAAATATCAACCATAACTCAAACGACATTTTTCACCCCCCCCAAAAAAAACAGAAAATGCATCTCAGTCGGGTAAACGCATTATCCGATTGCTCTGGAGCGCTTAAAAATTGCAATGGGGAGATGATCCTCATTTTCGGCCGGCAAAACCTGCACCAACTCCCAGCCCATCGAGCCAAGCCTTTTTAACTCGTCGCCGAACCAATCTAAATTGTTTATTCTTGCCCGTGCGATGTAATATTCCCACTGGTTGCGCATAACGGCACCTATATCTTTTCCGGTTCGTATTATCTGCGAATTGCAGCAAGATGATCGCGGACTTTGTGTGCGCAATTCTATTACAGTCCCAACGCCTTTGAGATTATACGCCTAACCGCCTCCGCGAAAGTCGGATGATCGGGCTGCCTTTTGGCCCATTTCAAAATCGCATCGTACATAGAAGGCGGCATACGGATACCGCGCATAGGGTCGCGGCCCGTAGCCGGTCGGCCAGCTCCCTTACGCCTTCCCCCGTGTTTTGGTTTATCCGATTTCATGTTGCGCTTTTCCAAAATAGGAGTATCCTAATTCAAGCTTGTGATAGCAAGCGGCCCGTTTAGGCGGTGTAGCGCCAACAACGGGCCTAACCCAAGCCAATGGAGGTCCATATGGCCAAGGCTCTTGAAAACATACCCGAATTTCTCCAGCACGGCGACGAAGACCTGATCGAGTTAGGCCGCAAGTTTGCCGACGCTCTTGAGCGGCAGGTGCAGTATAAGAATGACCACACCGATGATGGCCCTTGGAGCGTAGCCTGCAATGACGCGTTTGATTGTTGTGATGCGGCTATTAAGCTAAGGGCCACAACCCCTCTGGGGGTGCGCATTAAAGCGTGGCTCGCGCTGTATCAGTGCAAAGTTCTGTGTGAAATAACGCCCGCCGGTGAAGTGGACTCCAAGCTCGTTTGTTCGCTGCTGCTCGATCTTGTTCCAGCGGCCCAGCAGGGCGTGCCGGGAGAGAACAGGAAGCAGAAAAGGATCTGGGATAAATTCAAAGCGGCGGCGTAATTCGTCTCTTGTTGCCAGAGACGTTGCCAAAACTTTTGTTCTGAGTTCCGAAGCATAGGAAACATAAGCAAAACCTATGTTTCAACTAGCTAGTTCTGCTATTCGTCAGAAAGTCGAACCGGATTGAAACTGCCGCTTATTCGACGATGGTGTGGCTGGAACAAGTCACCCATGATTATTTCTCAGCGCAAACTGTCTCCAGTTTGCGGGGTCTTGTCGGCACCCAGAAGCCATGAGGGTTAGTCAACATGGAATTGATTTCAGAAACGCAACCGTATTCCGGGTTTTCGTGGAGCTTTTTCTGTGTCGCCAAGTAATCGTTGGAGATCAAGGTGCCGTTTGTATTCGGTTGCTGCATAAATCAGTTCCTGGGTCAAATTCGTCAAAATCAGCTCATTTGCGAGCGCCAATTCTTGGCTCGGTGCCGGCGATCAAGCGCGCGATGTTGGCGCGATGTTTGATCCAGACGAGTGCCGTCAGCACGGCGAAGAGGACGGATGCTTCAGCTTGCCCCAGCACAAACAACACGATGGGCGCGGCGAGCGAGGCCACAAGTGCGGAAAGCGACGAATAGCGCGTCGCCGCCGCGATTCCGAGCCAGACAAGGCCAAAGGCAAGGCATGCGCGCCAATCGATCGCAAGCAGAACGCCGATGAAAGTCGCGACACCTTTGCCGCCCTTGAAGCCGAGCCAGACCGGAAACAGATGGCCGAGAAACGCGCCTAGCCCGGCGGCCAATCCCGCGATCGGCGCGGCACTGCCGTCGAACCAGTAACGGGCAAGGAGCACGGCCGCAGTGCCTTTCAAAAGGTCGCCAAGTAATGTGCCGGCAGCAAGCCGCTTGTTGCCGGTACGCAGCACGTTGGTCGCGCCGATATTGCCCGAGCCGATCGTTCGCACGTCGCCAAGGCCCGCGAGCCGGGTCAGTATCAGACCAAAAGGGATCGAGCCGAAAAGATAGCCGAGCGCAAACGCAAGAATGTCCTGTTGAGCGGTGATTTCCATGCAGCGCCAGCCCTCCCGTAACTAACGTAGAACCGGCAAGCGCTCAGTTCAACGCTTCCGGAGGGCTCAGGAGCTTGCGCGTTTGGGCGATGTTTGTTTGGGGTGGAAACCCGCCGCGACTGCATCCTCAGGCGCGGCGAAGGCCACAAGGTCCTTGAAGCCGGGTTCGCCCGGGCGAGAGAGCAGCGAAGTGTCGGGGACGAACCACATCTGTTTGCGGTGGCCGACGACGAAATGCTCGATGTCGTTTTCGCAATAGAAACAGCGCAGGCGAGTCGCGCCGTTTTTGATGACGTGGAATTTGTTGGCGACGTATTGCGCTTCCATCGGCTCGTGGGAGATGCAGTTCTTGTTGGCGCAACGGATACCGAAGGTGAGCGGGTGGCTGTAATGCGCGTCCTTCGGTCCATCGAAGCCATTTTCGAATTTTTGCAGGTTGTGATCCTTGCGCAGCGACAGAAGGAGAGAGATCAGCGCCATGCGGATCGGCACGCCGTAAGCGGCTTGCTGGAAATACATCGCGCGGCTGTCGCTATCGAAGGCGGCATCGAGTTCGTTGACGCGCGGCAGCGGATGCATGACGCTGGCGTGCGAATATTTTGAGTCTTTCAGGAATTTCGCATCGATGCGCGGATATTCCTGATCCTTGTTGGCCCAGCGCTCCTTCTGGAAGCGCGTGACATACACCGCGTCGATCTTCTTGCGCATGATGACGCTGTGATCGACCTCGGTGCCGGAGAACAGCGACTGCTGGTGCGGCTCGTCGGGCGTCACGTACATCGCGTCCACCGTGCCGCTCTCATCGGTCGCGGAGACGAGCTCGCAGCGGTATTCTTCTTTCAAACGGCGATGAACATGCGCCGGCAGCTCCATGCCGGGCGCCGCCATCGGGTCGATGATCGCGCCGAAGCGGGCGAGTGCATAGACGAACGAGTGAATGGTGCGGCTGCCGCGCAGATCGCCGGAGATCGCGACCTTGAGATTCTTGAGCTGCTTATGCTTGCGCTTGAGCGTGAAGAGATCACAGAGCGTCTGTGTCGGATGCTCATGCGCGCCGTCGCCGCCGTTGATGACCGGGATCGAGGCATATTCGGCGGCGAGCCGCGCCGCGCCGTCGCGCGGATGGCGAATGACGATGACGTCCGCGTAATTCGAGACGACGCGGACAGAGTCGGCCAGACTTTCGCCCTTGGCGGCGGAACTCGTCGCGGGATCGGCACTTGTAATGACGTCGCCGCCGAGGCGCAGCATCGCGCTTTCGAAGGAAAGGCGCGTACGTGTGCTCGGCTCGTAGAACAGTGTCGCGAGAATGGATTTCGAGGCGACGTCGGTGCTTCGGCCGATGCGATAGGAGAGACGCGGATCGGGAAGTTCGTCGAGATAGGCCTGCGCCACATCGAAAACCGTCTCGATCTCCTTGTTCGTGAGATCGTTGATCGAAACAACGTGGCGGAGAACGGGTTGTGTTTTGGCCGTCATTGTACGGCCCTTATCGGGGTCGCCCGCATGCGGGCGTTGCTCGGATACGCGTTCATTCTGAAAACAGTTGCTTAAACCTGCTTGCCGACCTCCGCAAGCGCAACGTCGGAATGCATGGTAAATTGCCGGGAGCTATCCCCACTTCCGAGAGAGGCAGGGAATATGGCGGGTTCAGCCTTCGTCACCCATGAAGTCTTCAATCAGGTACCGCCGCTCGGCGATGTCGATCTGTGGAACGACGACCTCGCGCTGCAGGCGGCGGTTGCGGCCTTCGGAACATCGGATGCGGAGGAGATAGCTTCGCTCGCGGCCTTCGGGGAGCGCTGGGGTAGCGCCGAAATGGCGGAGTTTGGGCGGCTTGCGAATGAGAACCCGCCGAAACTTCGCAGCTATGATCCGCACGGCTATCGCGTCGACCGTGTCGAGTTCCATCCGGCTTATCACGCGCTCATGCGCGAGAGCATGGCGGCGGGCATTCATTGTTCGACGTGGGGACGAGATGCGAGGCTCGCCAAGCCGGGCGCCTTTGTCGCACGAGCGGCAAGGCAGATGATGTCGGCCGAGGTGGAGCAGGGCCACCAGTGCCCGATCGTCATGACTCATGCGGCAGTTGGTGCATTGCTCGCCGAGCCTGCGCTGCTGCGTGACTGGCTGCCGAAGATCCGCTCGTGCGATTACGACCCTTCGTTCCAGCTGCCGTCGCTGAAAATGAGCGTCACACTCGGTATGGGCATGACCGAGAAGCAGGGCGGCAGCGACGTGCGTGCCAATACGACACGCGCCGAGCCCGATGGCAACGCCTATCGCATTACCGGGCACAAATGGTTCATGTCGGCGCCGATGTCGGATGCATTTTTGGTGCTCGCGCAGGCGCCGGGCGGACTTACATGCTTTTTGATGCCGCGCGTGACGCCTGACGGTGCGATGAATGCACTCGACTTCAAGCGGCTGAAGGACAAGCTCGGCAACCGCTCGAACGCGTCGAGCGAAGTGGAGTTTCAAAATGCCTACGCGCAGCGTTGCGGGCCCGAAGGCGAGGGTATCAAGACGATCATCCGCATGGTGGCGTTGACGAGGCTCGATTGCGTGATCGGGGCGCTCGGCATTCTGCGCTCAGCCTTGATGCAGGCGATCCATCATATTCGTTTCCGCACGGCGTTTCAGAAAAAGCTCGTCGATCAGCCGCTGATGCGCGCGGTAGTCGCGGATCTTTGTCTTGAGCGCGAAGCGGCGCTTGCGCTCGGCTTGCGGCTCGCACAAGCATTCGACCGGCCGGACGACGAAGACGAAATTGTTTATGCGCGGCTGATGACGCCAGTCGCGAAACTTTATGTATGCAAAATGGTGCCGGCGTTCGTGTACGAATGTCTCGAATGCCTCGGCGGCAACGGCTACGTCGAAGAGAACCCGATGGCCCGGCTCTACCGCGAAGCGCCGCTCAATGCGATCTGGGAGGGCTCAGGCAACATCATGGCGCTCGATTTCCTGCGTGGCGGCGCGCGCGAACCGGAGGCGGCACAGCGCCTTATCACGAAGCTCGCACGGGAAGCGAACGGCTTGCCGAATGCGCGAGCGGCAATCGAGCAGATTCAGAAATCGCTGTCGTCGGGAAATCGTGAAGCGCATGCGCGCCGTGCCGTGGAGGCGCTCGCCCAGCTTGCTTCGGCTGCTGCGCTTGCGGCTTACGCACCGGCTGTTGCGGAAGCTTATGCGACGCATCGGCTCGGCGGCATTGCGGGGCGCAATTACGGCGATGCGCTGCCTGACGATCTTGCTCTTGATCTCATGAGGCGAAGCTTCGCGCGTGCCTGAGGAAATGCGTCGGCGACAACACTCATGATGCATTGGCCATGCGGTCGAGCGCGCCTTGCAGGATGTAGGCCGCGGCCATTTTGTCCACCAGCTCCTTCCGGCGCGCTCGCGAAGCATTCGCTTCAAGAAGCGTGCGGGTAACCGCGGCGGTCGAGAGGCGCTCGTCCCAGAAGGCAATCACAAGATCGGTCATCGGCGAGAGATTGCGGACGAAGGCGCGCGTCGATTGCGCGCGTGGGCCTTCCGATCCGTCCATATTGCGCGGAAGGCCGATAACGAGGCCGCCGACGTTATGCCGCTTTGCCAGCTCCAGCAGCCGCTCGGCGTCGGCGCGGAATTTGGTGCGCTTCAGGGTTTCGAAGGGCGAAGCGATGGTGCGGCGGATGTCGGAGAGAGCAAGCCCGATCGTCTTGTCGCCAAGATCGATGCCGAACAGGCATGCGCCTTGCGGCAGCAAGACATTAAGCTCGGTGAGCTCGACGATATTGGCGGGCATGGACTTCTATTCTTTGCCGACGGCAAGCGGAATGAACGCCTCGTCATCCTTGTCGAGCAGCCGGCTTGGCAGAAGCTCCTTGTTCTCGGAAAGCACCGGATAGGCGACCGAAGCGATATGCGCGGTGATGCGCTTCAGATCGCGCACGATATCGATATGGAGAGAGCTTGTCTCGAGGCTCTCCGCGCGTTTTTCGCGCAGGCGATGAAGATGGTTCTGTGTCGCCATCCATTCGAGATCGCGCATCGCGGTCTTGGCCTGCATGAGGGCGCGTGCGTCGTGCAAGTTGGAGGTCATGAATACGCTGACGGCAAGCCGCAGGTTCTCGAGGATCTGGTTCAGCATATTGGAAATTTCCTGAAAGCCCTCGGACGAAAAGGTAAGATGATTTTTGATCTTCTTTTCGGCGAGTTCACTCAGGCTTTTCTCCACGATGTCGCCGACGTGCTCGAGGTTGATCGTGAAGGCGAGAATATCCTCGCAGCGGCGCGCCTCCGCGTCGGGCAGCTTGCCGTTGCGGCTGATCTCCGTGAGGTAGAGCTTGAGCGCGTTGTGCAAGTCATCGACAGCGTCGTCCATCTGGGCGATCTCGCCGATCTGCTTGCGATCGTCGTCCTTGATGGCGGCAAGAAAGGCCTTCAGCATGCGCTCGACGATATCGACCATGCGCAGCACTTCGCGTGAAGCGGAAGCGAGCGCGACGCTCGGCGTCGCAAGCTCCGCCGATGTGATGTAGCGCGGCGTGCCAGGCGAGTCGGTGATGGATTTCGCCGGAATGAACCGGCTGCAAAGCGCGGCGAGCGGATTGAGCAGGCCGATAAAGACGACCGCGAGCACAACATTGAACAGCGTGTGGAAGTCGGCGGCCTCGCGCGCAGGGTTGCCCTCGAGCGCGGCGAGCCATTCGGCGATCTTCGGCAGGAAGGGGATCGCGGCGACGGTGCCGAGGCCGCGCACGATCAAGTTGCCGAGCGCGAGCCGCCGCGCGCTGCCGCTCTGGTTCGTGCCGATGAATTGCGGGATGACGTTGCCGAGATTGGCACCGAGCACAAGCGCGAGTGCCGCGGCCGGCGTCACGATACTGGCCGCCGATAGCGACATGACGAGCAGCACCACGGTGACGCTCGAATAGGAAGCCCATGTGAGGAGCGCCGCGAGAATGACATTGATAACCGGATCGCCCGTAATGGTCGCGAACAGTGCGCGAACTGGCGCGGCCTTCTCGATCGGACCCATCACGCCGATAATCAGATGCAGCGCGAGCAACAGTATGCCGACGCCGATGGCGACGCGGCCAAGGTCGCGGGTCCGAGTCTTGCCGCCCTGATTGTAGGCGATCAGCCCGACGAGAATGAAAACCGGTGCGATAGCGGAGGTATCGAAGGTCAGCACCTGCACGATCAGTGTCGTGCCGACATTGGCGCCAAGGATGACGGCAAGCGCGGGGACGAGTTCCATCACGCCGCTCGCGAGAAAGCCCGCGGTCATGAGGCCGGTCGCGGTGCTGCTTTGCAAAAGTGCGGTGATGCCAAGACCGGCGGCAAACGCCTTCCAGCGATTGCGAATGGCAATGCTCAGGAACTGACGAAGCTCGGAGCCGTAGGCCTGCATGATGCCGGTTTCCACCATGCGGATTCCCCATAGAAGGAGCGCGACATAGCCCGCGATATGGAGCAGGACCATCGTGGTGGACATTCGGTTTCGTAAGACTCCGTATTGGCTCCGCGCCGGCGAGTAATGCTCCGGCTCAACGCGTCAATTTTACAGAAGCCGCTGCGCTCGATTTCGGCGGGTCGGGCGAGCCTTCGCGTCAAGCGAACAACGCGACGCAAAGGGGCGGGCGGCAGGAACAACGCCGAACTTACGCTTAAAATCTAATGTAATGCTTTTACGCGTCAACCCGCGTGCGTTGTGACGGCACAAGTTCGATTTATACTCGTGGGCGGTATTTGGAGGTCGCGTTTCATGCAAGTCACCTGGTACGGCCATTCGGCATTTCGTCTCGATTTCGGCGGCAAGGCGGTCCTGATCGATCCGTTCTTTACCGGCAACCCCGGTTTTGGCGGCGATCCCGAAGCGGCGGCCAGCGGCGTCTCCCACATTCTGCTGACGCACGGGCATGACGATCATGTCGGCGATTCGGTCGCGATTGCGAAAAAGACCGGCGCCAAGGTCGTGGCGAATTTCGAGATCTGCATGCGGCTGAACAGCCTGGGCGTCGAGAACATCGACCCGATGAACATGGGCGGTACGCTCGACGAGGGCGGTTTCACCGTCTCGATGGTGCGCGCCGATCACTCATCGAGCCACAATGACAACGGGACGGCTGTCTATCTCGGCAATCCCGGCGGTCTGATCGTGAAGGCGCCCGGCGAGCCGACGATCTATCACATGGGCGATACCGACATTTTTTCGGATATGGCGCTGATCAACGAGATCTACGCTCCGGACATCGCCTTCGTGCCGGTCGGCGATCGTTTCACGATGAGCCCGAAGCTCGCGGCGATGGCGGTGAAGAAATTCTTCAAACTGAAAAGCGTGATCCCATGTCACTACGGTTCATTCCCGATCATCGAGCCGAATGCCGACAAGTTTGTCGCCGAGATGAAGGGCGCCGCGACGAAAGTGATCGTGCCGGAGAAAGGCAAGGCGGTGACGGTCTGAGTTGCGCCAACTCATGAGCGTCGCGGCCCGGACGAGAACGGCGTTGATCGCCGTGCTGTTGCTGCTCTTTGGGCAGGCAATCACTTTATATCTGATGGGGCGAACGCCGATCTGCACCTGCAGCTACGTCAAGCTATGGCACGGAGTCGTGAATAGCTCCGAGAATTCGCAACATATCTCGGACTGGTACACGTTCTCGCACATCATTCACGGCTTCATCTTTTACGCTTTGGCATGGCTCGTATTGCCGCGCGCGCCGTTTGGCGCGCGCTTGATCGCGGCCGTCATGCTTGAAGCCGGATGGGAAATTCTCGAGAACACCGATCTCGTTATCAATCGCTATCGCGCGGCGACGATCTCGCTCGACTATTATGGCGACAGCATCATCAATTCGGTGTGCGATACGCTGGCGATGATCGCCGGGTTTCTGCTCGCGTGGCGGCTACCGGTATGGGCAACCGTCACGCTCGCGCTAACGATCGAAGCGGGGCTCGCGTATTTCATTCGCGACAACCTCACGCTTAACATTCTGATGCTGCTCTATCCGCTCGACATTGTCCGCAACTGGCAAGCCGGCGGGTGACTGCTTCAATTGTTCGGGGATTCTCCCGACCGGCCGGATTCAAACAGGAACCAGGTGCGGCGTTCGGTTTCGTCGATCCAGTTTTCGAGCAGGCTTGCGGTGGCGACATCGCCATGCTCGTCGCAGAGGTCGTGAACCTCGCGCATGGCGGCGGCAAGCTGCTTATTGTCGTCCCGCAGCTCGGCCAGCATATCGAGCGGCGTGACGTAATCGGCGTCATTGTCTTCGATGCGCTGCAGGCGGGCGATGTGGCCGATGGAGTGCAGCGTGATGCCGCCGATCTTGCGAACGCGCTCGGCAATATCGTCGGTCATGGCAAAAATCTGATCGCTTTGTTCGTCGAGCAGCAGGTGATAGTCGCGAAAGTGCGGCCCCGACATGTGCCAGTGAAAATTCTTGGTCTTGAGATAGAGCGCGAAAACGTCGGCGAGCAGGGCGTTCAATCCGCCGGAAATATCCAGGGTCGCGTTGCTGTCAAGATTGGTGGGAGTTTGAAGCGCGGCGGTGCGCCGTCCTTTCGCGTCATTCATTGATTTACTCCTTCCATAAAAATAGCCCGAGCCGCTGGCGTGCCTGACTTGTCTCAATCAGGAATAGGTAGGGTAGCCCAACCGGCCATCAACGCCATGACGTTTTATGGGTATTTTTGCCGCGCCCGAAGCCGGTTTGAGACGGTAAACGGTTGTAAAGTCGACGGTCTCTGGCTATAGCCCGCTCATTCGAGGGAGCTTCTATGAGCATTGACGCTGCAACCGTCCGGCGGATCGCGCATTTGGCGCGGATCAAGGTCGAGGACGGGGAAATCGACCATCTCGCGGGCGAGATCAATTCGATCCTGGGTTTTGTCGAGCAACTCAAGGAAGTGAATGTCGATGGCGTAGAGCCGATGACTTCGGTCACCCCGATGAAGCTGCCGTTGCGCAAGGATGTCGTCACCGACGGCGGCGATGCGAAGAAGGTGCTGATGAACGCGCCGCAGAGTGAGGAAGGTTTCTTCCTCGTGCCGAAAGTCGTGGAGTAGGCGCGTGTCGAACCTCACCTCTCTTACGCTGGCGGAAGCGCGCGACGGGTTGCGCGCCAAGAAATTTTCGGCCGTCGAAATCGCCGACGCACATCTTGCCGCAATCGAAAAAGCCAAAAGCCTGAACGCCTATATCCTCGAAACGCCGGAAAAGGCGCGGGCGATGGCAGAGGAGTCCGACAAGCGCATCAAGGCGGGCGATGCGCGTCCGCTCGAAGGCATCGCGCTCGGCGTCAAGGATCTGTTCGCGACCGAAGGCGTGCGCACGACAGCGTGCTCGAAAATCCTCGACAACTTCGTGCCGCCTTACGAGTCGACGGTGACCTCGCAGCTGTGGCGCGACGGCGCAGTGATGCTCGGTAAACTCAACAACGACGAGTTCGCCATGGGCTCGTCGAACGAAACCTCTGCCTTTGGCCCGGTCGTCTCGCCGTGGCAACGCAAAGGCTCGAATGCGAAGCTCGTGCCGGGCGGCTCATCCGGCGGTTCGGCGGCAGCCGTCGCGGCCAAGCTCTGTCTTGGAGCGACCGGTACGGACACCGGCGGCTCGATCCGGCAGCCTGCGGCCTTCACCGGCATCGTTGGTATCAAGCCGACCTATGGCCGCTGCTCGCGCTGGGGCATCGTGGCGTTCGCGTCGTCGCTCGATCAGGCGGGGCCTTTCGCACGCACGGTGCAGGACACAGCGATTCTGCTGCGCTCGATGGCAGGGCATGATCCGAAGGACTCCACCTGTATCAATATGGAAGTCCCCGATTACGAGAAGGCGATTGGGAAGTCCGTGAAGGGCATGAAGATCGGCATTCCGAAGGAATACCGTATCGATGGCGTACCGGCTGAAATCGGAAAGCTCTGGGAGCAGGGCGCCGAATGGCTGAAAAAGGCGGGCGCTGAGATCGTCGAGATTTCGTTGCCGCATACGAAGTATGCGTTGCCGGCTTATTACATCGTTGCGCCGGCGGAGGCCTCGTCCAATCTCGCGCGCTATGACGGCGTGCGTTACGGCTTGCGCGTGCCCGGCAAGGACGTGATCGAGCTCTACGAAAACACGCGCGCCGCCGGTTTCGGCGCCGAAGTGAAGCGGCGTGTTCTGATCGGCACTTATGTTCTCTCGGCCGGTTACTATGACGCTTATTACCTGCGCGCTCAGAAAGTGCGCACACTGATCAAGCGCGACTTCGAGGAAACGTTCAAGCAGGGTGTGCACGCGATCCTGACACCCGCGACGCCATCTTCGGCCTTCGGCATCGGCGAGAAGTCCGGCGCCGATCCGGTCGAGATGTATTTGAACGACGTCTTCACGGTCACGGTGAACATGGCCGGATTGCCGGGCATTGCTGTCCCCGCCGGACTCGACGGGTCGGCGCTGCCGCTCGGCCTGCAATTGATCGGCCGTCCGTTCGATGAAGAGACTTTGTTCTCGCTCGGTCATGTGATCGAGCAGTCGGCGGGCCGTATCGAGCTGCCGGATCCGTGGTGGGGTTGAGATGGCGGTGGGCGATCCGGAACTTTCGCATCTGCGCGCGGAGATCGACCGGGTCGACAGCGAGCTCGTGAAGCTGATCGCCGAACGGATCAAGATCGTCGATCGCGTTGTGACCATCAAGAAAGAGACCGGACTTCCTGCGCTGATCCCCGACAGAGTGGAAGAGGTGGCACAGCGCGTGCGCGAGGAAGCCGAGCGCCTTGGCGCACCGCCTGAACTTGCTGAACTTGTCTATCGCCGCATGATGGACTGGATCATCGATTATGAAGAGCGGCAGTTGAAGGGTTAAAGGCCAGCTTGACGGTCTCGTAACCTCGATAGGATAACGAGGTTCGCAGTCCGGAGTGCGGAACGGCCTATGCGTTGGTTTAGCGTATTTGTAGTTGGCGCATTGTCCGCTGCGGCGGGCTGCGGCAGCGTGCACAACATGCCCCAGAACGTGCCGCTTTCCGGCGAGGGGCTGGTTCAATCCCAGCCGAACAGGGCCAACTTCGCTCTCGATGACGACATGCTGGTCACGCTTTCCTTTTCGGGCGGCGGGACACGCGCAGCGGCGTTCTCGTATGGCGCGCTGCGCGCATTCAGTGAAACGCCCGTGCCGGCACGGGCCGGTGGCGGCGTTCTGATCGACCGGGTGGATTTCGTTTCCGGTGTCTCGGGCGGTTCGATCCCGGCGGCGTATTTCGGGCTGAAGAAGCGGGCGATGCTCGACGACTTCCGCGAGAATTTCCTGCTGCGCAATCCGGAAGAAGCGCTCAATACGCAGGTCAACCTTGCCAATCTCGGGCGCGGGCTTTCAGGCGGTGTCAATCAGGACACACAGCTTTCGGGCTGGCTCAACCAGCATCTTTTCAAAGGCGCGACCTTCAGGGATTTGCGCGAAGGCCGTCCGCGTGTCTGGATCAACTCTTCGGATATCTATAATCGCACGCCATTCGTGTTCGGCCATACGGCCTTCGATGCGTTGTGCAGCGACCTTAACCAATTTCCGATCGCTGATGCTGTGGCTGCATCCTCCGCGGTGCCGGTCGCTTTCGCGCCGATCGTGATCGAAAGCTACGGCGAGAAATGCACGCGGCCCTTGCCGTCGAAGGTGCTTCGCGCTGTGAACGATACGAACGCCAATCCGATGCTGCGTTCTTTCGCGCAGGCGCTGATGCGTTATCGCGACGGCTCGATGAAATACGTCAAGCTGCTCGATGGCGGGCTGGTCGACAACTACGGCCTTTCGGGGTTCACCATCGCGCGGCTTGCTGCCGACAGACCGTATGAGCCGATGACGCCGCACGAGGCGGTGAAGATCCGCCGTGCGATATTCCTGCTGGTGGATGCGGGCCGTGCGCCGACCGATAGCAAATGGGTTTCGCAGCTTGCGGGGCCAAGCGGCGCCGAGCTTGTCGCCGCGACCTCCGACACCGCACTCGATGCCAGCGTGCGCGCGAGCTACACGGCGTTCCAGCAAGTGACAGGCGATTGGCAGCGCCAGTTGATCGGCTGGCGTTGTTCGCTGCCGCCGGCCGAACGTAAGCGGCTCGGCGTCAAGCCCGGCTGGAATTGCCGGGACGTGAAATTCTTTGTGGGGCGGGTGGACTTCGGTCAGTTCAGCGGTGAGAGGGCGGCGGCGCTCAATGCAATCAAGACACGTTTTACTCTGCCGGCCGAACAGGTGGAGCTTCTGATCCAGTCGGGTGATGAAGCTGTACGTAACAGCCCGACGTTTCGCGCGTTTATCGGCAGCCTCTAGCAAACAAAAGCCGCAGCAGCTTTTCGCTGCCGCGGCCTCGATTGTGTTTCGTTTATTGGATTATTCAGCCGGTGCGGGCGCCGGTGAAGGCGTGCGCGGCATTGCCGGCGTAATCGGTGCAGCAGGCTCCGAGATATTCGGGGTGCCCGGCGCATTGGATTGCGTATCAGACGGCCAGAACGCAGCCCATATGAATGCCGCCAGTACGATAGCGGCCAGCACGCCGAGGAAAAGCATTACACCAGATGTGGTGGGTGCTTCGCTGTTGTAATCATATTCCGGACGGTAGGGATTCACGCGTGGCATGAGTTCCTCCTTTCCTTGTCTTCCTGGCGAGAAAACGTTTCGATCGCGCGGGCGTTCCGGTTTTTGTCTGGAAAGTTAGGATGCATGGAACCCGTGGGGTGATTCCATGTTGCATGCGATCGTCGTACTGCTCGTTTGCCAGCTCGCAGGCGAAACGCTTGCTCACTTTCTTGCGCTGCCGTTACCGGGCCCCGTGATCGGCCTGATGCTCTTGCTCGCCGTATTGATGCTGCGAGTTCCATTGCCGAAAGAAACCGAAGAAACCGCCGACGGGCTGCTGCGGCATCTTTCGCTTTTGTTCGTTCCGGCGGGCGTGGGTGTCGTGCAGCAATTCGATCTACTCGGCGCCGAAGGCGGGCGGGTGATGATCGTGATTTTCGGTTCGGTGATCATCGCATTGGCGGCGACGGCGCTCACATTCACATGGGTCGCAAAGCTGATGGGGCAGGACAACGAACACGAGGGGGCCGCGGAATGACGCGCTTCGTGGATCTGTGGGTTTATCTTTCGGGCACGCCGCTTCTATGGCTCACCGCGACGGTGGTCGCTTATGTTGCCGCCGATGCGATCTCGGCGATGCTGAATCGCAATCCGCTCGCCAATCCGGTGCTGCTCGCAATCCTGATGGTGTCTTCGCTGCTCTTGCTCTCGAAGACGACCTTTCCAGCTTACTTCGCCGGCGCGCAGTTCGTGCACTTCCTGCTTGGGCCGGCGACAGTGGCACTTGCCGTGCCGCTCTATCGGCACCTGCCGGATGTGAAGCGTGCGCTGGTGCCGATGTTCTCCGCACTTTTCGTGGGCTCAGTCGCCGCGATCGCATCAGCGGTGTTGATTGCCCGTTACCTCAATATCAGCGAAGCGGCGACCTTGGCGCTGGCGCCGAAATCGGCAACGGCAGCGATCGCCATGGGTGTTGGCGAGACGATTGGCACCAATCCGGCGCTGGTTGCGGTCTTCACGATCATGACCGGAATCGCGGGCGCGATTATCGTGACCCCATTGATGAACTTCTTACGGCTCAAAAATTATGCAGCGCGGGGCTTCGCTGCAGGGTTGGTTTCGCATGGAATCGGTACGGCGCGGGCGTTCCAGGTGAACTCGCTCGCGGGGACCTTTGCGGGGATTGCGCTGGGGCTGAATGGCCTTCTGACCGCCATTCTGGTACCGTTGTTATTGCCTTTGCTGCTGAAATAACTAAAAAAGCCGCATGACAGAGACATCGGCACAGACGCGGAAATCCAAGCTCCTGAAGGGTGATACGGGAGAGTGGGAAGTCGTGATCGGTATGGAAGTTCATGCCCAGGTCACTTCCAACGCCAAGCTTTTCTCGGGCGCGTCCACTGCGTTCGGCGGCGAGCCGAACGATCACGTTTCGCTGGTCGATGCGGCGATGCCGGGGATGCTGCCGGTCATCAACGAATATTGCGTCGAGCAGGCGGTGAAGACCGGGCTTGGGCTCAAGGCTGCGATCAATCTGAAATCGACCTTCGACCGCAAGAATTATTTCTATCCCGATCTGCCGCAGGGCTATCAGATCAGCCAGTTCAAGTCGCCGATCGTCGGCGAGGGCAAGGTCGTCGTCGACCTGCCGGGCGAGGAGCAGATCGAGGTGGGCATCGAGCGGCTGCATCTCGAGCAGGATGCGGGCAAGTCGATCCACGATCAGCACCCGACGATGTCGCTCGTCGATCTCAACCGCTCGGGCGTAGCGCTGATGGAGATCGTTTCGAAGCCGGATATGCGCTCCTCCGAAGAGGCGCGGGCCTATCTCTCGAAGCTGCGGACAATTCTGCGCTATCTCGGCACGTGTGACGGCGATATGGACAAGGGCAACATGCGCGCCGACGTCAACGTCTCGGTGCGCAAACCCGGCGCGCCGCTCGGCACGCGCTGCGAAATCAAGAACGTGAATTCCATCCGTTTTGTCGGTCAGGCGATCGACTACGAAGCGCGCCGCCAGATCGAGATCATCGAGGACGGCGGCACGATCGACCAGGAGACCCGGCTCTTCGACAACGCCAAGGGCGAAACGCGCTCGATGCGTTCGAAGGAAGAGGCGCACGACTACCGATACTTCCCCGATCCCGACCTGTTGCCGCTCGAATTCGATCAGGCGTTCGTCGACAGGCTGAAAGAAGGTTTGCCGGAGCTGCCCGACGAGAAGAAGGCGCGCTTCGTCAAGGAATACGGTCTTTCGCCTTACGATGCCGGAGTGCTCTCGGCCGAACGCGAAACCGCCGACTATTTCGAGGAGGCGGCGAAGGGACGCGACGCGAAGGCAGCGGCGAACTTCATCATCAACGAGCTGTTCGGCCGCTTGAACAAGGAAGGCAAGTCGATCACCGAATCTCCGGTGACGGCGAAGCAGATCGCGGAAGTGGTCGGCCTCATCGCGGACGGCACGATTTCGGGCAAGATCGCCAAGGATCTCTTCGAGATTCTCTGGACCGAGGGCGGCGAGCCGCGCGCGATCGTCGAGCTTCGCGGCATGAAGCAGGTCACAGACACCGGCGCCATCGAAAAGGCGATCGACGAAGTGATCGCGAAGAATCCCGACAAGGTCGAGCAGGTGAAGGCGAAACCGACGATGCTTGGCTGGTTCGTCGGCCAGGTGATGAAACAGTCCGGCGGCAAGGCCAATCCGCAGGCTGTGAATGAACTTCTGAAGAAGAGACTCGGTATTTAACTGTAATCATCGCAAGCCCTCTCTGGTGTGGGCTGATGACAAGCTGTGAAACGGATGCAAAAATAACGCGAGAGGGATCGCGCTCTCTGCTATCGGGGCGCGGCGTGCTCGCTTTTTGGGGCATCTATGCCCTTGTGCACGCTACTTTTCGGTTCAACGTCTCGCACACGCTTTCACTCGATGACTCGCGCTCGAACGAACTGGCGCAGCAGTTTGCGCTTGGCTATCAGGATCAGCAGCCGCCGCTTTACGAATGGTTGCTCTGGAGCGCGCAGCAGTTTCTCGGCACCGGTATCCAAAGCACGCTTCTGGTCCGATACACGCTGATCGCCGGTGTTGGTATCGCCTGCTACGGTGCGGTGCGCGCAGCGCTGAAGGACGAGCGTTGGGCAGCAGTAGCCTCGCTTTCGCTCGCCGCGAGCTATCCGGTCGGCTGGACGTTTCATGAATGGGCGACGCAGACGATCCTGCTGTGTATTGCCTGCTTTGCGACCCTGCATGCGGCAATCAACTGGCTCGAGAAGCCGTCTCTCCGAAGCGCATTCTGGCTTGGTGCCGCGATCGGCCTCGGGCTGCTGGCGAAGTTCAGCTATCTTCTGTGTATCGGCGGCCTGCTGATCGCGGCGCTCAGCATGGCGGAGACACGCAGGGCGCTTTGTGATCGCAGGCTTTTGCTCACGGCCGCCGTCGCGCTGTTGATGATTTCGCCCTATGTTTTCTGGCTCTCAACCGTGAATGTCGACATCGTGGCTGCGGTCGCGAAGAAGATGATTTTGGAGCCGCGTCCATATCCGACGCGCGTTCTGAAGGGGCTCAGCCGGCTCGTGATCTATGTTCCGCTGTTTCTGCTGCCGTGGCTATTCTTCATCGCAGTGCTTGCGCCGAAGGCCTTTGGCTTCGGAAAGCCGACAGTTCCCGCGGGCCTGGCCGAGCGTCTGACACTTCGCACGATGATCGGAGCAGCGTTCCTTGCCGCGGTCGGCATTGCTCTCATCGGGGCGACGAATATTGCCGAGCGTTACATGCATGCGATCGCGATGATCGCGCCGATCTATGTTTTCGCACGGGTTCAGCGCTTCGACCCTCAACGTCTCTCAATGCGGCCAATCGTCATCCTTTCTCTTTCGGTTGCGCTGATCGTGATCGGCGTCCGTGTAATTGCGGAGACTGACAGCTTCGTCACCCCGCGGGGGACGCGCGCTTGGCAAATTCCATTTCAATCGCTCGCCGACCAGCTCAAGGCACGCGGTATCGACCGCGGTACGGTGGTGACACCGGGAGTGCGCGAAGCCGGCAATCTCCGCGCGTTCCTGCCGCATCTTCGGGTCATTGCGAAGGATTCGCTGCGCGTGTCGCGCCCCGCGTTGCGGCCGGAAGATGCGAGATCATGCGTGCTTGTCTATCCCGCCGGCGACATCGAGGGACCGAAGATGTTACAGGGCAGCGTGCCTGAACGGATCGAAGCTTCGGGGCATACGGCTTGGTTCGGGCGCCCGCGCCATGGCATCTGGTTCATCGCGAAGCTCGATCCGCAGTCGCCGATTTGCCGGTGATCTGCTTTGCGCCTAGCGCGAAATTCGATAGATAACAGCAGCAGCAACACTGAATCGCACGTGTACATACATTGTGCATCGCAAGGATATATCATGCCGGCACGCTTCAAGCTTTATGGTCATCAACGCTCGGGTCCCACCTACAAGGTCGCGCTTGCGCTTTCGCTATTCGGTGAGCCATTCGAGTTTGAGCATGTCGATTTGCCGAAAGGTGCGCATAAAGAGCCGGGCTATCTCGCAAAGAACCGCTATGGCCAGGTGCCGTGCCTTTATGACGGCACGCATTATTTCTGCCAGTCGGCCTCGATCCTGCAACACCTCGCCGAGACGTTGAACAAGTTCGGCGGCAAGAATGCCGAGGAACATGCGCGTATCCGCGAATGGATGTTTTGGGATTTCGACAAGCTTGCGCCCGGCATTTATCGCTCGCGCGCTTTTGCGCTCGGTATCCGCAAGGCGGAGCCCCAGGTCGTCGAATATTTCAAATCCGAGGGCGAGGCCGGCCTGAAGGTTCTCGAGGGATACCTCGCGCAACACGCGTGGCTCGTCGGTGAACAACCGAGCGTCGCCGATATCGATGTTTATGGTACGGCCGCTGCCGCAGGGGCGGGCGGCTTTGACCTTGCGCGCTTTCCCAAGATTGTCGCGTGGCAAAAGAAAATCGAAGCTCTGCCAGGTTACGCGACGGCGGAAAAGCTCTGCCCATTGGGTGTAAAAGCGGCCTGATTTGCACCGCAACAGCAAGTCATAAAGCAGCCAAGTTCCGGTGTTGACGGATTTGCAGGAACCGACGATTTTCTTGCCTGCGCCGTCTCACCGTTTCACCCGTCAGCCTGAGTAATTCATGGCTATCTGCTCGCGTTTGCTCGCCGCGGCTTTTGTGCTCGGCTTGGCTGCTGGCTGCAGCACGGTGTTCGACGATTACACGTCGTCGACGCCGATGGATGCCTCCTCGGCGCCCGGCACCCAGCAGGGACGCGGGCACGTCTATCTGATCCGGGGACTGATCGGCGAGGTATTCTCGCGCGGCCTCGATTCACTTGCGGAAAAAATCCAGCGCCAGGGCATTCCGGCGACGGTGCATTCTTCCTACAGCACGGGCGCTTTGGCCGAAGAGGTGATTCAGAATTACCGGCGCGAGCCGGGGCCGGTCATCCTGATCGGTCATTCGACGGGCGGCGATGCGGCGATCTCGATCGCGCAACAGTTGCGCGCGTCGAATATTCCGGTCGGCATCATCTTCGGCTTCGATCCGACGCCGATCGCGGGACAGGTGCCGGACAACGTCGAACTGTTCATCAATCTGTTTCAGAAGACCAACCCCATCGGCGGCGGTGTGGTGAAGTCGGGCGGGGGATTCAACGGGCGCCTCATCAATATCGATCTTCGCGAACATAGCGACATCGTTCATATCACCCTCGACAAGTCGTCCCGCATTCATAACGCGGTGGTCGAGGAGATTATCGGTTACGTTTCCGCGGCGCGCTCACAGAATGCTTCGGCCGTGCAAGCGGGTTCTCGCCAGCAACCGGGAAATTATATTCGTCCGTATTTCCTCGCTTACGTGGTGCCGCCCAATGAGCCGATCCGGATTTTCGACAGCGGCATCCAGTTTTCCGCCAATGGCGGCGAAAGCCTCAGAATGGTCGCCGACAATTATCGCGTTCCGGTCTGGCTGCTTGCGCAAGTCAATCGCCTCGATCCCAACGCACCGCTTGCATCCGGCAAGCAATTGATCGTTCCGCAGCATATGTATGGCGAGATCATCAGCGGCGGCGTGTCGAGTTTCGCGCGCTAGTGCGTTTTCGAGCGAAACCCTACCGGTTCGATCAAGAAAAGCATTCAAAGATCGCTTCCCGCATAACCGCCATGAGCGGCGTGCAATTGCTCGTCCGAAGCCCGGCGCCTAAGCAAGATTTGGAAGCCGGGAGCATGTCATGGCGAAAAAACTTGTAGCGACGAAGCAGCACGCGAAGCTGAAAAAGCCGAGCAAGAAGATTGCGGGAAAGCGCACGCTAGCGCCGATCGAGCTCTATTTCTGGCCGACGCCCAACGGCTTCAAGATCACGATCATGCTCGAGGAGTGCGGGCTCCCCTACGTCATCCGGCCGGTGAATATCGGCCGCGGCGATCAGTTCAAACCGGAGTTTCTCGCAATATCGCCGAACAACCGTATGCCGGCGATGATCGATCCCAACGGTCCCGGCGGCAAGCCGATCTCGGTGTTCGAATCCGGCGCGATCCTGCAATATCTCGGCCGCAAGACCGGAAAGTTTTACCCAAAGGACGAGCGCAGGCGTACCGCAGTTGAGGAGTGGCTGTTCTGGCAGGTCGGCGGCGTCGGGCCGATGGCGGGGCAGGCGCATCATTTCCGCCAGTACGCACCCGAACAAATTCCGTATGCTGTCGAGCGCTATACCAGGGAAGTCGGCAGGCTTTACGGCGTCATCGATAAACGCGTAGCGGGCCGCGATTTTCTTGCAGGCGAATATTCGATCGCCGACATGGCAACCTATCCCTGGGCGAAGCTGTGGAAGCGGCAGGGACAGGATCTCGATCAATTACCGAATTTCGCGCGCTGGATGGAACGCATGCAAGCGCGCCCGGCGGTGGCGCGCGGCATGGCGGTGCGCGTCGCAGAGAAAGTCGATCTCGTCACCGACGCGGAAGCGCGCCGCATCCTGTTCGGTATTGGCGCGAAGTGCTGAAAACGAGAGCTGCTCGCCGGATGGTAAGCGAAAGGTGAGCGGCTATCATTGCCAATTCCTTGCCGTTTCTCCGAAGTGCCCGCGCATGCGGGCTTTTCGTGCTGAATCAAATCTAAAACACCCTTCGGTTCATCGCGCGATTCAGAAATCGTTCAGCGCGTTATTTAAGATGAGATTCAAATCATACGTACATTCTCGGATCAAAGAGCGGCGGGGGAAGCCGCATCGAACTGAGACACGGGATTACGGGAGTTGTCACAATGGCGTTGTTCGAAATGGCGGCGCTGGAAAGTGCTGCAACAGGACAGGGAAACTCGGCGGGGGATATCTTCTTCATGCTCGGCATAAAGGCGTCGAGCGAGGTGTTCGATCGCGTCGCCGCGCACAAGTGGTTCAACCTGGCCGCCGCGCGCGGTAACCGGAAGGCCGTTGAGCATCGGCGGGAGATCGCCGCGGAAATGTCGCCGGCTGAGATTGCCGCCGCGCAACGTGCGGCTCGCGAGTGGCTGATCACACATTGAAATCGAAAAGCCTGGAGGGGGCGGGGCCGGGGCAGCGATGCTCCGGCCTTTTCTTTAGTCCAGCGTTCTTTAGTCGAAGAGGCTCCAGCCCTTGCTGCGCTTGCCTGCATGGTGCGGTGAAACTACCTTTATAGATAAGAGTTTTTGAATTATTGGCAGGTCTTAATGCTGGAAAAGCTCGAATACATCATCGCACTTGCGCGCGAGAAGAATTTTGCCCGCGCAGCGGAAAGCTGCGGCGTAACTCAGCCCACTTTGTCGCAGGGTATTCAGAAGCTCGAAGAGACATTGAAAACGCGGCTCGTCCAGCGCTCATCCCGCTTTCAGGGATTTACGCCCGAGGGCGAACGTGTGCTCGCCTGGGCACGCCGAATTGTCGGCGACACGCATGCGATGCGTCAGGAGATTTTCGGCCTGCATAACGGTGTTGGCTCGCATTTGCGGATCGCATCCATTCCCGCAGCCATGCCGCATGTCGCTTCACTTACGGTGCCCTATCAGGAGCGATATCCGACCGTGCGCTTCACCATATGGGCGCGGCCATCGGATGTGCTGCTGAAGCTTTTGCATCAGCGCGAAGTCGATGTCGCCGTGACCTATATCGACAACGAGCCGACGCCGGATGTGGTGTCGGTGCCGCTTTATCGCGAAGACTATTGTCTGCTCACGACACGCGATGGGCCATTCGGCCATAGCGATCGGGTGACCTGGGCACAGATCGGTGATTTGCCGATGTGCTTGATGACACGTGACCTGCAGCATCGTCGTATCATCGACGAGGTGATGAAATCGATTGGGAAGGAAACATCACCGATGGTCGAGACCGATTCGGTGTTTGGATTGATCTCGCACGTTCACACCGGCCGTTGGGTCAGCATTATCCCGCGCTCCGTACTCGATCAGGTGCGCATCTCGAAAACATTCTGCGCGGTACCGATCGTCGAGCCGGAAGTTTCCCATGCTGTCGGTTTGATCGTGTCGGAACGTTATCCGATCTCGCCCGCAGTTACATCGCTGATGAAGATGGCAAGGCTCGTAGCTGTGCCGGATGTTATGGCGGTAGTTGGATAAGCAGTTTGCGCCAAGTTAGATTCAATACAATTTCAAAACTACGACTTTGGGCGAGCTTATTGCCTTCGCTAATGCCAATATTGGCGTATTGGCCTTGATGGAACGGGCTCCAGACACTCCTCTTTGAACGGCACCCAAAAGGTGTCTAGAGGGGAGAAAATAAAAATGGGATTCTTTTCATTTCTCGACCGTGAGCACACGGTCGCCAAGCCGGGATACAGCCGCTGGCTGGTACCGCCGGCCGCGCTTTGCGTACACTTGTGCATCGGCCAGGCTTACGCGCTGAGCGTCTTCAATCTGCCGATGACCAAACTGATCGGCATTACGCAATCGGCGCCGGGCGATTGGAAGCTCACCGAGCTGGGGTGGATTTTCTCGCTGGCGATGCTGTTCCTGGGAAGCTCGGCGGCTGTGTTCGGGCGTTGGGTCGAAGAGGGCGGCCCGCGTCGCGCGATGTTTACCGCCGGCTGCCTGTGGGCGGGCGGCTTCCTGCTTTCGGCGTTCGGCGTCTATATCCACAATCTCTGGCTCATCTATTTGGGCTATGGCGTGATCGGTGGTTGCGCACTCGGCATCGGCTACATCTCGCCGGTCTCGACGCTCATCAAGTGGTTTCCTGACCGCCCCGGCATGGCGACGGGTATGGCGATCATGGGCTTCGGTGGCGGCGCCTTTATCGCTTCGCCGCTTTCGGTTTGGCTGATGAGCAAGTTCAACACGCCAACACATGTCGGCGTGATGGAAACCTTCGTAATCATGGGCGCCATTTATTTCTGCTTCATGATGGTGGGTGCGGCGATCGTCCGCGTGCCGGCGCCGGGCTGGAAGCCTGAAGGCTATACGCCGCCGGTGACGAGCTCGAAGCTGATCAGCAAGAACGACGTCTACGTCTATGACGCGGTGAAGACCCCGCAGTTCTGGCTGATCTGGTGGGTGCTCTGCCTGAACGTGACCGCCGGCATTGGCGTGCTCGGTCAGGCTTCGGCGATGAGCCAGGAAATGTTCCCCGGGGTGATCACTCCTGTTGCAGCGTCTGGTCTCGTCGGCCTGATGAGCCTGTTCAACATGGGTGGGCGTTTCGCATGGGCGAGCGTTTCCGATTTCATCGGGCGGAAGAACACGTACTTCTGCTTCTTCGTGATCGGCTTCGTCCTTTACATCACAGTCCCGCATGCCGGTGCCATTGGCTCGGTTGCGCTGTTCGTGTTCTGCTTCTGCATCATCATCTCGATGTACGGCGGCGGTTTCTCGACCGTTCCGGCATATCTGAAGGACATGTTCGGCGTGCGCTATGTCGGCGCCATCCATGGTCTGCTGCTTACAGCGTGGTCGGCGGCGGGCATCTTCGGCCCGGTGATCGTCAATTATCTGCGTGAGTACAATATCACGCACGGCGTGCCGAAGGCGCAGGCCTACAACAACACCATGTATATCATGGCTGGACTTCTGGTGATCGGCTTTATCTGCAACTTCTTCGTCAAAGCCGTTCACGAGCGTTATCACATGAAGGCGAACGACCCGCGTCTTGCGGGTACGGCCAAAGCATAAGGAGGGCGGGCAATGGCAAATCAAACGGAATCGTCAAACGGGCTCAAACTCTTTCTGGCGTGGAGCTTTGTCGGCATTCCGCTGGTGCTCGGCGTGTACAACACGTTGCTCAATGCGATGAAGTTGTTTCACTGAGCTTGAGCGAAGCGATGTAATCGAGCGGCGGCCGAAAGGCCGCCGTTCTTTTTTCAGCGCGGCAGCGGTTCGACCGCGAAACTCTGGGGCGCCTTGCCCTTCTGCGAGATTTCCCACATGCGCTGGTAGGCCGCTTCGAGATGCCGGGTATAGCGCTCGGTGTCGAACAGCGGAGCGGCGGAGAGGTTGTTCGCGAGCTTGCTCTTGATCGCAGCGATCCTGTCCGGCTGCGTTGCAAGCTGCAGCGCGAGCTTTTCATATTCTTCGAGGGAGCGCGTAACCAGTTCGGGAAGGCCGACAGCGTGGAGAAGGCTGCTCGCTACGCGCCCCGCGAAAGTTTCGCCTTCGCAGGTCAGGACAGGAAGGCCGGTCCATAATGCGTCGCTCGCCGTGGTGTGTGCGTTGTAATAGCGCGTATCGAGGAAGAGATCGGCGAGACGATGGCGCGCGAGATGCTGATCGAGCGGCTGCCGGCCAGCGAACACCAAACGGCTCGCAGGGACATTTCGGCGCTCTGCTTCCCGCTGGAGGTTTTCCGTAGTCGCCTGATGCTCGGAGAACAGCCAGAGCACGCTGCCGGGAACAGCATGCAACAGACGCATCCAGACATCGAAAATATCCGGCGTGATCTTGAAGGTATTATTGAAAGAGCAGAAGACGAAGCCGTCGTCGGGAAGGCCGTGATCCTTGCGGGATGAAGCTTGTTTGGCGATCGCCCGTTTGTTGTCGTTGGCCTGGTAGCTGTCGGGCATATAAACGACTTTCTCTGAATAGGCGTCCCGGTCTGCATCCGGGATCAAGTGCTGATCCGCGATGATGTAATCGATGTAGCTGGCACCCATCGTGCCGGGATAGCCAAGATAATTGACCTGAACAGGCGCGGGGCGGACGGCAAAAATATCGGTCCGGCGGCCGATGGTGTGGCCGTTCAGGTCGATCAGAATATCGATCTCGGCTGCGCGAATGCGCTCGACGAGGGAATCGCGATCCATCGTTCGAGCGTCGACGAAAACCTCCAGCGATCGCGAAATCCGTTCGCGATATCCGTCATTTTCCTTCGCGCGCCCTGTAGAGAAACCGTGCACCATGAAGCGCTCACGATCATGCGCCTCCAATACGCCGGCGATGAGATGGCTCACGGGATGATTGTGAAAGTCGGATGAGACATAGCCGATCCGGATACGGTCGTGTGCGTATCGCCGGCCGTGCCATGGCATTCGTGGTGCGGGCGGCTCTTTATCTTCAATGTAGCGCGCGGCGCAGGCGAGTTGATCCTCTGCGGTGGACGGCAAGGAGAGCAGAACGAAAGGCTCGGCTTTCAGTGTCTTGTTGCGAATACCTTCGATGATGAATTGGCAACCCTTGCCGTAGTTGTCATCCCAACGGCAGTTGAACAGCGTCATCATGAAGCGATTGCTGAACAGATAATCCAGGGACGGATCGAGCGAGAGCGCCTTGTCGTAATCCTGAAGGGCCTTTTCGTATTGTTTGAAGTGCGCGTGCGTAGGAGCGCGGTTGGCATAGGCGCGGGCATGATTGGGATTCAACTGGATCGCGCGCGTGAAACTCGCGAGCGCTTCGTCGTAACGCTGAAGATTCGCGAGGGTGGTCCCCCGGTTGTCGTGCACTTCGGCGTTATGCGGAAATAGTGCGATCGACTTATCGTAACTTGCGAGTGCCTGCTCGAAGCGTTTCAGTGCGGCAAGGGCGTTGCCGCGATTGTAATGAGCTTCCCAATTTACGGGATCCAGCGCGAGCGCCCGGTCGTAGGCAGCGAGCGCTTCCTGCGGCCGGTTCAAGCCGAGCAGGGTGCTGCCGAGATTGTTCTGCAGCGGGCTGTTGTTCGGATTGATTTTGATCGCGAGGCCAAACTGTTTTTCGGCGGCACGAAATTCGTTTCTTTGCAGATAGACAATGCCGAGCGCGAAGATCGCGTCGAAATATTTCGGCTGGCTGCGCAAAATGGTTTTGTAGATCTGCTCCGCTTCGTCGATCCGTCCGCGCTGATGCAAGCTGAGGGCGTGCTGAAACTGGGCGCGAGGATCTTGCATCGTTTGCCGGCGGATTTCCGTGCGAATGGAAAGGCGGTTCTTGGCACATCCAGGTTCCGGCCGAAAGCCGCTGCCGCTCACCAAGCCGTTTGACGGGAGGGAGGGGAAAATATACGTGATGCTGAGCAGGAGACGTGGCCGAGAGGCTGAAGGCGGCGGTTTGCTAAACCGTTATACGGGGTTTATCCCGTATCGAGGGTTCGAATCCCTCCGTCTCCGCCATCTTCTTCGAAATCACGCCGGGTATGTCGTGCCCCCGTTACGTCGTCTATCGCCGTACGAGGTATATAATCCTTTATTGGGGCTTTTAGTCCTGTTTCCGGATGGGCCCATTCATCTGAATGTGGCGCCGGCTGGATTCTGATCAGAATCAGCCCGAAGGGCGCCAGCCGCCAGCCGGAGTAGTTGTTAATTCGCGCATTATGATGGAGGTACCATTAAACCATTATCTGTTGTTTGGTGACGCGATTTCGAGCCCAAAACAGCGACCTTTTTGACCTTTGTGTTTCCGTGTAACTAACTGGGATATAAAAGCTATTTCCCCCTTTGCTCACGCTCGCGTGATGTTTGTGCAACACCCCCGGGAAAAGCGTCGTTCGATGGCGTCAAAACGCTCGTTATTCGTTGAACGGCAAACGGGTTCGAGTAGTCTGCTTCGTGCGACGACAGGGAACTCCACGGGTGGGGGAACTGGGGTCGTCCTGTCCATACCTTTCACACGGAAGGGCTGGGTGGTTCAGCTGGGAATCAGGGAACCTTCGAGGGGTGCGTGCTGCATCCTAAGGATTCGGAACCCGCTCCCTCGAAAATGAGAGAGAACTTGGAGGTCACAATGAAGAATTTTAAGAGCCTTATCCTCGGCTCCGCAGCGGCTATGTTCGCTGTCGCTGGGGCGCAGGCTGCCGATCTTCCCGTCAAGGCCAAGCCGGTCGAGTACGTGAAGGTCTGCTCTGCGTACGGCGCTGGTTTCTACTACATTCCGGGCACTGACATCTGCCTTCGCGTCGGCGGATTCCTCTTCTCGGATTTCTCGGTCAACAACCGTGGCGATACCGGTAACCTCGGTACGGGCGCGACCCGTGACCGTACGGACGACTGGACGGCCTTCCGTATCCGTTCGTCGATGATCTTCGACGCCCGCACCAACACCGAGTACGGCACGCTCCGTTCGTACTTGTCGGCTGGCTTCCAGTGGGATACCGCTGCGAACGGTCAGACTTGGTCGCAGGCCAACACGGGTAACTCGTCCTGGTACTGGAATGCGGCGTTCATTCAGTTCGCCGGCTTCACCTTCGGTCTCGCGGGTTCGTTCTTCGACTTCGTCCCGCACATGACGATGTTCACCTTCTCGAGCAAGTCGGTCAGCACTTCTCCGATGATCGCCTACACCGCGCAGCTCGGTCAGGGCATCTCGGCGTCGATCTCGATGGAAGACGGTACGGCTCGCCGTTCGCGTATTCTGGCTGGCGGCTATGATCCGACGACTGCGGGCACTGACCTGTACGCTGCTCAGTTCATGCCGGACTTCATCGCGAATATCCGCGTCAGCCAGGCTTGGGGTGATGCACAGATCGCTGGTGCGATCCATCAGGTTAAGATCAACGATGTCACTCCGGCTCCGAATAGTGTCGAATACGGCTACGCTTTCCTCGGCGGCTTGAACTTCAAGCTTCCGATGATCGGCGCCAACGACAGCTTCCAGATCGAAGGTGTCTGGTCGAAGGGCGCAGTTGCCTTCACCGGCATCAACGCCAGTTCGTACACGAAGGCTTCAACACTGTCCTACGTGACCAGCAACGGTGGCCCGTTCTTCAACCCGATGGATGCTTATGCCACGGGTGGCGCCGCTGGTATGGAGCTGACCAAGGCTTATTCGGTCAACGCTCAGTTCCGCCACTTCTGGACGCCGACTCTGCGTTCGACGATCGGCTACGGCTACTTGAAGGTTGATACTCCGTCTGCGGGTAACACAGCTGGCTTCCCCGATGCGCGCTTGCATCAGGTCGTCGGCAACCTGATCTGGTCGCCGGTCAAGAACCTCGACATCGGCACCGAACTGTACTGGAACGACCTCAAGACCTCCGGTACGACGGCTCTTGCAGGTGCGCCTGCGAACGACAGCCAGAGCTGGTGGGGCGGCGCGTTCCGCGTCACTCGTTACTGGTAATCGGACACAAGTCTGAATACGGAAACCCCGGCGAGAAATCGCCGGGGTTTTTCTTTGTGCGGGGTTTTTCTTTGTGGTGAGATCTATTGAAAAGCTGGTGGCTGGTGCTTGTTACCTTATCTGTCGATCACATCGTTCCACGAAGCGTAAAATCTGCGCAGTAATTTCGGTGTGTTCGATTATCGGGGCGTGCCCCTGGCCGGCAATTTCGATTGCCACGATGTTCTTGCCTCTCCGTTTCATCTCATCGGCCGTTTCGCGCGATAAAAGATCAGAATGCTCGCCACGTATCACAAGCACAGGCGCGGCTTTCGCTAGTATTTCGAACTGCGGCCAGAGAGTTGGCGGCGGGGTAGAGGCATCAATGCCTTGAAATGCTTCGGCGAGCGCAGGGTCGGAGAGGGGTTTGAAGCTGTCGCTCCATGTCCGCCGCGCGTAACTTTCCCAGTCCTGCTCATTGAAAGCGGGAAATTGTGCGCCCATCACTTTCTTCAAACTGGCAATAGCCTCCGGCCAAGATCGCGGCGGGTTCATTTTTCCGACGTAACCTTTGATGCGCAAGAGTCCTGCCATTTCAATGACGGGACCGATGTCGTTCAGAACTGCGCCGGCGATGGCCTGCGGCATGATTGAGGCGAGTGTCATCGTCAGCAGTCCGCCACGCGAAGTGCCGATGAAAATGGCGCGCTCGATCTCCTGTTCACCGAGCAGCTTTACGAGATCGCCCAATTCAATCGGGATAGAGTAATTCGCGGGATTGCTGTCGTATTGCGATAGCCCGCGCCCCCGCGAGTCGAGCGCCAGTACCTGGCGCGGCGGGCCGTTTTCAATAAAGGCTTTGAGCAGTGTGCGGAAATCCTCCGCCGTGCGAGAAATCCCCGGCAGGCAGATCACCGGCGAGCGGTCTTCGGAACGTCGCCCGGCCGATAGGGCATGGTGCCTCAGTCCATCGGAGGAGGTAAACCAGAAATCCTCAATGAAATCAGGCATGATGCGGCTTGTTGGTAGTGAGCCTAGGCATTATGAGCGGCAAGACAGCCAGTATATAGATTTGTGAAATGAACCAAGCGCAACAGAACGCCCAGGATTTCGCGCGTGCCATGGCTTTGCTTCAGCATGGTCGGTTCGCCGAAGCGATACCGATCTATCAAGCAATCCTGCGGCATGAGCCGAAGAACATCGGAGCGCTGAATCTGCTTGGCGTTTCGCTCATGCAGGCTGGGCGATTGGAAGATGCAGCCGGGGCCATCAAGCGCGCCTTGGCGATCGATCCCGATCAAGGCCCCGCGCATTATAACCTTGGCACAATATTGCACGGCCTCGCCAGGTATGAGGAGGCAGTCAGTCACTTTGAGCAAGCGATCCGGCTGGATCCGAATGACGCACAGGCGCAAAATAATTTGGGTGCATCGCTCAAGAGTTTGGGAAAAATGGAAGAAGCGCTCGGCGCTTACCAGGCTGCGGTTAGGTTGCAGCCTGGGTTTTTTGAAGCGTACCTGAATATTGCCAATGTTCTTCAGAAGATCGGACAATCTCTGGAAGCACTTGATACCATCAATCAGGCGATCAAGTTGCAGCCGATGCGGCAGGAGGGCTATCTCGGCGCCGCCAGTATCATGATCGCCATTGATTTTTATGATCGGGCGATTCCGTATCTGCATGAAGCGATCCGGCTTGGATCGAATGCCGTAAGCACATTTTTCAAGCTCGCGATCTGCTTGCAAGAAACGAAGGCTCCCAAAGAAGCCGAAGCGGTTGCGGAGGAAGGCTTCAAGAGAAAACCGGAAAGCGCTGAAGATTACGGCACCATTGGCGGTTTCTTGCAGCGGACGAGTCGCGACGAGGCAGCCGTTCCGTATTTTCAAAAAGCGCTTGAATTGGACAGCGATCTGGAACCGGCCCGTTTAGGGCTGGCCAACTCACTGAGCATTCTTCATCGGGTCGATGAAGCCGAGCGGCAATACGAGGAATTGAACAGACGAAATCCCGAGTTCAAGAAGAGCTCATATAACAGGGGATTGATGAACCTGTCGCTGGGACGTTTCCCATTGGGGTGGAAAGACTATGAGACAAGATTTCTTGAAGAAAACAAAGGCCCCAAGCTTCGGGAGTACTCGTATCCGCTATGGGATGGCAGCCATGTCGAAACCCTGTTCATTTGGGGCGAGCAGGGATTGGGCGACGAGATCGTATACACCAGCATCCTGGAAGATGCGCAGCGGCGGGCGAACAAGATCATTCTGGAAACGGATCCGCGGCTAGTGCCGCTGATGGCGCGGTCGTTTCCGAAAATTCAGGTCATCGCGCGCGACATGGATCAGCTGGCAAAAGAGCGGGTTGCCGCGAACGCACATCTGCCGATCGGCAGCCTTGGAAAATTCTTTCGGCTGGATTGGCAGGATTTTCCTCGGCGTCCGTATCTGTTTGCCTCATCGGAGTGCGCCGAAAAGTTGCGAGCTCAAATTGGTGAGCCTGGAAAAGCGATCGTCGGGCTTTCCTGGCGTAGCGCCAATCCGAAATTTGGCGACTTGAAAAGTGCCGACATCTGCGATTTCCAGCCGCTTCTGCAGCAACCCGGATTTGGGTTTGTCGATCTGCAATATGGCGACACGGCGAGGGAGCTTGACGCCTGCCGCAAAAAAACCGGCGTCTCGATTACGCATCTCGACGAAATCGATAACATGAAAGACATCGACGGGCTCGCGGCGCTCATCGTCGCGTGCGATGCGGTCGTGACCGTCAGCAATACGACTGCTCACATCGCCGGTGCGTTGGGTAAGCCGGTTTGGGTTCTCTTGCCGCATGGGCACGGAAAATTTTGGTACTGGTTTCGCGATCGCAAAGACTCGCCGTGGTATCCGGGCGCGCGGATTGTGCGCCAGCAGCCGGGGCAATCGTGGTCTGATCTGATCGCTTCGATCACGCCCGAGATCGCGGCTTTTGCAAGCGGTCTAAAAAAATAAATCAGCCGCCGCGCTGCAGATCCGCTTCGATGGTGAGCCCCCGGCGATTGCCGGAAAGTGCTTGATATACCTGAAGATTTTCCATTACCCGCTGGACGTAATAGCGCGTTTCGGAAAGCGGGATGCGCTCGACCCAATCGACGATATCGACCTTGGGGTCGCGGGGGTCGCCATATTGATTGATCCACTGGTTGGCGCGGCCGCGACCGGCGTTGTAGCCGATGAAGGTCAGCACATAGCTGTTGCGATAAGCCTGCATCAGGTCGCCAAGCTCCGCGGCGCCAAGCTGGACATTGAAGACCGGGTCGCCGCCGAGCTTCTTCTCATCCCAGTGCAAGCCGAATTTTTTCGCGATCGCGCGCGCGGTCGAGGGGATGACTTGCATCAGGCCCTTGGCATTTGCGATCGAGACGACGCGCTGATCGAACTGGCTTTCTTGCCGCGCGATCGCGTAAACGAGCGAGGGGTCGGCATGCGGCCCGACATGCGTGTATTTCGGGATGCCGAAAGTCGGAAAGCCGATCATCTCCGCCGGCACGGCCTTGTTCATGGCCGCTTTGCCAATCAGCACCATGGCGCGCGCATCGTGCATTTCGCTGGCGACGCTTGCGAGCAACAGATAGCCGACAGTGTCGTTACCGGCGCGGTCGGCAAAATCGGTATAGATCGGAATCGCAAGCTCGCGCGCGCCCGCGGCGTAGAGGAGACGCAGCGCCCGAATAGGTTCCTGCCGCTCGAACGCCGCAAGCTCGCCGGCCGGCGGTTTTGAAAGATGCGGCAGCGGCAGATCCTTCAACCCAAGCCGCGCGCGGGCAAGCTGCCCGTAATAGGTCACGGTGTGACGCGCAGCGTTTTGATAATTGATGCGTGCGCCGATCTTATCTCCGCTGGCTTCATCGGCGCGGCCTAACCAATAATAACCGCGCGAAACGGTGACAGGATGGACAGAGACTTTCGGAATATCGGCGAAGAGCCGTTTGGCGGTTCCGGCATCGTGCAAAAAGCGCAACGCGATCCAGCCGGCGGTGAATAAGCGGTCCGCCTGATAGTTGTCCGCCTCCGGTATCGCGGCGTCGTGCGCGACCTTGTAGGCAGCCTGATAGTCGCCAAGGTCGAGCAATTGGCGCGCAACAATGCGCCGTTCCTTCCACCACTCGTCGGCGCCGACGACGTGGCGCGGTGCATCGGCGAAAGCACGGGCAGCAGCGCGCGGATCTTTCTTCAAACGTAAATATTGCGCGCGGGCAAAGACGTAGCTCTGATCCTTGCGAAGCGAAGCCGGCACGGCTTCAAGGAGATGCCCCGCATTGATCGCTTTCTTGCGAACGGCGGCGCGGGCCAGCGCGATTGCGCCGTCGCCTGGGCCGGCGAGCTGCGCCGCGCGCACGGCGGCATCGGTCTTGTCGTCGGAAAACATCCGGTACGAACGCAGCCGATGATCGTCCTGCGTCAGCACGTTCTGAAAAGAGGCGAGGAGGTCGCGCTCGCTCTTGGTGTTGAGATTGTCGTCACGCCAGGCCATGCGGGCGAGCGCCGCCGCGTTGCGATGATCACCGGCCGCCGCGAGCGCTTTCGCCAGGATCAGTTTTCCTTCGCCGGTGAGCGGGGTGCTCTGACCGAAGAAGGAGCGGACGGTGTTGGCGTCGCGATTTTCTTCGTAGAGCAAATATTCGGCACGGCGGCGTATAAACGAGGTGCTGGGCCAGGATTTCCCGTGTTCGCGCAGAAACTGGGCAGCGCGGTCAAAGCCGATGTCTTTCGGCGTCGAACGCAATCCAAGCCAGATGATGAGGTTGCGCGCCGCCGGGTTTTGCAGCCGGTCGGCGATCGCAAGGGCCTTGCCGCCATCGTCGCTTTTGATGAAGCTGATCGCCTGTTTGACGGCGGCGACGTCGGACTGGCTTTGCGCATGGGAAGGGGCCGCCGCGAGAACGGCGATTGTCACGAAAATACCCTTCAACAGGCGCGATTCAGTCCGTTTCATCTCCACCACAGGAATCAGAGATTTCGGTCAATTCATGGCTTGTTAGCCCAAGGGGTGCAAACAAAAGCTTGACGGCGGGGCTTTCGCGGCCCCCGGTTTGGGGGTATCCCTGTCGCACAGCCGATAATCAGGGAAATATCCTGCCATGTTTCGAGGTTCCTTCACCGCTTTGGTCACGCCATTCAAGAACGGCGGCCTCGACGAACGCGCATTCCGCGAGCTCGTTGACTGGCAGATTGCCGAGGGTACCGATGGTCTCGTGCCGGTCGGCACTACGGGCGAGAGCCCGACTCTGAGCCACGACGAGCACCACAAGGTGGTCGAGTGGACCATCGAGCAGGCCAAGGGCCGGGTTCCGGTGATGGCGGGCGCGGGCTCGAACTCGACAGCAGAGGCGGTCGATCTCGCGAAGCATGCCGAAAAGGCGGGTGCGGATGCCGTGCTCGTGGTGGCGCCGTATTACAACAAGCCCAGCCAGGAAGGCATCTATCGTCACTTCAAAGCAGTGAACGATGCGATCAACATTCCGATCTTCGTTTACAATATTCCGCCGCGTTCGGTGATCGACATCTCGGTCGAGACGATGAAGCGCCTCTCCGAGCTTCCGAACATCAAGGGCTGCAAGGACGCGACCGCCAAGCTCGATCGCGTGAGCTTGCAACGTCACGCCTGCGGTCCCGATTTCATCCAGCTTTCGGGCGAGGATGGCACGGCGCTCGGCTACAATGCGCAAGGCGGCGTCGGCTGCATTTCGGTGACAGCGAATGTCGCGCCGCGTCTCGTCGGCGAATTCCAGGACGCAATGCTGTCCGGCGACTACGCGGCCGCCCTGAAGCTGCAGGATCGTCTTATGCCGTTGCACGCGGCGTTGTTCATCGAAAACAGCCCGGCGCCGACCAAGTATGCGCTTTCGCTTCTGAACAAGTGTTCGGAACACGTGCGCCTGCCGCTCGGCCCGATTTCGGATGCGAGCAAGAAGGCGGTGCGCGAAGCGATGGTGCATGCCGGCCTTCTGAATGCATGAGGCGGGATATTCCGGCCTTTCATGACCAAGAACCTGCATGGCTAAAGATAAAGACGCCGATCCGAAACGCGACGTCGCCGTCAATCGCAAGGCGCGGTTCAACTACGAAATTGGCGAAGTCTTCGAAGCCGGGATTGCGCTAACCGGCACCGAGGTAAAGTCGCTGCGTAATGGCAAGGCGACGATTGCCGAGTCCTATGCCGATGCGCGTGGCGGCGAGCTTTGGCTGGTCAACGCCAATATCCCCGAATATCTGCAGGCCAACCGTAATAATCACGAGCCGCGGCGGGCGCGAAAATTGCTGCTCCACCGCCGCCAGATCAACAAACTGATCGGCGCGATCGAACGCGAGGGCATGACGGTCGTGCCGCTCAAGCTCTATTTCAACAAGCGCGGGCGGGCGAAAATGGAGATCGCGCTGGCGCGCGGCAAGAAGCTGCACGACAAACGCGCCAGCATCAAAAAGCGCGATTGGTCGCGGGAAAAAGGCCGCTTGATGCGGCAGAAGGGATAACGCCGAACATGACTTTGCCGGTCAAGCTTGATCATTGCGTCATTCATGTTTCCGATTGGGCGCGATCCAACGAATTCTACGTCAAGGTCATGGGAGCAGAGCTGGTCACGCGTCCCAAGGGCTTTGCCTATCGTTTTGGCGATGCGCAACTCAATCTGCACGGCCCGGGTTTCACCCCGGCCGATGTGGCGCGGCTTCCTGTGCAGCCGGGCAATAGCGATCTATGCTTCGAGTGGAAGGGGCCGATCGAGGACGCCGTAAAGCATCTTGAGCGCTGCGCAGTGAAGATCGAGCAGGGGCCGCTCGAGCGCTTTGGCGTCAAGGGGCCGGGGATGAGTGTCTATTTCCGCGATCCCGACGGCTCGCTCCTCGAATTCATCTCCTATGCGAGCTATAAGAAGTAGAAGGTTGTAAATAGAATCTTTTTTCTCAAGTGAATCGAATACCGCCTAGAGCTCGCCATGAGTGTTTTTCGAAATACGGAATTGCCCGGAGGCTTACCGGTCCCGCAGGATGACGGCGCGACCCGGCATCTGCCCGGCATGAAGCTGCCCTCGCTGCCGCTGCGGGCAACGGACGGCTCGATGGTTGATCTTGCATCACTAAAGGGCCGGACGGTGGTTTACGCCTATCCGCGCACCGGCGTGCCAGGCCAGGCGTTGCCCGATGGCTGGGATGCGATCCCCGGCGCACGCGGCTGTACGCCTCAGTCATGCTCTTTCCGCGATCATTTCAAGGACCTGCAAGGGGCGGGAGCCGATCAATTGTTTGGCTTTTCAACCCAGGACAGCGCCTATCAACGGGAAGCCGCAGAGCGCCTGCATTTGCCGTTTGCCATTTTGTCCGATGAAGACCTGAAATTCATTCGCGCGCTCAACCTTCCGACCTTTCAGGCGGCCGGCATGGAGCTCGTGAAGCGGCTCACGCTGGTGATCGACGATGGCGTCATCACGCATGTGCTTTATCCGGTATTTCCACCGGATCAGAGCGCGAGTGACACATTGGCTTGGTTAAAGGCCAATCCGCGCTAGCTCACGCTTTGCTCAAGCTCCACTGTGGAGTAGCCGAATATATCAAGCGCTGCTTCGAGTTGCTCCGCGAGAAGCGGGTTGCCCAGCAGATATTCGCTTGTGCTGTTGATGCGTTCGCTCCGTGCCGCCGCGAGCGCGCGCTCCTATTCGTCACTCGTGTAAGTGCCGCGGCCGATCCAGCTCATCGCAATGAGGTTCAGCTTCTCGTTTTCGTTTAGTGCGTTGATGAAAGATGCGAGATCCTGCCGCGTGTGATCGTCGCTGCGATTATCAGGGATCGCGTCTTGTTGCTCACTGGCATCGTCTTGGCCGGCTCTGTCATCGAACGGAGGATGCGAATGGGGTTAGTTCCCAAGGTGCTGACGCACCGCGGCAAATACCGCCCGAAACATTTTAGGCGTCAGCACGCCCGTGTTCGTATTGTAGCGTGAGCAGTGATAGCTATCGAATAGTGTGTAGTCTGCGATCTCGTGTTTGGCGCCATGCACGAATTTGTAGTGCGCGAGTTTGCCGTTCAGCGCGCGAACGACAGAATCGTGAGCGATCTTGCCGAGCGCGACAATTGCCCGGGTATGTTTCGTTTGTTCGATCGCGCCGATCAGAAATCTTCGGCAGGTATTGATCTCGGCCGGCGTCGGTTTGTTTTGCGGCGGCACGCAGCGCACGGCATTGGTAATTCTGGCGTTCACGAGGCGGAGGCTATCGCCGGGGCGCGCCTCGTATTGACCGCGGGCAAAGCCGAATTCTTTGAGCGTCGCATATAACAAATCACCCGCGTAATCGCCGGTGAACGGCCGCCCGGTGCGATTGGCCCCGCGCAGACCCGGTGCGAGTCCGACGATCAACAGCTCCGCTTGAGGGGGACCAAAGCTTTGGACGGGGCCATTGAACCAGTCAGGCTCGGCGTCCCGGTTGACTTTCCGGAATGCGACGAGGCGAGGGCATAGGGGACAGTCGTGGCTGGGTTCAGCGGTCATTACCGCTCTAATGGCGGTAGGCTAGCGAGAACTCAAGCGTCTTTGCAGGTCAGGCGCCTTCAGGGTCTGGCTCGTAAGCGCGGGCAGGCGGCGTAGGCCCCCGCGAGATGAAGCCCGGCATCGTATCCTGCCCCTGGCCAGGGCTGTGATGGTGGCGCGGTTCGCGCGCGGGCCGCTCGGAAGGATCGCGGCCGACCTGGTTCTGAAGGCTCGCGAGATCGAGGAAAACATCGGCCTGGCGGCGAAGTTCATCGGCGATCATCGGCGGCTGGGTGGAGATGGTCGAAACGACCGTGACGCGGACGCCCTTTTTCTGGACGGCCTCCACGAGCGGGCGGAAGTCTCCGTCGCCGGAGAAAAGCACCATGTGATCAATGTGCTCGGCGATTTCCATGGCATCGACCGTGAGTTCGATATCCATGTTGCCTTTGACCTTGCGGCGTCCGGCGGAGTCGGTGAACTCCTTGGCGGGCTTGGTGACGACGGTGTAGCCGTTGTAATCGAGCCAATCGAGCAACGGGCGGATCGAGGAATACTCCTGATCCTCAATCAGCGCGGTGTAATAGAAAGCGCGCAACAGATTGCCGCGGTTCTGAAATTCCTTCAGCAAGCGCCGATAATCGATATCAAAACCGAGGCCTTTGGTCGTGGCGTAAAGGTTGGCGCCATCGATGAAGAGGACGGTTTTCTCGGGAAGGCTCATCAGCAATCTCGTTGATAAAAACAGCGGTTGATGAAACGGTGAAAAACGAAGTTAGGTGGCTAATCGGTCTAAAGCATGGCAATTGAATGATGGTATTTCTCTATCGTACTTGGCAACGAACCACGCTGCTGTGCCGCAGGCGAAAGTTCCACCCACGGCTGTATGATGACTGCCAGGCGAACGGAGGGTGTGGAATTGCGCCTTGCTTCCCGGGCTTCGACAGGTTATAGCCCGCATCTATCCACCGATCTTAGGTTGCGGAGCACGCCGGATGGCACGCGTCACCGTTGAAGACTGCATCGATAAAGTCGAAAACCGTTTTGACCTGGTTCTGCTCGCGAGTCACCGCGCGCGGATGGTGTCGGCCGGGCAGGAAATTACCGTTGATCGGGACAATGACAAGAACCCGGTCGTGGCACTGCGTGAAATCGCCGAAGAGACAGTCGAGGCGAACGACCTCAAGGAAGAACTGATCCACTCGTTGCAGAAATATACCGAAGTGGACGAGCCGGAAGCGGAGGCGGTGCCGCCGACGCTTGCTGCCCCCGGTGCCATCGTGGCCGACGCCGACGACAAAGATGTCGCGCAAGATCGCATGACCGAGGAAGAATTGTTGGCGGGGCTGCAGGGGTTGGTACCCCCTCCGGAAGCTCCGCCGGAACCAGATGTCGAAGAAGAGGAAAACTCCTGAAGTTTGCCCTTGACCCGTTTCACGGCCCGGCTCTGCCGGGCCGTTTGCGTTTCAGGCATGCCTTAACCACATGAAGTCGCGCATGAAATTGATCTTGCGCAGCACATGCCCCGGCGCGATATGCTGGTGAGCGAAGTCCGCTCTTCAAGCGGATTCGCAGCTACTTTTGAAAGCGCGCACAAGCCTTTGATTTTGCTCTTCGACCCGGAAACGCACCGATGATGCGACAATACGAGCTGGTCGACCGGGTTCGCCGCTACAACGCGGCCACCAACGAGGCATTGCTGAACCGCGCCTTCGTTTACGCCATGAAAGCGCATGGCAGCCAGAAGCGCGCTTCGGGCGACCCGTATTTCTCGCATCCGCTCGAAGTCGCGGCGATCCTGACGGATCTCAAGCTCGACGACTCCACCATCGCGGCGGCGCTCCTCCACGACACCATCGAAGATACCGATGCGACCCGGAGCCAGATCGACAAGCAGTTCGGCAAGGACATCGGCGAGCTGGTCGACGGCCTGACCAAGCTCAAGAAGCTCGACCTGGTGTCGCAGCGGGCCGAGCAGGCGGAAAATCTTCGGAAGTTATTGCTGGCGATCGCGAGCGACGTCCGGGTGCTTCTGGTGAAACTCGCCGACCGGCTGCACAACATGCGGACCCTCAAATGGGTGCCGCTCGAGAAGCGCAACCGGATCGCCGAAGAGACCCTCGATATTTACGCGCCGCTCGCCGGCCGGATCGGCATGCATGACATGCGCGAGGAACTCGAAGACCTTTCGTTCCGGCAGCTGATGCCCGAGGCCTACCAGTCGATCGAGAGCCGGCTGGTTAATCTGCGCAAGACCAACACCAGCCTCATCAAGGAAATCGAGGACGAACTGACCGGGGAGCTGGCCAAGAAAAAGATCGTGGCCACGGTCAAGGGCCGCGAGAAGCGGCCTTATTCGATCTGGAAGAAGATGGAGCGCAAGGCCGTCGGTTTCGAGCAGCTTTCCGACATCTTCGGCTTCCGCGTTATCGTGCCGACGATCGAGGATTGCTACCGCGCGGTCGGCATCGTCCACACCAAATGGGCATTCGTGCCGGGCCGCTTCAAGGACTACATCTCGACGCCGAAGCAGAACGACTACCGCTCGATCCATACCACGGTGTTCGGGCCGGGCCGGCAGCGCGTCGAATTGCAGATCCGCACCAACGCCATGGACAGTATCGCCGAATACGGCATCGCGGCGCATGCGCTTTACAAGGACAGCGCCGGCACGCCGATGGAAGTGCTGGCGAAAGAGTCGAACGCCTATGCATGGCTGCGGCGGACGATCGAAATGCTCGCCGAGGGCTCAAGCCCCGAGGAATTTCTCGAGCACACCAAGCTCGAGCTGTTCCACGATCAGGTGTTCTGCTTTACGCCGAAAGGCCGCCTGATTGCGCTGCCGCGCCGCGCGACACCGATCGACTTCGCCTATGCGGTGCATACCGACGTCGGCAACAACGCGGTCGGCGCCAAGATCAACGGCAAGGTCGCGCCGCTCGTGACGGAGCTTCAAACCGGCGACGAGGTCGAGATCATCCGCGGCGAGGGGCAACATCCGCCCGCCGCCTGGGAGTCGCTTGTGGTCACCGGCAAGGCGCGCGCCGCAATCCGCCGCGCGACGCGCGTCGCGGTGCGCACCCAATATCTCGGCCTCGGCCGCAAGATGATCGAGCGCGCTTTCGCGCGGGCCGCGAAGCCCTGGTCGGAGGAACGGCTGCAGAAATCGCTGTCGCGCCTCGCGCGCGCGTCCATCGAGGATGTCTTTGCAGCCGTCGGCCGCGGCGAGATCAAGGCGAGCGACGTCGTCAAGGCGGTTCACCCCGACTGGCGCGAGGAGAAGAAGCCCGTTGAGTCCGCGCCGCGCAGCGAAGGGTGGTTCGGCCTTTCGCGCGTGAAGAGCCTCAAGTTTCGCATCCCCGGTTTCCGCAGCGGCAGCTCGCATCACGAGGAGGAATTGCCGTCGGCCATTCCCATCCGCGGCATCAACGGAGATTTGCCGGTGCGCTTTGCGCCGCAGGGCGGCGCGGTGCCGGGCGATCGCATCGTCGGCATTCTGACGCCGGGCAAGGGCATCACGATCTATCCGATCCATTCGCCCGCATTGAAGGAATTCGACGACGAGCCGGGCCGCTGGCTCGACGTGCGGTGGGATGTCGATGACGGCACCATGCAGCGCTTTCCGGCGCGGCTTGTGCTGCGGGCGAAAAACCAGCCGGGCACGCTTGCGCAAGTCGCGCAGATCATCGGCGAGCACGGCGGCAACATCGACAACATTCATATGGAGCGGCGGTCGCCCGACTTCACCAAGATGACGATCGATCTCGGCGTCTATGATTTGAAACATCTCAACGCGATCATCGATGAATTGCGAGCGAAGCCGGTGGTTTCGTCCGCCGAACGGTTTAACGGGTGAAGAGAATGATCCGGCTTGGGGTGAACGTCGATCACGTGGCGACTGTGCGCAATGCGCGCGGCGGCCGGCATCCCGATCCGGTGCGCGCCGCGAAGCTCGTCATCGAGGCGGGCGCCGACGGCATCACCGCGCATCTGCGCGAAGATCGCCGGCACATCACCGATGACGATATACGGCGGCTACGCGAAGAGATCGGCGCGCCGCTCAACTTCGAGATGGCGGCGACCGACGAGATGTTGAAGATCGCGCTCGCAACCAAACCGCATGCCGCCTGTCTTGTGCCGGAGAAGCGCACCGAGCGCACGACGGAGGGGGGCCTTGAGGTCGCGCGCGCGAAAGATATGCTCGCGCCGAAAGTCGCGTTCCTCTCGCATGGCGGCATACGCGTCTCGTTGTTCATCGAGCCCGATCAGCGCCAGATCGAGGCGGCGGCCGATATCAAGGCTGCGGTTATCGAGCTGCACACAGGCGCGTGGTGCGAAGCGATTACGCAAGGCAAGGTGCAGGCGGCGGAGTTCGAATTCGAGCGGCTGCGCTCGGGCGCGCGGCTCGCGCAGCGGCTTGGCCTTGAGGTTCATGCCGGGCACGGGCTCGACTTCGACAGCGCGGAAGCGATCGCGGCATTTCCGGAAATTCGCGAATTGAATATCGGCCATTACATGATCGGTGAAGCGATCTTCACCGGGCTGGAAGATGTCGTGAAAAAAATGCGTCAGGCGATCGCGCGCGGCGAAGCGCGCGCCAGGGCTGCCGCGGCGGACGGGGTGGCATGATCCTCGGCATCGGCAACGACATCATCGACGCGCGCCGGGTCGGCAAGGTGCTGGAGCGTCACGGCGAGCGTTTTCTGTCGCGCGTCTTCACCGATGTCGAGCGCGCCAAGGCCGAGCGGCGCAAGAACCGCGTCGAAACCTATGCCAAGCGTTTCGCCGCCAAGGAGGCTTGCGCCAAGGCGCTCGGCACCGGCATCCGGCACGGCGTGTGGTGGCGCGATATGGGCGTCGTCAATCTGCCGTCGGGCAAGCCGACGATGCGACTCACGGGCGGCGCGCTCAAGCGCCTCGAGGCGCTGACGCCGAAAGGCCACAGCGCGCAAATCGATCTCACGATCACCGACGACGGACCGATGGCGCAAGCGATCGTGATCATCTCCGCCGTACCCGAAACTGCGGCTAAAGCATGATTCCAGAACGTAAAAACCGCCATTTCGGCCTTACGTCCGTGTATTCAGCGTCATTGCCCCGCTAGGGCGGCCCGCGCTATACGAGCGCACCTTTGCAGGGCGTAAGAACGGAATCCACGGAATGGCCATTACCGAAGAAAAAAAGGAGAGCGGTCTTCGCGAAACCTCGAAGGTCGTCCTTCAGGCGCTCCTGATCGCACTCGTCATTCGCACCTTCATGTTCCAGCCGTTCAATATTCCGTCCGGCTCGATGAAGGCGACACTGCTGGTCGGCGACTATCTGTTCGTCTCCAAATACAGCTACGGCTATAGCCAATATTCGTTTCCGTTCGGGATCATCTCGTTTCCCGGCCGTGTCTTCGGCAGCGGGCCGGATCGCGGCGATGTCGTCGTCTTCAAACTGCCGAAGGACAACTCGACCGATTACATCAAGCGGGTGATCGGGCTGCCGGGCGACAAGATCCAGATGGTCAACGGCACGCTGCACATCAACGGTCAGGCGATCAAGCGCGAGCGGATTTCCGACTGGGTCTCCAACGACCCGGAAGGTCACGGCCAGCCGATCAAGCGGTATCGCGAAACGCTGCCGAACGGCGTTTCCTACACGACGCTCGATCTCGTCGATAACGGCTTCTACGACAACACGCCGGTCTATGAAGTGCCTGCGAACCACTATTTCATGATGGGCGACAATCGCGACAACTCGACCGACAGCCGCGTGCTGAGCGCTGTCGGCTATGTGCCCTATGAAAACATCGAGGGGCGTGCGCAGATGATCTTCTTCTCGATCGACGAGAGCGCGCATGCGTGGGAGTTCTGGACCTGGCCGACGAGCGTTCGTTGGGGCCGGATTTTCAGCCTGGTGCGATGAGCCGCCGCAAGCCGACAGCGACGCTCGAGCAGAAGATCGGGCACACGTTCAAGGACAAGAGTTTGCTCGTGCAGGCACTCACGCATGTGAGCGCGATCGCGCACGGCAAGGTCAAGGTTAGCTATCAGCGCTTCGAGTTTCTGGGCGATCATGTGCTTGGGCTCGTCGTCTCCGACTTGCTGCTGCGCGAATATCCGCGCGCGCAGGAGGGCGAACTTTCGCAGCGGCTCGCCGATCTCGTGCGCGCCGAAACCTGCGCGAAGGTCGCGGTCGAGCTCAATCTCGGCGCCTACATTTATTTCGGCACCAATGAAGCGAAATCGGGCGGGCGTCACAAGGCGAGCATCCTCGCGGATGTTTGCGAGGCGCTGATCGGCGCGGTGTTTCTCGACGGCGGCTACAAGGCCGCGGAAAAATTCGTCGAAACCTACTGGAAGGAACGCGCGCTGCGCTCGAAGAGCCGGCTGCGCGATCCGAAGACGCTGTTGCAGGAATGGGGTCAGGCGCGAGGATTGCCGCCGCCGATCTATCGCCAGATCGAACGCAAGGGCCCGGACCACAAGCCGGTATTCCGGATCGCGGTCGAATTGCCGGGGCTGGGTGCCGCCGAAGGCGAGGGCCGCACGAAACGCGACGCGCAGCAGGCGGCGGCAACGATGATGCTCAACCGGCACGGTGTCGAACTCGATGACTGAGCGACAGAATATGCGATGCGGTTTCGTCGCGCTCGTCGGCGCTCCGAATGCCGGCAAATCGACGTTGCTCAACGCGCTGGTCGGCTCGAAGGTGTCGATCGTCTCGCCCAAGGTGCAGACGACGCGCAGCCTCGTGCGGGGCATCGCGATCAAGGACAAGACGCAGATCGTATTCGTCGATACGCCCGGCATCTTTGCGCCGAAGCGGCGGCTCGACCGGGCGATGGTGACGGCTGCGCTGACGGGCGCGGCCGATGCCGATCTTGCGGCGCTGCTCGTCGATGCCAAGAAGGGCCTCGATGACGAGACGCGGGCGATCGTCGAAAAGCTCAAGGAAATGCCGCAGCCGAAGATATTGATCCTCAACAAGATTGATCTCGTGAAGCGCGACATGCTGCTGGCGCTGACGCAGGCGGCGAACGAGTTGATCCCGTTCGAGCGGACCTTCATGATCTCGGCCATGAAGAACGACGGCGTGCCGGACCTGCTCGATTTCTTTGCCGAGCGCCTGCCGGCCGGGCCGTGGCATTACCCGGAAGACGAAATCACCGATATTCCGCTCCGGCAGATGGCGGCCGAGATCACCCGCGAAAAGCTTTTCCTTCGGCTGCAACAGGAATTACCCTACCAATCGACGGTCGAAACCGATTCGTGGAAGGAGCTGCGCGACCGTTCGGTGCGGATCGAGCAGTCGATCTTCGTCGAGCGCGAGAGCCAGCGGAAGATCGTGCTGGGCGAGGGCGGGCAGATGATCAAGTCAATCTCCATGGAAGCGCGCAGGGATATCGAGCGTGCCATCGAGCAGAAGGTGCACCTCTTCCTGCACGTGAAGGTGCGCGAGGGCTGGGAGAACGATCCCGAGCGCTATCGCGCGCAGAACCTGGAGTTCCCCAAGGAATGAGCGAAGGACAATCAGCGGCGGGCTCCGCGAGCGGCTCCTGCATCTTCTGCCGGATCGCGAATGGCGAAATTCCTTCGGTCCGGCTTTACGAGGACGAGCGCATTGTCGCGTTCCTCGACATCCGGCCGATCCGCGAGGGGCATGTGCTGGTCTTGCCAAAACAGCACTATGATTTTTTCGAAGTGATGCCGCCGGATTTGGCGGCGCATATCCTTGCGACAGGCCAGAAGATCGCGCGCGCCATGAAGAAGATCTACGGCGTCGCTCGCGTCGGCTTCATGTTTACCGGCACCGATGTCGCGCATGCCCATGCTCATGTCGTGCCGATGGTCGAAGGAACGGATCTTACCTCGCGCCGTTACATCGCCGAGGAAAAGCTGACGTTCCGGCCTCCGCAAATGGTTTCGCCCGGCGAACTCGAGCAGGTCGCGAGCAAATTGCAGGCGGCGCTGGAAGGCGCGTGATCGATGGAATGGACCGACGAGGGTGTCGTCCTGGGCGTTCGCCGCCACGGCGAGACGCATGTGCTGGCCGAACTGATGACGGCGCAGCACGGCCGGCACCTCGGCCTCGTGCGCGGCGGAACGTCCTCGAAGCTTCGCCCGGTGCTCCAGCCGGGCAATAGCGTACGCGCCGTCTGGCGCGCGCGGCTCGACCAGCATCTTGGCGCCTTCGCCATCGAAGGCATGCAGCTGCGGGCGGAAAAGCTGATGCTTTCGGCGACCGCGAGCTACGGCATCCAGACGCTCGCGGCGCTTCTGCGGTTGCTCCCGGAGCGCGACCCGCATCACGATCTTTACCTTGCGCTATTGGAAATCGCCGACCGGCTCGACGACACGGATCTCGCGGCGGCGCTGATCGTGCGCTTCGAGCTGATGCTGCTTGCCGAGCTTGGCTTCGGCCTCGACCTTTCGGAATGCGCCGGCACCGGCAAAGCCGAAGACCTCGTGTATGTCTCGCCGAAATCCGGCCGCGCCGTCAGCCGCGAAGCGGGCGAGCCATGGAAAGATCAACTTCTTGCGCTGCCGGCCTTCTTGATCGGCGAGGCCGATCACAGCGCCGCCGATGTCGTGGCAGGCTTTGCGCTCACCGGCTTCTTCCTCGCGCGGCATGTCTTCGAGCCGCGCGGCCTCGCTGCCCCCGAAGCGCGCGCGGCGCTGATCGCGACCGTTACCCGCGGCGCCATTGCGGCTTAAGGCGGCTTGTTCCCGACAGAATCGGCTGATAGCGGTGGTTCATGGGTAAGCGAATGATTCCTCCGCCCGAGAAAGGGCGGATCGAGGTTGTCGAGCTGAAGGAAGCGCTGGAAGAGCGCTACCTTTCCTACGCGCTCTCGACGATCATGCATCGCGCGCTGCCCGACGCGCGCGACGGCTTGAAGCCCGTTCATCGCCGCATTCTCTATGGCATGCGCCAGTTGCGGCTCGAGCCCGGCGCGCCGCCCAAGAAATCCGCCAAGATCGTCGGCGACGTGATGGGTAATTTCCACCCGCACGGCGACCAGGCGATTTACGATGCGCTCGTTCGCCTCGCGCAGGACTTTTCCTCGCGCTATCCGCTGGTCGAAGGGCAGGGCAATTTCGGCAATATCGACGGCGATAACGCCGCCGCCTACCGCTACACCGAAGCGCGCATGACCGATGTCGCGCGGCTTCTCCTGGAAGGCATCGACGAAGACGCCGTGCCGTTTCGCCCGAATTACGACGGGCAGACGCAGGAGCCGGCAGTGCTGCCGGCGGCATTCCCCAATCTGCTGGCGAACGGCGCGTCCGGCATCGCCGTCGGCATGGCGACCTCGATTCCGCCGCACAACGTCGCGGAGCTTTTGGACGCCGCGCTGTTTCTGATCGACAAGCGCTCGGCGAAGTCGGGCGAGCTGATGAAGTTCGTCAAAGGCCCGGACTTCCCGACCGGCGGCATCATCGTCGACAGCAAGGCGACGATCCGCGAAGCCTATGTCACCGGCAAGGGCGCGTTCCGCGTCCGCGCGCGCTGGCACAAGGAAGACGCGGGGCGCGGCACCTGGGTCGCGGTCGTCACGCAAATTCCCTATCTCGTGCCGAAGTCGCGCCTGATCGAGCGCATTGCCGAACTCTTGACCGACAAGAAGCTGCCGCTCCTGGCCGACATTCGCGACGAGTCGACGGAAGAAGTGCGCATCGTTCTCGAGCCGCGCTCGCGCGGCGTCGATCCGAAGCTCCTGATGGAGTCGCTGTTCAAGTTCACCGAGCTTGAAAACCGCTTTCCGCTCAACCTGAACGTCCTGATGGGCGGGCAGGTGCCGCGCGTCGTCGGGCTCGCCGACTGCCTGCGCGAATGGCTCGACCATCGCCGCGAGGTGCTGCTGCGGCGCTCGAAGCACCGGCTGAAGGAAATCACGCACCGCCTGGAGATCCTCGGCGGCTTGTTGATCGCGTATCTGAACATCGACGCGGTCATCAAGATCATCCGCAAGGAAGACGAGCCGAAGCCGGTGTTGATGAAGCGCTTCAAGCTCACCGACGTGCAGGCGACCGCGATCCTCGACATGCGGCTCCGCCACTTGCGCAAGCTCGAAGAGTTCGAGATTCGCAAGGAGAACGACGCGCTCAAGAAAGAGAAGTCCGAGCTTGAGAAGCTGATCGGCTCGCCGGCGCGGCAATGGAAGTCGATCGCGGCCGAAATCAAGAAGGTGCGCGAAGCCTACGGGCCGACGACCGCGCTCGGCCGCCGCCGCACGACCTTCGAGGAGGCCGAGGAAATCGACATCAAGGCGGTCACCGAAGCGCTGATCGAGAAGGAGCCGGTTACGGTCGTCGTCTCGGAGAAGGGGTGGGTTCGCGCTCTCAAGGGGCACGATGCCGATACCAAGACGCTCGGCTTCAAAGGCGACGACAAGCTCGGATTCAGCTTCAATGCCGAGACGACCTCGAAGCTTCTCGTATTCGCGAGCAATGGCCGCTTCTACACGATCGACGCCTCGAAACTGCCGGGCGGACGCGGCTTTGGCGAGCCGATCAGCCTGATGGTGGATATGGAAGGCGCAGAGATCGTCAGCGTCGTGCCGTTCACGGGCGGGCGGAAATTCCTGGTCGCATCCAGGAGCGGCAACGGCTTCATCGTCAAGGAAGACGATTGCCTCGCCAATACCCGCAAGGGCAAGCAGGTGCTGAACGTGAAGGCGCCCGATGCCGCGGCGGCCTTCGGTATTGCCGAGGGCGATCACGTCGCGACCATCGGCGAGAACCGCAAGATGGTGATTTTCCCGATCAAGGATCTGCCGGAGATGGGGCGCGGCAAGGGCGTGCGCCTGCAGCGCTTCAAGGACGGCGGGCTGTCGGATGCCAAGGTGTTCACGCTGGCCGAGGGCCTGACCTGGATCGACAAGGCCGGGCGCAATCACAGCCTGGCGAAATCCGAGTTGCGCGACTGGATCGGCAGCCGCGCCGATGCCGGGCGCCTCGCGCCCAAGGGCTTTCCGGAATCAAACACGTTCAAGTGAAGTGCTCCGAGCGAGTGCTTCGGCGGCCGCCGCTGGCTTTCAGGCGTGCTAAATTTCTGCAAAGATTGAGGGTCAATGTCGTCCGCTCGCGGCCCGCGTTCGGGCCGTCGTGATTTTCCGGACGGTGAAGCCAGGCTGGTGTCCATGGGAATTTTTCGGCTTTTTCTGATGAGTGGATTGTGTGCTGTGGCATTCGCAGCGTCTGCGCAAACACCAACCAGTGAGATTGCACCGAGCGGCACGCTCAGGATCGCGATCGGTGTCGGGCCGGCGGCGTCGGCCTTCTATTGCATCAAGGACGCCAAGACCGGAGAGCCGCGCGGCGTCGCCGTCGATCTTGGCGCGGAGCTGGGGCGGCTCCTGCATGTGCCGGTCGAGTACGTCGAATATCCAAGCTCCGGCGCGATCACCGAAGCGGCGGAGAAGAACGCCTGGGACGTTGCCTTCATGCCGGTCGATAACGAGCGCGCCAAGATCGTCGATTTCGGTCCGGCTTATTATATTTTCGAAAGCACGTACCTTGTGCTGGGGGAATCCGCGATCAAGACGATCGAGGATGTCGACAAGCCCGGCGTGCACGTGATCGGCGTTTCCAACACGACGACGGGACGGGCGGCACAGGCGTCGCTCAAGCAGGCGCAGTATTCCTCGTTTCGCTCGGTGCCGGAGCTGATCGCCGAGTTGCGTGCGGGCCGCGCCGATGCGGTAGCGCTTTCTCGCGAGTCGCTTGGCAATTTCAGCAAGCAGTTTCCGGGCTCACGCATTCTGCCCGGCGGCTTCTGGCGCACGGGTGTCGCGGTCGCGGTGCCGAAGGGCAAGAAGGAGCGGCTCGCCTTCGTGACCAACTTTGTCGAGAACGCGAAGGTCACGGGCAGCGTGCGCCGCGCGCTCGACGGGGCGGGGCTGTTTGACGCAGCCGTCGCGCCGCCCGAGGCGAAGCGCAACTAAGCTGATTTCATTCTCGCAGTTGCCGTGCGGCCAGACCCGCATGGCTGATATTGCCCCAAATTGCAGTTGCAAGTCATTTGCAACTATGGCAGGCTGACGGCGGACGGAAGATTCGATGCTGAAACGCATGCCCTCGAACTCTTCGATAACCCCGCCGCCCGCTACGGGCTGGCGGCGCGAACGCGGCCGGCCTTCGCTCTCCGAGGTGTTCGGCTCCATTCGCACGCGCCCTTCGGGCCCGTACTGGAAAAAGCTGCTTGCGTTTCTGGGGCCGGGCTATCTCGTCGCGACCGGCTATATGGATCCCGGCAACTGGGCGACATCGCTCGCCGGCGGCTCGAAGTTCGGCTACGCGCTTCTGACCATCGCGCTTTTGTCCAACATGATGGCGATCCTGCTGCAGGCGCTATGCGCGCGGCTCGGGATCGGCGCGGGGCGGGACCTCGCGCAGGCCTGCCGCGATGCCTTCCCACGCGCGATTTCGTTTCCGCTATGGCTGCTCGCCGAAGTCGCGATCTGCGCGACCGATCTGGCCGAGGTGATCGGCACCGCGATCGGTCTCAATCTTCTGTTCGGCATTCCGCTCGAGCTTGGTGTGTTGATTACCGCGCTCGATGTGTTTCTTATTCTGCTGTTGCAGAATCTCGGTTTCCGCTGGATCGAGGCGCTGATCGTCACGATGCTCGCGGTCATCACCGCGTGCTTCGCCATCCAGATCGGCATGGCCCATCCCGACTGGCGGGCGGTGATTACGGGTTTTGCTCCGACAACCGAGATCGTCACCAATCCCGAGATGCTTTACCTCGCGCTCGGCATTCTCGGTGCGACGGTGATGCCGCATAACCTCTATCTGCATTCGGGCGTGGTGCAGACGCGCGATTACGGCGCGACCATTGCCGAGAAGCGTGAAGCGATCGGGCTTGCGACCGCGGATTCCACCATCGCGCTGATGTTTGCGCTTCTCATCAACGCTTCGATCCTCATTCTCGCGGCTGCGACCTTCAACAAGGCGGGGCAGACGAATGTCGCGGAGCTTGGCGAGGTGCATGCGCTGATCGCGCCGCTGATCGGCTCCAGTATCGCGCCCACATTGTTCGGCGTCGCGCTTCTGTGCTGCGGCCTGAATTCGACGGTGACGGCAACGCTAGCCGGTCAGATCGTGATGGAAGGCTTTCTCGATATCCGGCTGCCGTCCTGGGCGCGGCGGCTGATGACGCGGGCAATCGCCATCGTGCCGGCGGCCATCGTCACGATTTGGTTCGGCGAATCCGGAACGGCGAAGCTCCTGATTTTCAGTCAGGTGGTGCTGAGCCTGCAGCTGCCGTTCGCCATTGTGCCGCTCGTGATGTTCACCGCGGACAAGCGCAAGATGGGCGAACTCGTCGCGCCGCGCTGGGTGACGGCGCTGGCGGCGCTGGCGGCGCTTCTCGTGATCGTGCTGAACGTCAAGCTGCTGGTTGATCTCGCGATCGGGAATTAGAGCATGATCCCGAAACGCGCGAAGCGGTTTTCGGAAAAGATCGTGCCGGATAAAGTCTAGACGTCGATGCGCTGCCAGCCGTCGGGCAGCAGCCGTTCCTGCGGCAGGAAGCGGCGCTTGTAATCCATCTTGCTCGAACCCTTGACCCAGTAGCCCAGATAAACATGCGGCAGGCCCATCTGGCGTGCGCGCTGGATGTGATCGAGGATGAGATAAGTGCCGAGCGAGCGGCCGGGAATTTCCGGATCGTAGAACGAATAGACCATCGACAGCCCGTCGGTCAGCACATCGGTCAGCGCCACGGCGAACAGCGGGCCTTCGCCGCGCTTGGTCCACGAAGAGTCGGGCCCGCGCATGCGGTACTCGATCAGCTTGGTGTTGACGTGGCTGTCCTCGACCATCATCGAATAGTCCAGCACCGTCATATCCACCATGCCGCCGTCGGCGTGGCGGGTGTCCAGGTAAGTGCGGAACAGCGAATATTGTTCGGCGGTCGGCGTCGGCGCGCGCTCCTGGCCGATCATGTCGCGGTTCGCCGACATGACGCGGCGGAAGGCGCGGCTGAAATTGAATTCATTGGCCAGCACCCGCACCGAAACGCAGGCACGGCAGGCCTCGCAGGCCGGACGGTAGGCGATGGATTGCGAGCGGCGGAAACCGCCTTGCGTGAGGATGTCGTTGACGTCCGGCGCGCGCTCGCCGACGAGGTGCGTGAAAACCTTGCGCTCCTGCTTGCCCTGAATATACGGGCAGGGCGAGGGGCTGGTCAGAAAAAACTGCGGTGTATCGCGCGGTTGCTGGGTCACGGCTTGCTCGCCAACGCTCTCGAAGCAACGTCGTCCAGAATCTCTGAACGCCGAGCATCGCGCCGGAACGCTCCGGCGTCAAAGGGGAATTGCTATTGCCGGATTGTGCGGCGCTTTATGTGCGCTGCTTTATGGACGTTTCAGGGCGGCCGCCCGCGTCTCGTTGTTGACCATGACCGAGCCGGTGCAGAAATCATGCAACAGCCGGTGTTGGCGGTTGAAGAAAGCAACCAGCAGGATGAGCGGCGAGAGGAAGCTGACCGAGATCCAGAAGAAAATGACGTGCACCGCAGCAAGCAGGAAATACATCTTGCCGCCGTACCAGGTGCGCATCTCGAGATCGACCATGCGCATGCCGATCGTCGCCGAATGCGGCGAGCCCATGGTCGCGCCGACATAGACGACCGCCCAGACGACGAAGAGCGGCGACAAAATCCAGAACAGCAGCCAGCCGAGGCCGAGCGTCACCAGGCCGAAAATAAAGATAAATAATGCCAGCAGGACGATGGGCCCGACGATCAGCACGACGTCGATGAAGAAGGCCACGACGCGCCGCGCCAGCACGCCCTCGAAATATTCCGGATTGCGGGCGGCGTCATAAAAATTGGTCTTGGCTTCGCCGGCGCCGCTGCGAGGAAGTTCGAACATGGAGCCTTCGTCCTTTCCGCCTGTTGACGCCGCGGCAATAGCTGCGGCCGAAAGCATCTAGCGCAAATACCTCCCGCCGCGAAGGGCGCCTAGCCGGCATATCATTGGCTCGTGTACGTGCTGCGCGACACGAAAAAAGATTCCGCGATCAGCAGCCACGAATAGCTCAGGCTTCCCTGGCGAGCTTCTCGGCAGCGCGCGGCGCGAAATAGGTCAGCACCGCGTCGGCGCCGGCGCGCTTGAAGGCGGTGAGGCTTTCCATCATCGCCTTCTCGCCGTCGAGCCAGCCATTCTTTGCGGCGGCTTCGATCATCGCGTATTCGCCTGAGACCTGATACACGAAGGTCGGCATGCCGAATTCCTCGCGCACGCGCCAGACAATGTCGAGATAGGGCAGGCCGGGCTTGACCATCACCATGTCCGCGCCTTCCTGAATGTCGAGCGCGACCTCGCGCAGCGCCTCGTCGCCGTTCGAAAAATCCATCTGGTAGGTGCGCTTGTCGCCCTTGAGTGTAGCGTTCGAGCCAACGGCGTCGCGGAACGGGCCGTAGAAGGCGGAGGCATATTTCGCGGCATAGGCGAGGATCTGAATTTCGCTCATGCCTTTGTTATCGAGCGCGTTTCGGATGAAGCCGACGCGGCCATCCATCATGTCGGAGGGGGCAACGACGTCGGCGCCGGCCTGCGCCAGCAGCACGGCTTGCTGCGCGAGGAGGTGCACGGTTTCGTCGTTGACGATCTCGCCTTCGGCCATCACGCCGTCATGGCCGTGGCTGGTATAGGGATCGAGCGCAACGTCGGCGACGAGGCCAAGCTCGGGAAAGCGCTGCTTGATCGCAGTCAGCGTGCGGCAAACAAGGTTGTCGTCGCGCAAGGCTTCGGAGCCGCGCTCGTCGCGCTTCTCGCGGTCGATATTCGGAAACAAGGCGAGTGCCGGGATTTTCAGCTTCATGGCACGTTCGGCTTCCCGCAGAACCTCGTCGATCGACAGCCGCTCGACGCCCGGCATCGAGGCGACCGGCTCGCGCTGCTTTTCGCCTTCGATGACGAACAGCGGCCAGATCAGGTCGCCGGTGGTGAGCACGTTCTCGCGCACGAGGCGGCGCGACCAGTCGGCCTTGCGGTTTCGCCGCAGCCGGGTGCGGATCGGCAGACGGTACTTCGCCTCGCTCGAACTCTGCGGATCGAGCGGGGTGAAGCGGTCAACGGGCCGGTTGCGGCCGATAAACGATGCCATGATAAGCCTTGGTGCCAGCGGATTGAGGTTTTGCGGTTCGCCTTTGGTTGGCTTTGCCTTTGGGTTACGGCACGTACAATCTGGCAGTCAATTTAGCGAATCCGGGGCGCCGAGGCGAGGCCGGCGCCTGCCTGACGTTAATGCTGAGGAATTTTGATGGATTTCGAGCTCTCCGAAGAACAGCGGGCATTTCAGGACGTGGCGCGGCAGTTCGCGCGCTCAGAATTTGCGCCGAACGCCAAGGAGTGGGACGAAAAATACATCTTCCCCATCGACAGCCTGCGCAAGGCCGCGGCGCTCGGCTTCGGCGGCATGTATATCCGCGAGGATGTCGGCGGCTCGGGGCTTTCGCGGCTTGACGCCGCGATCATCAACGAGGAACTCGCGCAAGGCTGCACCTCGACCACGGCCTATCTTTCGATTCACAACATGGCGGCGTGGATGATCGACGCTTTCGGCAGCGACGAAGTGCGCAAGCGCTTTTTGCCGAAGCTCTGCTCGATGGAGCACGCCGCGAGCTACTGCCTGACCGAGCCTGACGCAGGCTCCGACGCCGCGAGCCTCAAGACGACGGCGAAGCGCGAAGGCGATCATTACGTCATCAACGGCTCCAAAGCGTTCATCTCCGGCGCGAGCAAGACCGATATTTATGTCTGCATGTTGCGCACCGGCGGGCCGGGGCCGGACGGCATTTCCTGCATTGTCGTCGAGAAGGGCACGCCGGGGCTGACCTTCGGCGCGCAGGAAGTGAAACTGGGCTGGCACTCGCAGCCGACGGCGATGGTCAATTTCGACAACTGCCGCGTCCCGGTTTCCCATCGTGTCGGCGAGGAAGGGCAGGGTTTTCGGATTGCGATGGCAGGCCTTGATGGCGGCCGCCTGAATATCGGTGCGTGCTCGCTCGGCGGCGCGCAATTCTGTCTCGACCGCGCGATGCAATACGTCCGCGAGCGCAAGCAGTTCGGCAAACCGCTCTCGGATTTTCAGGCGTTGCGCTTTCAGATCGCCGACTACGCGACGGAGCTGGAAGCGGCGCGGCTGCTGCTCTGGAAAGCCGCGATGAAAGTGGAGGCGAAGGAGCCGGATGCGCGCCGCTATGCCGCGATGGCCAAGCGCCGGGCCACCGATGTCGGCTTCGAGATCGTCAATGGCTGCCTGCAAATGCATGGCGGCTACGGTTTCCTGCGCGACTTTCCAATCGAGCGGGTGTTGCGCGATCTGCGGGTGCATCAGATCCTCGAAGGCACCAACGAAATCATGCGCGTTGTCATCAGCCGGGATCTGCTCGGCAACTGAGAGGCGGTCATGTCCGGACACCTTTATGGGCATCTGGCGCTTGCGGCGGCGGCCTTGTTCACGGGCGCCGCGTTTTACGTCTCGCTTTGCGAGCAGCCCGCGCGGCTTCTGCTCGATACCCGCTCGGCGCTGATCGAGTGGCAGCGCAGCTACAAATACGGCACGCTGATGCAGGCGCCGCTCACAGTGCTCGGCGCCGCGCTCGGCGTCATCGCCTATTTTCTGACGTGGGACTGGCGCTGGATCGTAGGCGCGCTGTTCATTCTGGCGCCGCTGCCGTTCACGCTATTCATCATCATGCCGACCAACAACCTTCTCAGGGCGACATCGCTTGAAGCGGCCGACGAGAACACGCGCGGGCTCATCGTGCAGTGGGGCCGATTGCATCTCGTGCGCACGGTGCTTGGCGTGATTGCAACCTTGGAATTCATATGGGCATTGAATTGATCGCATGAATTCCGAACCCGAAATCCTGTTCGACCGCAAGGGCGCGGCCGGCATTGTCACGTTAAACCGCCCCAAGGCGCTGAATGCGCTCACGCACGACATGATCCGGCAGCTCGCGGCGAAGCTGGAGGCATGGCGCACGGACGACGGCGTGACCCGTGTCATCATTCGCGCGAACGGCGAGCGGGCGTTCTCGGCCGGTGGCGATCTTCGCGATGTCACGGTGCGCGGGCGGCAAGAGGAAGCGCTGGTATTTTTCGCCAACGAGTACCGTCTGAACGCCGCAATCAAACACTATCCGAAGCCGTATATCGCGCTGATCGACGGCATCGTCATGGGCGGCGGGGTCGGCGTTTCGATCCACGGCTCGCACCGTGTTGCCGGCGAGAAATTCCAGTTTGCAATGCCTGAAGTCGGCATAGGCTTTTTTCCCGATGTCGGCGGCACCTGGATGTTGCCGCGGCTCAAGGGCAAGATCGGCACGTTCTGCGCGCTTACCGGCGAACGGCTGAAGGCGGGGGATGCACTGTTCGCGGGTGTCTGCACACACCATGTTTCCGCCGCAAGGTTTGCCGATCTCACCGAGGCCTTATGCGGCAATGTTCCGGTCGATGCGACGCTTGCGGCCTTCGCCGAACCCGCCCAGGGCGGGGAGATCGCGTCAAAAGCGGACTTGATCGGCCGGCTGTTCGCGGGCAACGAGATCGAGGATATTCTTGCCGCGCTCGATCGTCAGGCGGCAGGAGAAGCCGATAGCTGGGCCGGCAGGATCGCGGCGCTGATCCGCACGAAGTCGCCGACCAGTTTACGGATCGCGCTCGAGCAGATGAAACGCGGGGCGGGCTGGACATTTGAGGAATGCATGAAAGCGGAATACCGGATCGTCTCGCGCGTGCTCTATCAGGACGATTTCTATGAAGGCGTGCGCGCGCTGATCGTGGATAAAGACAACGCGCCGCGCTGGAATCCGGCGGCGCTCGCCGATGTGAACCGGCAGGCGATCGAGGCGCTGTTTGCGCCGTTGCCGAATGAGCTTTCGCTATGAATACGCCCGAGGCCATCGAGACCACCGAACTTGCAATCGACGCCGCGCGCCATATCGAGGCGCCGATCGGGCCTGACTCCGTCGAACTCGGGCCGTGGCAATACCGGCTCGTGCTGTTTCAGCGCATCGCCGGCGGCTTCATGATTCTAAAGGGTCTGATCCACTGGGGTGTCTTGTTCTCCGGCGCGACGTTCGACGCGCTGCCGATCGAAGCGCGCGCGGCGACGGTTTTCTTCGCGGTGATCGATCTGATCGCAGGGGTTGCGCTCTGGCTCGGCTCGCCCTGGGGCGCGGCGGTGTGGCTGATGGCGGTGCTTTCGCAAATTGTAGCGGCCTTTATCTTCCTCGCGCCCACCAGCATGACGCTGACGCTGACGGGCGCGGAGATGGCGCTTGTGCTTTTCTTTGTCGTTCTGCGCGTCAAGGCGCACGGCGAAGAACAGCGATACCGCTAACAACGATACCAACAAACGACACGAACAGGGGAGGTTCGCGTGGCAAAGATCGGTTTCATCGGGCTCGGCAACATGGGTTTGCCGATGGCGCTCAACCTCGTGAAGGCGGGCCATAAAGTCATCGGTCATGACGTGAGCCCCAAGGGCATGGAAGGCCTGAAGGCGGGCGGCGGCGCTGCGACCAACGATCTCGCGCAAATCGCTGGCAACGAAATCGTCATCACGATGCTGCCGGCCGGTCAGCAGGTGCGCGATGTCTATCTCGGGCCGAGCGGGCTTCTCGCCAAGGCCGGGAAGGGTACGCTGTTCATCGATTCTTCCACGATCGACGTCGAAACGGCGCGGCTCGTCGCCGCGAAGGCCGAGGAAAGCGACATGCTGCTGCTCGATGCGCCGGTGTCTGGCGGCGTCGGCGGCGCGCAAGCCGGGACGCTTACGTTCATGGTCGGCGGGCGCGATGAGGCGTTCGCGAAGGCGAAGCCGGTTCTCGAACAGATGGGCAAGACGGTCGTGCATGCCGGCGGCGCGGGCGCGGGGCAGGCCGCGAAGATCTGCAACAACATGATCCTCGGCATCTCGATGATCGCCGTCTCCGAAGCCTTTGCGCTCGCCGAAAAGCTCGGCCTCGACAAGCAGAAGCTGTTCGACATCTCCTCGAAGTCGTCGGGTCAATGCTGGTCGATGACGACTTATTGCCCGGTGCCGGGCCCGGTGCCGACTTCGCCTGCAAACCGCGATTACGCCGCGGGCTTCACGGCGGCGATGATGCTGAAAGACCTGAAGCTCGCGCAGGCGGCGTCGGAGTCGGTGCACGCCAAGACGCCGCTCGGCAAACACGCCGAGGAGCTTTACGAAAAATATGTCGACTCGGGTGAGGCGGGCAGGGACTTCTCCGGCATCATCAATTTTCTGCGCTAGCTATTTTGCGGCTGCCTGTTTCGGCATCGCGAAAAGAAACCCGGAACTAACGATAGTGTTCCGCTTTGGGCCGCCGGCCATCCCGTTACGGGATTCCTGACGGCAAAACCCAATGTTTCCGGGCCTCGTCAATCTTTCGTCAAGGCTGTTCGGTGAGGAAGAATTTAGCCTGCAATTTAAGGCTTCCTTTGCGCGTGTTCGATACAAATGATGCCAAGAGCGGGGACAAAAAAATATCCCGCCATCACGGGGCAATTTTTAGTGAGGCGTCAAAATGAAGAATGCTATGCGTGCGGTCGAGACGGCCGCTCCAGCCGAGCGCAATGAAGAACTCAAAGCGCCGTACCTGGAGGCACTCACCCTCGTCGAACGCCTGCATCGCAGGCTGCTCGACGTCATCAAAGACGAGTTCGACCGTCGCGGTCGCTCGGATATCAACAGCGTTCAGGCGTTGCTCTTGTTCAACATCGGCGACTCCGAGCTGACGGCAGGCGAGCTGCGCTCGCGCGGCTACTATCTCGGCTCGAACGTTTCCTACAACCTGAAGAAGCTCGTCGAGATGGGCTATCTGCATCACGCGCGTTCGCGGATCGACCGCCGTTCGGTGCGCATCAGCCTGACCGACAAGGGCAAGGAAGTGCACAAGATCATCGAGGAGCTCTACCAGAAGCATGTCCGCACCATCGAGCAGGTGGGCGGCATCGCCTCGAACGAGTTGCAGATCCTCAATAAGGCCCTGCAACGGCTCGAGCGGTTCTGGACCGATCAGATCCTTTACCGGCTCTGATACACACAGAAACTAAGGCCCGGCCCGTCCGGGCCTTATGTTTTCCTGCGGCGGAGCCGCAAATCGTGCATTGCGCGGGAAGGCGGCAGGCCTCATGATTCTCACAAACGACTCGGCGAGGGGCAGATGACCGTCAAGGCATCCGGTACCGCTACGGGTGAGATCATCATCGAAATGCGTCCGGTCGGCTCGGTAGTTCGGGTTGCGGCGGTCGATGTCGCCACCGGAACCGAGGTGATCGTTATGGGTCCGGCGGCATCCCCGCCCAAGGCACTGGAAGAACTGGCGGTCGCCAAGCTCAAGCGGCGGCTCTCCAGCGATAGGGGCTAGGCCTGTTTCCCACGCTTCATTTTGTGGGGCCTCCGTGCTAAATCCCGCGCTCTTAAGGGTTTAGGAGCAATTCAATGTCCACCAGTCAGGCCGCGAGCGATCGTGGCGCGCCGGCGCGCTTCTTCTCTGCCAGCGTCCGGGAAGCCGATCCCGACATCTTCAAGGCCATCGAGGGCGAGCTGGGCCGCCAGCGCCACGAGATCGAGCTAATCGCTTCGGAAAACATCGTTTCGCGCGCCGTGCTGGAAGCGCAGGGTTCCGTGCTGACCAATAAATATGCCGAAGGCTATCCGGGCCGCCGTTACTATGGCGGTTGCCAGTGGGTGGACATCGCCGAAGAGATCGCCATTGATCGCGCGCGCAAGCTGTTCGGTTGCAGCTTCGCGAATGTACAGCCGCATTCGGGCAGCCAGGCCAACCAGGCCGTCTTCATGGCGCTGATGCAGCCCGGCGATACCTATATGGGCCTCAACCTTGCCGCCGGCGGACACCTGACGCATGGCGCGCCGGTCAACGTCTCGGGCAAGTGGTTCAAGGCCGTTCCGTATAACGTCAAGCAGGACGATCAGCGCATCGACTACGACGAAGCCGAGAAGATCGCGCATGATGTGAAGCCGAAAATCATCATCGCCGGCGGTTCGGCCTATCCGCGCGTCATCGATTTTGCGCGCTTCCGCAAGATCGCCGATGCGGTCGGCGCGAAATTTATGGTCGATATGGCGCATTTCGCCGGCCTCGTGGCGGGCGGCGTACATCCGAGCCCGTTCCCGCATGCGCATGTCGTGACCTGCACGACGCATAAGACGCTGCGCGGCCCGCGCGGCGGCATGGTGCTGACCAACGACGAAGACATCGCGAAAAAAGTGAACTCGGCGGTGTTTCCGGGCCTGCAGGGTGGGCCGCTGATGCATGTGATCGCGGCGAAGGCCGTTGCCTTCGGCGAAGCGCTTCAGCCCGATTTCAAGATCTACGCCAAGAGCGTTGTCGAGAATGCGAAGGCTTTGGCTGAGAAATTGCGCAGCCATGGCTTTGCCATCACCACCGGCGGCACCGACACGCATCTGATGCTGGTCGATCTTCGCCCCAAAAAGCTCAACGGCAAGGTGTCGGAAGCGGCGCTCGGCCGCGCGCATATCACCTGCAACAAGAACGGCATCCCGTTCGATCCCGAGAAGCCGACAGTCACGTCCGGCATCCGGCTCGGCACGCCGGCCGGTACGACGCGCGGTTTCGGCGTCAAGGAATTTCAGGAGATCGGCGACTATATCGCCGAGGTACTGAACGTGCTCTCGCAGAAAGGCGTTGAGGAAGACTCGCTCGTCGAAGGCAGGGTGCGCGAGAAGGTCAAGGCATTGGTTTCAAGGTTCCCGATCTACACGTAACGAGGCCAGGCGTATATGCGTTGCCCCTACTGTGGTGCTCTCGATACGCAAGTGAAGGACTCGCGGCCAACCGAGGATTCCGCATCGATCCGCCGCCGGCGGATCTGCCCCGGTTGCGGCGGCCGCTTCACGACGTTCGAGCGCGTGCAGTTGCGCGAGCTTGTCGTACTGAAGCGGAGCGGACGGCGCATCCCGTTCGATCGCGACAAGCTGTTGCGCTCGATCGAGATTGCGCTCCGCAAGCGTCCCGTCGATCCCGACCGGGTCGAGCGGATGGTTTCGAGCATCGTGCGCAAGCTGGAAAGCACCGGCGAAAATGAAGTCCAATCGTCGATGATCGGCGAGCAGGTCATGGAAGCGCTGAAGCAACTCGATGACGTCGCTTACGTGCGCTTCGCTTCGGTCTATCGCAATTTCCGCGAGCCGAAGGATTTCGAAAAAGTCCTCGAAGAAATCTCGCCGGAAACCGAGCGAGCCAAGAGTTCCGGCTGATGAGCGCGCATCCGCGCGTTGCCAGGGCGGCGCTGGCCGCGAGCGAGCAGGATGAGCGCTTCATGGCTGGAGCGCTGTCCCTCGGGCGACGCAATCTCGGGCAGACCTTTCCCAATCCAAGTGTCGGCGCGCTCGTCGTATCCGGCGGGCCGGAGCCGCGCATCATCGCGCGCGGCGTGACCGCGACAGGCGGCCGCCCCCATGCGGAGGCCGAAGCGCTCGCCAAAGCAGGGGCCGCGGCAAAGGGCGCCACGATTTACGTGACGTTGGAGCCCTGCGTGCCGCACGGCCGCGGCGAGCCGTGCACCGACATCATCAAGCGCGCGGGAATCGAGCGCGTGGTGATCGCGCTGCAGGATCCGAACCCCGCGACATCCGGCCTTGGCATTGCGCGGCTGCGCGCGGCCAATGTCGATGTCGTGGTTGGGCCCGGCGAAGCGGAAGCGGCACGGGCGCATGCCGGGCATATCCGCCGCATGAAAGACGGCCGGCCGCATGTGATCCTGAAGATCGCGGTTTCCGCTGACGGCAAGACGGGGCTGCCGGGCCGCCGTCCCGCCGACATTTCCTGCGACGTCTCGCGCGCCGAAGCGCATATGCTCCGCGCGACATCGGATGCGATCATGGTGGCGTCGGGGACGGTGATCGCCGACGATCCGATTTTGAACTGCCGCCTGCCGGGAATGGCGCATCGTTCGCCCATTCGCGTCGTGCTGGACAGCACCTTGCGCATTCCGCTCTCGTCGAAGCTTGTGCGGACGGCGCGCGAAATTCCGCTCTGGATTATCACGCGGCCGGACGCTTCGCCCGACAGGCAACGCGAACTTGAGGCAGCGGGAGCGGAAGTGCTGCGTGTGAGCACGGCGGGCAACCGGATCGACCTCAGCGAAGCGCTGCATATTCTCGCGACACGCAACATCACGCGGCTTCTCGTTGAAGGCGGGCCGATCATTTCCGCCGGGCTCCTGAAGGAAAATCTCGTCGACGAAGCCGTGGTCGTGCGCTCGCCGAAGGAACTTGGCGCCGATGCGGTTTCGGCGCTCGAAGGCATGCCGCTCTCGGCGCTGCTTGAAAGTCCGCGGTTCGCGGTCATCGAGCGGCGCACGCTCGGCGCCGATAAGCTTACGCATCTGTTCCGGAGCTGAGATGTTCACCGGTATCGTCAGCGATGTCGGCAGGCTTGCCTCGGTGAAACCGGGGCGCAATCTCAAGCACCTGCGGATCGAAAGCGGCTATGTTGCAAAATCGATTGCGCTCGGCGCTTCGATCATGGTCAACGGCATTTGTCTCACGGTGGTCGCGCGCGGCGCCAGGGGCAAGGGAAGCTGGTTCGAAGCGGAAGCGGGCGCAGAGACATTGAAACTCACCACAGCGGGTCGCTGGAGGGCAGGCGAACGGCTTAATCTTGAGCGGTCGCTGCGGATGGGGGACGAGCTCGGCGGGCATATCGTTTCGGGGCATGTCGATGGGCTCGCGAAGATTATCGAGCGCAGGGACTTAAACGGCATGGCGGGCTTTCGGCTGCGCGCGCCGAAGGCGCTCGCGCGCTTCATCGCGGCCAAGGGTTCGGTGACGTTGAACGGCGTTTCGCTGACGGTGAACGAAGTGAAGGGCAGCGAGTTCACGGTGTTCCTTATCCCGCATACGCTGAAAGTCACCAATTGGTCGTCCGCGAAAAAGGGCGATGACGTGAATCTCGAAGTCGATGTGCTGGCGCGCTATGCGGCGCGGCTTGCTTCGGCGGCGCGGGGCGGGTAGGCCGTCGACAAGAATAGGCTTGGGCAAGAGAGGGCCACAAGAATAGACATGAGCGAAAACCGGCCACAGCTTGCCGATACCGAAGCGCCGCTGACGGGTGCGCGCTTTCTCGTCATCGCGTCGCAATTCAACGGCGATATCGTTGCCGAACTGAAAGCGGGCGCGGTCGAGCGGCTGCAACTCGCCGGCGTTACGGTTGAGGAAATCCCGGTGCCCGGCGCGCTGGAAATTCCGGTTGCCGCCGCGATCAAGCTCGATCAGGGAAAATATGACGGCGTTGTCGCGGTCGGCTGCGTCATCCGCGGAGAGACCGAGCATTTCGAAATCGTGGCGCACCAGTCGGCGCGCGCGCTGATGGATCTTGCGGTCGCGCACAGGATTGCGCTCGGCAACGGCATTCTTACGGTCGAAACGGAGGCGCAGGCCTGGACACGCGCGAAGCGCTCGGAAGGCAATGCCGGCGGACACGCGGCGGCTGCGGCGCTTGCGCTCGCGCGGCTTGCGCGCAAGGTTTGAACCGATGGCATTTGACAAGACCAGGGAACGGAGCGCCGCGCGGCTTGCTGCCGTGCAGGCGCTCTATCAGATGGATATCGCGGCGACGGATCTCTCGGATGTGCTTGCCGAATTCGAAGCGCGTTTTGTGCGTGAGGGTGTTGGCGAAAAATTCCCCCATACGGAGTCGCCGTTCTTTCGCGACATCGTCGAGGGCGTGTTGCGCGAACAGCGCGCGCTCGATCCCAAGGTCAATGATATCTTGAATGCGACCTGGCCGCTCAAGCGCATCGAAGCCATTCTGCGCGCTGTGCTGCGTGCCGGAGCTTACGAGCTTTCCCATCGCGGCGATGTTCCCGCGCGCGTCGTAATCTCCGAATACGTGAATGTCGCGAGTTCCTTCCTCGATCGCGAGGAGACCGGGATGGTCAACGCAGTGCTCGATCAACTGGCGCGGCAAGTGCGCGCCGCCGAATTTGCCACGGGGTGATGCGATGCCGAGCGGCGAAGATCGTCTGATCGGGCGCTTCTTCCGGCCGCTGGCCCGCGATCCGGGTAGTTTTGATCTCCGCGACGACGCAGCCGCTATCACGCCGCCTGCGGGGCATGATCTGGTGCTGACCACCGATGCCGTGATCGAAGGCGTGCACTTCTTTCCTGACGATCCGGCGACCGACATTGCCAGGAAAGCCTTGCGCGCAAATCTTTCCGACCTTGCGGCAAAGGGCGCGGCGCCTTTGGGCTTTCTGCTCACGCTTGCGCTGCCAAAGAGTGTGGATGAAGAGTGGGTCGCTGCTTTCGCAGACGGGCTCGCCGCCGATATCGACGCTTACAAATGCCCGCTGCTCGGCGGCGACACCGACAGCACGCCCGGCCTGCTGAGCGTCGCAATCTCGGCCTTCGGCAGTGTGCCGCACGGCAAGATGGTGCGGCGTGCCGGCGCGAAAGCGGGCGATGTAATCGTTGTCACCGGTACTTTGGGTGACTCGGCATTGGGCCTCATGTTGCGCCAGGATCCGCAGCTTGCAGCAAGAGCCAAGCTTACGGCGGAAGAGGAGGCTTATCTGCAGGAGCGTTATCTGCTGCCGCGCCCGCGCTCGATATTGGCAGGGCTGCTGCGTGAACACGCACATGCGGCGATGGATATTTCCGACGGTCTTGCTGGTGACGCCGCAAAACTGGCCGCGGCCTCGAACGTCGCAATGGAAATCAATTCCACGGCACTGCCGTTATCCTCCGCGGGCCGCAAGCTTGTTGCCTTCGATCCGGCACTGATCGAGACGGTCTGTACTGGCGGCGACGATTACGAGCTGCTTGGAGCAATCCCCGCGACGAATGTCGAAGGGTTCCAGAGACAGGCGATAGAATCAGGCGTCCCGGTAACCGTCATCGGAAGTGTCGAAACCGGCGAGGGAACAGCCATTCTCGATGCCAAAGGCAAGTCGCTGGCCTTCCGGCAGGCCTCTTTCAGCCATTTCTGACACCTTAACTGCCGTCGATATCGACTAAAATCCGGCCTTGGTGCGTTGCTTCCAAGCACCGTTTTTGGCATGTATGCGCCGCAATTTGGAGTGGTGCCGGGGGCATCGCTCGTTCCAATTTTCATCGCGAAAGAGCTGAGGGGTCCATGACCACGACTATGACTGCATTGTGGGTAATCATCGCGTGCGGCGCGCTTTCCATTGTTTACGGAGCGTGGGCGATCAGCTCCGTGCTCGCAGCGCCCGCCGGCAACAAGAAGATGCAGGAAATCGCTTCGGCGATCCGTGAAGGCGCTCAGGCGTATCTTCGCCGTCAGTACATGACGATCGGCGTGGTCGGCATCGTCGTCTTCATCCTGGTCGGTTACTTCCTCGGTCTGCCGGTTGCGATCGGCTACGCCTTCGGCGCGATCCTTTCGGGCGCCGCCGGCTTCATCGGCATGAACGTTTCGGTGCGTGCGAACGTTCGCACCGCACAGGCGGCGACCAAATCGCTCGCCGGCGGTCTTGCCATCGCGTTCAAGTCGGGCGCGATCACCGGCATGCTGGTGGCAGGCCTCGCACTCCTCGGTGTCGCGGTCTACTTCCTGGTTCTCACCCAGGTTCTGAAATACGCGCCGTCCGACCGCATCGTCATCGACGCGCTCGTCGCGCTCGGTTTCGGCGCTTCGCTGATCTCGATCTTCGCCCGTCTCGGCGGCGGCATCTTCACCAAGGGTGCGGACGTCGGCGGCGACCTCGTCGGCAAGGTCGAAGCGGGTATCCCGGAAGACGATCCGCGCAACCCGGCGACGATTGCCGATAACGTCGGCGACAACGTCGGTGACTGCGCCGGTATGGCCGCTGACCTGTTCGAAACCTATGCGGTGACCGTGGTCGCCACGATGGTGCTCGCGGCGATCTTCTTCGCCGGTACGAATGCGCTTGCCACGATGATGATCTATCCGCTCGCGATCTGCGGCGCCTGCATCATCACCTCGATCATCGGCACCTTCTTCGTGCGTCTCGGCTCGAGCAACTCGATCATGGGCGCGCTCTATAAGGGCTTCATCGCCTCGGCGTTGCTCTCGCTCGCGGGCCTCGCGCTCGCGACGCATTATCTGATCGGCTTCGACACGCAGCTCGCCACCGCGGCCGGCCTCAAATTCAACGGCTGGGCGATGTTCTGGTGCGGCGTGACGGGTCTTGTCGTTACCGGCCTGATCGTCTGGATCACCGAGTACTACACCGGCACCGACTATCGCCCGGTGCAGTCGATCGCCTCGGCCTCGATCACCGGCCACGGCACCAACATCATCCAGGGCCTCGCGGTCTCGATGGAAGCGACGGCGCTTCCGGCGCTCGTCATCGTCGCCGGCATTATCGTGCCGTTCAAGCTTGCCGGCCTGTTCGGCGTCGCCATCGCGGTGACGACCATGCTTGCGCTCGCCGGCATGGTCGTTGCGCTCGACGCCTTCGGCCCGGTCACGGACAACGCCGGTGGTATCGCCGAAATGGCGGGCCTGCCGAAGGACGTCCGCAAGTCGACCGACGCGCTCGATGCCGTCGGCAACACGACCAAGGCGATCACCAAGGGCTACGCGATCGGCTCGGCCGGTCTTGGCGCGCTGGTGCTGTTCGCGGCCTACACCTCGGACCTCAATTACTTCATCGCCAACTCGGCGAAGTATCCGTACTTCCAGGGCATCACGCTCGACTTCTCGCTGTCGAATCCGTATGTCGTCGTCGGCCTTCTGATCGGCGGCCTGCTGCCGTACCTGTTCGGCGCGATGGGCATGATGGCGGTCGGCCGCGCGGCCGGTGCCATCGTCGAAGAAGTGCGCCGTCAGTTCCGCGAAAAGCCGGGCATCATGAAGGGCAAAGATCGCCCTGACTACTCGCGCGCGGTCGACCTGCTGACGAAGGCCGCGATCAAGGAAATGATCGTGCCGTCGCTGCTGCCGGTGCTGTCGCCGATCGTGCTCTACTTCATCGTGTTCTGGATCGCCGGCAAGAGCCAGGCGTTCTCGGCGGTCGGTGCGATGCTGCTCGGCGTGATCGTCACGGGCCTGTTCGTCGCGGTTTCCATGACCTCGGGCGGCGGCGCGTGGGACAACGCCAAGAAGTACATCGAAGACGGTCACTACGGCGGCAAGGGTTCGGAAGCCCACAAGGCGTCGGTCACTGGCGACACCGTCGGCGATCCGTACAAGGACACCGCGGGCCCGGCCGTGAACCCGATGATCAAGATCACCAACATCGTGGCGCTGTTGCTGCTCGCCATTCTCGCGCACTAAGCGAGTAAAGCGATCAAACGAAAAGAGGCCGGGAATTTCCCGGCCTCTTTGTTTGTATGCTGCAGGTGCTTGTATTGCCGTTCTAAATCTTCGGCTTGAACTGCGCGCCCTGGAGAATCTGACGGATCAGGTTCTGATCGTGACCGCCGGTCGGGGTGGTGCGGCTGATGAAATCGAAAACCTTGCCGTCCTTAAGGCCGTAATTGGCGATGCGCTCGACGCGGCGATCCTGCCCGAAATAAACCGCGAGCACTTTCTGGTCGGTGACTTTCGAATCGAGGAAGGCGGTGCGTTCGGTTTTCTGCGATATGTAATAGAACACTTCGCCCGACACGGTGGCGACGGTGGAGGGCGTCCCGAGCACGAGCAGCACTTGTTCCTGCGTCGAGCCCGGCGGCACCTGCTCGAGGGCCGCTTCGTCGAAAACATAGCCGTGCTGGTAGTTCTGCGTGAAGCTCGAGCAGGCCGCGCTGGAGAGCGCGAGCGCTGCAACCGCCACCGCGCGCAGGAGGCGCGGCCGGCAGATCGGTATGATGGAAAGGCTTCTACGCATTAACTTTTCCCGCAGAGCAACTTGCCGACTTTTGTTCAACTACGCTGTGCAAAGCCCGATTGCAACGTGGGCCGCCCAAACCCTATATAGCCCGATATCTGGCGGCAAAAATATGTTTCAACGGTTTCTCAGCAGGAAAGACCCTCTCGCCGAAATCCGCGCTCTCTATGGCGCGGTTGTGGCGCAGGCGCGCGTTCCCGCGTTTTATCGGGATTTTGCCATTCCTGACACGGTCGAGGGCCGTTTCGATATGGTGCTTTTGCACGTCTATCTCGTCTGGCGGCGCCTTTCGAAGGCGAGCGCCACCGAGCGCGCCGCCGCGCAGCAGGTTTTCGATCTGTTCTTCGAGGACATGGATGAAAGTATGCGCGAGCTTGGCGTCGGCGATCTTTCCGTGCCGCGCAAGGTGCGTGCGATGGGCGAAGCGTTCTATGGCCGGGCAGGCGTTTACGATGCGGCCCTGGCGCAATCCGGAGACACTGAACTCGTCGCAGCGCTTCAACGTAATATTTTCAGCGGCGAGGCCGACAAGCACACGAACGCAACCCATCTCGCCGCTTATGTGCGGGCGGCCGACCACATGCTTGCCAAACAGCAAGCCGGCGTGATCGCGAGCGGCAAGGTGACGTTTCCCGAACCGCAGGATGTCTTGCCATGAAGAGTCATGAGAACGTCCAACCGGTGTGGAGCCATCCGGTGGTTGTCGCCGACATTCCGGAAGAGGGCGAAGATTTGACGCTGGTGCCCGACGATGAGACGCGCGCCGCGCTCGCGCGGTTCTCCAATGTCGTCGCCGTGCCGAAGCTCTCCGCTCAGTTGCATCTGCAACCGGACGGTGCGGGCGGCGCCGTCGTAACGGGCGAGCTCGATGCCACGGTGCGGCAGACTTGCGTCGTTTCCCTTGAGCCCTTCGATAATAAGGTGCATGAGGAGATCGCGCTGCGTTTCGCGCCCGAAGGTGCGGCGGCGTCAAATCCTGATCCGGATATCGACATGGAAGAGGCGGATCCTTCGGATACGATCCGCAATGGCGTCATCGACCTTGGCGCGATGGTGTCGGAGTTCCTGGTGCTTGGGATCGATCCTTACCCCAAGAAGCCGGGCGCGGTGTTCACGCCGCCCGAATCCGCAAGCGGCGAGGCGGCAAACAAGCCCTTTGCGGCGCTCGCCAAGCTCAAGAAAAGCGGCCAATCCACTGATTAAATCCAGTGGTTTCCGTGTGTATTACAGCTTTTGCCGAGACAAGTGACAAGCTATGGTCCCCGCCGTTCCAAACCCACCCTATGCCCGCCATCCCGGCGAAGCCCGGGTTCCGCATGTTGCCCGGGAGACCCTGTTAGAGCGCCGATGACCCGACCCTCTTCCAAGACGGTACGCGTTTCGATTGACGCCATGGGCGGCGATTTCGGTCCCGAGGTAGTAGTGCCGGGGGCCGCCATTGCGCTCGACCGGCATCCGGACAGCGAATTCATCTTCTTCGGCGACGAGAAACGCATCGCGCCGCTGGTCGCCGCTACCAAGCGCCTCAAGAATGCTGCGAAGATCGTTCACACCGATGTCGCGGTAAAGATGGACGACAAGCCAAGCCAGGCGCTTCGGCACGGCCGGCGCAATTCGTCGATGTGGCTCGCGCTCGATGCCGTGCGCAAGGGCAACGCCGATGTCGCGATCTCCGCGGGCAACACCGGCGCGCTGATGGCGATGGCGAAGTTTTGCCTGAAAACGATGCCGGGCATCGACCGGCCGGCGATTGCCGCGATCTGGCCGAACCTCAGGAGCGAAAGCGTCGTGCTCGATCTCGGCGCATCGATCGGGGCCGATGCCAAGCAGCTTGTCGATATGGCCGTGATGGGCGCGGCGATGGCGCGCATCGTGTTCGACCTTGAGCGACCGACCGTCGGCCTTCTCAATGTCGGCGTCGAAGAGATCAAGGGTGTCGAGGAGGTGAAGGAGGCGGCGCACTTGCTGCGCGAAGCCAACCTGCCGCAACTCGAATACAAGGGTTTCGTGGAAGGCGACGACATCGGCAAGGGAACGACCGATGTCGTGGTGACCGAGGGCTTTGCCGGCAATATCGCGCTCAAGACAGCCGAAGGCACGGCAAAGCAGATCGGACAATATCTGCGCGACGCGATGAGCCGGACCTGGCGCGGCAAGATCGGCTATCTGTTCGCGAAAAACGCGTTTCAGGTGCTGCGCGAGAAGGTCGATCCGCGCAAGGTAAATGGCGGCGTATTCCTTGGCCTGAACGGCCTTGTCGTCAAAAGCCACGGCGGCGCCGATGCCGAGAGTTTCGCCGCCGCGATCGACACCGGCTATGACGTCGTGCGCAACGATCTCAACGCGCAGATTTCCGCCATGCTCGCGCAGCAGATGGCGGCCGCGCCTGTTCAGTCGATTCCCGTGAAGGAAGCCGCATCGTGACTATCCGAAGATCTGTCGTGCGTGGCGTCGGCGCCTATCTGCCGAAGCGTACTGTCACGAACGACGAGTTGTCGAAAACGGTCGAGACGACCGACGAATGGATTCAGCAGCGCACCGGCATTCGCGAGCGTCATATCGCGGCCGAGGGCGAGTTCACTTCGCATCTGGGTCTTGCGGCGGCAAAAGCCGCACTCGCGAACGCAAGAGTTCCTGCGAGCGATGTCGATCTCATCGTGCTCGCGACCTCGACGCCGGACCAGACCTTTCCGGCGACCGCCGTCACCATTCAGGCTGAGCTTGGCATCGAGAAGGGTGCGGCGTTCGACGTGCAGGCGGTGTGCTCGGGTTTTGTCTTTGCGCTCGCGACCGCCGATCAGTATCTGCGCTCGGGATCGTTCAATACGGCGCTGGTGATCGGCGCCGAAACTTTTTCGCGCATTCTCGACTGGAAGGATCGCGGCACCTGCGTGCTGTTCGGTGACGGCGCGGGCGCGATCGTGTTGCATGCGGAAGATCAGCCGGGCACGCGCGCCGACCGCGGTGTGCTGACGACGCATCTGCGCTCGGACGGCCGGCATCGCGACAAGCTGTTTGTCGATGGCGGGCCGTCAACGACCGGCACAGCAGGCCATCTCCGCATGGAAGGGCGCGAAGTGTTCCGCCATGCGGTCGGCATGATCACCGACGTAATCGAGGACGCCTACAAGGCAACGGGGTACGGCTCAGGGGATATCGATTGGTTCGTGCCGCATCAGGCGAATCGCCGGATCATCGACGGCAGCGCCAAAAAGCTCGGAATTGCCCCGGAGAAGGTTGTTACGACCGTGGATCGTCATGCCAATACCTCTGCGGCTTCCATTCCGCTGGCCCTGAACGAAGCTGTGCAGGACGGCCGGATCAAGCCCGGCAATCTCGTGCTTTTGGAAGCCATGGGCGGCGGATTCACCTGGGGTTCGGCCCTGGTTCGCTGGTGAGCGAGGCAAGTTCCTGCGGAAGGGTTGTTGACCCGCTAGCCAACGGCGAATATCGTTGGTAATTCATAAGGATAGTTGAACCGCCTAAACGTGGGGGGCGCTCATGGCCGGGGGCAAAACGCTGACGCGGGCGGATTTGAGCGAGGTCGTCTATCAAAAGGTCGGCCTGTCGCGAACCGAATCCGCGGCACTCGTCGAACTGGTGCTTCGGGAAATTTCAGATTCATTGGCGCGCGGCGAGCACGTCAAACTTTCATCTTTTGGTTCCTTCATCGTTCGCAGCAAGGGGCGGCGAATCGGCCGCAATCCGAAGACCGGCGAGGAAGTACCGATCGAGCCGCGCCGCGTAATGGTGTTCAAGGCGTCGAACATCATGAAGCAGCGCATCAACGACGGCGGAGCAAAAGCACAAGACAACTAACCAGAGGAAGGCGAGCGTGGAAAAAGGCCCTGATGCGTTTCGCACCATCAGCGAGGTCGCCGAAGACCTCGATCTCCCCCAGCACGTTCTGCGTTTCTGGGAAACACGCTTTGGACAGATCAAGCCGCTGAAGCGCGGCGGTGGCCGCCGCTATTACCGGCCTGACGACATCGATCTCCTGCGCGGCATTCGTCATCTCCTGTACGGCGAGGGTTACACCATTCGCGGCGTGCAGCAGATCCTGCGCGAGCAGGGCTTGCGGCACGTGCAGGCGATCGGCCAATCGGCCGCCGAGGAGGCGGCTCGCACGGGAACGGATGCCGCGCACCATCGCGGCGGCGAGGCCAGCCGGGTCAGCGGGCTGATGGATCTTCTGCCGTCGCTGCGCGGGACGCCGAAGACCCCGGAGCTGCCGCGTGTCGTCGAGGTGCCGGTTCCGTCCCATCAGGGCGAGCTGGATGGCGAGCGGGAGCAGTTGCCGCAGTTCCTTCGCAAGGCCGATGCCGCGGCGCCTGCGGTGTCGCCGGCAGCGGATCGCGACGGCGTCTCTACGACGAAAGGCGATGCTGTGCTTGACGGAGCCGCCGCGAAGCTTGCGCCGGATGCCGTTCAACTTCTGAAGGCGGCGTTGAACGAGCTCGGCGAATGCAAGCGGATGCTGGACACGGTCCGCGAGCGGGAATGGTAAATTCCTCCGCCGTTATGCCAGCCTTTTCGTCAGATTTTATCGTATCTTCCACGGGAGACCTCTGGACGAGGGCATTATTCCCGTGAACAATATCTCCCGGATGGATGGGGGCTGTTGCGTCAATGCGTGGTGAGACGATCCTCGAGACCGAGGATTTGACCAAGGAGTTTGCCGGTTTCGTCGCGGTGAGTGGTGTCAACCTTCGCGTCGAACGGGGGACGATTCATGCGCTGATCGGCCCGAACGGTGCAGGCAAGACGACCTGTTTCAATCTGCTCACCAAATTTCTTACCCCGACGCGCGGCAAGATCACCTACAAGGGCAATGACATCACGTCGCTTGCGCCGGCGGATGTCGCGCGGCTCGGGCTCGTCCGCTCGTTCCAGATTTCGGCGGTATTTCCGCATCTTTCGGTGCTGGAAAATGTCCGCATCGCGCTTCAGCGCAAGCGCGGCACGTCGTTCGATTTCTGGCATTCGCGCAACATCCTGAACGAATACAACGAGCGAGCGTATGAACTGGTGGAAGCCGTCGGGCTTTCGTCATTCTCGGATTGGCAGGCGGTCGAGTTGCCCTATGGCCGCAAGCGTGCGCTCGAGATCGCGACGACGCTCGCGCTCGATCCGGAGATGATGCTGCTGGACGAGCCGATGGCCGGCATGGGGCACGAGGACATCGACCGCATTGCGGCGCTCATCAAACAGGTTTCGGCGAACCGTACCGTGCTGATGGTCGAGCACAATCTTTCCGTCGTCGCCAATCTCTCGGACAAGATCACGGTGCTGACGCGCGGGCGCGTGCTCGCCGAAGGCAATTACGAAACGGTGTCGAAGGATCCGCAAGTGCGCGAAGCCTATATGGGGACGGGCCATGCTTGATCGCGCGCCGCTCCTTTCGGTTCAGAACCTGCAGGCGTGGTACGGCGAGTCGCACATTTTGCATGGCGTCGATTTCGAAGTGTTTCCCGGCGAGGTCGTGACGCTGCTCGGCCGCAACGGCGCGGGCAAGACGACGACGCTGAAATCGATCATGGGCATCGTCGGCCAGCGCCAGGGCTCGGTGAAGATGGAGGGCAGGGAGCTGATCAAGCTCACCTCCGACAAGATCGCGCGAACCGGCGTTGCGTTCTGCCCCGAGGAGCGCGGTATCTTCGCGAGCCTCGATGTCGAAGAAAACCTGTTCCTTCCGCCCCAGCTCAGGCCGGGCGGGCTTTCGGCCGAGCAGGTATTCGAACTGTTCCCGAACCTGAAGGAGCGCCTGCACAGCCAGGGCACCAAGCTTTCGGGCGGCGAACAGCAGATGCTGGCAATCGGCCGCATTCTCAGGACCGGCGCCAGGTTGCTACTTCTTGATGAGCCGACGGAGGGCCTTGCTCCGGTTATCATTCAGCAGATCGGCCGCACGATCGGGATGCTGAAAGAGCAGGGCTTCACGATTTTGCTGGTCGAGCAGAATTTCCGCTTCGCGGCGACCGTGGCCGATCGCTTCTACGTCATGGAGCACGGCAAGGTCGTTGAAAAGTTCAAGAATTCCGAACTCGATGCGAAACGGGATAAGCTGCACGAATATCTCGGAGTTTAATTCAAGTTTTGTTTCGGGCTGTCGCCCGCACCAAGGGAGGAAGTAATGAAGAAAATGATTGGTGCCGTCGCCGCAGCCGTTGTCGCCCTTGGATTGGGCGCCGCGGCCTACGCGCAATCCGGCACGCAGACGGTGAAGATCGGTGTGCTCAGCGATATGTCCAGCCTCTATCAGGACATCGGCGGACCCGGTTCGGTCGCCGCCGCCAAGCTTGCCGTCGAGGACTTCAACAAGACGCATCCGAACATCAAGGTCGAGATCGTCTCGGGCGACCACCAGAACAAGCCGGACGTCGGCTCGTCGATCGCAACGAAGTGGTTTGATGCCGACGGCGTTGACATGATCGTCGACATTCCGAACTCGGGCGTCGCGCTCGCGGTCAGCCAGGTCGCGGCGAACAAGAACAAGGTCTTCCTGGCCAACGGTCCGGCCTCGTCGGATCTCACCGGCGCGAAGTGCAATCCGAATACGATCCACTGGGCCTACGACACCTGGATGCTGGCGAACGGCACCGGCAAGGCGATGGTGAAGACGGGTGGCGATACCTGGTTCTTCCTGACCGCCGATTACGCGTTCGGCCACGCGCTCGAGCGCGACACCGCGGCGGTCGTCGAGAAGAACGGCGGTAAGGTGCTCGGCAAGGTCCGGCACCCGCTCAATACCTCGGACTTCTCATCGTTCCTGCTGCAGGCGCAGTCGTCGAAGGCGAAGGTGATCGGTCTTGCGAACGCGGGCGGCGACACCATCAACTCGATCAAGCAGGCGGCCGAATTCGGCATCGTGAAGGGCGGCCAGAGCCTTGCCGGTCTTCTGGTGTTCTCGAGCGACGTCAACGCGCTTGGTCTGGAGACGGCGCAGGGCCTCGTGCTCACCGCGACCTGGTACTGGGACATGAACGACGCCAACCGTGAATGGACCAAGCGCTGGCACGCGGCGGGCGGCCCGAACGGCAAGGTGCCGACCATGATCCATGCCGGCGTCTATTCCAGCACGCTGCACTACCTCAAGGCGGTTGCCGCGCTGAAGCAGTCGAAGGACGGCGCCGCGGTCGTCGCGGAAATGAAGAAGATGCCGACCGACGACGTGCTGTTCGGCAAGGGTATCGTTCGTCAGGATGGCCGCAAGATCCATCCGGCCTATCTCTTCGAAGTGAAGAAGCCGTCGGAATCGAAGAAGCCCGGCGACTTCTACAAGCTGCGCGCCACCATCCCGGCGGAAGAAGCGTTCCGCCCGCTCAAGGAAGGCGGCTGCCCGCTCGTGAAGAGCTGATCGCCCTGTGATCGTTGCGAGGGGCGGGCGGAACCCGCCCCTCGTTTTCACGAGAGAGCTTCATGTTCGAGATTTTCGGCATCCCTTCGCAGGCTTTGTTCGGCCAGCTCCTGATCGGGCTGATCAACGGCTCGTTCTACGCGCTGCTATCGCTCGGGCTTGCCGTCATCTTCGGCATGCTCAACATCATCAATTTCGCGCATGGCGCCCAATACATGATGGGCGCGTTCGCCGCGTATCTCCTCCTGCAATATACCGGCATCGGTTATTGGGGCGCGCTGATTGTCGCGCCGATCATCGTCGGCATCACCGGCGTCATCATCGAGCGCACGATGCTGAAGCAACTCTACAAGCTCGATCATCTTTACGGGCTGCTGCTGACCTTCGGCCTCGCGCTCGTCATCGAGGGCGTGTTCCGCAATTATTTCGGCGCCTCGGGGCTGCCGTATCAGATGCCGTCATCGCTCGCCGGGGGTCATAATCTCGGTTTCATGTTCCTGCCGAATTATCGCGGCTGGGTGGTCGGGGCGTCGCTCGCCGTTTGCCTTGCGACATGGTTCGTGATCGAGAAGACGCGGCTTGGCGCTTACTTGCGCGCGGCGACGGAGAACCCGACGCTGGTGCGCTCGTTCGGCATCAATGTGCCGCGCATGATCACGCTGACCTATGGTTTCGGCGTGGCGCTTGCCGCCTTCGCCGGCGTGATGGCAGCGCCGATCTACAACGTCAGCCCGCAGATGGGCTCGGACATCATCATCGTCGTGTTCGCAGTGGTCGTGATCGGCGGCATGGGTTCGATCATGGGTGCGATCATCACCGGTTTCGGGCTCGGCGTTGCCGAAGGCCTGACGAAAGTGTTTTTCCCCGAGGCATCGAGCACCGTTATTTTCGTCATCATGGCGATCGTGCTGCTGATCCGCCCGGCGGGCCTGTTCGGAAGAGGGTGAGATGGCGAACGCGACGGAAACCATCGGCGCCCCGGCAAGCCCGGCCAATTCGAGAAGCGAGATGATCGCGCTCGCGGTGATGACGGCTGTGCTCGTCGTCGCGCCTGCTGTCGTCTATCCGCTGTTCCTGATGAAGGCGCTGTGCTTCGCGCTGTTTGCCTGCGCCTTCAACCTCCTGATCGGTTATGTCGGGCTTTTGTCGTTCGGCCACGCATTGTTCTTCGGCTGGGCGTCGTATTTCAGCGCGCATCTTCTCAAGGAAGTTGGGCTCACGCCGGAACTCGCGATTATCGTTGCGACCCTCGGGGCAGGCGGGCTCGGAATCCTCGCCGGTCTTCTCGCGATCCGGCGCCAGGGCATTTACTTTGCGATGATCACGCTCGCGCTCGCGCAGATGATGTTCTTCTTCGCGCTGCAGGCGCCGTTCACGCATGGCGAGGACGGCATTCAGGGCGTGCAGCGCGGCAAGTTGCTTGGCCTCATTCCGCTCGGCGATGAAATCACGATGTACTTCTTCGTGCTCGCGGTCTTCCTCGGAGCGTTCCTGCTGATCTATCGCATCATCTACTCGCCGTTCGGCGAGGTGCTGAAAGCGATCCGCGAGAACGAGCCGCGCGCGATTTCGCTCGGTTACAAGACCGAGCGTTACAAGCTGCTGGCTTTCGTCCTGTCGGCATCGCTCGCGGGTCTTGCCGGCGCGTTGAAAGCCGTGGTCTTCCAGCTTGCCTCGCTCACCGACGTGCACTGGACGATGTCGGGCGAAGTCGTGCTGATGACGCTGGTGGGCGGCCTCGGCACCGTATTCGGCCCGGTCGTCGGCGCCTTCGTCATTGTTGCGATGCAAAGTTATCTCGCGGGTTTCGGCCAATGGGTGACGGTCATTCAGGGCGTCATCTTCGTCGCCTGCGTGCTGCTATTCCGGCGCGGTATCATCGGCGAGATCGCCAATTATTTACGCATTCGCCTCTGAGCAGAACATTCTACCGTCACGACTCCCGAATGTCGGATGGCCGACATCTTGCCGCCGCCGTTAGGCGAAGGCGAGAAGCGATGCTATGCAGGATATTATTTCTTACGAGATATTGATGGATGCCGACGCCTCGCGCCGCTGCCACCCGTATGCTCAAGATGATGATGGCGGCTTCGTTGTTGCTGCCTGTCGCGCTGTTCTGCTACGCGGCATGGGTCGCTCATAACAACGTCCACAGAAATGCCGAAGAGCGCATTGCGCGCGAACTCGGCGTTCTTCATGAGCAGACCCGCAATATCTTTCAATCGGCGGCTTTCGCGCTGAGCGTTGTCGATCAGATCACGGAAGGCATGTCGGCCGACGCCATCCGGGCGAATGAGCGCAGCCTGCACGAAAAAATCAAACGGCTCGATATGACTAATCGATTTATCGAATCGCTTTGGATCATCGATGACAAGGGCGATGCACTGGCGACCAGCGCGCTCTATCCGCTGCCGCCCGGAAACAACTACGCCGATCGCGACTATTTCTACGCCAACCGGGAAGCGGACCACGGCGTTTATATCGGCGAAGTGTTCAAGCCGCGCGTCCGTGTCGGCAAGCAGGTATTCAGCGTCAGCCGGCGGCTGCATCCGGAGAAGGGCGGCTTTCATGGCGTGGTCGAAGCATCGATCTCGCCGGCGGTTTTCCAGACTTTTTTCACGGAGCTCTCGCCGTCGCCGGCGAATTATTACGCGCTGGTGCGCGACGACGGCGGCTTTCTTGCGCGTTATCCCGCACGCGAGGGTACACTTGGCGGCAGCACGCAAATCGCCCTGGCGGCAAGAACGAGTTCGGCGAGCGGCACGTTCACTGTCGTCTCGGTGCTCGACGGCATCGAGCGCCAGATCGGCTATCGAAAAATCGAAGGCTATCCGGTCTATGCAATGGCCGGCGTCACGACCTCGGCGCTGTTCAGCGAATGGGTCTCGACGATGGCGATCCATCTGATCTTCGGCATTCCCGCGACGGCGCTGCTGTTCGCGATCACGGGGCTGACGTTGCAGCGGACACGGCGATTGTACAACGAAACGGAACGGCGCGCGCAGGCGGAAGAAGCCTTGCGGCAATCGCAAAAGATGGAAGCGATCGGCCAGCTCACCGGCGGCGTCGCGCACGATTTCAACAATTTGCTGACGATCATCATCGGCAATCTGGATCTCGCGCAAAGAGCGCTGTCGAAGGGCGGCGCCGATGCCACAGCCCGGCTCGAGACATTCATGAAAAATGCGATGCAGGGAGCGCGCCGCGCCGCCTCGCTGACCCAGCGTCTCCTCGCATTCTCGCGACGCCAGCCTCTCGAGCCGCGCCCGGTGCGTCCCGATAAGCTCGTGCAAGGCATGGCGGACATGCTGCGGCAGTCGCTTGGCGAAGCCTATGAGATCGAAATCGTCGGCGCGGCGGGCTTGTGGCAGGTCGAGGTCGATCCGGTTCAGCTCGAATCGGCGATCCTCAATCTCGCCGTCAATGCGCGCGACGCGATGCCCGGCGGCGGCAAGCTCACGGTCGAGACCAACAATACATTTCTCGACGAGAATTATGCGCGCGCGCATACCGATGTGACGGTGGGGCAATACGTCCAGATTTCGGTCACCGATACCGGCCAGGGCATGAGCCGCGAAACGCTGGAGAAGGCGTTCGAGCCGTTCTTCACGACCAAGGCGGCGGGCGAGGGCACCGGCCTTGGTCTCAGTCAGGTCTATGGCTACGCCAAGCAGTCAGGCGGACACGTCAAGATTTACAGCGAGCCGGGCGAAGGCACGACCGTAAAAATCTATCTGCCGCGCCTGATTGGCGGTGAGTTGCCGGCACATGAAGCGCCGATCGAAAAGCCGCGCGATGGGCAAAACGAAACGATCCTTGTGGTCGAGGACGACGAGGCCGTGCGCGGCTATGTTGTCGAAATCCTAGGCGATATGAACTATCGCGTGTTCGACGCGCCGGAGGCGGCATCGGCCGTCAAGATCGCCGAGCGCGAAGAAGGCAAGATCGATCTTCTGCTCACCGATGTCATGCTGCCCGGCAACAACGGACGGCAACTCGCGGAAGAATTGCAGGCGCGATACCCGAACATCAAAGTGTTGTACATGACCGGCTATTCGCGCAACGCGATCGTCCACCAGGGCCGGCTCGATCGCTGCGTTGCGCTGATCCAGAAGCCGCTGACGCAGGCGAGCCTTGCCGCCAAGATCCGCGAAGTGCTGGACAACGTAAAGGCCCGGCAGGATGCCGGGCCGCATAAAACTGAGTCTGCCTAGCTGCGGACAGCGGCGCTATTTGGTGACCGTGACCGGCGTGCCGATATGGACGCGGCTGTAGAGGTCCATGATATCGGCGTTCTGCATGCGGATGCAGCCGTAAGAGACGAAGCGGCCGATCGAGCCCGGTGCGTTGGTGCCGTGGATGGCATATTCGCCGTTGCTGAGGGTCAGCGCCGCGGCGCCCATCGGGTTGTTGGGCGCGCCGCCGCGGATCAGGCGGGGAATGGAAGGCTTGTCCCGGATAATCTCGGCGGGCGGCGCCCAGTCCGGCTTCAGGCGGGTCGAGGTGATGAAGGCATTACCCTGCCACTGCTTGCCGAGGCGGCCGACGCCGACGGGATAGCGAATCGCCTTGCCGCCGCCGAGGACGTAGTAGAGACGGCGCTGGCCGGTTTTGATGATGATCTGGCCGGCCGAACCTTCATTGAAATTTACAATTTCACGAGCATTTGCCTGCTTGGGGGCAAAGCCGATCGCGAGAATCGCCAAAAGGGCGACAAGGCATCCAATCGAGCGGAGCGGAAGGCGCATGGGATTCCTGCTGATAGATTGCGTACGGTGAGCACTAGTAATTGGGTGCCGAGATTCCGCCAAGTCATTTTGTTGTGCGCGAATGTGTGACGAGATATCGATATAATCTATATTTATCAGCTATTTATATGATAATACTCATGCCGAATATTAGTGTTGCCGCAGTGCCACACGGGCCAACAATCGCTCCCGTAAACGGATTTTTCGTGGTTAACAAAGCAGAGTCAGCGTAGTTTTACTGCGAGAGTTTGCGTACCACTAGTTTACTTCACGTCACCACCTCGAGGGGGCTTTCCCATGAAGAAGATCCTGATCGCATCTGCCGCCGTGCTCGCGCTGCTCAGCGCCGCTGGCTGCGCCGGCAAAGCGCCGTACGGCAAAGCGCCGGTCGTCGCCAAGGGCTAATAGATTCAGAAAAGTCGGCTCAGCCGGCTTTTTTGTTCTTCCTTGAGGATTTGCGCCTCTCGCCGCCTGTCGGCGCGAGGCGCTTATTCTTTCTGGCGATAGGCTGATCGCATTCGTTCCGGTGCGTTCGTTCGTTCGAGCCGAGACTGTTTTCCACGGCGCCGCTCTTGCAAGCCACGATTTCACCGAAGATCATGGCTACCCGCTCTTCAGCTAAAAAATGACGGCGAGAGGCATTCCGATGCGCGGCGTAAGAATTCTTCCGGCCTTTATTTCCACACTTGGCGCATTCGCGCTGCTCACAGTTGCCGCGGCGATGCCTGCGGGCGCGCAAAGCGCAACGGACGCTCCCAAAGCCGAGAAAAATACAGCCGCGGCGCCCAAGGCGGCCTCGGTGGGCGGCGAGAAGAAGCTGCCAACGACACGCGTTACCGCGAGCGGCGGGCGGATGATCAATCCCTATTCCGAAAGTCCCGAGACGAAATACATCCGGATCCCGGTGAATTCGAAGGCGTGTCCCCGCGTTGCCGGCAAGCCGTACTTCGTCGAATTCCGCGCGCGCAACGCCGCGAGCTGGGGCCACACCTTCGTTCTTTACGGCAAGCTCGGCAGCGGCAATTCTTTCGCGAGCTACAAGGTCGCCGGCCTGCACCCGAAGGGTGATTCAACGCAGTACACGATCGGCATCTGGATGCCGGTGCCGGCAGAGACAGGCGCGAGCGACGGCGACATCGACGAGCAGTTCCTCGCCGCGAAATACTGCGTCGCGCTCTCGGAGGCCGAATACAACAAGCTCGTTCCCTACATCAAGAAGCTGCAGAGTTCGCACTCGACCTGGCACGGCGCGGGCTACAACTGCAATTCGTTCGGCATGGACATCGCGAAGTTCGTCGGTCTCGATGCGCCGAATCCGAACATGCATGTGCCGCAGGAGCTGATTAAACTCCTGAAGAAATCGAACGAAAATCGCCCGCGCGATCCGATGGGCAAGGACAATTCGTTTTTCTGATCAAATTCCCGTCACATCCGTTTATATCGGCTGTTTCTTGCAAGACGCATGAAACGGGATCAAGGGTTTGTCGTTTCTTTTTTGTAACTCCTGTTTAGGATAAGCACAGGGAGGACGCATATGGCGTCTCAAAGTGCGGAATCGATTGCCGTTCCCGCGAAAATCGAGGTCGATCTCACCGTGAATGGTGCAGCGGCCAGATTGCGGGTGGCGCCCTGGACGACGCTGCTCGATGCGTTGCGTGACCATCTCGATCTCACCGGCACCAAGAAGGGTTGCGATCACGGCCAATGCGGCGCCTGTACGGTGCTGGTCAACGGCCGCCGTGTCGTCTCCTGCCTGACGCTTGCCGTGATGAAGGACGGTGCGGAAGTCACGACGGTGGAGGGGCTTGCCAAGGACGGCGAGCTGCACCCGGTGCAGAAAGCCTTCATCGACCATGATGCCTTCCAGTGCGGCTATTGCACGCCCGGCCAGATTTGCTCGGCGGTCGGGCTGATCGCGGAAGGCAAAGCCAGGACGGCGGAGGAAATCCGCGAATTGATGAGCGGCAATCTTTGCCGCTGCGGCGCCTACCAGAACATCGTCGCGGCGATCCGGCAGGCGATGGAGACGCGCTCATGATCAATTTCGATTATGTGCGCGCGACGGACGTTGCCGACGCCATCCGCAAGATCAGCAGCACACCGACCGCAAAATTCATCGCCGGCGGCACCAACCTCGTCGATCTGATGAAGGACGATGTCGAGCGGCCGAAGACGCTGATCGACATTTCCCGGCTGCCGCTTGATAAGGTGGAAAAAACCGCGAATGGCGGCCTGCGCATTGGCTCGCTGGTGCCGAATTCCGATCTCTCCTATCACCCGTTGATCGAAAGCCAGTATCCGGTCGTCGCGAGCGCCATTCAGGCGGGCGCGTCGCAGCAACTGCGCAACATGGCATCGACCGGCGGCAATCTGCTGCAACGAACGCGCTGCGCCTATTTTTACGACACGGCTACGGCCTGCAACAAACGCGCGCCCGGCAGCGGCTGTTCGGCGATCGAGGGGCTGAACCGCATTCACGCAATTCTTGGCTGGAGCCGGTCCTGCATCGCCGTGCACCCATCCGATATGTGCGTCGCGCTCGCGATGCTCGATGCCAAGGTGCATGTCAGCGGCCCGGACGGCGCGCGCGAAATTGCGTTCGCGGATTTTCACCGGCTGCCGGGAGAAACGCCGCATGTCGATACCAATTTGGGCGCGCATGAAATCATCACCGCAGTAGAATTGCCGCCGCAGGGTTTTGCCAAGCATTACACCTACATCAAGATCCGCGACCGCCTTTCCTATGCCTTTGCGCTGATTTCCGTCGCGGCGGGGCTTGAGATGGAAGGCGACACTATCCGCGAGGCGCGGTTCGCGCTTGGCGGTGTCGCGCACAAGCCGTGGCGGAACGGCGAAGCGGAGGCAGCGCTTTCGGGACAGCAGGCGAGCCGCGGCAATTTCGAGAAAGCAGCCGCGATTTTTCTGCGTGATGCCAAAGGCTTTGCGCATAACGGCTTCAAGATCGATCTTGCCCGCCGCGCCATTATTCGCGCGCTGACGCAAGCGGCGCGCGGCACGCCGCAAGTGCAAGCCATCAAGAAGCTACGGTGAAGCGGATGAGTATTTATATCGGCACTCCCGCATCGCGCGTCGATGGCCCGGCCAAGGTCACCGGTCAGGCGAAATATGCCGGCGACTACAACGTGCCGGGCCTGCTTTACGGCGCGGTGCTGACTTCGACGATCGCCAGGGGCCGCATCCGGCGCATGGATACGCGCGCCGCGCGGGCCGTGCCGGGTGTTGTCGATATATTGACGCACGAAAATCGCCCCAGCATGGCGGAGAACGACAAGGCGTGGAAAGACGATGTCGCGCCGGAAAAGGGCTCGCCGTTTCGCCCCTTGGGCGATGACAGGATTCTGTTCAACGAGCAGCCCGTCGCTTTCGTGATCGCCGAGGATTGGGAGACAGCGCGGTTCGCCGCATCGATGATCGAAGTCGAATACGAAAGCGAGCACGGCCAGACCGATCTTGAAGCGGCGCGGGCCAAGGCTTTCGTTGTGCCGAAGCCGGAAAAGCCGCGCGGCGATGCCGCGAAAGCGTTCGCGAACGCCGAGGTCAGGCACGACGCGGAATATTTCATTCCGACCGAGCATCACAATCCGATGGAGCCGTTCGCCTCGACCGCGGTATGGGAAGGCGAGGGCAAGCTCACCGTCTATGACAAGACACAAGGCGTGCAGAACGTTCAACGCTTTCTCTGCGGTGTCTTCGGCCTGAAATCCGAAAACGTGAAAGTGATGTCGCCTTATATGGGCGGCGGCTTCGGCGCCGGCCTGCGGCCGCAATATCAGGTCGTGCTGGCCGTGCTTGGCGCGATCGCCACAAAGCGCCCGGTGCGGCTCGTGCTGACGCGGCAACAAATGTACGGGCTCGGCTATCGCCCGGCGACGATCGAGCGCCTGCGGCTCGGCGCAAAGCGCGACGGCTCGCTCGACGCGATGATGCACGACGCGACGGCGGTGACTTCGAGCTTCGAGGAGTTTTCACGCAACGATACGGGATGGGGCGATCTTCTCTATAAAGCGCCGAACGCCAGGCACACGCATAAACTCGCCGCGCTCGACGTGCCGACCTCGAGCGACATGCGTGCGCCCGGCGCGGCAACCGGCGTGTATGCGCTCGAAAGCGCGATGGACGAGCTTGCCGTCGCGCTGAAGATGGATCCGGTCGAACTGCGGCTGCGCTGCTATTCGGACAAGGATCAGAACGAAAACCTTCCCTACACCAGCAAGAATTTGCGCGAGTGTTACGAGCAGGGCGCCAAGGCCTTCGGCTGGGAAAAACGCAGCCCCGCGCCGCGCTCGATGCGCGACGGCAGCGAACTCGTCGGCTGGGGCATGGCGACCGGCGTATGGGAAGCGCTGCAAATGCCGGCGGCGGTGCGCATCGCGCTCAGCGCCAACGGCCATGCCGAAATCTCTTGCGCGGCATCCGATATCGGCACCGGCACCTACACGATCATGGCGCAGGTGGCGGCCGAAATGCTCGGTTTGCCGATCGAGAATGTCAGCATCCGGCTTGGCGACTCGTCGCTGCCGAGCACGCCGGTCGAAGGCGGCTCGTGGATGGCGGCGACGGTTTCGCACGCGATCCTCGCGACCGCGGACGAGATCAAGGGCGAGCTTCTGGCTGCCGCGAAGAAGATCAACGGCTCGCTGCTTGCCGCCGAGAAGCCCGAGGATGTCGTGCTCTCCGACGGCAGCATCATGAGCCGCAAAAATCCGTCGCGGACCGTTCGCATTGTGGAGGCGATGCGCGAAGCGGGCCTCGACCGGATCGAGAAGGAAAAGTCCCATCAGTTCGAGCAGGTCAAAGGCTACGTTCACAACACGCATTCAGCCGTATTTGCCGAAGTGAAGATCGACGAGGAGATCGGCGTCATCCGGGTGACGCGCGTGGTGAACGCCGTCGCCGCGGGACGGATTCTCAACCCCAAGACGGCGGGCAGCCAGATTTTGGGCGGCGTCGTCTGGGGCATCGGCATGGCGCTGCACGAGGAGACGGCCTACGACCACCGCTTCGGCCGCATCATGAACGCGAATATCGCCGAGTATCATGTGCCGGCGCATGCCGACATCCACGACATTCAGGTGATTTTTGTCGATGAGCCGGATGCGCGGGTCAACCCGTTCGGGATCAAGGGCGTCGGTGAGATCGGTATTGTCGGCACGGCGGCGGCGATCGCCAATGCGGTCTATCACGCGACGGGCGTGCGGGTGCGGGATCTGCCGATTACGCTGGATAAATTGCGGCGCTGATAGCGGCGTTGCGCTATGGGCGCAAAAATATGCGGGCCGGGCTCCAAACGCCGGGGATTGCACGAGATTTTCCTGCTTCCTCACATTGCGCGGCGCAATTCTCCTACTTATAGTCCCGGCCGTTCGGAGCGTGGCGCAGCCCGGTTAGCGCACTAGTCTGGGGGACTAGGGGTCGCGAGTTCAAATCTCGCCGCTCCGACCATTTTCACAATATACTTGCATTCACGGTTGCATGGCTCCATCGACCTTTTGGTCACGTCGGGAGTGCCCCGTGTATTAAAGTCCGACGACTGTACAAATAATCAGCACGCAAGAATCTAAAATATGCCCGTACGCTTCGAAAGACACGGTGGCCCTCCGGATCTAGTCGCTGCGTTCAAGTATTTTGTGTGCGTTGAACTGGGTGGGCGCGCTTTAGATGATAATGCAGCCGATGAGTCGACCAAAGGTAAGTTTCCTGATTTTGCTGCCTTCGGTGACCGTCTGCTTATTGAAATGAAACACTTTGAGTCTGACCAATCTAAAAGAGCTCAAGCGGTCTTCGAACAAAAAATTAAACCAGAAGAAAAACCAATCTTCTTTGGCACTCGCGATGCAGCGCCAATCATAAATAATGCAAGTAACAAAGATGAAATATTGAATTCCCTCTTCAATAAATTAGCTCGAACAATCGAGAGTCAATTACGAAAAGCAAATCAACAATTTTTGGATTATCGTAGCCGCGTAGCAATAAAGAACGACGTTTCAATATGCGTTTTTTTGAATAGTCTTATAACAGAAATTAGTCCGGAAACATTTCTCTATTGTCTAAATCGAATTCTTCGAAACCGCATAACGAATAACCTAAATCTTTTCGTCGGCATTGATGCTGTTTTATATATATCGGAGAAGCATTTTATTCCGCTGGTAAATGGCAGGCCAACCTTTCCAGTAATTGTTTTTGGATTAGAGAGCTTAAAAACCTTTCCGTGGAAAAAGTAGTTCGTCGATCAGCTTGTTAAACGGTGGGCAGCATTCAGAACCGGTGAGATCGTGCAAGCTTCTCGCGCTGAACTAAAGAACTCTGAGCGAGTGCATGATATTCCTGACAGTATGACGCGAAGTGAAGCTCACGCACTCGAATACGCGCGCAATCCTTATCTACAAGAATTAAGCGATGTAAAACTTCGAGAAGTTTTTCACCGAAATATGGCTCTCACAAGTATAAATTTTATAAAAGGTGATTGGCAAAAACTCAGTCCTGAAATCATCCATCGGCTTATCAGAGAATTCACTCACATTTTGCAGGAAGTAAATAAAAGAAATCTCGATATGCGTTTTTTCTCATTAGATTTTTTAACACCCGATGAGCGAGACCGCATTTATACAGGACTGCCCGAGAGCCTTCGAAAAATTCTTGATAAGAGATGAAGGCAATAAATTGTGCACAGCTAGCCACCGGCGTTGCGACGAAGGTTGGCACCAGCGGCGGGCCTCATTGATCGACAGCCGATCAGCTGCACGATACAAAAATAAAAAAGCATTGAGGAAACGATCATGCAGCTTCGTCAGGTCACTGTCATCAGTCAGGAAGTTCTCAGCGAGGGCGGCCGTGCATTGAAGACGCCGTGCAAGCGTGTCGCCGCATGCGCGGTGCTGCACAACCCGCACGCCGGAAAACCTGCAATCGACGACTTCTCGGGGCTCGTGGATCTCTCGGTCGAGGCCGGGGAGCTGCTGACGAAACGCGCGCTTGAAGCGCTCGGGCCGCTCAAGCCGCGCGGCTACGGCAAGGCGGCGCTTGTCGGCACGGCGGGCGATCTCGAGCATGGCGCGGCGATGATCCATGTCCGGATTGGCCTTGTGATGCGCAAGGGTGCCGGCGGCGGACCGGCGCTGATCCCGGGCAACGCCAAGGTCGGAGGGCCGGGCACGCCCATCGACATCATTTTCGGCGGACTGGAGGATGCGTGGGACTATGACGCGATGGACGGCATGACCGTTTCGGTGCCCGATGCGCCGAAACCCGACGAGATCCTGCTGGCCGTCGCTTTCCTCGGCGGTACCCGGCCGAATGCCCGGATCGAGGGCGCGCCGGCCGCCAAAGTGGCCGAACTTGTCGAGAAGATGCGGGCAAAATAGCGCAGCCAGGCCTTTGTAGCTCTTTAAGAATTGCAGCCTAGGGTCGGCCGCCAACCGGAAACCGCCGACCATGCAAACCGCCGAACTCAGCCGTACCGTTGCCATCCGCCCCGCCGCGTCGCTCGCCGAAGGCTTCGCGCCGCTCCATGTCGAGCATAGCGAGCGCTGGGCGTGGGAGAATTACGAGCGGGTCGTCGAGCATTTCATTCAGGCATTCGGGGCGAAGAAGCTGATCGAGATCGGCGGCGGCCGCGATCCCTTGTTCGGACGCGAGGCGCTCGCGCATATGGGCGCGGAGCTGACGGTCAACGACATTTCCGAAACCGAACTCGCGGAGCTGCCGAAGGGCTATCGCACCGCCTGCTTCGATATCGCCGGTAATCTTGCTTCCGAGGAAGTCGCGCGCTCCGGCTACGATCTCGCGTTTTCGCGCATGGTGTTCGAGCATGTCGCCGACGGCCAGCGCGCGTGGAAGAACCTTTACGAAATTCTGTCGCCCGGCGGCGTCGGGCTCGCTTTCGTGCCGACGCTTTACGCGTTTCCGTTCGTGGTGAACTGGCTGATGCCGGACAAGCTGGCGGCCTCCATCGTGAAAATGCTCTACAAGAACCGCACCGATGAGGGCGACCCGGTGTTTCCGGCGCGCTATAGCTGGACGGTGGCGAGCGAGAAGACGCTCGCTCCTATGCTGAAGGCCATCGGCTATCGCGACGTGATGGTGGTGCCGTTCTACGGTCACGAATACTACCGGCCGTTTCCGGTCGTGCGTGATATTCACGCGCGCTTCACGAAACTGGCGCGGGCGCGCGACTGGCGGTTCTTCGCGAGCTACGCCTATATCGCCGCGCGCAAGTAGTTTCAGATTCGAGTTTCGGCGCGGGCTTTGCGTTCGGCGTTGATCGTGGCGATCGCCAGCCCCCAGACCATGCCCATCACGAGATAATAGCTGCGCCAGTGGTCGGTATCGATCACGAAGCCTTCGAGCGCGACGCCGGTGTAAGTCGCGAGCGCCGCGATCTGGTATTGCTGCCACGGCGTTCGCTTCAGCACCGTCGCGTAGCCGATCCACAGCGTGATGAGCACGAGCGCCGCGTATGACACGCCGCCGAGCCAGCCGTAAGAGGCGAAGGCGTTGAGATAAACATCGTGCGGATCCTGGCCGTAGTAATTATGGAATTGATACGGCCCGAAGCCGTTCGGGCGCTCCAAGAGCTTCGGGATGCTGTCGGCCTGCGCGGTAAAACGGCCGCCTTCACCCGCATCGTATTCCTGCACGAGGCTTGCGCGCTCCTTGAAGACGGTGCCGATATGGCCGACCGAGAGCATGCCGGCGACCAGCACGGCGACCCCGGCGATCGAAAGCACCGTGGCGGTGGCGAGACGGGCGCGGAAACGCGCGCTTGGCGTCGCGATGAACATCAGCGCGACCATCAGCATCGCCGAAAAGATGAAATGCGCCCAGGCGGCGCGCGAAAACGACAGCAGTACGGCGACGAGGATGATCGAGCCGGCGGCGATCTGGCGCAGCTTGAGGCCGTGCAAGAGCGCGCCGGAAATAATGAACATCAGCGGCAGGATCGCGAACGGGCCGAAGAGGTTGGGGTCCTTGAAGGTCGATTTCAGGCGGTTATAGCGGGTGAAAAGGTCCCAGGAGCCCGGCAGCAGGTTGAAATAGCCGATGATGCCGATGATCGAGGCGATCACGGCGGTCGCGATATAGGCCGTCCGCATGATCTCGACGCGCCGCACGCTGTCCTGCGCAAACAGACAGGCGAACAGCATGGCGCTCATGCCGAGATAGATCGAGATGATGACGAAAGTGATCGCATCCTGATCGGTGACGACCGGCATCAGCGCGATCAGTCCGCCGACATTCCAGAGCACGATCAGGAAAAACGGCAGCAGCAGCTTGCGATCGACGGTAACGCCGGTGAACACGCAGCCGAGCGCCAGGAGCACGATCAACGCCTCGTAGGGCGCCGGCTCGAACATCACGAACGGGCTGACGAAGACCGTGACAAACAGCGACAAGTGCAGGAAGCGCGTTGCGAGCCGCGCGTAGCCTGCGGGGCGGCCCGCATATTCAGCCGAGGCGCTCAATAGGCGTTCTCGGTCTTGAGAAGCGCGAATGGCGTGCGGAAGAGAATGTAGAGGTCGAACAGCACCGACCAGTTCTCGATGTAGTAGAGATCGTGCTCGACGCGGCGCTGGATCTTTTCGCTGGTGTCGGTTTCGCCGCGCCAGCCGTTGATCTGCGCCCAGCCGGTGATGCCGGGCTTGACACGGTGACGGGCGAAGTAGCCGTCAACGACCTCGTCATAAAGCTGGTTGGCGGCTTTGGCATGCAGCGCATGGGGGCGCGGGCCGACGAGCGACAGATTGCCCTTGATCGCGACATTGATGAGCTGCGGCAGTTCATCGAGGCTGGTCTTGCGGATGAAGCGGCCGACGCGGGTGACGCGCGGATCGTCCTTGGTGACGAGCTTGGCGGCTTTCTCATCCGCCTGTTCGACATACATCGAGCGCAGCTTATAGACCTCGATCAGTTCGTTGTTGAAGCCGTAGCGCTTCTGCTTGAAGAACACCGGGCCCTTGCTGTCGAGCTTGATGGCGACGGCGCAGATCGCGATCACCGGCAGCGCCAGGATCAGGAGGATGCCGCCGGCGATGCGGTCGAACAGCCATTTCGCGACGAAATTCCAATCGCGCAGCGGACGGTCGAGAACGTCGAGCGTCGGCACGTTACCGATATAGGAATAGGCGCGCGGCTGAAAGCGAAGCTTGCTGGCATGCGCGGCAAGCCGCAGATCGACCGGCAGCACCCAAAGTTTACGCACCATTTGCAGCACGCGCTCTTCGGCGGTGATCGGAAGCGAGACGAGCAGAAGATCGATCCGCGTGCGGCGCGCGAACTCGACGAGGTCATCGACCGTGCCGAGCTTCGGCAGGCCGGCGACACGGGCGGGGGATCGGTCGTCGCCGCGGTCGTCGAATACGCCGCGGATGTCGAGATCGGAGCCGGATTGCGCTTCGAGCGCATGAATCAGATTTTCTCCGGGCGCGCCGCCGCCGACGATGATGGTGCGGCGGACGAGACGGCCCTGCTTCGTCCAGCGGTGGACGAGTGACGCAACGGTGAGGCGCCCGGCATAGAGCAGCATCAAAACGCTGCCGAACCAGATCGCTGCCCAGACGCGGGAGAAGTCGCCGCTCGGGCGGGCGAAGAACGCGACGACGGCGGCGGAGGCAAAAACCGCCACCCAGATTGCGCCGCTGCGGCCGAGCTGCTCGACACGCGTGCGCAACAGGGTGAGGGTGTAGAGCCCGCTGAACTGGAAGGCGATAACGGTTGCCAAGGCGACGCCGTTGATGGCGAAGAAATAGCGCCACGAGAGCGGTTCGTTGCCCTGGAGATGCACGTAGATGTGATGAATGAACAGACCCGCCGCGGCGATGGCGAGGAACTCGTAGAGCCGCACGACGCCGCTCAGCACGACCGGCGAGACGGCTTGCGGCACCGGTTCCGCCGCGATCATGCGCGCGAGCGGCGAAAGCTCGCGCGGCGCGGCAGGCTTGTCGAGCTTGCGCGCAGCGGAGGAGCCGCCGCGGAATTGCTCTGCCCAGAATATTTTTTGTTGGTCGTCGGTCATCGGTAATGGCCCTGCATCCATATAGCGCGTGCAGGCGCACATACATGGTTAAATGCCGGAAATTACGAAGAATTTCTGTCGGAAGGTTTAATGAAAGTTTTAACGACCTGCGGGCGCCGGGGCGGCCATTGCCTCGCGATAAGCGGCCAAAACGCCATCCGCCATCGCCGATACGGTAAACGACGCAGCAACGCGGGCGTGCAGGCGGGCCGTCCTTGCAAGCGGCGGCTCCTGAATCGCGCTGTCGATGGCCGCGGCGAGCGCTGCCGGGTCGTTCGGCGGGATCAGGGCATCGGCATCGGAACCGAAGATCTCGGGGATGCCGCCGACCCTGGTGGCGATCAGCGGGATGCTGGCAGCCGCGGCCTCCAGCACGATGTAGGGGAACGATTCCGCACGGCTCGGCACGGCGAGAACGCGGCCGCGGCGAAATGCCTCGCGGGCGGGCATCGGCCCCGCGAACTGGATGCGTGATGCAAGGCCGCGCTTGGCAACTTCGCCGTGGAAAGCATCGGCGTCCGGTCCGCTGCCGAACAGGAGCGCGCTGTGCGGAGAACGGGCAAGCGCCGCGATCAGCACATCGACGCCTTTCAGCTTGCGCAGTTCGCCGATGAAGATGACATCCGCCGCATCCTTGCCGGGTTTGACGGCGCTGAGCTCCCCGGGTGTGACGCCGTTATGGACGACGCGGGCGAGCGCTTTCGGCGCGCCGATCTTGCGGCGGAAGATGTCGAAGCTGTAGTCGCTCTCGAACAGGAACAGATCGGTGCGCCTGGCCAGCCGTTTTTCAAGATGGAGATAAACGAAGCCGAGCGGCGAGAGCGCGGAGTAGTGCAGGCTGCCGCCATGGGGCGTATAGGCGCGAAGCGCCGTGCCGCGCGCCAGCCGCGCATAGGCGCCGCCCTTGGCGCCGTGGCCGTGCAGGATGTCGGCATTGCTCTCGGCGGCGCGTGCCGCGACATGGGCAACGGCGCGGCGATCGTTCAGGCCGATCTGGCGGCTCATCGGAATGCGCATCACACCGAGCTTGCAGAAGGCCGCGAGCTCTTTGAGCGCGGCTTCGGACGCTTCGCCGTAATGCCCGGAGTCGGCGATGATGCCGACGAGATGGCCGCGTTCGCTTTGCGCTTTGGCGAGATCACCGACGTGGCGAAACAGACCGCCGAGCGGCGCGCGCAGGACGTGCAAAATCCGCAAAGGCACATCTTCGGGCATGATCTTTTCCGAAAGCCGATCCCCACTTTCCGGGATCATGCCTTAAAACCATCGTTCGTCGATGGTGACGGTATCGCCGGGGCGCAGCGGGTAGGAGAGCGGCACGGTCGCCGTCACCGTGCGGCCATCGACGATGCGCGAGACATGCGCATTGGTCTTCAGCGCGCGCGGGCTGAAGCCGCCGGCGATGGCGACGGCGGATTGCACGGTGAGGCCGTTCACATAGGCGTATTGCCCGGCATTGGTGACTTCACCGAGAATGAAAAACGGCCGGAAGGATTCGACTTCCACCGCGACATGCGGCTCGCGGATGTAACCGGCCTTGAGCTTGGCGCTGATGGCGCTTGCAAGCTCGCCGGTGGTCCTGCCGCGCGCCGGGACGGGGCCGATCAGCGGCATGGTGATCTTGCCCGCGCCATCGACCGCGTAGGTGTTGGAAAGCCCGTCCTGGCCGAAGACGACGACGCGCAGCCGGTCACCGGCGCCGAGCGTGTAGGGGGCCTCGAACGCGGGATCGACGCGTTCGGCCGCCATGCTGCCAGCGCAACTGGCGAGTAGCGGCGAGATCGCAAGCAGCAGGAACAGACGAACCAACATGACCCACCAGGCGGGCGAGAATCCTCCGTGATTCCTAGCGTTTGTATGGTTAACGAACCCTCAAGCGCCGGAGACGGCGGGGGCGGGTTAACCCAATGGCAACCCTAATGATTTCTTATGCGGCAGAATTCGTAGCGAGATTCCGTAGCAAGGAGTTTGCCGTATGCGCCGCGACCGGGCGACCAAAGCAAGTGCCGCCCCGCGCGTGCCGAGCGCAGCTGCCGTGAGCGACGGCGAACTCGATTTGCGGGCCCTGGGGCTCGCCCTGTGGGCCAAACGGCGCTGGATCGTGCTGCCGACGATCGCCGCCTCGCTGATCGCATTCATCGCGGTGAGCATGGTGACGCCGCGCTATCGTTCGGAAGCGCGGGTGCTGATCGAGAATCAGGAGACGGCTTATAACCGGCCGGAGTCCGACCGGGGCGCGGAACGCAATCCGGCGCTCGTCGATCCCGAAGCCGTGCAGAGCCAGGTGCAGCTTATCCAGTCGCGCGATCTCGCGCGCAAGGTCGTCTATGGCCTGAAGCTGAACGAGCTTCGCGAGTTCAATTCCAATTCAAGCTTGCGCATCATTTTGAACGCTGTCCTCTCGCTCGTGGGCATGGGGCGCGATCCGTCGCAGACCAGCGTCGAGGAGAGGGTGCTCGAGCGCTTCACCGAACGCCTCGCGGTCTATCCGATCGAGAAATCGCGCGTCATCGGCATCGACTTCCAGTCGGAGAGTCCGGAGCTTGCGGCGAAGGTCGCCAATGCGGTGGCCGACGAATATCTCGTCGTTCAGCGCGCCGCAAAAGCGAACGCGATGAGACAGACGAGTGCGTGGCTTTCGAACGAGATCGAATCCCTGCGCGGGCGCGTCACCGAAGCCGAAGCCAAGGTCGAGCAGTTCCGCGCGCAGTCGAACCTCTATGTCGGCAACAACAATAACCAGCTCGGCACACAGACGCTGGGCGAGCTGAATACGCAGATCGTCACGGCACGCACGCAAAAAGATGACTTCGAGGCGCGGGCGCGCCTGATCCGCGACATGCTGAAAAGCGGCAAGCCGATTGAATTCTCCGAAATTCTCAACTCCGATCTGATGCGGCGGCTTTCGGAGCAGCGCGCGGCGCTGCGTGCGCAGCTTGCCGAGCAATCCTCGACGCTGCTGCCGCTCCATCCGCGGATCAAGGAGCTGAATGCGCAGATCGCGAGCCTGGATGCGCAGATTCGCGCCGAGGCCGACAAGCTCGCGCGCGCGCTCGAGAACGATACGCGCGTTGCCGCCGCGAAGCTGGAGAACATGCTGGCGAGTCTCGATCAGCTCAAGAACCAGCAGGCCAAGCTCGGCAGCGAGGATGTGCAGTTGCGCGCGCTCGAGCGCGAAGCCAAGGCGCAGCGCGATTTGCTGGAGAGCTATCTTGCGCGCTATCGCGACGCGACAGCGCGCGAAACGCCGGACGCGGTTTCGCCGGATGCGCGGGTGATCTCGCGCGCGGTGGCGAGCACCACGGCCTATTTCCCGAAAAAGCTGCCGATCGTCGCCATCGCCACCTTCGCGGCCGCGATGTTGATGACGGTCTTCCTCGTGATGGGCGAACTGCTCGGCGGCGACGTCTATCGCATGGCCAATGCGCCCTATATTCGCGCACCGGAGCCGCGCCGAACCGAGCCGGAGATCGCGGCTGAACCGGCGGTGCCCGAGGCGGTGCAGGAATTGCTCCGAGAGCCGGTTCACGTGCCGGTCAATCTCGCCGCGACAACGAAATCGACCCAATACCGGCTCGCCGAATTGCTCGGCTATATGCGCAATCTCGGGCCGGGCATTTTCCTCGTGGCGCGGGCCAAGAATGACGTGCCGTCGGGCCGCATCGCGCTGCATCTTGCGCGCGATCTTGCCGCGACCGGCGCGCGGGTGATGTTCCTCGATCTCGACCCGCAGACCTCGCCATCGGCGGCGCTGTCGCTCAATCCGCATGCGCCGGGGCTATCGGATCTTCTGGCGAAGGGCGCGGGCTTTGCCGAAGCGATCCAGCGCGAAACCGCCTCGACGCTGCATTTCATCGTGCCCGGCGCCGGGATCGGCGATAGCGCGCAACTGCTCACCGCGAACCGGCTGTCGATCGTGCTCGGCGCGCTTACGCAGACCTACGAATACGTGATTGCCGCGACGCCTGCGCTTGCAGGGCTTGGCGGCGCGGATCGGCTCGCGCGTTTTGCGCGCGCAACGGCGGTGATCGCCGCCGAAGGTGACGAAGACGCGGGCGACCGTCAGGCGACGGTGCTCAGGGATGAGAAGTTCGCGAATGTCGTGGTGATTTCGGCCGGCAGCGGAGCGCCCGGCGATTCATCAAGCCGCTTCGCCGCCTAAGTCAGACTTTGCGCCATCCGATTTGCCGCTTTTCATGCGGCGCGCCGCTGCGACGAGCTTCATCAGCGATGGCGAGTGCTTGACCCAGCGCTTGAGACCGGATTTTGCCGAGAGCGCCGCGACATAGGCCTGGCCGCGCATGGAGAAGCCGAAATAGCTGTCGAACAGCCTTGTCTGATGGTCGCAGAAATAATCCTTGTAGGCGGCTTCACCGACGCCGAGGTCGAACGCCTGAATGCCGCGCTCGATGCAATCCTTGAGAATGTAGCTGATCAGCACGACGCCCGGACTGAAGCGCGCGGCGTCGCCGAGCGCGAACGAATTGAACATCGAGGAATAGCAGTCGCGGTCGTTGAGGCAGGCGAAGACGCCGAGCACCTCGCGGTCGCAATCGAGCGCGTGGATCTCGACGACCGGGCGGCCTTCGGCGAGGCCCTGAATACAGACTTCGCGGATGAAGTCGGCGGTGCCGGGTGCGGCAAAAACGTTGTCGATGCCCTGTAGCGCAAAGCGTTCGGCTTTCTGCGCGAAGAAGGCTTTGAGGTAGCGCTCGACCTCAGCGGCGGTCGTCGCGCGCACATGGCGGTAGCCGCAATATTCCTGCAGCTTGCGCTCGCGATAGCGCTGCCGCTTGCGGCGGCTCGAAGTGAAGATGCGCGCGGTGACTTCCTGCGGTTCGCCCGCCAGCGAGAGCCAGTAGCCGTCGCTCGCCGACGGCTGGTGCGGCAACGCCAGAAACGGGTTCTGCATCCCGGCCCAATTTTCCGGCTGGCTCAGAAGCTCGACGCCATCGAGTTCGGGCCGCATGGCGTGCAGCAAGTCGATCAGCGCGCGCAATGCGCCGGCGCCGCCGGCGAAGTCGCGCCGCCACGGGCCGAAATTGTAATTGGCGTGCTTGCCGCCGAGGAAGCGCACGATCTTGCAGCGGTCATCCGGCGCATAGCCGAACGGCAGCAGGAACAGCGGCTTGCCGGCGCGGTCGAAGCCGGTGAGCAGCAAGGGCAGGATGCCTTCACAGGCGCCGGCATGGAGCTGCCAGGCCTGCAACCAGTCGAACTGCTGATACGGCGAAAGCACGCCGTTCTGCTCGAGCGCCCGCCAATGCTGCTCGGCGCTGCGAAAATCGGTGAAGAGTTCGAGGCGATGAATGCCGCCCGCGGTCAAGGCGCGGGGCATGGACGGCGCGGTGAGGATCGCCGGTTCGCCCGTCCGCTCTCTCGCGTACACCATTGCCTGGGCCATCATCGGGCCATTTCCCCAGAATTTCCGGAAGATTTCGTTAACCGGCAGAGAAGCAAACAATCATCAACATTCCGTAGGCAAAATGCGGCCGCCAATGGCCGTTTGAGGCCGTTCCGGCCGGGGAGACGATGGCAAATCTGCGCAACAGCGTGTTTCGGGCGGGGCTGGAAACGCTCTATTTCAGCGGCGCGCATCGGGCGCTGGCGCCGCTGTGCGGCGGCGTCGGCCTGATTTTCACGCTGCACCACGTCCGGCCGGCGCGAAAGGACAGCTTCCAGCCGAACCGCTTGCTGGAGATCACCCCGCAATTTCTGGAAAGCGTGATCGAGCGGCTGCGAGCGCGCGGCGTCGAACTCGTCTCGATGGACGAAGTGCACCGGCGGCTGGTGCAGCACGATTATTCGCGGCGCTTTGCCGCGATCACCTTCGACGACGGTTACAAGGACAATCTCGAATTCGCGCTGCCGATCTTGCAGAAACATGAGGTGCCGTTCGCGCAATATATCGCGACGAGCTTTCCCGACCGGCTCGGCGAGCTGTGGTGGGTGGCGCTCGAGCGCGTCATCGCGCGCGCCGAGCGCATGGTGATCCCGATCGACGGCAAGGAGCATTTCTTTGCCTGTGAGAACGCCCGGCAGAAGCGCCAGACATTCGGCGAGATTTACGGCTGGCTGCGCAGCCTGAAAGACGAAAGCGAATTGCGCCGCGTCGTGCGCGACCTGGGCACACGTTACGGCGTCGATGCGCTCGCGCCGTGCCGCGAGCTGTGCATGGATTGGCCGGAGATCGAGAAGCTCGCGAGCACGAAGCTCGCGACCATCGGCGCGCATACCGTCAATCATGTGATGCTGAAGAAATGGCCGCGCGAGAAAGCGCTGCAGGAAATCCGGCGCAGCCGCGAGGTCGTCGAGGCTTCGCTCGGCAAGCCGTGCGAGCATTTCGCCTATCCGGTCGGCGATCCGACCTCGGCCGATGCGCGCGAATTCGAGATCGCGAAAGAGGCGGGCTTCAAGACGGCGGTGACGACGCGGCCGGGCGTTCTGTTCCCCGAGCACGCAGAGCATCTCACGGCGCTGCCGCGCGTGTCGCTGAACGGCAACTTCCAGGCGCTGCGCTTTGTCGATGTGTTTTTGTCGGGTGCGCCGTTCGCGCTGTGGAACCGCTTTCGCCGGGTCAACGCCGCTTAAGCGCGCGGGCGCGCCATCCAGCGGATAATCAGCCCGGCGGGTACGACCCAGATCAGGCCGAGGAACACGACGAGCGCGCCGCCGGCGAGCGCGGACATTTGCGGCACGCGGGCCTGCGCGATCGACATCGCGAAGAATGCCCAGAACACCACAAGGGCGAGCAGGAGGGCGGTGCCGATCAGTTTGCGGGTCCGCTGCGACATAAGTGCGATTGAAATCCGATTGACGCGGTTTGCCGAAAGGCGTTCCGTTCTATATCTCTCCAGCGGACAAAACGGAACTCACCTTGCACGGCAATCGTACCTTGTTGAAAGCCCACGACCGCATGCGCCCGGTGCGCCTGTGGCTTTATGCGGTCGCCGCGCTCGTCGGCCTGATGATCATTATCGGCGGCACGACGCGGCTCACGGGTTCGGGTCTTTCGATCACCGAGTGGAAGCCGGTCACGGGCATCGTGCCGCCGCTTTCGGAACCCGCGTGGCAGGCCGAGTTCGAGAATTACAAGAAAATCCCGCAATACCAGGAAATCAATCGCGGGATGAGCCTTGGCGAATTCAAGTTCATCTATTTCTGGGAATGGGGTCATCGCGCGCTCGGCCGCATCATCGGCGCCGTCTTTCTGTTTCCGCTGTTGTGGTTCGCCTGGAAGGGGCTCGTGAGCCGCGCGCTTGGCTGGAAACTCGGCGGGCTGTTTTTGCTCGGCGGCCTGCAAGGCGCCATCGGCTGGTGGATGGTGGCTTCGGGCCTGTCGGTGCGAACGGATGTCAGCCAGTACCGGCTCGCGGTGCATCTGACGACGGCCTGTTTCATTCTCGCGGCGATTGTCGCGGTCGCGACGAGTCTGGAGATCCGCAGCAAGCTCATTGCGAGCGCGCGGATTCGCGGAGCGGCATGGGCGCTGCTGGCGCTGACCTTCGTGCAGATTTTCCTCGGCGCGATCGTCGCGAAAACCAACGCGGGGCTCACCTTCAACACCTGGCCGCTGATGGACGGCCGTTTCATTCCGCAGGCTTCGCAGCTCTTCGTGCTGAGCCCGTGGTGGAAGAACCTGTTCGAGAACGTGATGACCGTGCAATTCGACCACCGCATGGTCGCCTACACGCTGCTCGCGCTCGCGGCATGGCACGCGTTCGACGCGCGCGGCGCAGGGCGCCCGGTGCGCTTCGGCGCGGTGCATTTGTTCGGACTCGTGGCGGCCCAGGCGATGCTCGGCATCATCACGCTGCTATGGGTCGCGCCGTTCGCGCTCGCGCTGTTGCATCAATTCGGCGCGGTCATCGTGCTCGTCGCCGCGGCGCGGCACGTGACGCTGCTCGGGCGAAGCTAGCTCATCGCCTGATCGAGGTCGGCGATGATGTCCTCGATATCCTCGAGGCCGATCGAAAGCCGCACGACATCCGGCCCGGCGCCCGCCTGAATTTTCTGCTCGTCGGTGAGCTGGCGGTGCGTCGTCGAAGCCGGGTGGATGATGAGCGAGCGCGTGTCGCCGATATTCGCAAGGTGCGAGAACAGCTGCACTTCCGAGACGAGCTTGATTCCCGCCTCGTAGCCGCCCTTGAGGCCGAAGGTCAGGATCGCGCCGGCGCCCTTGGGGCAATATTTCTGCGCAAGCGAATGATACTTGTCGGTGGGAAGGCCCGCATAGCTGACCCACGATACCTTCGGGTGGTTCTTCAGATATTCCGCGACCTTTAGCGTGTTGTCGCAATGGCGGCGCATGCGGAGCGGCAGCGTCTCGATGCCGGTCAGAATGAGGAACGCATTGAACGGCGAGAGCGCGGCGCCGAGGTCGCGCAGGCCCAGCACGCGGCAGGCGATGGCGAAGGCGAAATTGCCGAACGTCTCGTGGATCTTGATGCCGGCATATTCCGGACGCGGCTCCGACAGCATCGGGTAGCGGCCGCTCGCCGTCCAGTTGAACGAGCCGCCATCGACGATGACACCGGCGATAGAGTTGCCGTGGCCGCCGAGATACTTCGTCGCCGAATGCACGATGATGTCGGCGCCATGCTTGAACGGATTGCACAGATAGGGCGAGGCGAGGGTGTTGTCGACGACGAACGGCACGCCCGCCTTTTTGGCGACGGCGGCGATCGCTTCGAGGTCGGTGATGATGCCGCCGGGATTGGCGATCGACTCGACAAAGATCACCTTGGTGTTCTTGGTGACAGCGCGTTCGAAGCTGCCGATATCGTCGGGATCGGCCCAGACGACATTCCAGCCGAAGCTCTTGAAGGCGTGGTTCAGCTGATTGATCGAGCCGCCGTAGAGCTTCTTCGATGCGATGATCTCGTCGCCAGGCGTGAGCAGGGTCTGGAAGACGTTGACCTGCGCGGCGTGACCCGATGCCACCGCGAGCGCCGCGGTGCCGCCTTCGAGCGCGGCGACGCGCTCTTCAAGAACGGCATTCGTCGGGTTGGTGATGCGGGTATAGATGTTGCCGAAGGTCTGCAACGCAAAGAGCGAGGCGGCATGATCGACGTCATCGAACACGAACGAGGTGGTCTGATAAATCGGCGTCGCGCGCGCGCCGGTCGTGGGATCGGGCTGCGCGCCCGCGTGAATGGCCAGAGTCGCAAATCCGGGTTCGCGCTTTTCGTTTGCCACCAGTTTCTCCTGTTACGCTCTACGTATTGATGGTTTTAGGGAACGATGATCGTCGTGTGTCCGGCACGATAGCCTGAAAAGGATAGCGCAAACTCTGGCTTATTCCTTGTTCAGCCTCAAGCGCTGGACGCCGCCCAGAATGCGCTGCTGGCGCTTCGATGAAATCGTGCGGCTGTTGACGCCAACCCAGCCGATCTCGCCGGAAAGACGGCCATATTCGATCTTGGGACAGCGGTTCATGACGACTTTCATGCCGGCGGCTTCGGCTTTTGCCGCCGCCTCGTCGTTGCAAATGCCCTGCTGCATCCAGAACACCATCGGACGGCTCGGGAGGGCCAGCACTTCATCGAGCACTTTCGGGATGTCCTCGGAGCGGCGGAAAGCATCGACCATGTCGATCCGCTCGGGCACGTCGGCGAGCCTGGCGTAAGTCTTGAGGCCGCCGGTCAATTCGCCGCCGCGGCCCGGATTGATCGGAAAGACGTTGTAGCCGCGCTCGGAGAGATATTTGGTGACGAACAGGCTCGGCCGGCTCTCGTTGGCGCTCGCGCCTACGATCGCGATGTTCTTCACGGTGTTCAGGATGCCGCGAATGTAGCTGTCGTCGTAATGGTCGTGGTTCACAGCAGGTCTTTTTGTTTGAGCATGATCTTTTCCGAAAACCGGCTCCGGCTTTTCGGGATCACGCTCTAGATATTCGCGGCCTTGCGGCAGGCTTCGGAAACCTTGTCCTTGTGCTCGGAGAGGCACTTCATCACACGGCCGCCGCCGGGCATGACGCCTTTGCAAAGCTTCTGGAAATCGTCCTTGCAGGCGGCGCGCTGTTCGGCGGTCTGCGCCTGCGACGGCGCGGAAAAGCCAAGTGACAACAGGCTCGCCGCAAACACGGCGGTCAGGACAAGACGCATCAACGATCCTCCCATTTCGGCGCGCGTTTTTCGATAAAGGCGCCGATGCCTTCCTCGGCATCACGCGCCATCATGTTCTCGGCCATGACACCCGCGCCGTATTTGTAGGCGTCGGCGAGATTCATTTCACGTTGACGATAGAAGGCTTCCTTGCCGATCTTCAAGACATAAGAGGATTTTGCGGCGATCTTTTTCGCGAGCTCCAGCGCGCCGTGATAGGCTTCGCCTTCCTCGACGAGACGATTGACGAGGCCCATTTCATAGGCGCGCTTGGCCGGCACCAGCTCGCCGGTCGTCAGCATTTCGATGGCGTGGTTGCTCGACACTTTGCGCGAGAGCGCGACCATCGGCGACGAGCAGAAGAGGCCGATCTGCACACCGGGCGTGCCGAACGAAGCGTTTTCCGACGCGACGACGAGATCGCAGCTTGCAGCGAGCTGACACCCGGCAGCGGTCGCAACGCCATGGACCGCCGCGATCACCGGCTGCGGCAGATGCACGACGGTCTGCATCATGTTCGCGCATTTATCGAATAGCGCCTTGAAATAGGCCCGGCCCTTGTCGGCATCCTTGCGCCGCAGCGTCATTTCCTTGAGGTCGTGGCCGGAAGAAAAAACCGGGCCGTTCGCGGCGAGGATGACGACGCGCACCGAGCGATCCTTGGCGATCTTCTGCAATTCGGCGGTGATCAAATCCATCAAGCCTTCCGAGAGCGGATTGCGCTGCGCGGGGCGATTGAGGGTGAGGGTGGCGATGCCGTCGTGATCTTCACGAAGCAAGATCGGCTCGGCGGGGGTGAGGGCAGGCTTCGACATGGTGGCTTTCCGTTACGATTGACTGCATTCTATCCCGAATAACGAGCGGGCAAATAGCGGCGTTCCCTGACTTTAGGAGTGACCATGCAGGCACCGAAGCTGACGGCGAGCGAGATCGAGGCGCATTTCGCCCGCGATTTTCCGCAAGGCGATTTCGGGCCCGATGGTCTGTTCAAGATCGAACGCGTCGGAATGGGCTCGGCCCTTGTGCGCATGAAGAACAGCGACAAGATTCTCCGGCCCGGCGGCACGGTGTCGGGTTCGACAATGATGATGCTCGCGGACGCGACGATGTATGTCGCCATTCTCGCGAGCATCGGCTGGGTGCCGCTCGCCGTCACCACGAGCCTCAACATCAATTTCCTGCGCAAGCCCAGGGCTGGCGACGTGCTGGCCGATTGCACGCTGTTGAAGCTCGGAAAACGGCTCACCGTCGGTGAAATCGCCATCCGCGCCGACGGCGAGGACGAGGTGGTGGCGCACTCGGTGGCAACTTATTCGATTCCGCCAAGGTAATGCCGGTAAAATGGGGCCTTATTAAAGGGTATCAAAATACCAAAATAATAAGCCATTGAAATAAAACGACTATACTTTATCGAACTGCATTGACGGCGTGACGGGCCTCCCGTACATCAGCGCCAGTTTTTCGCGGGCCTTCCGGCCTCGAACCTCAATGGACAGAACCATGAAAACCTATTCGGCAACGCCTGCCGATATCGAGAAGAAATGGGTGCTGATCGACGGCACCGGCCTCGTGGTCGGCCGTCTCGCTTCCATCGTCGCGATGCGGCTCCGGGGCAAGCACAAACCGAGCTACACCCCGCACATGGATTGCGGTGACTTCGTCATCGTCACCAACTGCGAGAAGGTCGTCTTCACCGGCAAGAAGCGCGACCAGCAGGTTTACTATCACCACACCGGCTATCCGGGCGGCATCAAGGAGCGCACCGCGCGCTTCCACCTCGAAGGCCGTTTCCCGGAGCGCGTCGTCGAGAAGGCTGTCGAGCGCATGCTCGACGAGGGGCCGCTCGCCCGCAAGCAGTTCGGCAATCTCCGCGTTTACAAGGGCGACAAGCACCCGCACGAAGCGCAGAAGCCGGAAGTGCTCGACGTTTCGAAACTGAACCGCAAGAACAAGAGGGTCGCCTAATGGCCGAAACCGTTCAATCGCTCGAAGGGCTTGCGGCGCTCAAGCAAAGCGGCAACGAAACCGAAAAGCGCGTTTACGTGCAGAAGCTCGACCAGCAGGGCCGTGCTTACGCCACCGGCAAGCGCAAGGACGCGGTCGCCCGCGTCTGGGTGAAGCCGGGCTCCGGCAAGATCATCGTCAACACCCGGCCGATCGAAGTCTACTTCGCGCGCCCGGTGCTGCGCATGGTGATCCAGCAGCCGCTCGTGACGGCGAACCGGCAGGGCCAGTTCGACGTCATCTGCAAGGTTTCCGGCGGCGGCCTCTCGGGCCAGGCGGGCGCGCTGCGCCACGGCCTCTCGAAGGCGCTGACCGAGTACGAGCCGGATCTGCGCGGCGTGCTCAAGAAGGCCGGCTTCCTCACCCGCGACAGCCGCGTGGTCGAGCGCAAAAAGTACGGCCGCAAGAAAGCCCGCCGCAGCTTCCAGTTCTCGAAGCGCTAAGCGAAGAAATACAAATACGAAAAAGACGAACACCGGTCTCGGGCTTGCCCGAGACCGGTTTTTTTATTCTCCGGATATTCGGGCTGTCGCGTTTTCTTCGCGCGAACGGTACTCGCTTTGCTTGAAAACGCTCTAGTGCTCGCCGTTTCGCCCGTTCAGCAGGCGGCGAACGAACCAGATGAACGCGACGCTGATCCCGGTCACGGCGGCCGCGATCACCATGAAGCGGCCGAACTCCGGCGCGATGGCGTCGATCGAGCTGCCGAGCAGCGCGCCGAACACGATATGCGCCGGCGCCCAGAGGATCGCGGCGGCGATGTTGGCGAGCACGTAACGGCTCACGGGCATTTCGAGAATGCCGGCAAACAGCGGCACGAGCGCCCGCACCGGCGGCAGGAAACGCGCGAACAGGACGCTGATCTCGCCGTTCCGTTCGAGGAAGCGCTCGCTCTTGGCGACAAGCTCGGGATGATTCACGAGCGGCCAGTGGCTGAGAACGTTGCGCTGAAAATGATGACCGAGCCAGAACGAGATGCCGTCGCCGAGGCTCGCGCCGACCGCGGCGGCAACGGTGACGGCGGTGAGATATTCCCACTCCTTCGGAACGATGGCGGCGATCGCGATGATCAGCGCGGTGCCGGGCACGAAGCCGCCGAAGATCGGCAGCGATTCCGAAAAGGCGAGCAGGAGCACGAGCGCGAACGCAAAATGCGGATGCGCGTGGGCCCAGGCGGTAAGCGTGTCGAGAATGTTCAAAGCAGGTCCGTCAGGGATTGGATGGAGCCGCCGCGCGTGAGCGTTGCGACGGGAAGCTCGGTGAACCGGCGAATGGCGGCGGCGGTATCCTCGAGCGGCACCGTGCTGCCTTCGCTTTCGCTGATGACGATGGCGTGCACGGCGAGCTTGCGGGTTTTTGCGGCTTCAACGGCCGTTAAAGTGTGGCTGATGGTGCCGAGATAGCTGCCGGTGACCAGCAGGATCGGCGCGCCGAGCGCGGCGATGAGATCGAGTACGGTGCGGCTGTCGTCGAGCGGCACCATCAGGCCGCCGATGCCTTCGATGAGCAGAAGATCGCCATCGGCGCTCGCGGCGTCCTCGCAGCATTTCACGATGGCGTCGAAATCGACCTTGCTGCCTTCCTTGGCCGCCGCCTGATTGGGCGCGAGCGGCGCGCGGTAGCGGAACGGGGAGACGCGCCCGACAGCGGCAAGCGTCGGCGTTTCGCCGAGGGCTTGAAGCAGAATTGCCGGATCGCTTCCGGCGAAGTCATTCGGATCGAAACCGGACAGCACCGGTTTCAGCACCGTGACGCGCTCGCCTTTGGCCTTGTAATGGCGCGCGAGCGCGGCGGTGACGTAGGTCTTGCCGATCTCGGTGCCGGTGGACGTGACAAACAGCGTGCGCATTTCGTTTCCAGATCAGTTGCCGAGAATGCGCGTGCGGACGAGATGGGCGAGGCGCTCGACCTCATCGTCCGGATGCCCGGCGGTGAAGGTGAGGCGGAGGCGCGCGGTACCCTTCGGCACCGTCGGCGGGCGGATGCCGACGACGAGGAAGCCTTCGTCCGCGAGCATTTCCGATGCGCGCAGCGTGCGCTCCTCGTCGCCAAGCTTCACCGGCAGGATGTTGCTCGCCGGCTCCGGCAGGCCGGCGGCTTCGGTGAAGGCGCGGGCCTTGGCGAGCGGTTTTTCGACCAGCGCCTTGTCGAGCTCGATCAGATCGAGCGCGG
>DATMFI010000019.1:2500-52539 GCA_035556215.1 Xanthobacteraceae bacterium | reverse complement strand
CGGCTTCTTGTACCAGCCCAGCGGCTGCGTCGGCATCGGGCCGTAGGGGAACGATACGACGTTGGCGTCGATCGACTTGTAGAGCTTTTCGAGCAGTTCCTTGCCGCCGCCATATTTGTGCCAGGCGAGCAGCATGTTGGCGTCCATCGCGTAAGCCGGACCCGAACCCCACAGCGCGAGCGCGGTCTGCTTGCCGTAGTGATAGACGAGCACGCCGTGACCGCCGTCGAGCGTGCCTTTCGATACGGCTTCGAGGAGCTGGAAGGCCGGAACGACGGCGCCTGCCGGCAGCACTTCGATCTTGAGGTCGCCGCCGGTCATGTCGTTGACCTTCTTGGCGTAGTCGAGCGCGTATTCGTGGAAGATGTCCTTGGACGGCCAGGTGCTCTGCCAACGCATGTTGACCGGACCCTGCGCCTTGACGACGTTCGGTGCGGCGACGGCGGCCGCGGCGACGCCGAGACCGGCGGCCTTCAGAAATTTGCGGCGGCCGGCCATAGGCGCGCTCGATTGTTTGCCAGATTTATTCGTCATCGATTTCCTCCTTCAATCCACCCGACGGCGCGGTTGTGGTTGGTTGTCGCCGTGCTTTTGGCTGCGCGGTTATCGCGCCCACGCGCCATCTAACTAAAAATGTAACGTTGGTAGCAAGCGTTGCTTTTGCTGCTGTGCAACACGATAGTTGGGCACAACCCCTAGACGAAAGTATAATAGTTTTATCCTATCAAGCTTTTCCTTCGGATTTCGCGTCGTGCGCGCAAACGGGTTTTTCCCGCAATGCGAGTGTCCTTGTCGAAAAAGTGAGGAACACTTTCGCGCCGGGCTGCGTTTTCATCACGAAAGACAATCAGGAGAACATCGTGAACGTCAGCAACCGCCAATGCAGCCAAGCATTGGGGGCGTGTATCTGTCTAAAGCGCGTCTCTACCCTTCGATCCATTCCGGCTGAATCCGATCCGGCTTCCTGTTGGAGCGTGATCCTTTCCGAAAACCGGCTTCAACGTTTCGGGATCATGTTCTGATGTGCGGGTTATGCGGAGAAATATCGTTTCAGCAACAAGTATCGGCGGCTGACATCGCCTCGATGGCGAAGAGCATGGCCGCGCGCGGACCCGATGCGAGCGGAATCTTCATTCAGGATCGCATCGGCCTCGGCCACCGGCGCCTCAGCATCCTCGATTGCGAAGCGACATCGAACCAGCCGATGATCGACAGCGAGCTTGGGCTCGCGATCGCGTTCAACGGCTGCATCTATAATTTTCGCGAGCTGCGAAAGACGCTGAAGGAAAAAGGCCATCGCTTTTTCTCCGGCGGCGACACCGAGGTCATTCTCAAATCCTATGCCGAATGGGGGGCGCGCTGCGTCGAGCGCTTCCACGGCATGTTCGCCTTCGCGCTCTGGGAGCGCGACTCGGGACGGGTCGTCATCGCGCGCGACCGGCTCGGCATCAAGCCGCTTTACCTCGCCGACGACGGCAAGCGTTTGCGCTTTGCATCGACGCTGCCGGCGCTGCTCGCGGCGGGCGGCGTCGATACGTCGATCGATCCGGTCGGTCTTCATAACTACATGTCGCTGCACGCCGTCGTCGTGCCGCCGCGCACGATCCTGAAGGGCGTTCGCAAATTGCCGCCGGCGACGATCCTGACGATCGAGCCCGACGGCACGCGGCGCGAGGAAACCTACTGGCATCTCGACGTCGGCACACGGCCGCAAGACCGTGCGATGAGCAAGGAAGAGTGGCAGGAAGCCGTGCTCGATGCGCTCACGGTGTCGATCAAGCGGCGGCAGGTCGCCGACGTCCCGGTCGGCGTTTTGCTGTCGGGCGGACTCGACAGTTCGCTCGTGGTCGCGCTGCTCGCGCAAAGCGGCCAAACCGATCTCAAGACATTCGCCATCGGTTTCGAGAGCGTCGGCAACCTCAAGGGCGACGAGTTCAAGTATTCCGATTTCATCGCGAAGAAATTCGGCACACAGCATCAGCGCATCATGATTCCGTCGGATGCGGCGCTGAAGGCGCTGCCCGATGCGATCGAGGCGATGTCCGAGCCGATGATGAGCCACGATGCGATCGGCTTCTATCTTCTGTCACGCGAGGTCGCAAAGCACGTCAAGGTCGTGCAAAGCGGCCAGGGCGCCGACGAAGTGTTCGGCGGCTATCACTGGTATCCGAAAATGATGCGCTCGAACGATCCGGCGGCCGATTACGCGCGGGTCTATTTCGACCGCGACCACGCCGAGATGCGCGAGGCGCTTTCGCCCGAATACGCCGGCGAGGATTACACCGGCGAATTCGTCGAGCGCTTCTTCGCCGAGCACGCGGAGGCCCGCCCGATCGACGCGACGCTGGAGCTCGATACCGAGGTCATGCTGGTGGACGATCCGGTGAAGCGGGTCGACAACATGACGATGGCCTGGGGCCTCGAGGCCCGTGTGCCGTTTCTGGACCATGAGCTCGTGGAACTCGCCGCCCGCATCCCGGCCGGGCTCAAGGTGCGCGACGGCGGCAAATACGTCCTCAAGGAAGCTTCGCGCGGCGTCGTGCCGCCGGAGGTCATCGACCGGCCGAAGGGCTATTTCCCGGTGCCGGCGCTCAAATACATCCGCGGGCCGTTTCTCGATTATGCCCGCGACGTTCTCAACCAGCCTTCGGCACGGGCGCGCGGTCTCTTTAACCGTGACTATGTCGAGCGGCTCCTGGCCAATCCGGAAGGGGAACTCACCCCCAAGGGGCACTCGAAACTGTGGCAGGCGGTGTTGCTGGAGAACTGGCTGCAGATTCATAATCTGTGACGGGAAGTGATTTGCGCGAAATGGCGAATTCGCTCATTCCTCGCAGCGAGATAGCCAGCGCGGGATGTAACGGACGGGATTAGCGGATATGTGCCGGTGGATCGCTTATCGCGGAGAGACCATCGCTCTCGAGCACTATGTGACGGAGCCGTCACACTCGCTGATCTCGCAAAGCATCAAAGCGCTCGAATCGACGGTCAGCACCAACGGCGACGGTTTCGGCCTCGGCTGGTTCGGCGAATATCCCGATCCCGGACTCTACAAGGAAGTGCGGCCGGCGTGGTCGGATGAGAATCTGCGCTATCTGTGCCGCCACATCCGCTCGCGTCTGTTCTTCGCGCATATTCGCGCGGCGACGGGAACGCCGATCACCCGGCCGAATTGTCATCCGTTCGTCTGCCGCAACTGGCTGTTCATGCATAACGGCTTCGTCGGCGACTGGAGCCGGCTGCGGCGGCGGGTCGAGAACATGATCCCCGATGAAGTTTATCCCGCGCGGCTCGGCACCACCGACTCGGAAGCGGTGTTTCTCGCCATCATGGGCGCGGGTGCCGAAACTTCGCCGGTCGCGGCGACGGCGAAGGTGCTCCACCGGATCACCGGCATGCTCGGGGAGGGCGGCCATAAAGTGTCGATGCGCTTCACGGCGGCGCTTGCCAATGGCCGCGACCTCTATGCTTTCCGTTACGCGGTGAACGACGCCGCCAATACGCTTTATTTCCGGACATCGGGATCCGATGTCGTCGTAGTTTCCGAGCCCCTCGACGGCGACCACAAGAACTGGACCGCCGTGCCCGAAAACGCCGTGCTCGTGGCCGAGGAAGGCAAGAAGGTCGAAATTCTGCCGCTCGATCACAAGCGGCTGGAAGCCGCCGAATAATTTTTGCAACAGGCAGGCGAATTTAGCGGCGTGCCGGAGGCCGCAAAATCGCCGCCATAAAGCCGTTGATAATGGCCGCTCATAAGACGCGGGAGAAGGGGGATCGTTACGCGTGCGCTGCGTTCGCCATAGTTCTGCGATCGCCTGGTGGACGGCTGGCGCCGCTGCGATGGCTGTTTCGCTTCCGGCTTGCGCCACCGAAGTGATGGGGGGGTGCGCGGAAGCCCGAGCCGTACTCGAAACTGTGTTGGTGTCGAATGCACATGATGGCGCGACCTTGCGTCTTGCCGACGGCCGCGAGCTGCGGCTCGCGGGTGTCGTCGCGGCGAATGCGCTCGACGGTGATGCGGCAGCGGCAGCGCAGGCGACCGATGCGCTCAATCAAATTGCCGCAGGCAAATCGCTGACGCTTTATGGCGGCGAGGGCGTTCGCGATCGTTACGGGCGTCTCGTCGCGCAAGCCGTTCTTGCCGGAAACGACGCGCGCTGGCTGCAGGCCGATCTCGTCGCCGCGGGCTGGCTGCGGGTGGCGCCCGAAGCGAGCGCGCTGCCCTGCGTACACGCGCTGCTCGATGCCGAAAACAAAGCGCGGGCCGCGCGAAAAGGTCTTTGGCGGGAGGCGCGTTTTGCCGTGATCGCCGCCGACGACCTCGCGGCGCTGAATGCGGCGACAGGCCGGTTCGCGGTGGTGGAGGGAGTTGTTCACCATATTGGCGAAACGGCGAGCCGTACCTATCTCGATTTCGGGAAGCGCTATCGCAAAGACTTTACAATCGTCATTCCGCGCGCGGCGCGCCGGGGCTTTGCGGCGGTCGGGATCGATCTCAAAAGCCTGCGAGGTCAACGGGTGCGAGTGCGCGGCGTGCTATTCTCCTCGGGCGGGCCGGCCATCGAAATCCGCCAGCCGGCATCGCTGGAATTGCTGAAGGATCGCGGCACATGATGTGGCGCAGGGAAAAGGGTGCGGTTTGGCCGGCGGGCTTTCGCCTTGCCGGGGCGGCGCTTGCCGTCTCGCTCCTGCTTGCCTCGTGCTCGACGCTGGAAACCGATCGCTTCGGTTTGTCGGAAGCCTCCGCCGCGCGCGACGATGTCGCGCGCGAGCTGCCGCCCGAGCAGCGCAAGGAACATGAGCGCCTCGTCGCGGCCTATGGCGGCGTTTATCATTCGCCCGCGCTCGAGGCGCAGATCACCAAGGTCGTGAACCGCCTGGTGTCGGCGTCGGAGCGGCCCGACATTCATTATCGCGTGACGATCCTCAACTCGCCGGCGATCAACGCCTTCGCGCTGCCTGGCGGCACACTCTATGTAACGCGCGGCCTGATCGCGCTCGCCAACGACGACGCCGAGCTTTCCTCGGTGCTCGCGCACGAAATGGCGCATGTCATCGCGCGGCACGCGGCGATCCGCGAAGCGCAGGTGCGGCAGGCGATGATCGTGAGCCGGGTGATTTCCGACGTCGTGCAGGATCCGGATTTGGGCGCGCTGGCGCTCGCCAAGAACAAGATCTCGCTCGCGGCGTTCTCGCGCGATCAGGAGCTGGAGGCCGATGCGGTCGGCGTCGGGATTTCGGCGCGCGCCGGCTACGATCCTTACGGCGCCTCGCGCTTTCTTGCGACGATGGGCCGTTACGCCAATCTGCGCGCCGGCAACGCGGTGAGCCAGAGCAAGGATCAGGTCGATTTCATCTCGAGCCATCCGGCGACGCCCGAGCGCGTTTCGCTCGCCATCACCAATGCCAGCCAGTACGGCGCGCAAAGCGCCGAGCGCGACCGCGGCGATTTCCTCGATGCCATCGACGGCATGGTCTATGGCGACGATCCGAAGGAAGGCTACGTGCGGGGCCGGAGCTTCCTGCATCCGAACCTCGGATTCACCTTCACCGCGCCGGAGGGCTTCTCGCTCGAAAACACGGCGCAAGCCGTGCTCGGCGCGACTGCTTCGGGCAAGGAAGCGCTGCGTCTCGACGCCGTGCGGGTTCCGGGCACCACGCCGCTTGCGACCTATCTGTCCTCCGGCTGGATCGACGGCGTCGATCCGGCGTCGATTCAGGCAATGAACATCAACGGCTTCCCGGCGGCGACGGCCGTCGCGCGCGGGCAGCAATGGTCGTTCCGCCTCTACGCGATCCGTTTCGGCAGCGACGTCTATCGGCTGGTTTTCGCCGCGCGCGAGATCACGCCGCAGAACGATCAGGCTTTCCGCGCGGCCGCCGATACCTTCCGCCGGGTCGGCACCGAGGAGATCAAGAACGTCAAGCCGCTGCGCATTTCGGTGGTGCGTGTCGGCCTGACCGATACGGTCGAGCGGCTCGCGCGCAGAATGGCGGTGCCGGACAAGAAGCTCGAGCGCTTCCTGATCCTCAACGGCCTCGACAAGGATGCCAAGTTGAAGTTCGGCGACCGGGTAAAGATCGTCGTCGAATGAGCTTCAAAGAAAAAGCCCGGCGCGAGGCCGGGCTTTTTTATTTTGCCGGAGCAAAAGCGATCAGGCCGCTTCGTCCTGCTTTTCAGCGGGCGCTTCTTCCGTCTTGGGGCCGCGCTTCGGACCCTTGAGGAGATAGCCTTCGACCTGCTTGCCGGCTTCGGTCTCGGTGATGTCCTCGATGGTGGCGAGCTCGCGCACCATGCGATCGAGCGCCGCTTCGTAAAGCTGGCGTTCGCTGTAGGACTGCTCCGGCTGATTTTCCGAGCGGAAGAGATCGCGGACGACTTCGGCGATCGAGATCAGATTGCCCGAATTGATCTTCGCTTCGTATTCCTGGGCGCGGCGGCTCCACATCGTGCGCTTGATGCGGGCGCGGCCCTTGAGCGTGTCGAGCGACTTCTTGACGACGTCGGGGCCGGCGAGCTTGCGCATGCCGACGGCCGCCGCTTTCGCGGTCGGAACGCGAAGCGTCATCTTGTCCTTCTGGAAACTGATGACGAACAGCTCGAGCTTGTGGCCCGCGACTTCCTGCTCTTCGATACGCACGATCTGGCCGACGCCGTGCGCCGGATAAACGATGTGCTCATTGGTGCGGAAACCCTGGCGGCTCAGCGCCGGCTTCTTGACCGGGGCTGCGGCAGGAGGGGTCGTCTTCGCGGACGCGGTTTTGCTTTTGGCCACTTTTGATCCTTTTGCCGCTGCCTTGCGTTTTTTATTCATCGTGGTCACTCGCTCAACCGTAAGGTGTGAATACCGTCCGCATCCCTTGTGAGGCGAGGACAGCCTGAGAAACGCCGGATAAATAGTCTAGTTCCGAGATGGAAGGCTCCGTGGGGAGCACCAAAGCTGGGCGATACGTTTGTGATTGTGACTATATTACCACAAATCGGCAGAAAATCAATGTCTTGGGGCCAGGCGATGGCCCAAAACAATAAGAGGGATAAATACCCTGCGGCGCGCGCAATATTCGATCGCGCGAAGCTCGATCGCGCCGCGTCCGGCTAGTCGCCTTCGCCCGGTTCGGGTGAGAACAACTTTTCCTTGTCCGGCTTGCCGTCCCATTCCTTGGCATCGGCCGGCGGCTCGCGCTTCACGGTGATATTCGGCCAGACCTTGGCGTAATCGGCGTTGAGCGTGAGCCATTTATCGAGATCGCCGACGGTGTCGGGCTTGATGGCTTCAGCCGGGCATTCCGGCTCGCAAACGCCGCAGTCAATGCACTCGTCGGGGTGAATGACGAGCATGTTTTCGCCTTCGTAGAAGCAGTCGACGGGACAGACTTCGACGCAGTCCATGTATTTGCAGCGGATGCAGTTTTCGGTGACGACGTAGGTCATGATCTTCTGGATATAGTGACGGGCGGGGCCTAACGCATGTGCGCGGATGGTGCAAGCAAATGCATCAAGATTCCGGGCCGAAGGGCTTGATGTTTTCGTATAGGGCCATTGCGGCGTGCGCACCTTCGCGGCGGCTGGCGAACTCGATCACGCGCACGACGCGGATGCTGCCCGGCAGCGCCACGGTCAACACATCTTCACGGCCGACGGAATGCGAAGGACTTTGGACACGGCGGCCGTTGACCCGGACGTGACCGGCGGCAACAAGCTTTGCCGCGAGCTTGCGCGTCTTCACGACGCGCGCGTGCCATAGCCAGCGGTCGATCCGCTGGTGGGCGGCTGCGGACTCAGCTGTTTTTGTCTTCGTCGGTTTTTCCCGGCTCATCTTTCGACTCGCCTGCCGATTGCATGCGAGCCTTCAGTTGCAGAAGGGCCGCGAAAGGCGAGTTGGGATCGATCGGCTTGTCGCGGCGCTCGTGATATTCGCGGCGCGGCTTGTCGCGCGAACGCTCGTGCCGCGAATTGTCGTGACGCGGTTTGCGGTCGTGACGGCGCGCGCTGTCATGCTTGCGCTCATGACGGCCGTCGCGAGCTTTGGCTTCGCCTTCGGCGGCGGCGCTGTCACCGCCTTGCGCGGGCAATGAAACATGCTGCGGGCGTTTGCGCTCGCGATCATGCGGACGATGCGCACGGCGCTCGCCGGGCGGGCGGCCCGGCCGCCAGACTTCGATCATTGCCGGTTCCGCCGCCGCTGCTGCTGTGGCGGCTTCGGCGCTGGCGCTCGCACTCTCGCTCTCGCTTTCGCCGGAATTTTCAGCGGCGGTTGTTGCAGCAGGCGTCTCGCCGGCGGGTGTTTCCGGCGCGGGCGCTTCGCTTGCTGTCTCGGCTTGTGCATCAGCCGGGGCTTCGGCGGGCGGGGCTTGGGTCGTTGCCGCGGGCGCGGTTTGCGCGTTGGCGCTTGTTTCCGCGGCGGCAGGCGTTTCCGCCGCCGCCGGTTCAATCGGGGCGGGGCGCCGATCCATGCGATAGCCGAGCGCGCGCAAAATGGCGGCAAAATCCTCGCCGGCGCAGCCGACAAGCGATGTCATCGCCACCGTCACCGTAAAGCCGCGGCCGTCGAAGGCGCCGGCGGGCTTGTCGCCCTGCATGCCGGGACGCCAGGCGAGCGCGGGACGAATGAGATCGGCGAGGCGCTCGAGAATATCGACGCGGATCGCGCGCGCGCCGCAAACGCGATAACCGGCAAGCCGGTAAAGCGGTTTGGCGATTTCGGGATCGACCGGAATCGACGTGCGGCCGCTCGCGGCAAGCGCGGGCAGGTCATCGACGCCCTTCTGCTGCAGGCCGCCGTTCTTGAGCGCCCACAGCAGCGTGCTCAGTGCGCGCGGCGCGGGCTTCAGGAGCGCAGGCATATAGATGTGATGCGCGCCGAAGCGCACGCCGTGCTGGCGCAGGATCGCGCGCGTCGGCTGATCGAGACCCTTCACTTCATCGGCGACCTTGGCGCGCTCAAGCACGCCGAAGGCTTCGACGAGCTGGAAGGCGACGCCGCGGGCGATGCCGGTGACATCCTCGGCCTTGCCGAGCGCGACGAGCGGGCCGAGCAGTTTTTCGACATGCGCTTTCATCCAGCGCGCAAGACGCTCTTCGACCTTTTCGCGCGCGGGACCCGTGAGCTGTTCGTCGGCGAGGATGCGCAGACGCGGCTCGAACACGCCGTCGGCCGGAATCAGCTTGGCGACCGGATCGCCGCTCCAGCGGAGCGTGCCGTCGGCCGTGAGCACGAAAACCTCGTCGCCGGATTCGGCGAGTTTTTCCGCGCGATTTTCGATTTCGCTCGCGAGCGCCTTTTGCGCGGCGCCGCGCAGGGCCTTGGCCTCGGAGTCGCCGGAAGCGTCAGCGGGTGAAAATTCGAAGCCCGAGAGATGACCGATGATGTGGCCTTCGACGACAACGTCGCCGGTCTTGGTAATTTCAGTTTCCAATGTGGTGTTCTCTCTCAGGCGGCGCAAAAGGACGCTGGTGCGGCGATCGACAAAGCGTTGCGTGAGCCGCTCGTGCAAGGCATCGGAGAGCCGATCCTCGACTGCGCGCGCGACGCCCTGCCAGTGCTCCGGATCATCGAGCCAGTCGGCCCGGTTTGCCGCGAAAGTCCAGGTACGGACTTGGGCGATGCGGTTCGAGAGCGTATCGATGTCACCATCGGTTCGGTCGGCGTGGTCAATCTGGCGTGCAATCCATTCGGCCGGTATTCTACCCTTCCGCATCAGGAATCCATAGAGGGTCATCGCCAATTCGGCATGTGCGGCCGGGGCTATCTTACGATAGTCCGGAAGCTGACAGGCTTCCCATAGCCGCTCGACGGCGGCGGGGGTCGTGGCGAGCGCGGCGCTGTCTTTATCCTTTGCCGCGTGCTCAAGCACCAATACGTCGTCCGCGAGGGGTGCGCGCACGAGACCTTCCTCGCGCGGCCCGGCAGCAAGGCTCGCGAGCAGCGCCTTGATCGAGCGGAAATCGAGGGTGCTGTTGCGCCATTGGGCGATGCGGACCGGCTCGAATTCGTGATTTTCGAGTTTGGTGACGAGCTCCGCTTCGAAGGGGCGGCAGCGGCCGGTGGTGCCGAAGGTGCCGTCGCGCGAATGGCGCCCGGCGCGGCCGGCGATCTGGGCGAATTCGGCGGGGTTGAGGTTCCTGAACTGATAGCCGTCGAACTTGCGATCGGAAGCGAAGGCCACGTGATCGACGTCGAGATTGAGGCCCATGCCGATCGCGTCGGTCGCGATGAGGTAATCGACGTCGCCGGCCTGATACATGTCGACCTGGGCGTTCCTTGTGCGCGGCGAGAGCGCGCCGAGCACGACGGCGGCGCCGCCGCGCTGGCGGCGAATCAGTTCGGCGATGGCGTAAACTTCTTCCGCCGAAAAGGCGACGATCGCCGAGCGGCGCGGCAATCGCGTGATCTTCTTGTCGCCGGAGAATACGAGATTCGAAAGGCGCGGGCGCTGCACGACATTGACGCCCGGCAGAAGCCGCTCGATGAGGCCGCGCATCGTCGCGGCGCCGAGCACCAGCGTTTCCTCGCGGCCGCGGCGATTGAGCATGCGGTCGGTGAAAACGTGGCCGCGCTCGAGATCGGCGGCAAGCTGCACTTCATCGAGGGCGACGAAGGCGACATCGAGATCCTGCGGCATCGCCTCGACCGTCGAGACCCAGTAGCGGGCATTCGCCGGCTTGATCTTTTCTTCGCCGGTGATCAGCGCGACCGAGCCCGCGCCGACGCGCTCGACGGCGCGGTTATAGACTTCGCGGGCCAGCAGCCGCAGCGGCAGTCCGATCACGCCCGAGGAATGCGCGAGCATGCGCTCGATCGCGAGATGCGTCTTGCCGGTGTTGGTCGGACCGAGCACGGCGGTGACGCCACGCCCGCGCTGTGCGGGCGGAATTGGCGTGAGGGATACGGACATTATCGGCTTGCCGGGCTATCTCGGGCGTTTTCTGTACCATATTGCGACGGTTTACGTCGCTTTTGATGCGTTTGGTAACAAAGCGGAACACGCACCGAACGAATCGCGCCCGAATCGCTGACTCGCAACGAGTGCGCGTTCGTTCACGCCTAGATATAGGGTTTTTATCTTCGCCTGCCACGAATTCCCCGGGTGGCAGCGAAGAGACAGCGGTTTTTTGCTTTCGATTTGTTAATTTCGCGCGAGGCGGCGCCCGTTATTTGGCGCCGCTGCTCTGGATGCTCGCTTCGCGCGGACTGACCTCAAAGCTCTCCGCCTGCACGACGACGACGCCGATCAGGGTCACGATCGAGACGCGGGCCGGAAACAGGACGCGCGTGCCGGCGACCGGCGCCAGCCACACGAAGATGTTCTTGTTGTCCTGCATGTATTTGACGTTCAGCTTGTCCGGCTTGTGACCGGCGATCGGCCGGTAATCGACGCGGCAGACCAGGAGCTTGCCGTTATAGCCCTTGATGTCCTTGGCGTTGTCGATGCGCTCATAGCTGAAAACGAGATCGTAGCGCTGGCGGCCGTCGAAAATAGGGATGGTGCGCTTGCAGTTATCGGGCGAGAGCAGATCGCCGTTGCCCGGCACCGAGATGATCGCGGCGGTCATCGGATCGACGACGCCGGTGCGGTCGTTTTCGGTCAGCGGGATGCGGTCTTTGGCCGGCTGGGTCGGCGGCACCACCGAAAAGGACGAGACGGCGGCATTGGCGAAGGCGATGCGGATGTCTTCCTTCTTCTTCTCGCTCTCGGAATTGGTCGAATAGCTCGTGGGCGAGGGGTAGCCGTCGATAAAGGTGCCCTTGGCGCTTACCGTGCCGTGGCCGCGCGAGACGAGCTTGCCGGCGCCGGCGACGCGGGCGCTGCCCGCGACGGCATAACCGCCGTCGGCGATGTCCAGGATGAATTCGCCGCGGCCCACCGGGATCGCGGTCACCGAGCCTTCGTAATTGACCTTCAGCCGGGCATCGGCGAATGCCGTGGCGGTACCGGCGAGGAAGAGCAAAACGGGCGCAACCTTGCGGGCGGCTTCAATCAGCATGGCACCTTCGACCTTCCGGAAAACTTCCCCAAACTAGCACAAATTGCCTGCCAGCCCGGGAGATTTCGAGGTGAAGCGGGATTAAGTCTTAACTGTGGCTCCGGTATTACGGGGCCTGCTTGCGGTACCTGCCTTGACGGTCGGGCGGGGGGCGACTAAGACCTCGGCCATTCCTTAAGCCAAATCGGGCCTGAAACGGGAAATGCTCCCGGCGGCCCCTGTTGATCAGAAGGTTTCGTCCGATGTCCCGGCGCTGCGAACTCACCGGCAAATCCGTACTTGTCGGCCACAAGGTGAGCCATTCGAACATCAAGACCAAGCGCCGGTTCCTGCCGAACCTTTGCGCGGTGACGCTGACCAGCGAAGCGCTGGGCCAGAAGGTCCGCATGCGCATCAGCACCAATGCGCTGAAGTCGGTCGATCACAACGGCGGCCTCGATGCCTTCCTGATGAAGGCGCGCAAGGAAAACCTCTCGCCCAAGGCGCTCGAGCTCAAGCGCAAGATCGCGAAGAAGCTCGCGGCCAAGGCCGCTTAATTACATCCGCCCGATTTAGCGCGTCAGCGTAAACTGCAACAGCAGGATGCGCTGCAGCGGATTGAAATTGTCATCGGACAAGAGCGTGAGCACGGTGTCGCCGTTCGCTGCGGTGTGCACGGCGAGCCCTTCCATATTGTCGATCATGTAATTGCGATCGGCTTCGAACAGCACTTCGCCTTTGATCACCGCACCGGGCTTGATGTCTTTCAGCGGCGCGCGGCGAATGCGCATACCCGCGCCCTTCAGCAGCGAAAAGCTCCGCTCGAGTATGAGCAGGTCGCCCTGCGGCGTGACGGCGGCTTCGGTGATCTCGAAATCGTCGGTGCGGGCCACGGTGAACATTCCGGGCGACGGGCCGCCGATCAGAAAGCCCATGATATTGCCGGCTTCGTCCAGGCCGCGTTCGGAAATCGCGATCAAGGTGCCGCCGAGCGGCAGATTGCGCGGCACGAAGGTCATCGCTTCGAGCCCCTTGTTGTAGGGCAATTTTTTGATTTGCGGCGGCACGTCGATCGCCTTGCCGCGCGCGGCAAAGCCGTCCTTGCCGAAATCGAAGCGGACGATCTGGTTCACGCGCTCGATGCCGACATAGAAAATGCCGCCGTCATCGGCGAGCGACTCGGTGTCGAACCAGCCCTTGAGCGCAAGCGGCTTGCCGTCCTCGCCGAGCATCGGCGCGATCTCGACATGGCTCAGCGAAGCAAGGCGTTCGCCGTCGTAGTTCAGCCTGCCACGCAGCCAGCGGCCGCGATCGCTGATGATGACGAAGCGCGTGCCGCCGTCGAACAAACGAATCGACGAAAGACCGCCGAAGCCCGGCTGATGGGAATTAAGCTCGATGCCGCCGCGGAACGTGAGCGCACCGAATACGCGCCGCTCGGGCTCGCGCAGATCGAAGCCTTTGACCGGCGCGACATGAATTTCGAAGGTGGCGGCGTGTTCGTCTTCCTTCGGCGGCGTCTGCGCAAATGCCGGCAGCGCGATCAGCAGGAATGCCGCGCAGATCCAGCCTGCCGTACGGAGCGCCATACGGGCAGGCAGGGCAGAAAAAAAGCGCCGCGATGCGGCGCTCACGCCACGCGCCTCCGTGGCCTGCGGCGAACGGGCGCGGACGATTGCTCGTCGAACAGCTCGGCGAGCTTCTCGGTCATGGCACCGCCAAGCTCTTCGGCATCGACGATGGTGACGGCGCGGCGATAGTAGCGCGTGACGTCGTGGCCGATGCCGATGGCGATCAATTCGACCGGCGAGCGGTTCTCGATCTCGCTAATGATGTGCCGCAGGTGCCGCTCGAGATAATTGCCGGGATTGACCGACAAGGTGGAGTCGTCGACCGGCGCGCCGTCGGAAATCATCATCAGGATCTTGCGGCTTTCGGGGCGCGAGAGAAGGCGCTTGTGCGCCCAATCCAACGCCTCGCCGTCGATGTTTTCCTTAAGCAGGCCCTCGCGCATCATCAGGCCGAGATTTTTGCGGGCGCGGCGCCACGGCGCATCGGCCGATTTGTAGATGATGTGGCGAAGGTCGTTGAGACGGCCGGGGTTCACCGGCTTGTTCGCCGCGAGCCACGCTTCGCGCGACTGGCCGCCCTTCCAGGCGCGGGTGGTGAAGCCGAGGATCTCGACCTTGACGCCGCAGCGCTCGAGGGTGCGGGCGAGAATATCGGCGCAGGTCGCGGCGACGGTGATCGGCCGGCCGCGCATCGAGCCCGAATTGTCGAGCAGCAGCGTCACCACGGTGTCGCGGAAATCGGTGTCGCGTTCCTGCTTGAAGGAGAGCGGCTGGAACGGATCGATGATCATGCGCGGCAGGCGCGAGGAATCGAGGATGCCTTCCTCGAGGTCGAAATCCCACGAGCGGTTCTGCTGGGCGAGCAAGCGCCGCTGCAGGCGGTTGGCGAGCCGCGCCACGACGCCCTGAAGGTTATTCAACTGCTTGTCGAGATAGGAGCGAAGGCGTGCGAGTTCTTCGGGATCGCAAAGCTCTTCGGCGCCGACCGTTTCGTCGAAGCGGTGGGTGAACGCCTTGTAGTCGGGCCCGCGCGGCTCGTTCGGCAGCGAGTTTCTCGGCTGCCACGGCTCGCCGGGTTCGTTCGAATCGCCTTCGTCGGATTCGTCGCGGTGATCGGAGGAGGGCGCTTCATCGCTTTCGCTCGACGCCTCGCCGGTATCGTCGGCGGCAAAACTGGTATCTTCCGAGGCCTCGTTCTCGGCGCTCTCGTTTTCCGCCGACTCGCCGTCGTCGGACGATTGCTGCTCGCCCTGTTCCTCGTCCTCGGACTGATCTTCGCTGCGGTCGGCAAATTGCTGCTCGCCCATCTCGAGCGAGGAGAGGAGATCGTGCACGACCTCGCCGAAAGCGCGCTGGTCCTCGATCTCTTTCAAAAGGCGGCCGAGCTCGCGATCGCCGCGCTGCTCGATGAATTCGCGCCACACCTCGACGACCTTTTTGGCGCCGGCAGGCGGTTCGATGCCGGTCAGGCGCTGGCGGACGAGAAGCGCGAGGGCTTCTTCGATGGGCGCTTCGGAGCGATCCTGAATCTGGTCGAAATTGCCGCGCTGGTAACGGTCTTCCAGCATCGCCGAGATGTTCGAGGCAACGCCGCTCATGCGGCGCGAGCCGATCGCCTCGACGCGCGCCTGCTCGACGGCTTCGAAGACGGCTTTTGCCGTCTCGCCTTGCGGCAACAGACGGCGGTGGAGCGCCGGGTTGTGGCAGGCGAGCTTAAGCGCCGCGGAGTCGGCGACGCCCCGCAGCACCGCGGCATCGTGCTTGCTCATGCGGCGCGGCGGCTCCGGCAGCCGCACCCGCAAGGGCGTGACGAGCGGCCGCTCGGTCGCGTAGCTCACTTCGATTTCGTTCTTGCCGGCAATCGCGCGCAGGCAACTCGTCACCGCGCGCTTGAAAGGCTCGACGGGCGATTCAGCGTTTTTGTTGCCTTTACCGGTGTTCGGGATCGACATCTCAGCCGAGCGCGACGTTCACCGCCGACTCGGGCAGATCGCGGCCAAAGCAGCGCTGGAAGAATTCGGCGACGATCGGGCGCTCCAGCTCGTCGCACTTGTTCAGGAAGGTGAGACGGAAGGCAAAGCCGATATCGCCGAAGATCTCGGTGTTTTCCGCCCAGGTGATGACGGTGCGCGGGCTCATCACGGTCGAGATGTCGCCGTTGATGAACGCTTGCCGGGTGAGATCGGCGACGCGCACCATTTTCGAAATGGTGTCGCGGCCTTCAGGCGTGCGGTACTTGTGAACCTTGGCCGAAACGATATCGACCTCGCGGTCGTGCGGCAGATAGTTCAGCGTCGTGACGATCGACCAGCGGTCCATCTGACCCTGATTGATCTGCTGGGTGCCGTGATAGAGGCCGGTGGTGTCGCCGAGGCCGATGGTGTTCGAGGTCGCGAAGATGCGGAACGCCGGATGCGGCCGGATGACCTTGTTCTGGTCGAGCAGCGTCAGCTTGCCGGAGATTTCGAGCACGCGCTGGATGACGAACATGACGTCCGGGCGGCCGGCGTCGTATTCGTCGAAGCAAAGCGCGATATTACGCTGAAGGGCCCACGGCAGGATGCCGTCGCGAAATTCGGTGACCTGCTGGCCTTCCTTGAGAACGATCGCGTCCTTGCCGACGAGATCGATACGGCTGATGTGGCTGTCGAGGTTGACGCGCACGCACGGCCAGTTGAGCCGCGATGCGACCTGCTCGACATGGGTCGATTTGCCGGTGCCGTGATAACCCGAGATCATCACGCGGCGGTTGTGGGCAAAGCCGGCGAGGATTGCGAGCGTCGTGTCCTTGTCGAAGACATAGTCAGGATCGGCGTCCGGCACGTGCGGATCGGTTTTCGAATAGGCGGGAACTTCGAGATTGGAATCGATGCCAAAAACCTGACGGACCGACACTTTCATGTCGGGGACGGGAGCAAGCAAATCGGGGGCGTTCATGAATTCCTCTTCCCGCGGTGAAGCGGTTGGGCCTTGCATCGGGCCGGGCTAGCAAGGCCGCAATCTAGCAGAAACCGGCGCTCTTTAGGTAGTTATAGGCCTGAATGATCTCGCGAAGAACATCCTCGGTTGATTTATCGCCCTGATTCAAGTCTGGGTGGTGGCGCTTCACCAACTCCTTGAATCTGGTCTTGATTTCGGTGCTGGTGGCGGTGATCTCCAACCCCAGGGTGCTGAGCGCCTTGCGCTCCACGTTACGGACGGTGCGCTGCTCGGCGGCTCCCGTGCTCCGGCCCGCCTCCTCGGCGAATAGTTTGAACGGGTCGGCGAAGGTCGGCCGGCCGGAGCGGGTCGCGCCGTTTGCCGTGCGTTCCTCGGCCGAGCGGGCGGCGCGCTGGCCCATCTTCCAGGTCGGGCGGTGGCCGGTGAGGGCATCCTTCTGGTGCGAGGCGATGTCTTCGTTGCTCATGCCTTCGAAGTAATTGTATTTCGCGTTGTATTCGCGGACATGGGCGAGGCAGTAGTTCCAGTAGGACTTTTCGTTGCCGCGGCCTTTGGGCGCGCGGTGGCCGCCCGGCTTCTTGCAGCCCGGCCATTCGCAAACCGGCGTTTCGGATTTGCGGGTGCGGTCTTTCTCCGGTTTGACGCGGATTTTATCGAAAAGCGGTGAATCGAATTTCATGGCGCAATTATGGGCTTTCGGACCTGGGGAAACAAGGAAACGAAGGGCTCACGCTCTGTGCTAGAGAGCGCGGCATACAATATAGGAAGTCGGACGGATTTATGAACACAGTGGATCGGATACGCACAACGCTCGCCGGCGCACTCGCGCCGGAACGGATCGAAGTGATCGACGAGAGCGGCAAGCATGCCGGGCACGCAGGAGCGGTTCCGGGCAAGACGACCCATGTGCGCGTCAAGATTTCGTCGGATGCCTTCAAGGGCAAAAGCCGTGTCGAGCGGCACCGGATGGTCAACGAATTGCTTGCCGCCGAGATCGCCGGCGGCTTGCATGCGCTTGCCATCGAAGCGCGCGCGCTGAACGAGGCGTGAGCGCTAGGCTGCTCGCTCCGAGCGCTGTTCTTCCCGCACCGGTTCTTTCAGCGGCATCACCTTCATCGCCGTGATGCGGTTCCGGTTCCGGCGCAGCACCTGAAAACGGAAGCCGTGGAAGGTGAAGATCTGCCCGGCATCGGGAATGAGCCGCGCTTCATGGATGACGAGACCGGCGACGGTGGTCGCCTGCTCGTCGGGCAGGTGCCAGTCCATCGCCCGGTTGAGATCGCGGATGGGCATGGCGCCATCGACGCTGACCGAGCCGTCGGCCTGCGGGCGCAGGCCGCTGATCGGCAGGTCGTGTTCGTCGGCGATGTCGCCGACGATTTCCTCGATGATGTCCTCGAGCGTGACGAGTCCCATGACCTCGCCGTATTCGTCGACGACGAGTGCGAAGTGCGTCTTGCGCTTGCGAAAGGCCTTCAGCTGCGCATCGAGTGTCGTCGTGTTGGGCACGAACCATGGCTCGAGCGCGATGGCATCGACGTCGATCTTGCTCTCGTCGCCGCCGACGGCGTTCAATTCGCGCAGGAGGTCCTTGGCGTGCAGAACGCCGACGATGTTCTCCGCCGTGCCGCGCCAGAGCGGCAGCCGCGTATAGGATGACGCGAGCACTTCGCCGACGATCTTCTCGGGCGGATCGTCGGCATTGATCGCCGCCATCTTGGTGCGGTGGACCATGACGTCGGAGACTTCGAGCTCGCGCAAATCCAGCAAGCCGTCGAGCATGTCGCGATCGTCTTTGACGACTTCGCCCTCGCTGTGCAGGAGATCGACGGCGCCGCGCAACTCCTCCGAACCGCTGTGATGCTCGGTGCTCGGCTTGATGCGCAGCACATGAACGATGCCGCAAACAAGGGCTTCGCAGGCGGCGGCGAACGGCCCGAAGATCTTCATCAAGGCTGCGACGGTGCGCGCGACGACGAGCGCCGTGCGATCGGGATGCAGCAGTGCGATGGCGCGCGGCAGCGCCAGCGCAAGGATCGCGGCGCCAAGGGTGACGGTGGCGAAAGCGTAAAGAATGCCGGGCGCACCGAACCGCGACAGCAACCAGATGGCGGCAAGCACGCTTGCAGCGATCACCGCCGTGCCGTTCGCCAGCAGCAGCGCGAGGCTCACGCGCTCGCGCGATTGCAGCAGGAGATTGACGCGGTGCGCGCGCGGATCGCCGCCGTCGTCGAGCGCCGTCATGCGGGTGCGCGAAGCGTTGGCGAGCGCGGTTTCGCTCAGCGTGCAATAGAACGCGGCTGCAAAGCACAGCACGATTGCCGCAAGCACCGCGATTTCGGGGGTGGTCATGGCGTCTAATTTAGGCGCCGCGCCCGGCCTCGTCGAGGAGGGCGCGAACAGGCCCGATTTCAACGCCTTTTGCGACGAAAGCCTTGCCGATGCCGCGGGTGAGAATGAAGACGAGCGAGCCGTGCTCGACCTTCTTGTCGGTGCCCATGAGATCGATCAGCGCCGCGCTGCCGGGCAGGCTGCCGGGAATGTCGGAGAGTTTCGTCGGCAGGCCGACGGCCGCAAGATGCGCGGTGGCGCGGGCGGCATCGGCTTCGCTGCAAAGGCCGAGCTTCACCGAGAGCTTGTGCGCGAGCACCATACCGACGGCGACGGCTTCGCCGTGCAGCAGGCGCTCGGAATAGCCGGTCGCGGCTTCCAGCGCATGCGCGAAAGTGTGGCCGAGATTGAGGAGCGCGCGCTCGCCGGCTTCGCGTTCGTCGCGGCCGACGATCGCCGCCTTGGCGCGGCAGCTCGCGGCGACGGCCTCGATGCGCTCAGGGCCGCCCTTGAAAACGGCCTGCCAGTTCTTTTCGAGCCAGGCGAAAAACTTCTCGTCGTTGATGAGACCGTATTTCGCGACTTCGGCATAACCGGAGCGGAACTGGCGCGGCGGCAGGGTGTCGAGGACGCCGGTGTCGGCGAGCACCATAATGGGCTGATGAAAGGCGCCGACGAGGTTCTTGCCCTGGCGCGTGTCGATGCCGGTCTTGCCGCCGACGGCGGAGTCGACTTGCGCGAGGAGCGAAGTCGGGATCTGCACGAAATCGATGCCGCGCAGCACGGTTGCCGCGGCGAAGCCCGCGAGATCGCCGACAACGCCGCCGCCGAGCGCCACCAGAAGATCGCCGCGCTCGATGCGGGCATCGAGGATGGCATCCATCACCTGCTGATAGGTCGCATAGCTTTTCGAGCTTTCGCCCGCCGCGACAACGACCTTGTGCGATTTGATGTCGGCCGCGCCGAGCGAGCGCTCGCAGCTTTCGAGGTGGAATTTTGCGACGTTCGTATCGCTGACGATCACGGCTTTGGCTTTCGGCCTGAGCCTCGCGATACGCGCACCGGTTTCCGCCAGCAGGCCGCCGCCGATGGCGATATCGTAGGCGCGTTCGGCAAGTTCGACGCGCACCGTCGTTACATTATCGGATTTCATGATCGGGATTCACTTTCAGCATCGAGGAATTCATCGAGCGCCTCGAGAATGGTGTCGACCACTTCCTCATGCGGAATGTCGCGCGAGATGACGGTGATGTCCGCCTGCTGGTAATCCGCTTCGCGCTGGCTGAGCAGCTTGCGCAGCACGCCTTCGGGATCGGCGCCCTGCAGAAGCGGGCGATTGTTCTTGCGCTTTACCCGTTCGAGCAGAAGCGGAATTTCGGCGGAAAGCCACAGGGAAACGCCGTGGGCGCGAACCTTGTCGCGCGTATCGGCGCGCATGAAGGCGCCGCCGCCGGTCGCGATCACCGACGGGCCGCTCTCCAGGAGCCGCGCGATGACGCGCGCTTCGAGATTGCGGAATTCGGGCTCGCCGTGCTTGGCGAAAATGTCGGCGATCGACATGCCGTTCGCGGCTTCCTCGATTCTGGTGTCGGCATCGACGAAATCGAGACCGATACGCTGGGCGAGCCTGCGGCCGACCGAGCTTTTGCCCGAACCCGGCATGCCGATCAGCACGATCGAGCGCGCGGCAAGCGCGGCTTTCAACGCGCTGGCGCTTTCGGGCCGGTCGGATTTCCCGCTCGTTGGCTGCTCGGTCATCGGGCCGCAACCTACACCAACGCCGTTCCGGGGCAATCGCGTTCGCTTGTCAGGCTTTTGGAAACCTATACGACTCAAAATGCCGTTGAAGGGCGAATCGGAACCGTTATGCCGAGTCTTCTGCGTTTTCTTGCCGTTGTCGGCATCCTGATCGGGCTGGGCTATGCCGGCCTGTGGGCGCTCGCGCATTTCGTCGAGCCCTCGCCGCGCGAAATGACGATCACCATTCCGCAAGAACGGCTGGCCAAATGAGCGCGCGGAAAAATCCGCGTACCGACAGACCCGGCGCAGGAGCCGGTATCCGGGCGATCGAACTCTTTCTCGACATGCTCGCGTCCGAGCGCGGCGCGAGCAAGAATACGCTCGACGCCTATCGGCGCGACCTTGCCGATTACGACGAATTTCTCAGCGCGCGCGGCTCGTCGATTACGAAAGCCGCGACTGACGATGTGCGCGATTATCTCGCGCAGCTCGCCAAGCGCGGCCTCGCGCCGAATTCGTCGGCACGTAAGCTATCGGCGATCCGCCAGCTGCATCGCTTCCTCTACGCGGAAGGAAAACGCGGCGACGATCCCGCCGCGGTGCTCGAAGGCCCGAAGCGCGGCCGGCCGCTGCCGAAAATTCTTTCAGTCGAGGATGTGACCAAACTGTTCGAGACAGCGAATGCGGCGGCGAACGACGAAACACTTTCGCCGCTCGAGCGCTTACGCAGCGTTCGTCTTCTGTGTCTCCTCGAAGTGCTTTACGCCTCGGGCTTGCGCGTTTCGGAATTGATCGCATTGCCGGCCGCCGCCGCACGGGCACAGGGCGGCACGATCACGGTGCGCGGCAAAGGCAACAAGGAGCGGCTGGTGCCGCTGGGGGACGCGTCGCGCGAAGCGATGCGCGGCTATCTCAAGCTGCTTTCGGAAACGAGAAACGGCGGCAGCCGGTGGCTGTTTCCGTCTTTTGGCGCGAGCGGCCACATGACGCGCCAGCACGTCGCGCGCGAATTGAAGGCGCTCGCAGAAGCTGCCGGCCTCGATGCGCGCAAGATGAGCCCGCATGTGCTGCGGCATGCCTTCGCGAGTCATTTGCTGGCGAATGGCGCGGATCTGCGCGTCGTTCAGGCGCTATTGGGCCATGCCGATGTCTCGACGACCCAGATTTATACCCATGTGCTGGATGACCGGCTGAAGAACATGGTGCGGGATCTGCACCCCTTGTCCGAAAGCTGATGCCGGATGGCTGCGTTGTTCCACAACATCCCGCTTTGTTCTTGGGAAGCTTGACTTTAACCCTCCACAACGGCCAGTTTCCGCCCGCTGCGGCGCTTGGGCCGCCTTTATCTCATGATGCGTACCATTCTCGATTTCGAACGGCCGGTTGGCGAGCTTGAGAAAAAGCTCGAGGAATTGCGCACGCTTTCGGCGTCCGGTGAAGGCGCCGCGATCGGCGACGATGTTGCGCGCCTTGAAGCCAAAGCGTTGCAGGCGCTTGAAGATCTCTATGCCAATCTGACGCCGTGGCAGAAGACGCAGGTCGCGCGTCATCCCGAGCGGCCGCATTTTTCCGATTACGCCAATCGCCTGTTCACCGAATTCACGCCCTTCGCGGGCGACCGCAAATTCGCCGACGATGCCGCGATTCAGGGCGGTTTCGCGCGGTTTCGCGGCGAGGCCGTCTGCCTGATCGGACACGAAAAGGGCTCGAGCACGGAATCGCGCATCCGGCATAATTTCGGCATGGCGCGCCCCGAGGGCTATCGCAAGGCCGTGCGCCTGATGGAGCTTGCCGACCGCTTCGGTCTGCCGGTGATCTCGCTCGTCGATACGGCGGGTGCCTATCCCGGTATCGATGCCGAAGAGCGCGGCCAGGCCGAAGCCATCGCGCGCTCGACCGAAGCCTGTCTCAATCTCGGCGTGCCGAATGTCGCAATCATCATCGGCGAGGGCGGCTCGGGCGGCGCGATTGCGATCGCGACCGCGAACCGCGTGCTGATGCTGGAGCATTCGATCTACAGCGTGATCTCGCCTGAAGGCGCGGCCTCCATCCTGTGGCGCGACACCACCAAGGCGCAGGAAGCGGCGACGAATATGAAAATCACCGCCCAGGATTTGTACCGGCTCGGGGTGGTCGACACCATCGTGCCGGAGCGGGCGGGCGGGGCGCATCGCCATACGGCCGCCACGATTGCCGCCACCGGGGACGCCATCGCGGCTGCTCTCAACGATTTGAAGGGCCTTTCCCGCGAGCAAATTAAGGCGCAGAGACAACAAAAATTCCTCGCGATTGGGCGTAATCTATAACCCTCAGAGCGGTAATTTTCGGGGGTTCCGCAGGGCGCCTGTTTTCCGGCGATTCACAGCTCGGCAGCTTGCGGTAACGCAATGGCAAGGGTAACGATTTAGGCCATCATGGTGGATGTTTACGGGCATTGGGGTTCCGTTTTGAACCGACCCATGTTGAACCGCTTTCGTGCGGTAGCCGCCGCGGCGCTCGGAGCGCTCGCGCTCGCCGGCTGTTTGCCCAATTCCATGTATTCGATGAACGAGAAGGCGAGCCGTCAGCTCTCGCCTGAAATGATTCAGACCATCGAGAAGAAGGGGATGACGAAAGAATCCCCGATCCTCGTTCGCATCTTCAAGGAAGAATCCGAACTCGAAGTCTGGAAGCAGACCACAGAGGGAAAATACGATCTCCTGAAGGTCTATCCGATTTGCCGCTGGTCGGGGACGCTCGGGCCGAAGATCAAGACCGGCGACCGGCAGGCGCCGGAAGGCTTCTACATGATCACGCCGGGTCTGATGAACCCGAACTCGTCCTATTACCTTTCGTTCAACACCGGCTTCCCGAACGCCTTCGACCGCTCGCTCAATCGCACCGGCTCGAACCTGATGGTGCACGGCGATTGCTCATCGGCCGGCTGTTACGCGATGACCGACGAGCAGATCGGCGAGATTTTCGCGCTTGCGCGCGAATCCTTCACCGGCGGCCAGCGCGCTTTTCAGGTGCAGGCTTATCCGTTCCGCATGACGCCGAAGAACATGGCGCGTCATCGCAACAATCCGAACATGGCGTTCTGGCGGATGCTGAAGGAAGGCAACGACCACTTCGAGGTCACGCGCCAGGAACCGAAGGTCGATGTCTGCGACCGCCGCTATGTGTTCAATGCGATTCCGTTCGACCCGATGCAGCCGTTCAACGCGCAGCGGCAGTGCCCGGTATTCGATCAGCCGATCGAGGTTGCCGAAGCGGTCAAGGAAAAGCGTGACGCTGACAATCGCGAATATGCCGAGCTCGTAAAGCGCGGCACGCCGACCGCGCCGCTCAACCAGTTCAAGGATGGCGGCATGAACCCGGTGTTCGCGTCGCGTTTCCCCGACCGCAATCCGAACGGCCCGGTCGTCGCGCAGGCGCCGAGCCCGCGCGAAGCTGAGGAGGGCCCCGCGCTGGCCGAAGCCGCGCCGACGCCGACGGCGATGGCCTCGGTGCAGAACAACGAGCCGGGCGTCTTCGACAAGATCGGCTCGTGGCTGAAGCGCAATCCCGAACAGCCCGCGCAGCCTGCGCCGGCTCCGCAGGTCGCGTCGGCTCCGGAGCCCGCGCCCCGGCCGCGCACCGCGGCGGCGCACCCCAAGGCGACGCCGGCGCCGAGGCCCGTGACACAGACCGCCTCGGCCAAGCCCGCGCCTGCTGAAAAGCCGGCGCCGCATAAAGAAGCGCAAAAAGAACCGCAGCCCGCAACGATCGCAGGCTCCACGCCGATCCTCGGCGCGGGCGGCTTCAGCACGTTTCGCTAATTCCCGCTAAAATAACGCGCCGGATGGCGGATCGCTCCGGAGCGTTTTCGAGCGAGGTTAATGCCGGTTCGCGTTGGGAACACGCGCAGGCGACAGCTCAAAAACTCTACGCGATCGCGCCGTGGCAGTGCTTGTATTTCTTGCCGGAGCCGCACGGGCAAGGCTCGTTGCGGCCGACCTTGCCCCATGACGCCGGGTTGTTCGGGTCGCGCGCCGCGGAGGCGGGAGTGACGAGCGGCATCGGCGGTTCGCCGATCTCGTTTTCACCGGTCACCGGATTGGCGTGGTAAGCCTCCATCGGCGGCAGGCTCTCGGGCTGCGGCGCTTCGTTCATGATCTCGACGCGCATCAGTTGCGACGTGACGATCTCGCGCAGGCGGTTGAGGAGCGCGTCGAACAGCTGGAAGGCTTCCGACTTGTACTCGTTGAGCGGATCGCGCTGGCCATAGCCGCGCAGATGCACGACCTGCCGCAGGTGCTCGAGCATCACGAGATGTTCGCGCCACAGATGATCGAGAGTCTGCAGCAGAATCGATTTTTCGACATAGCGCATCAGCTCGGGGCCGTATTTGGCGACCTTGGCGGCCATGTGCTCGTCGGCGGTGCGGACGATGCGTTCGAGCACTTCCTCGTCGGCGATGCCTTCTTCCTTGACCCAATCGGTGATCGGCAGTTCGAGACCGAGAAGCGCCTGCGTCTCGTCCTGCAAGCCCTGGGCATCCCACTGCTCGGGATAGGCGTTTTCGGGGATGTGCCGCTTCACCAGTTCTTCGGCGGTCGAGCGGCGCATGTCGGAGACGGTTTCGGAGACGTCGCTTTCGCTCATCAGGTCGATGCGCTGCTCGAACACGACCTTGCGCTGGTCGTTCATGACGTCGTCGTATTTCAGGATGTTCTTGCGGATATCGAAGTTGCGCGCTTCGACCTTCTGCTGCGCTTTCTCGAGCGCCTTGTTGATCCACGGATGGATGATCGCTTCGCCTTCCTGCAGGCCGAGCTTGGTCAGCATGTTGCCGAGCTGGCCCGAGCCGAAGATGCGCATCAGGTCGTCTTCGAGCGAAAGATAGAATTTCGAACGGCCGGGATCGCCCTGACGGCCCGAACGGCCGCGGAGCTGATTGTCGATGCGGCGCGACTCGTGGCGCTCGGTGCCGAGCACGAACAGGCCGCCGGCCTTGAGGGCTTTGTCTTTCAGGATGGCGATCTGGGCGCGGATCTTTTCGGCCTTTTCGGCGTGCTCCGGCGTGCCTTCGATCGCGGCAAGCTCCTGCTTGATGCGCATGTCGGCGCTGCCGCCGAGCTGAATGTCGGTGCCGCGGCCGGCCATGTTGGTGGCGATGGTCACCGCGCCGGGAACGCCGGCCTGGGAGATGATGTAGGCTTCCTGCTCGTGGTAGCGCGCGTTGAGGACGGCGAATACCCGCTTGTTGCTGCCGTCATAGAGCGAGGCGAAGGCATTGGCGTCGGAGAAGTCGCGCTGCTCCCAGCCCTGCTTGCGCAGGAGATCGGCAAGATGCTCCGACTTCTCGATAGAAACCGTGCCGACCAGTACCGGCTGGCCGCTTTCCTGCGCCCTCTTGATTTCCTCGATGATGGCGCGGTTCTTCTCGGCCTCGGTGCGATAAACCTCGTCGTCCTGATCGTCGCGGGCCATCGGGCGGTTGGTCGGGATCTCGACGACCTCGAGCCCGTAGATGTCGAGGAATTCATCGGCTTCCGTGAGCGCGGTGCCGGTCATGCCCGCGAGCTTCTTGTACATGCGGAAGTAGTTCTGGAAGGTGATCGAGGCGAGCGTCTGGTTCTCGGGCTGAATGGTGACGTGCTCTTTGGCCTCGAGCGCCTGGTGCAAGCCTTCCGAATAGCGGCGGCCTTGCATCATGCGGCCGGTGAATTCGTCGATGATGACGACTTCGTCACCCTTCACGATGTAATCGCGGTCGCGCAGGTACAGCGTGTGGGCGCGCAGCGCCTGATTGAGATGGTGAACGACCGAGACGTTCTCGATGTCGTAGAGCGAGAGACCCTTGAGCAGGTTCGCCGCCTGGAGCAGTTGCTCCATCTTTTCCATGCCGGCTTCGGTGAGCGCCACGGTGCGCTGCTTCTCGTCGAGCTCGTAATCGGTCTTCTCGAGCTTCGGCATGAAGCCGTCGATCGTGTTGTAGAACTCCGAACGATCGTCGAGCGGGCCGGAGATGATGAGCGGCGTACGCGCTTCGTCGATCAGGATCGAGTCGACTTCGTCGACGATAGCGTAGGCATGGCCGCGCTGGGTCATCTGCGCGAGCTCATACTTCATGTTGTCGCGCAGATAGTCGAAGCCGAGCTCGTTATTGGTCGCGTAGGTGACGTCGCAATTGTAGGCGGCCTTGCGCTGCTCGTCGTTCAGGCCGTGGACGATGACGCCGACGGTGAGGCCGAGGAATTTGTAGATCTGGCCCATCCATTCGGAGTCGCGCTTGGCGAGGTAGTCGTTGACGGTGACGACATGCACGCCTTTGCCCGCGAGGGCGTTGAGATAGACGGCGAGCGTTGCGACAAGCGTCTTGCCTTCGCCGGTCTTCATCTCGGCGATGGCGCCGGAATGCAGCACCATGCCGCCGACGAGCTGCACGTCGAAGTGCCGCTGGCCAAGCGTGCGCTTGGCGGCTTCGCGCACGGTGGCGAAAGCCGGCACCAGGATGGAATCGAGGCTCGCGCCATTGGCAATCTGTTGCCTGAACTCTTCGGTGCGGGCGCGCAGCGCCTCGTCGCTGAGCTTCTCGAGCTCCGGCTCGAGAGCGTTGATGGCGTTGACCTTGGGCTGATAGCTGCGGACGCGCCGGTCGCTCGACGAGCCGAAGATTTTGCGGGCGAAGGCGCCGATCATCGAAAGGGTCCGGAATTTCGCGGGTTTCAGGTGTATATCGCGGAGAGATATGGACCGCCTATCCCCTTGTCAATGCAAGCGGCGCGGCAAAGCGCGGTATGGTGACCGATAGCACGCTGAATCATCGACTGAATCATTACTTCGTGCGGCGGCGATCCGGCACTTGGCGCGGCCTTGGTTCGGCCTTATGCATGCGCGAGTTTCGCCACGCCATTCCGGCGCCCGAATTCAGGGATTTGCAAATTTAAGGATTTCCCATGCGCATTAACCGAATGCCGCTCGTGCTCGCCTTCGCCCTCATCATGACAGCGGCGGGCGCGCGTTTTGCCGCGGCCCAGAACGATCCGGTGCTCGCCAAGGTCAATGGCGTCGAAATCAAGCAGAGCGATCTTGCGGTCGCCGAGGCCGATATCGGCGACAGCCTGCCGGCCGACACGACGCCCGAGAAAAAGCGCGAGTTGCTGCTGAGCTACCTCATCAACGTCAACCTGCTCGCGCAGGCCGCCGAGCAGCGCAAGCTCGGCGATGCGCCGAATTTCGCGCAGCGCATCGCCTTCGCGCGCAAGAAAGTGCTCGTCCAGAGCCTGATGGAAAACGAGAACAAGGCGGCGACGACCGACGCCGCGGTCAAGAAATTCTACGATGAAAATCTGAAGCCGGTGCCGGAAGTCCACGCACGCCACATCCTGGTCGAGAACGAAGATCAGGCGAAGGACGTCGTGAAGAAGCTGAAGGCCGGCGAGGACTTCGCCAAGCTTGCCAAGGAGCTCTCGAAGGATCCGGGTTCCGAAGGCGGCGATCTTGGCTACATCACCAAGGATCAGGTGGTGCCGGAATTCGGCAACGCCGCGTTCGCGCTCGACAAGGGCAAGATCTCCGATCCGGTGAAGACGCAGTTCGGCTGGCACGTCATCAAGGTCGAGGATAAGCGCGACCGCAAGCCGCCGGCGCTCGATCAGGTCAAGGACCGCATCAAGGCGGCGCTCGCGCAGAAGGCGGGCGAAGAATTGATGCAGAAGCTGCGGGCCGACGCGAAGATCGAAAATCTCGCTGACGCCTCCGCCGCGCCGGACGCCGCAAAGAAGAAGTAAGCGTCATGGCGGGTACGGGGGCAAACGCTGGATCGAGCGCGGCGGTGTCTCCGCTCGCGCCAAAGACGACGCCAAGTCTCGCGCCGGTCGCGGGCGTCAAGCTTGCGACGGGCGCGGCGGGCATTCGCTATAAGGAGCGCACCGACGTGCTGCTCGTGCTGCTCGATCCCGGCACGGCGGTGGCGGGGGTGACGACGCGCTCGAAATGCCCGTCGGCGCCGGTCGAGTGGTGCCGCGACAAGCTCAAGGGCGGCAAGGCGCGCGCGCTCGTCGTCAATTCCGGCAACGCCAACGCGTTCACCGGCAAGAACGGCCGCGAGCAGGTGAGCTTCACCGCAAAGCTCGCGGCGAAGGCCGCGAACTGCAAGCCGGGCGAGGTGTTTCTCGCTTCGACCGGCGTGATCGGCGAGCCGCTCGACGCGCGCAAGTTCGACGGCGTGCTCGATACACTCGCTGGCCGCGCGCATGCCCATGGCTGGCTGGACGCCGCCAAGGCCATCATGACGACCGACACCTTTCCGAAGCTTGCGAGCGCGAGCGTGAAGCTCGGCAAGGCGCGGGTGCGCATCAATGGTTTTGCCAAAGGCGCGGGCATGATCGCGCCGGACATGGCGACGATGCTTTCCTTCGTATTCACCGATGCTGCGATCTCGGCGCCGGTGCTGCGCGATCTTTTGAAGTCGGAAGTCACCGATACGTTCAATGCCGTCACCATCGACGGCGATACCTCAACATCCGATACGCTCTTGCTGTTCGCGACGGGGGCCGCCGCAAAGGCCGGGGCGCCGAAGATCACGCGCGCCAATGATCCGCGCCTCAAGGATTTCCGCAAGGTGCTGCACAAGGTGCTGGCCGATCTTTCCGAGCAGATCGCGCGGGACGGCGAGGGCGCGAGGAAGCTCGTGCGCATCCATGTTAAGGGCGCGGTGTCCAAGCAATCGGCGCGCCGGATCGCGCTCTCGATCGCCAATTCGCCGCTGGTGAAAACGGCGGTGGCGGGCGAGGACGCCAACTGGGGCCGCGTCGTGATGGCGGTCGGCAAAGCGGGCGAGCCCGCTGAGCGCGACAAGCTTGCCATCTGGTTCGGCAAAATTCGCGTCGCCGCCAAGGGCGCGCGCGATCCGAACTACAGCGAAGCCAAGGCCTCCGACTACATGAAGAACGACGTCATCGATTTGACCGTCGATCTCAAGCTCGGCAAGGGCGAGGATCGCGTGCTGACCTGCGATCTCACCAAGGAATATGTCGCCATCAACGGCGATTACCGGAGCTGATGTGAGCGGGGCGGTGAAGGTCGTGCTCGTCGCCGCCTGCGCGCTGATCGACGCCGATCATCGCGTGCTTCTCGCCGAGCGCCCCGAAGGCAAGCCGATGGCGGGCCTGTGGGAATTTCCCGGCGGCAAGGTCGAGCCGGGCGAGACGCCGGAGGCGACGCTCATCCGCGAATTGCATGAGGAGCTCGGCATTGCCGTCAAGGCCGATTGCCTAGCGCCGCTGACTTTCGCGAGCCACGCTTACGAGGTGTTTCACCTTTTGATGCCGCTTTATGTCTGCCGCCGCTGGGAGGGCACGGTGAGCGCGCAGGAAGGGCAGAAGCTCGCCTGGATAAAGCCGCGCGAATTGCGCAATTACGCAATGCCGCCCGCCGACTTGCCGCTTATTCCGGCGCTGATCGAGTTGTTACCGCCGACGCGTTAGCCCAATCCGGCGCTAGCGGTTCGGCTTTTCGCCCGCCGGTTTTTCGGTGGTGCCGAGCGCGTCGGCGAGCCGCATCCTGGCCGAGCCGGGCTTCAAAGGTTTCTGCTGGCTCTCGTGCGGCACCCAGCCCGCTACCCAGAGAATGTCGAAGGTCGCGCGCAGTTTCCCGTCCGGATCGCGAAAGCGCTCGGCATAGATTTCCGCAGCGCGCGCCACGATCTTCCGGGTGAGCGGCTTTCGGCTGCGCTCCATCAGCGCATTGGTCGCGCCCATGCGGCGCAAATCCTGAAACAACCTGAACGGCGTTTCGTAACGCACGGTATGGCGATCGCTGTCGATGACCGGCAGGGCGTAGCCCGCGCGTTGCAGGAGCGAGCCGAGGCTGCGCACTTCGGCGAAAGGCGAGACGCGCGGGCTTGCGCCGCCGGTCATTTCCGCCTCGGCGGCGGCGAAGCTCTCGCGCAATTCGTGCAGCGTCTCGCCGCCAACGAGCGCCGCGAGCAGGAGCCCGTCGGGCTTCAGCGCGCGGCGGATCTGTACCAGCGCGCCCGGAAGATCGTTGACCCATTGCAATGCCAGCGCGGAAACGACGAGGTCGTATTTCGCATCGGCAAGGGAAAAAACTTCGTCATCGCCTGTGAGCGTGTCGCTCGTGAAAATGTTTGCGACCTGGCCGCTGTTCTTGAGCAATCCGGCGAGCGTGTCATCCGGCGTGCCGAGATCGAGCGCAAGCTCGAAATTTCGCTTTACCGTGCCAAGGCGCTCGACGAGTTCTTCCGCGACACGCGCCAGGAGAAACGTCTCGGCGCCAAGCTCCCGCGCGCGCTCGCGGCGGGCGAGCAGCAGTTTGCGGTCGAACAATAGGGGCGCGGACATAACGTGACGATCCTGCTGAAGCGGCGTAGGCTCTACAAATGACGATTTTGGCGAAAGCGCAATCGCCTAAAAGGCAGGCTTGGTGGGGCCGTCTGTTCGGTGGATTGACGCGCGCGGCCGCCGATACCTTCCTGCCGCCGACCTGCCTCGCCTGCCGCGTGCCGATCGGCATTGCGGGCGGGCTTTGCCCGGCTTGCTGGAGCAAGGCCGGTTTCATTGAGCGGCCCTATTGCGAACGGCTCGGTACACCGTTTCCGGTGGATCATGGCGGCGATCTGGTTTCGCCGGCGGCGCTCGCCGATCCGCCGGCCTATGCGCGCTCGCGCGCGGCGGCACGCTACAGCGACGTCGTCCGCGATCTCGTGCATCAGATGAAATACGGCGACCGCATGGACCTCATCCCGCCGCTTGCCGGATGGATGGCGCGGGCGGGCGGCGAGCTCTTATCCGAAGCCGATCTTCTCATTCCGGTGCCGCTGCACTGGCGGCGGCTTTGGCAGCGGCGTTTCAACCAGTCGTCGGCGCTCGCGCATGCGATCGGGAAACGGAGCGGGATCGCGGTTGACGATCATGTGCTGGTGCGCGCGCGGGCGACGCAGCCGCAATTCGGGCTGCCGCGCGAGCGGCGCGCCGAAAACGTCCAGGGCGCGTTTCAGGTGCCGAGGGAAAGGCGCCTTGCCGTGAAGGGCAAGAAGCTCGTGCTGATCGACGACGTCCTCACCACCGGCGCAACCGCGGACGCCTGCACCAAGGTGCTGCTGCGCGCGGGCGCATTGCGGGTGGATGTGCTGGTTCTGGCAAGGGTTGTGGACCCTAATTGAAGAACCTAAATTAGCGGCAGGAGAAGCTCGATGACTTCCAGCCCGAAATTTCGCGCAGGATTGCTGCAGATGCGGAGCGGCCGCACCGTCGATGCCAATATCGACGCCGCGGCGAAACTCGCACGCGAGGCGAAGGCTGCGGGCGCCGATTACATCCAGTCGCCCGAAATGACGAACATCATGGAACAGAACCGCAAGGCGCTGTTCTCCGCGATCACGGAAGAAGAGGCCGATCCGTCACTCGCGGCGTTCCGCGAACTCGCGCGGGAGTTGAGTATTCACTTTCACGTCGGCTCGCTCGCGATCAAGGTGTCGCCGGAGAAGGCGGTGAACCGCAGCTTCGTCATCCGCCCCGACGGAGAGATCGCCGCGCGCTACGACAAGATCCATATGTTCGACGTCGAACTCGGCGAGGGCGAGAGCTATCGCGAGTCGAACAATTATCGCCCCGGCGAAACGGCCGTGCTAGCCGAGCTGCCGTGGGGCCGGATGGGTCTCACGGTCTGCTACGACCTTCGCTTTCCCTCGCTTTATCGCGCGCTGGCCGAAGCCGGCGCCGATTTTCTCGCCATTCCGGCAGCCTTCACCAGGATTACGGGTGAGGCACACTGGAACGTCCTGATGCGCGCCCGCGCCATCGAGACGGGGAGCTTCGTGCTCGCGGCGGCGCAAGGCGGCAAGCACGAGAACGGCCGCGAAACCTACGGCCACAGCATCGTCGTCGATCCGTGGGGCAATGTGCTCGCCGAAGGCGGCACTGAGCCCGGCGTCATCATGGCCGAGATCGACCCGGCGCTGGTGCTGAGCGCGCGCAAGCGCATCCCCTCGCTGCAGCATGGCCGCCGCTTCGAGTTGACGGTGCCGGCCGCGCGCGAGCGGCTGCATCTCGTGGAAAATACTCCGCTGGGCAAGGCGTCGTGATCCGCTACAGCCTCGTTTGCGACAAGGGCCATACGTTCGAAAGCTGGTTTCAAAACTCGAAGGCCAGCGACGGACAGCTCAAGCGCGGGCTGGTCGCATGCCCGGTCTGCGATTCCACCAAGGTTGCAAAGGCGATCATGGCGCCGCAGATCGCGGCGACGAAGCGCAGGAAGGGCGGCAGCGCTCCTGTCGAGGCGCCCGCGCAGCAGCCGGTGGCGCTGCTCTCCGAAAAAGAAAAAGAGACGCGCAAGCTTCTGCAGGCGCTGCACGAGCATGTGAAAAAGAACGCCGAGCATGTCGGCGACAAGTTTCCCAAGCTCGCGCGCCAGATGCACTATGAAGAGATCAAGCCGCGCTCGATCTACGGCGAAGCCAAGCCGGAAGAAGTGCGCGAATTGATCGAGGAAGGCGTCGAGATCGCGCCGCTGCCGCCGCTGCCGGATAAGGGCAACTGAGGCTCACAGCCGATTTAGTGCGCCCAGAGCAGGAAGATAATTCCGCTCACCACCATCAGAATACCGATGATCTCGCGGGCGGAGGTTTTCTCGCCGATGCCCTTGGTGACGAATTGCGCGAACAGCACTTCAACGAGCGCGAGCGTGCGGACATTGGCGGCGCTGGTGAGCGAAAAGCCCAGGAACCAGAATTGCGAGGCCAGCGCGCCCAAAAACCCCGCCGAGATCGACGGCCGCCATTCGCGCAAGATTGCCTGGAGCGAGCGGCGGTCGAACAGCACGAGATAAACCGTGAGCAGGAGAGTCTGGACCAGAAGGCCGACGGCGAGCGTGAAGGTCGCGGCCATGACGAAATTTTCCAGCGAGAGCGCGCGGATGGCGCCGCGGAACGTCACCGCGGAAAGCCCGAACAGCGCCGCCGCCGTGAGGCCGTAGAGCAGGGGCCGCAGGGGCGGCGAGTTGGCGCTTTTCGTCCACGACATCATCATGACGCCGATGGTCGCGATGACGATGGCGCTGGCGCTGGCCAGCGTAAGTTTGTCGCCGAGAAAGACGAGCCCGAAGACCGCGACCAGTACCGGCTCGGTCTTGATATAGGCGATGGTGACGACAAACGAGCGCTCGTTCATCGCCATCAGCATGAGTGCTGTGGCGGCAATCTGGCATACCGCGCCGGCGAAGGCCCACAGGAGGTACGGCGTCGTCACGGGCGGCAGCGGCTCCTTCGTCCACCACCACACGATCAAGAGAAACAGAACGCCGAACGGCAGTCCGAACAGAAAGCGCACGAGGGTCGCGCCGACCGTGCCGATGGTTTGCGTCAATCCGCGCTGCAGCGCGTTGCGCGCCGTTTGTCCCGCGGCGGCGATCACCGTGAAGATCGCCCATAAGAAACTTCCGGCGATCATTTCGGGCGTTCGGCGGCAAGCATGTAGTTCACGTCCATGTCGGAGCCGGCGACCCAGCGGTCATGGAAGAGGTCGTAGACGATACCGCTTTCCTCGACGACCTTGAGCCCCTGCGCTTCGATTACTTTATCCAGCTCGTCAGGGGTCACGAACTTGTTCCAGTCGTGAGTACCGGCCGGCAGCCAGCGCAGGACATATTCGGCGCCGACGATGGCGAGCGCAAAACTTTTCAGCGTGCGGTTGATGGTGGTCATCACCAGCAGCCCGCCGGGCTTCACGGTCTTCGCCGCGCAGCCGACAAAGAGTTCGAGATTGGCGACGTGCTCGACGACCTCGGAGGCCACCACGATATCGAACGTCTCGCCTTCGCCGGCGACGGCCTCGACGGTCGCCGCGCGATAGTCGATGGCAAGTCGGCTCTTCTCGGCGTGCAATTTCGCGGCTTCGATATTTTCTTCGGCCGGGTCGATGCCGGTGACGCTCGCGCCGAGCTTGGCGAGGGGTTCTGCGACAATGCCGCCGCCGCAGCCGATGTCGAGCAGCTTCAACCCGTTCAGGCAGTCAAGCCGTTTTGCATCGCGCGCGAACTGCGCGCAGGCCTGATCGCGGATGAAGGCAAGCCGCACCGGATTGAACTTGTGCAGCGGCGCCATCTTGCCGCGCGGATCCCACCATTCGCCGGCGAGCGCCGCAAAGCGTGCGACCTCGGCGGGATCGACGGTGGATCGGGCGGTTTCGTTCACCAAAAGCTCCTTACCTCAATTCCATAGCGCCAGAAGGCGTTGCGGGCCATAGCGTCACCTTGTATGGATACCGCGCCTTACGCGGGGCAGCTCCCCGTTTTCAGGATCCTTCAGGACCCAAAATGGCCCGGTTAGTGATGAAATTCGGCGGCACGTCCGTCGCCGATATCGAGCGTATCCGCAACGTCGCCCGCCATGTAAAGCGCGAGTGGGACGCGGGTCATGACGTCGCCGTTGTCGTTTCGGCCATGGCCGGAACGACCAACAAGCTCGTCGCCTGGTGCCGCGAGGCATCGGTGCTGCACGATGCGCGCGAATACGACGTCGTCGTCTCCTCGGGCGAGCAGGTAACCTCCGGGCTTCTCGCCATCGTGCTGCAGGAGATGGGCGTCACCGCGCGCTCGTGGCAGGGCTGGCAGATTCCGATTTACTCCGATGGCTCGCATGCGGCCGCCCATATTCTCGGCGTGCAGGGCGACGACATCGTCAGGCGCTTCAAGGAGCGCCGCGAGGTCGCGGTGATCGCCGGTTTCCAGGGCATTCACAAGGAAACGGGCCGCGTCACGACCTTCGGCCGCGGCGGTTCCGACACGAGCGCGGTCGCGGTCGCGGCCGGCATCGGCGCCGAGCGCTGCGACATCTACACGGACGTTGACGGCGTCTATACGACCGATCCGAATGTCGTCGAGAAGGCCAGGCGGCTCGACAAGGTTGCGTTCGAGGAAATGCTCGAGATGGCATCCTTGGGCGCCAAGGTGCTGCAGGTGCGCTCGGTCGAATATGCCATGCAGAACAAGGTTCGCGTCATGGTGCGCTCGAGCTTCGACGATCCGGCGAACCTGAAGCTCGACAAGCACGGCCAGCCGGTCGGCACGCTCATTTGCGACGAGGAGGAGATTGTGGAAAATCAGGTTGTCACCGGCATCGCCTTCTCCAAGGACGAAGCGCAGATTTCGATCCGTAGGCTTGCCGACAAGCCGGGCATCGCCGCGGCGCTGTTCGGCCCGCTCGCCGACGCCAATATCAACGTCGACATGATCGTCCAGAACGTTTCGGCCGACGGCTTCACCGACATCACCTTCACCGTGCCGAATGTCGATTACGAGCGGGCGCGCGCCGCACTGGAAAAGGCCAAGGCCGAAATCGGCTTCAAGGCGATGGAAGGCGCGAACGATGTCGTGAAGGTTTCGGTCATCGGCGTCGGGATGCGGACCCATGCCGGCGTTGCTGCAAGTGCGTTCAAGGCACTGGCCGCGAAAGGCATCAATATCCGCGCAATTTCCACGTCCGAAATCAAGATTTCGATCCTGATCGACGCGGCCTACACCGAACTTGCGGTCCGGACTTTGCATTCGCTATACGGACTCGACCGATAGCGTTTAGAGTTAGCGCGGCGCCGCAACCCGCGTTTTCGTAACCTCCAGCCGGGCCGCGCGGCACCGGGAAGGAATGGCCGATGCCCAAACGTGGCGCGCTCGGCGGGCCGCGCGTATTGCTGAGACGTCTCCGCGAGGTGATGGCGGAGCCGGTCAGCGCGCAGGAACGGCTCGACAAGATCGTCGTGATGATCGCCGCCAACATGGTGGCGGAGGTCTGTTCCGTTTACGTGCTGCGCGTCGACGGCAGCCTCGAGCTTTACGCCACCGAAGGTCTTTCCCGCGAGGCGGTCCACATCACGGTGCTGGATGCCGGCGAGGGCCTTGTCGGCCTCGTCGCGCAGGAGGCCGAGCCGCTCAACCTGCCGAACGCGCAGGCGCATCCGGCCTTCTCCTACAAGCCCGAAACCGGCGAAGAAATTTACCAGTCGTTCCTCGGCGTGCCGATCCTGCGGGCCGGCAACACGCTCGGCGTACTCGTGGTGCAGAATCGCGCGCGGCGCACCTACAGCGAAGAGGAAATGGAGGCGCTGCAGACGACGGCGATGGTGCTCGCCGAGATGATCGCCTCGGGCGAGCTGACTTCGCTCGCCAAGCCCGGCGCCGAGCCCGCCGTCCGTCGTCCCGTCAACGTCAAGGGCCTGGTGTTGTCGGAAGGCATCGCGCTCGGCCACGTCGTGCTGCACGAGCCGCGCGTTGTCGTGAAGAATTTCATCGCCGACGACGCCCAGAGCGAAGAGCAGCGCCTCGATCTTGCGATCGACAAATTGCGGGCCTCGATCGACGCGATGCTTGAGGAAGAGGGCCTTGCGCGTGCCGGCGAGCATCGCGACGTCATGGAAACCTACCGGATGTTCGCGCATGACCGCGGCTGGCTGCACAAGCTGCACGAAGCCGTCGCGACGGGTCTTACGGCGGAAGCCGCGGTCGAGCGCATCCAGTCCGATACCCGCGCGCGCATGCTGCGGCAGACCGATCCTTACCTGCGCGATCATTTCCACGACCTTGAGGATCTCGCGAACCGCCTGATGCGCGAACTCGTCAAGCTCGACGGCCACCACGAAAAAGTGGAGATGCCGGAGAACGCCGTGCTCGTTGCGCGCAACATGAGCCCGGCGGCGCTGCTCGATTACGACCGGACGAAGCTTCGGGGGGTCGTGCTCGAGGAGGGCGGGCCGACGAGCCATGTCGCAATCGTCGCGCGTGCGCTCGGCATTCCGGCGCTCGGCGAGATCGCCAATGCCGTGGGCCTTGCCGATCAGGGCGACGCCATCATCGTCGACGGCGACAGCGGCGAGATGCACCTGCGGCCGATGCCGGATCTGCAGAAGGCCTATGGCGAAAAGGTCCGCCTGCGCGCCCGGCGCCAGGCGCAATATGCCGAATTGCGCGACAAGCCTGCCGTCACCAGGGACGGCGAGCGGGTGACGATGCTGGTGAATGCCGGGCTTCTCGTCGATCTGCCGCATGTCGCGGAGACCGGCGCCGAGGGCATCGGCCTTTTCCGTACCGAGTTGCAGTTCATGGTGGCGTCCACGCTGCCGCGCGCGGCGGTGCAGACCGAATTCTACAAGTCCGTCATCGACATGGCGGAAGGCAGGCCTGTGACGTTCCGCTCGCTCGATATCGGCGGCGATAAAGTGCTGCCCTATATGCGCAGCCTGGAAGAAGAGAACCCGGCGCTCGGCTGGCGCGCGATCCGTCTCAGTCTCGACCGGCCGGGTTTGCTGCGCACGCAGTTCCGCGCGCTCCTGCAGGCGGCCGCGGGCCGCGAGTTGCGCATCATGTTTCCGATGATCGCCAACGCCGCCGAGTTCGATCAGGCCAAGGTGCTTTTGGAGCGCGAGCTGACGCATCTGCGGCGCCATCGGCGCGATCTGCCCGAAACGATCCAGGTCGGGGCGATGGTCGAGGTGCCATCGCTCCTGTTCGCGCTCGACGAAATTCTTGAGCGCGTCGATTTTCTGTCCGTCGGCTCGAACGATCTCGTGCAGTTCCTGTTCGCCGCCGATCGCGGCAATGCGCGGGTCGCCGGGCGTTTCGACCCGATCTCGGCGCCGGTGCTGCGCGCGCTGAAGCAGATCGTCGATGCCGGCAAGTCGCACAACAAGCCGGTGGCGCTTTGCGGCGAGCTTGCCTCGAAGCCGCTTGAGGCGCTGGCGCTGATCGCGATCGGTTTCCGGCGGCTGTCGCTGTCACCCTCGGCGATGGGCCCGGTGAAGGCCATGATCCTGAGCGCGGATGCGCGCGCCGCCGCTAAATTCATCGAACCGCTGCTTGCGGATACGCGCGGCAAGCTGCAAATTCGCGAGAAGCTTACGGATTTCGCGGAGAAGTCCGGCATTTCTCTTTCATTGTAGTGAACCGATGTTGCCTGTTGCGCGCCTCGAGGCGCTGATCTCGCGTCATGCCATGATCGAAGCGGAGCTTGCGACAAGCCTCGCGCCGGATGCGTTCGTGAAGCTGTCGCGCGAATTCGCCGAGCTGTCGCCGGTGGTCGAGATCGCCAAACAATACAAGCAGACGGAAGCGGAACTCGCCGATCTCGAAGCGATGCTGGCCGATAGCAAGACCGATCCGGAGATGGCGCGGCTTGCCGCCGAAGAAAAGCCGAATGTCACGGAGCGGCTTGCCGCGCTCGAGGAGAAGTTGCGTATCGCGCTGCTGCCGAAGGATGCGATGGACGAGCGCGACGTCATTCTCGAAGTGCGCGCCGGCACCGGCGGCGACGAGGCGGCGCTGTTCGCGGGCGATCTCTTTCGCATGTATGAGCGCTACGCGGCGTTGCAGGGCTGGAAGACCGAAATCGTTTCGATGAGCGAGGGCGCAAAGGGCGGTTTCAAGGAAATCATCGCTGGAATCCACGGCCGCGGGGCCTTCGCGAAACTGAAGTTCGAATCGGGCGTGCACCGTGTACAACGCGTTCCGGATACCGAAGCCTCCGGCCGCATCCACACTTCAGCGGCGACCGTCGCAGTGTTGCCGGAAGCCGACGAAGTAGACGTCAAGATCGACGACAAGGACTTGAAGATCGACACCATGCGCGCGCAGGGCGCCGGCGGCCAGCACGTCAACAAGACCGAATCCGCCGTGCGCATCACGCATTTGCCCACGAATACCGTGATCTTCGTGCAGGACGAGCGCTCGCAGCATAAGAACAAGGCGCGTGGCCTCGCGCTCCTGCGTGCGCGGCTCTATGACATGGAGCAGCAGAAGCAGGCCGCCAATCGCGCCGCCGACCGCAAGGGCCAGGTCGGTTCGGGCGATCGCTCGCAGCGTATCCGCACCTACAACTATCCGCAGGGGCGCGTTTCCGATCACCGCATCAATCTCACGCTGCACAAGCTGCCGCAGATCATGGAAGGCGAAGGGCTGAACGAACTGATCGAGGCGCTCGTCGCCGACCATCAGGCGGCGCTCCTCGCCGAACAGGGCACATGAAGCGGGTAAAGTGAGCAGGGAATATACGACGCGCGAATTACATCAGCGCATCGCGGCGCGCCTGCAGGACGCCGGCATCGAGCGGCCGAATGCCGAAGCGCGCATTCTCCTGTCGTTCGCGCTTGGTCTTGACGATGTTGCGCTCGTCGCCGCTTCCGGCATGACGGTCCCAACGGCGCAGGAGCAGCAGCTCGAGGCTATCGTCATGCGGCGGATCGAAGGCGAGCCGGTCGCGCGCATCACGGGCGAGAAGGAATTCTGGAGCCGTTCGTTTCGGCTCGGGCCCGAAACACTGGTGCCGCGGCCCGAAACCGAAACGCTCGTTGAAGCGGCGCTCGAATTGTTCCCCGAACGTAACGCACCGCTCAATGTGCTGGATCTCGGCACGGGTTCGGGCATTCTGCTGGCGGCGATTTTATTGGAGCGGCCGAACGCGAAGGGCGTTGGCCTCGACCGGAGTGAGGCCGCGCTCGCGGTCGCGCGCGATAACCTCGAGCGGCTTGGCGCCGGCGCGCGGGCGCGATGGATTTGCGGGGATTGGACGGCTGCAAGGCAGGGCGAAGAAATCGGCGCGCGCTACGATTTAATTCTCTCAAATCCTCCCTATATCCCTTCGGCAGAGATCGAAACGCTCGAACGCGAAGTGCGCATATTCGATCCGCGCCTTGCGCTCGACGGCGGCCGTGATGGCCTGGATGCCTATCGCGCGATCATCGCGGAATTGCCGCAATTGCTTTCGGATAGGGGTGCCGCGGTTCTGGAGCTCGGTATCGGTCAGGAAGCCGCCGTTATCGAGATCGCGCGGGGCCGGGGCCTTGCGGCGAGAGGTGCCGCAAAGCCCGACCTTGCGGGGATTCCCCGGGCATTAATCCTTTATCCCCCGGCGCGAAAATAACGCTTGGCACCCTTATCGATCCGCCCTAGGGTGAATGCAGATTCGAACTGAGAGCTCCGGGGGCGACTGCCAGTCGCTAGGGACAAATGACCGGCGATTTTCGCCGGTGACATGCCGGTTCGAACGCTTCTCTGAATGATCATAATGGTGGTTCATCGAGACCGCTTTGATGTGCGAAGTGCAAAACAAAAAACCACGCGATTGCGTGGGAGGTAGCTGCCGCGTGAATGCGGGCAAGGATATTCATTGAAAACAGGATTTCGCCGCGGCGCTGAGTCGTTGCTTGCGAAGACGCTCCCAAGGGAGGGAGCGTACGAGGCCGTTCAACCGAGAGACGTGAGGCAATGAGAAACGGACACCACCACAATCAGCAGAAGCGGATGCGCGGGCGCAACCGGAACAACAATAACCGCGGCCATAACCCGCTCACCCGCGTCTATGAATCGAACGGCCCGGACGTAAAGATCCGCGGCACCGCCCACCACATCGCCGAAAAATATATTCAGCTCGCGCGCGACGCGCAGTCCTCGGGTGACCCGGTATCTTCCGAAGGTTACTTGCAGCACGCCGAACACTATTTCCGCCTGATCGCGGCCGCCCAGGCGCAGTATGCGCAGCAGAATCCGAACCAGCCACAGCCCGCCTATCAGCGCCCGGATATGGACGGCGACGATGACGGCGAAGGCGACGAGAACGCCGCTGGTGACCCGAATGCGCAGCCTTATGCCGGCGGCCAGCCGGTGCAGGCGGTTCAGCAGCATCGTCCGCAGCCGCAGAACCAGCCGCAGCCTGCTTACAATCCGCCGGCAAATCAGGGCGGCTTGCCCGCCTTCATCACCGGTGGCCAGCCGCAGCCGAACGGCCACGACAATAACGAGCAGCAGCAGGGCGGCGGCAATCGCGGCGAGCGCAACAACCGTTATGGCCGCAATCGCCGCCACTTCCGTCACGGCAACAACGATCGCAGCAACAACTATCAGGGCGATCAGCAAAACGCTTCGGCCGGCGAACAGCCGCAGCCGGACGTAACCCCCGGCAACGTCGCGGGCGAATAATTCAGCGCAGGATTTCGATCGGATCGCCCTCGGCAAAACGGCCGGGGGCTTCGATCTGCGCGTAAATCCCGAGAACGAGGCTGTCCCGCCGCTCACGTAAAATTTGCGGGATCGGGATATCCCGGACGGCGGTATCCGGATTGACCTCGGTCGCGGCACAGCGGTTCGTCGTCTTGAACACGGTTGCGGCCGCTTCGCCGATGCGGAGCGTTTTCCCGACCAGATCGTTCTCCGACCAGGCGGGCAGTCCGTCGAAATAGATATTGCCGCGAAAGCGCAGCGGATGAATCGGCTTGCCGGTCATCGTTTCGAGATCGCGCACGCTTGCAAGATTGATCAGCGATACGGCTTTCTTTGCCTGATCGGTGAAAGCGTGGCCGGGCGCGCGCAGGAGCCGGATGGGCCCGCGCTTTTCGTCTTCCATGAATGCCTCGAAGAAGCGCTCGACCGCGGCGCGGCCTGCTTCGCCGCCGATATTTTCCTGCAACACGACATCGCCGTTACGCCGGATGGTGAGCGTTTCATCGGCGTCGGCAAAACGTGTGTCGAGTGCAGCCAACCGCGCGTTCTTCATGCCGCAGAGAAATTTCGCCTTGGGCTGCCAGGCGGGCGCTGCCGGATCGAAACCCGAAGGCCCGTTTTCGAGCGCATAGGCGCGATCGTTTAACAGCGTCTCGTGGCGGCCGGGTGCCGCAGCCTCAAGCCGCTCGGGAGAGAGGCCTTTGACGGGATAGCGGTAAAGGGCGTGGATGTGGGCTGTATGGGTTTGGGCGGGGCTGTTCATGGTGTGTCGCTTTGCCCGGCAATATAGGCGAGTTTTGGCCGGTTAACGCAGCCAAAAAAGCGGGCGCTGGCCCTTTCGGAGTTCCGGGCAGATACTTATCTGGATTGCGCAATCAGATGCCCCTGCCGGGCCTTTCGGACGGCGGGGACAGGCTGTGGAGGCAACATGAATTTCGAAAAATACACCGAGCGTGCGCGAGGTTTCGTTCAGTCGGCGCAGTCGCTCGCGCTCCGCGAGGGGCACCAGCAATTCTCAACCGAACATCTCCTGAAGGTTTTGCTCGACGATCCTGAAGGTTTGGCGTCGGGCCTCATCGACCGTGCGGGCGGGCGCTCGCGCGAAGCTTTGCGCGAAGTCGAAGCCGCGCTCAACAAGCGCCCCAAGGTTGAGGGTGCGGGCGCAGGCCAGCTTTACATCGAGCCTTCGCTGGCGCGCGTATTCGATACCGCCGAGAAGGCCGCCGAAAAAGCGGGTGACAGCTTCGTTACCGTCGAGCGGCTTTTGCTCGCGCTCACCATCGAAAAGGACAGCGAAGCGGGCAAGATTCTCGCCCGCGCCGGCGTCACGCCGCAGAAGCTGAACGGCGCGATCGAAGATCTGCGCAAGGGCCGCACCGCCGATTCCGCATCGGCTGAAAGCGCCTATGATGCGCTGAAGCGCTATACGCGCGATCTCACGGAAGCGGCGCGCACCGGCAAGATCGATCCGGTGATCGGCCGCGACGATGAGATCCGCCGCACCATTCAGGTGCTCTCCCGGCGCACCAAGAACAATCCGGTGCTGATCGGCGAGCCGGGCGTCGGCAAGACGGCGATCGTCGAAGGATTGGCGAACCGCATCATCAACGGCGACGTGCCGGAGAGCCTGAAGGACAAGAAGCTCCTGTCGCTCGATCTCGGCGCGATGGTCGCCGGCGCGAAATATCGCGGCGAGTTCGAGGAGCGGCTGAAAGCCGTGCTTTCGGAAATCACCGCGGCCGCGGGCAGCGTCGTCCTGTTCATCGACGAGATGCACACGCTTGTCGGCGCCGGCAAAGCCGACGGCGCGATGGACGCTTCGAACCTTTTGAAGCCCGCGCTCGCGCGCGGCGAATTGCACTGTATCGGCGCAACGACCCTCGATGAGTACCGCAAGCATGTCGAGAAAGACGCGGCGCTGGCGCGGCGTTTCCAGCCGGTGTTCGTCGGCGAGCCGACGGTCGAAGATACGATCTCGATTTTGCGCGGTCTCAAGGAGCGCTACGAGCTTCATCACGGCGTGAAGATTCTCGACTCGGCGCTCGTCGCCGCGGCGACGCTCTCGAACCGCTACATCACCGACCGTTTCCTGCCCGACAAGGCGATCGACCTCGTTGACGAGGCATCGGCGCGGCTCAGGATGCAGGTCGATTCCAAGCCCGAAGAGCTTGACGAGATCGACCGCCGCATCATGCAGCTCAAGATCGAGGAACAGGCGCTGCAGAAGGAAACCGACGCGGGTTCCAAGGAGCGCCTGAAGCGGCTCACCAAAGAGCTTGCTTCGCTCGAAGAGGAATCCAATGCGCTCACGCAGCGTTGGCAGGCCGAGAAGTCGAAGCTTTCCGACGCGCAGTCGATCAAGGCGCAACTCGACGCCGCGCGCGTCGAACTCGCCAATGTTCAGCGCAAGGGCGACTACCAGCGCGCGGGCGAGTTGACCTACGGCAAGATCCCGGAGCTCGAGAAGAAGCTCGCTGAGGTCGAAAACAAATCCGGCTCGGCGATGGTCGAGGAGGCGGTGACGCCCGACCACGTGGCGCAGGTCGTCTCGCGCTGGACCGGCGTACCGGTTGACCGGATGCTCGAGGGCGAGAAGGAAAAGCTCCTCCGTATGGAGGAAGCGATCGGCAAGCGCGTCATCGGCCAGGAAGAGGCGGTGAAGGCCGTTTCGACGGCGGTGCGCCGCGCGCGTGCCGGCCTGCAGGATCCGAACCGGCCGATCGGCTCGTTCATGTTCCTCGGGCCGACCGGCGTCGGCAAGACGGAGCTCACGAAGGCGCTCGCGTCGTTCCTGTTCGACGACGACACTGCGCTCCTTCGTATCGACATGTCGGAATATATGGAAAAGCATTCGGTCGCGCGGCTGATCGGCGCGCCTCCGGGCTATGTCGGTTACGACGAGGGCGGCGCGCTCACCGAAGCCGTGCGGCGCCGGCCGTATCAGGTCATCCTGTTCGACGAGATCGAGAAGGCGCATCCGGATGTCTTCAACGTGCTCCTGCAAGTGCTTGACGAAGGCCGTCTGACCGACGGGCAGGGCCGCACGGTCGATTTCCGCAATACGCTTTTGGTCATGACCTCGAATATCGGCGCCGATCTTCTGGTTGGTCTCGGTGAGAATGACGATGTCGAGAAAGTGCGCGATCAGGTGATGAGCCTGGTGCGCGCCAATTTCCGGCCCGAATTCCTCAACCGCGTCGACGAGATCATTCTGTTCCATCGGCTCAAGCGCGCACAGATGGGTGCGATCGTCGATATTCAGGTGGCGCGGCTGCAGAAGCTGCTCGACGAGCGCAAGATCACCATCGAGCTCTCGAAGGATGCGCGCGAGTTCCTCGCGAACAAGGGTTACGATCCCGCCTATGGCGCGCGGCCGTTGAAGCGCGTCATCCAGAAGGAGTTGCAGGATCCGCTCGCGGGCAAAATCCTCGCGGGCGAGATCAAGGATGGCGAGCGCATCAAAGTCGGCCTCGCCAAGGGCGAGCTTACCTTCAACACGGCGGCTGCCAAGGAACGCGCGGCATAAAGAAACGCGCGGCGTAAGCGCCGCGCGGTTTACTGCGAGGAAAGCTGCGCGGTACGCGGCGTATTCGGCGAATTGCCGAGAATGCGGTCGATGCGAATGCGCTCGCGCTCGAAATTGGCGAGAATCTGGCCGTCGAGTTCGCGGCCGCGCGGCAGTTTGATGCGCATCGGGTCGACGAAGGTACCGTTGATCTTCACTTCGTAGTGGAGATGCGGGCCGGTCGAGAGGCCCGTGGTGCCGATATAACCGATCACCTGGCCCTGACGGACCTTCGCGCCTTCCTCGATGCCGCGCGCGTAGCCCGACAAGTGCGAGTAGGTCGTGACATAGCCGTTCAGATGCTGGACCTCGATATGGCGGCCATAGCCGCCGCGCCAGTCGGCGTAGGTCACGGTGCCGTTGCCCGCGGCGAAAACGGGCGTGCCGACATCGTCGGCCCAGTCGACGCCGGTATGCATGCGGGTGAAGCCGAGGAGCGGGTGGTTGCGGGCGCCAAAGCCCGAACGGAAGATGCCGCCGGTCATCGGCTTGCGCATCAGGAACTTCTTCGCGCTTTTGCCGCTCTCGTCGTAGTAGTCGACGATGCCGTCATCATCGGTCTGGAAGCGATAGTAACGGCGCGGCTCGCCGCCGATGGTGATCGAAGCATAGAGCACGTCACCCTGGCCCTGGCTCTCCGGTTCGTCGGCGTAGAGGATGTCGATGGCATCGCCGGCGCGGACGCGGCGCTGCAGATCGACGTCGAACGAGAAGGTGCGGATGATGCTGTCAATCATCGAGGTCGGCACGCGGTTCTTGAGCGCCGTCTCGTAGATGCTCTGATAGAGGCGAATGCCCTTGCCTTCGTCGCCGTCGTCCTCGTCGGAGAGGCGCGAGAAAGTGGAATCGCGCGGCTCTTCGACCGCGACGTAATTGCCGTTATCGGAGAGCGCGACCGAGGCTTCGTGCGATTGGTCGTTGAAGATGCTGACGCGCAGCGGCACCGCCTGGTTATCGCCGTTCGGCGCGAGCAGGATGCGCACGCGCTGGCCTTCGCGCAGGCCGTTCGCCCGGCCGCGCTGACCGAACGAGGCGAGAAGGCCGCGCATATCGGCAGGGGCAGCGTTGATCGATCGCAACAGGCTTTCGATGGTGTCGCCCTTTTTCACGATCAGCGTGCGCTCGGTCCAGTTGTTGCCGCCGTTCGCTTCGTTTGCGGTTTTGGCAACGGAATTCATGTTCTCGGCGACGGCCGGAATGCTGGCGAGCGAAAACGGAACGGTGCTGTCGGCCGCGTAAGCAAGGTGGCTGCCGAACTGATTCGAGAAGCCGGGCTTGGTGAGGGCGGCGAGCGCATTCGAGCCGGTCTCGGAGTTTTCCTTCGCTTCGCGCAGTTTCATCAGAATGTCGTCGCTGCGTACCGTGCCGACGGTGCGCGTGCCGGGCGGCAACATCGCAAGATCGCGCATGACGATGGTGAGGTCGCCCGTCGGCTCCGCTTGCGGCGCGTCGTCGAGCGCGCCGTTATTGTCGGCGTCGGCCATGAGCTTCACCGGATTGAACGGCGGCACATTGGCGGCGAGCGCGGAGGGAGCGAGCGCAAGGTTCGTGGCAATGCGCACGAAGGGACGCACGCGAACGACTTCATGATCGCCGGAGCGCTGCGTCGTCGAGACGCGGATGATCTGGCGCGCGGTGACATGTTCGCCGAGCAGCGACATGCGATCGCCCTTGGCGGAGATATTGGAAACGCGATCGCTCACTTCCTTGATCGCGAGGCGCGCCATCTCAGGGAGCGAAGCGAACTGATATTCGCCATCGAGCGCGGCATAGACCGCGCCGCCCATCAGGCTCGCGCCGGAAAGTGCGGTGAGCACGGTCGCGGCGAGCCAGCGAATCGAGATACGGCGAAAATCGGCGGGCTCTTCCGATTGCAGATCGAGGCCGAGCGGGGGTTCATTGCCGAGATCGGCGGCGCCGAGGCCGGGTGGCGCGTGCCCTATGCCGGAAGCGCTCGTATTATGCTGCCAGCTTTCCAAACGCTTCCCCCCTGAGACCCCGATTTTCGCCTTGAAGCCCAATCCGGGCGGCGACTGGCCGCCTAAAACGCTACACTAGCCGGTGGATGGCAAGAGTCCGAGGCCGGTTCGAGACTTGAAAGCGCCCTGTCATCATGGCGGCATGATGACCGGTGCAGAATAACGAATCAGTCCGCCAGATTTGGCCGATTTGGTGTTGACATGCCGTGGGTTGGGCGACTATATACGCCCACCACGGTGCGCTACCGCCTTAGCGCGATGGCGCGCCTGCGAACCATCATTCGTACTGTGGGGTCTTTTCTGGTCTCGGCCGGAATCGACGATCGTCGGGACCTTGTCGGCCTTCCGAAAGGTTCTGCGCGAGCAGTGAAATGCTCGCGAACGCTGTTTGAAATTGTGGATCGGAAGAAAGAGAAACGTGGGCGGCGGAGTCCTTGCGGACTTCCTTCTCGTGGATCGAACCTGGGCCGGCGCAAGCTTGCTCAACTCGTTCATGGATGGAGGTCAAATGACTTCGGCGGTCCTACGTTTCGATTTACTAAGCCGTGCGATTACGCAAGTGATCGCCGTGCTTGGGACTCGTCAAACGTTGTGACTAAAGCCGGATTAAATCTCAAACTTGAGAGTTTGATCCTGGCTCAGAGCGAACGCTGGCGGCAGGCCTAACACATGCAAGTCGAGCGCCGTAGCAATACGGAGCGGCAGACGGGTGAGTAACGCGTGGGAACGTGCCCTTTAGTTCGGAATAACTCAGGGAAACTTGAGCTAATACCGGATAAGCCCTTCGGGGGAAAGATTTATCGCTGAAGGATCGGCCCGCGTAAGATTAGCTAGTTGGTGAGGTAATGGCTCACCAAGGCTATGATCTTTAGCTGTTCTGAGAGGAAGATCAGCCACACTGGGACTGAGACACGGCCCAGACTCCTACGGGAGGCAGCAGTGGGGAATATTGGACAATGGGCGCAAGCCTGATCCAGCCATGCCGCGTGAGTGATGAAGGCCTTAGGGTTGTAAAGCTCTTTTACCAGGGAAGATAATGACGGTACCTGGAGAATAAGCCCCGGCTAACTTCGTGCCAGCAGCCGCGGTAATACGAAGGGGGCTAGCGTTGCTCGGAATCACTGGGCGTAAAGCGCACGTAGGTGGGTCGTTAAGTCAGGGGTGAAATCCCGGAGCTCAACTCCGGAACTGCCTTTGATACTGGCGACCTTGGAGTCCGGGAGAGGTGAGTGGAACTGCGAGTGTAGAGGTGAAATTCGTAGATATTCGCAAGAACACCAGTGGCGAAGGCGGCTCACTGGCCCGGTACTGACACTGAGGTGCGAAAGCGTGGGGAGCAAACAGGATTAGATACCCTGGTAGTCCACGCCGTAAACGATGGAAGCTAGCCGTTGGAGAGCTTGCTCTTCAGTGGCGCAGCTAACGCATTAAGCTTCCCGCCTGGGGAGTACGGTCGCAAGATTAAAACTCAAAGGAATTGACGGGGGCCCGCACAAGCGGTGGAGCATGTGGTTCAATTCGACGCAACGCGAAGAACCTTACCAGCTTTTGACATGTCCGGTATGATTTCCAGAGATGGATTTCTTCAGTTCGGCTGGCCGGAACACAGGTGCTGCATGGCTGTCGTCAGCTCGTGTCGTGAGATGTTGGGTTAAGTCCCGCAACGAGCGCAACCCTCGCCCTTAGTTGCCATCATTCAGTTGGGCACTCTAAGGGGACTGCCGGTGATAAGCCGCGAGGAAGGTGGGGATGACGTCAAGTCCTCATGGCCCTTACAGGCTGGGCTACACACGTGCTACAATGGCGGTGACAATGGGAGGCAAAGGGGCGACCCCGCGCAAATCTCAAAAAGCCGTCTCAGTTCGGATTGCACTCTGCAACTCGAGTGCATGAAGTTGGAATCGCTAGTAATCGTGGATCAGCATGCCACGGTGAATACGTTCCCGGGCCTTGTACACACCGCCCGTCACACCATGGGAGTTGGTTTTACCTTAAGACGGTTTGCTAACCGCAAGGAGGCAGCCGGCCACGGTAAGGTCAGCGACTGGGGTGAAGTCGTAACAAGGTAGCCGTAGGGGAACCTGCGGCTGGATCACCTCCTTTCTAAGGATAATCCTTCGACGCCGGAATTTTCCGGCTCATCGGATTTCTTCAGAACAAAATGCCAGCCTTCGGGTTGGCGATTTAGCGGGACGCCGCCGTCTTCGTTTCTCTTTCTTCATCACGGACAGCCGAAAGGCCTTCCCGGTTTCGATCGGGATCGCGTTCGGCACGTCAGAGCTTTCAAGGCTTTGGGCTTTCTTTTGGGGCTTGTAGCTCAGCTGGTTAGAGCGCGCGCTTGATAAGCGTGAGGTCGGAAGTTCAAATCTTCCCAGGCCCACCACCTTACTCGCGACGGCTTTTCCGCCGCGCAAGTTCGCGCCTTCCGGGGTCTCTATCGGGGCCATAGCTCAGTTGGGAGAGCGCCTGCTTTGCAAGCAGGAGGTCGTCGGTTCGATCCCGTCTGGCTCCACCATTTTCAATGATGGAAGCGACGCGGGTTGCAGACGAAACTCTTGAAGTTCTGATTCGATGTCCGTTTGATGAAGTGTTCCGTTCCCGTCCACGGTTTCCGTGACGGCGAAATCTTTGACATCGTGAAGAGGCAGATCACCCGGGCATTCGTCCGAGCAGCCGCAAGGCTGTTTGAAACGGATGCGTATTAGTTTTTTGTTCGCGCGCGAGCGCGGCCAAGCGACACCCACATCCCCGGGATTTGGATCTGCGAAGCAAGCTGGTCTTTTCTAAATGACTGCATCGATGCCACTCGAGCTTGACCACCGATCGCGCAAGCGATCGCAAGACGAACGCGCTTCTGCCGAGGCGTGGGTATCGATGATAAGAGCAATCAAGTGCCTGAAGGGCATATGGTGGATGCCTTGGCGCTGAGAGGCGATGAAGGACGTGGTACGCTGCGATAAGCTGCGGGGAGGTGCGAACAA
>DATMFI010000018.1:0-5355 GCA_035556215.1 Xanthobacteraceae bacterium | reverse complement strand
GATGGCGAAAAAGTGCCGTTTACCGCACGCCTCGGTTACGGGCTCGGCAATCTGCTGGTCTATGCGCCGCTGAAGAACGTGCTCGGCTTTTCCCGCATCCGCGTGGCTTACACGGCAGGCGAGGCGATCGGTCCCGACCTCTTTTCCTTCTACCGCTCTCTCGGCATCAATCTGAAGCAGCTTTACGGCCAGACCGAAGCCTTCCTCTATGTGACCGCCCATCCGGACGGCCATATCCGCGTCGGCACGGTGGGACCGGCGACGCCGAATGTGGAAATCCGCATCAACGAGGATGGTGAGGTTCTGTATCGTTCGCCCGGCCAGTTCATCGGCTATTACAAGGACGATGAGCGCACTGCCGAAACCGTGACCGAGGACGGCTATGTGCGCACCGGCGATGCCGGCTTCTTCGACGAGGACGGCCATCTCACCATCATCGATCGCGCCAAGGATGTGGGGCGTCTGCGCTCTGGCGCGATGTTCGCGCCGAAATACATCGAGAACAAGCTGAAGTTTTACCCGAATATCCGTGAGGCGGTGGCCTTCGGCGACAAGCGCGACTTTGTCACGGTGATGCTGAATATCGACCTCGTCGCGGTCGGCTCATGGGCCGAGCGCAATAATGTCACTTATGCTTCCTATCAGGAGCTTGCCGCGCATCCGCGCGTTTACGAGATGCTGGCCGCGCATGTCGACGAGGTGAATCGCTCGCTTGCCGCGGACGCGCCGATGGCAGGCGCGCAGGTCAGGCGCTTTCTCATTCTGCACAAGGAACTCGACGCCGACGACGGCGAGCTCACGCGCACGATGAAAGTGCGGCGCGGTTTCATCGGCGAGCGCTATGCGCCGCTGGTGAAGGCGCTCTATGACGGCTCGCAAGCGGTCGATATTGCCACCGAAGTCACCTTCGAGGACGGCCGCAAGGGCGTCATTTCCGGCCATGTCATGATCCATGACATGCCGGTCTATCCGGCCGAAGCGCCGGTCGGGAAAGCCGCATGAAGGACGATATCAAGCCTGACGTCGCGGCAGGGACGGCGCTGCTTTCCGTCGAAAATGTCGTGTTGGCGTTCGGCGGCCTCAAGGCCATCAACGACGTCTCGTTCGACATCAGGAAAGGCGAAATCCGCGCCATCATCGGCCCGAACGGCGCCGGCAAGACCTCGATGCTGAACGTCATCAACGGCTTCTATCAGCCGCAGTCCGGCAAGATCACCTTCAAGGGCAAGACCCGCCGCAAGATGCGCACTTATGACGCCGCGCGCGGCGGCATCGCGCGCACCTTTCAGAACGTCGCGCTGTTCCGCGGCATGACGGCGCTCGACAACATCATGGCCGGCCGCACGCTCAGGATGAAGCGCGGCATCTTCTGGCAGTCGGTCTTCTTCGGGCCGTCGCGCAAGGAAGAAATCGAGCACCGGCTGCGCGTCGAGGAGATCATCGACTTTCTTTCGATCCAGCAGATCCGCAAGACGCCGGTCGGCCGCCTGCCTTACGGCTTGCAGAAGCGGGTGGAGCTGGCGCGCGCGCTCGCCATGGAGCCGGATTTGCTGCTCCTGGACGAGCCGATGGCCGGCATGAACCTCGAAGAAAAAGAGGATATGTCGCGCTTCATCCTCGATGTGAATCAATATTACGGCACGACCATCGCGCTGATCGAACACGACATGGGCGTCGTGATGGATCTTTCGGATCGCGTCGTCGTGCTCGATTACGGCCGCAAGATCGCCGACGGCACGCCGGCGGAAGTGCAGAAAGACCAGAAAGTCATCGACGCCTATCTCGGTATCGCGCATTAGGAGCAACGCGTGGACGCCCTCGGCCCATTCCTCGAAATCCTGATCGGCGGCCTCTTGTCGGGCGTTCTTTATTCGCTGGTCGCGCTCGGTTTCGTGCTGATCTTCAAGGCCTCGGGCGTGTTCAACTTCGCGCAAGGGGCGATGGTGCTCCTGGCAGGCCTTGCGCTGGTGCGCTCGCTCGATTTCATGACGGCGCATGCCTTCCCGTTCTGGATCGCGGCGGCGCTCGCGCTGCTGTTCGCCGGCGCGGTGATGGCGCTCACCGCTTATTTCGCCGAGCGCTTTGTGCTCGGGCCGCTGGTCAACCAGAACGATCTCACATTGTTCATGGCGACGATCGGCCTCGCGTTCATCCTGCAGGGCGCGGGTCAGATCGTCTTCGGCTCCGACGTTTATCCGCTCAATCTTTACCCGACGGACGCCTGGATTCTGCTGGAAAGCCTGTTCACCGGCGGCATTCTCATCAACAAGCTCGATGTCTGGGGCGGGGTCATCGCGGGCCTCCTGGTCGTCGGGCTTGCGCTGTTCTTCCAGCGCACCAAGACGGGGCGGGCGCTGCGCGCCGTCGCCGATGATCATTCGGCGGCGCAATCGGTCGGTATCTCCATCGACTGGATCTGGTTCGTGGTGTGGCTTGCGTCGGGCCTCGTCGCGCTCGCGGCCGCGACGGTGTGGGGCACGAAGCTCGGCGTGCAGTTCTCGATCGTCTTTCTCGCGCTGAAAGCCTTCCCGGTGCTGATCATCGGCGGCTTCACCTCGGTGCCGGGCGCGATCATCGGTGGGCTCCTGATCGGCGCGGGCGAGAAGCTCGCCGAAGCCTATCTCGGGCCGTTCATCGGCGGCGGCATCGAATACTGGTTCGCTTATGTAGTCGCGCTCCTCGTGCTGCTGGTCCGGCCGCAAGGGCTGTTCGGCGAGCGCATCATCGAGCGGATTTAGGGAGGGCTGAAGTGTTTTACCGCGAGGCAGGGCAGTTCAAGACCTCCTATGCCGCCGACATGGCGGTGTTTCCGCTGCGGCAGGATCGAATTTTCGTCTGGCTGTTCGTGCTGTTTGCTTATGCCGGCGTGCCGCTTCTGGCGCTCTTCAATGTCGGCCCGTTCGGGCAGGACTACATTTTCAAGGGCATTCTCGTTCCGCTCCTGATCCTCTCGCTCGCCGCCATCGGCCTCAACATCCTCACCGGCTATTGCGGGCAGATTTCGCTCGGCGCCGGCGCCTTCATGGGGATCGGCGCCTATGCCGCCTATAATATTTCGCTGCGCGTGCCGGGCATGCCGCTGCTGTTTTCCATTCTGCTCGGCGGCGGCGTCTCGGCGCTGGCCGGAATTCTGTTCGGCATTCCGAGCCTGCGCATCAAGGGGCTTTATCTCGCGGTCGCGACCCTCGCCGCGCAGTTCTTTTTCGATTGGGTATTCATCCGCATCGGCTGGGTCACGAATTATTCGTCGTCCGGCAACGTCAATGCGCCCAAGCTCGACTTCTTCGGCTGGGTCGCCGAACGGCCGGTCGATCGCTACATCGTCTGCCTTCTTTTCGTGACGATATTCGCGCTGCTGGCCAAGAACCTCGTCCGCGGCAATCTCGGGCGGCAATGGATGGCGATCCGCGACATGGATATCGCCGCCGAAATCATGGGCATCCGGCCGCTTTATGCCAAGCTCACGGCCTTTGCCATTTCGTCCTTCATCATTGGCGTCGCCGGGGCCTTGTGGGCCTTCGTGCATCTCGGCTCATGGGAGCCGCTGGCCTTCGACATCGACCGCTCGACGCAAATCCTGTTCATGATCATCATCGGCGGGCTCGGCTCGATCCTCGGTTCGTTCCTCGGCGCGGCCTTCATTCTCGTGCTGCCGATTTTGCTCGATCTCGCGCCGACCTGGTTCGGCGTTCACATTTCGGTGCAGACGGTGACGAACCTGACTTTCATCATCGTCGGCGCGCTCATCTGCGCGCTGTTGATTTATGAGCCGCGCGGTTTCGCGCGGCTGTGGGCGATCGCGAAAGAGAAATTGAGGCTATGGCCTTACCCGTATTGAGGGGTTAGGCTTTTGGCGGCAATCGTCGCGTGCAAAGCGAGACGGCGCGCGGCTTAACGATCAAAGACTCGCATTCAACGCCCGGATCAACCGGGCCCAGGGAGGAACGCATGACCCGTATTCGCCTTGCCTTGGCTGTGGCGGCGCTCACCGTCGGCGCGACGGCGATCGCCGAGCCCGCCATGGCGCAGAACGAGCAATTCTTTCCGGCGCTCGTCTATCGTACCGGACCTTACGCGCCGAACGGCGTGCCGTTCGCCGACGGCGTCGCCGATTACTGGACGCTCGTCAACGAACGCGACGGCGGCATCAACGGCGTCAAGATCGTATTCGAGGAATGCGAGACGGGTTACGCCACGGACAAGGGTGTCGAGTGCTACGAGCGCCTGAAGGGCAAGGGCCCGACCGGCGCCTCGTATTTCTCGCCGCTCTCGACCGGCATCACTTTCGCGCTCACCGAAAAGGCGCCGGGCGACAAAATTCCGCTGCTCACCGGCGGCTATGGCCGCTCCGAGAGCCGTGACGGCACGGTGTTCCCGTGGAACTTCATCGCGCTCGGCAGCTACTGGATGGGCGCGGATATCGCGATCCAGTACATCGGCAAGGAGCTGGGCGGTCTCGACAAGCTGAAGGGCAAGAAGATCACGCTGGTCTATCACGATAGCCCCTACGGCAAGGAGCCGATCGCGGCGCTTGAAGCGCGTGCGAAGAAGGACGGTTTCATCTTCAAGGCGGTGCCGGTCACGCATCCCGGCGTCGAGCAGAAATCGCAATGGCTGTCGATCCGCCAGGATCGCCCCGACTATGTTCTGTTGTGGGGCTGGGGCGTGATGAACTCGACCGCCATCAAGGAAGCGGCGGCGGTTGCCTATCCGCGCGACAAGATCATCGGCATCTGGTGGTCGGGCGCCGAGCCTGACGTGACGCCGGCGGGCGATCAGGCCAAGGGCTACAAGGCCCTGATGCTTCAACACGGCCCCGGCGAGTTCAAGGTCCACGAGGACCTCAAGAAGTACGTCATCTCCAAAGGCAAGGGCGCCGGCAAGGACGACTTCGCGCAGGTGCTCTACAACCGCGGCCTGATCAACTCGATGATCGGCGTCGAGGCGGTGCGTACCGCACAGGAGAAGTTCGGCAAGAAGCCGCTCACCGGCGAGCAAATCCGCTGGGGCTTCGAGAACCTCAACCTCACGGCGGATCGCATCAAGGCGCTCGGCTTCGAGGGCATGATGCGGCCGCTCAAGTTCTCCTGCACCGACCACCAGGGCGCGGATGTCGCCCGCATCCAGCAGTGGGACGGCAAGAACTGGAAGACGATCTCCGACTATTTCACCGCCGACCAATCGGTGCTCGGGCCGATGGTCAAGGAACACGCGGCGAAATACGCGACGGAGCACAAGATCACGCCGCGCGACTGCTCGAAGCCGAGCTGACGCGAGGCGTTACAGGATCGCGGGAGGCGGCACGCCGCCTCCCGTTTTCTCCCGGAGGTGCCGTTGTCGAAAGCCGCTCCCGCC
>DATMFI010000017.1:0-14439 GCA_035556215.1 Xanthobacteraceae bacterium | reverse complement strand
GCCCCCGGTGGTGTTACTTTGCTAACCACCGCTTTCGACGCTCAACATCGACTGACGGCCCGGATGAGTCCTCAAGGTCGATGTCACCGGCGTCCGTGGCGAAGAGCCATCTTCGCCGGGAACACGCAGCTTGGGCCGCCGCAACAAGCCTGCATAAGCCCGCCGCGGCCACCGCTCCCGATCCGCACATCGAACATGCCTGCAGGACATGCCCCTCGTGGACCGGGACGGAATGAATATAATCCTATTATCGAAAATGTCAAGCAAATATCGCCATGGTCCGGAACATGACCCGGAACATGGCCCGGAAGGCGTGGATGCCCGGCATAAAGCCGGGCATGACGGCAAATCAGCCAGCGTATGGGGATTATTTTATCTGCGCCCGTGCAGCGATTTGGCGATCCGCGCAACGATCGGGTCCCATCGTTGCTTCTGCTGCGCGGGATATTCGAGCAGGAAGCAATGGATCGTTCCCGGTTCGCCGCCCGCAAAATTGCAACGCTGGTACCAGATTGTTTCACCGCGCTTTCCGGAAACGGCGAAGGCGTTTTTCGTAATGCGCTCGTAAGCGATGCCGCCGTCCGGCCGAATGAATTCGTCGACATAGGAGCGCGGCGTGTTGTCGAGGCTGTTGAACGCGCCGTAGATCGAAAGCTTCGCCGTGCCGTCCTTGTCGGTGAAGGTTTGGCCGTCGCCATTCTCGGGCGGCGGCGCGCGGCGTGTGAAGATCGCGGCGAGATAATCCGCGTGCGTGCCGAAGCGGGGGTTGGCGTAGGTCTGCCAGCCGCTGCCGGCGGCAGAAAGCGGCGCCGGCGAAATCAGCGCCGCAGCGATAGCGAGTATTGTCAGGAGAAGCGCGGGTGACGGCCGCGCCATGTTATTCCGCCGCGTCTTTCGGCTTCCGCCAGCGCGCCGCGGCGGCATCATCCTTGTCGTGCGCCTCGACCCAGTGATCGGCGGAGCCATCCGCGCGCTCGACTTTCTTCCAGAACGGCGCGCGCGTCTTGAGATAGTCCATCAGGAATTCGGCGGCGGCGAAGGCCGCCTCGCGATGCGACGAAGCGGCCGCGACGAAAACGATGGTTTCGCCCGGTGTGATGCGGCCGGTGCGATGAACGACACGCACGCCCAGAAGCGGCCAGCGTGTTTTGGCTTCCTCGACATGGCGTTCGATCTCGGCTTCGGCCATGCCGGGATAATGTTCGAGGAAAAGCGCCGCGATCGGCGAGCCGTCTTCGTCGCGGCGGCAGATGCCGGAAAACGTGACGAGCGCCCCGGCGTTGGCCAGGCCGGAAAGCGCGGCGGCTTCCGCGGTGGTGTCGATCGTGCGCTCGGAGATGTGGACTTCGCTCATCGCACAACCTAGCCGCCAGTCATCGGCGGGAAAAACGCGATTTCGCGCGCGCCGCCGATTTTGGCGCCGGGCTGCACATGGGTGCGGTCGAAGGCGACGCGGACGATCTTCGGGTTATTGAAGGCGAGGGCATATTCCTCGCCGCGGCCGCGCAGCCACTCGATCAAGTCGCTCGCGGTGACGACGGAAGCGGGGGGATCGATTTCTTCTTCGGCCTTGCCGATCCGTTCGCGCAGCCATGCAAAATAAAGAACCTTCATCATCGCACCAGATGCCGCGCCCCGGCGCGGAAGTAATCGAACCCGGTATAGAGTGTCAGGATCGCCGAGATCCACAATAGTGTGAGGCCGATCAGCGTCGTCTCCGGCAGGATGCGGTCGCCCGCTTCGCCGGCGAGCAGGAAGCCGATGGCAAGGAGCTGCATGAACGTCTTCCACTTGCCGAGCCGCGAAACCGGAACGCTGACGCGCAGCTCCGCGAGATATTCGCGCAGGCCCGAGACGAGAATTTCGCGGCACAGGATGATGATGGCGGCCCACAGCGACCAGCCCTTGATGGTGCCGTCGGCGGCGAGCATCAGCAGGCAGATGCCGACGAGCAGCTTGTCGGCGATCGGGTCGAGCATGCGGCCGAGCGTCGAGAGCTGGCCGAAGCGGCGGGCGTACCAGCCGTCGACGAGATCGGTGATGGCGGCGGCGATGAAGATGCCGAGCGCAAGCCAGCGCAGCCAGTAGTCGCCGCCGAAGATCGCATAGACGAACAGGCAGCCGGCGATGACCGGCACCGCCGCGATGCGGCCATAGGTCAGGAGATTCGGCACCGCGAAGACATACTCCGCGCCGACCGGTCTGATCCTCGACGAATTGCTCACCTGTTCCATCGCAATTTTCGCGCCGGGCATATTGTTGTTCGGCGCAGTGCGGATGCTAGCACAGTTCCGGCCCGGCAGGCTCAACCGTTTGCATGAAAAAAGTCGTAAATCGCCTGCGCGGTGGCGGCGCTGATCCCGGGGACTTTCTGCAAATCCGTCACGCTCGCGTTTTCGACGGTTGCGAGGGTTCCGAAATGCCGGAGCAGCGCTCGCTTGCGCGTCGGGCCGACGCCGGGAATTTCCTGCAGACCGAGCGTCGCGATGTCCTTCTTGCGGCGGCCGCGATGCGAGCCGACGGCGAAGCGATGCGCTTCGTCGCGCAGCCGCTCGACGAAATAAAGCACCGGATCACGCGGCGGCAGACGGAACGGTTCGCGGCCCTGGATGTGAAAAGTCTCGCGCCCGGCGTCGCGATCGACGCCCTTGGCGACGCCGAGCATCGTGACGTTGTCCTCGATGCCGAGCTCCTTCAGCGTCTCGCGCGCGGCGGCGAGCTGCGTGGGGCCGCCGTCGAGAATGACGAGATCGGGCCACGGCGATTCCTCCCCGGTTTTTTCCCGGCCGCCTTCCTGCAGCCGCTTGAAGCGGCGGCGCAGCACTTCGCGCATCATCGCCATGTCGTCGCCCGGCGCGATCTCGTCCTTGATGTTGAATTTTCGATATTGGCCCTTCTCGAAACCGTCGGGCCCGGCGACGATCATGACACCGACGGGGTTGCTGCCCTGGATGTGGCTGTTGTCGTAGACCTCGATGCGGCGCGGCGGCGCTTTCAGCCCGAAGGTTTCGGTGAGGCCTTTCAGCAAGCGCAATTGCGATGACGACTCGGCGAGCCTGCGGCCGAGCGCCGAGCGCGCGTTCATCAGGGCGTGATCGACAAGCTCACGCTTTTCGCCGCGCTTGGGCACGCTGACCTCGACCCGATGACCGGCGCGGGTCGAAAGCGCTTCGGCCAGAAGCGCCTGATCCTCGATTTCGTGCGAGAGCAGAACGCAAGCGGGCGCAAGGCGGCTCTCGTAGAATTGCGGCAGGAAACCTTCCAGCACTTCGGCGGCTTCCAGCGTGCGGTCGGCGCGCGGGTAATAAGCGCGGTCGCCCCAGTTCTGATAGTTGCGGATGAAGAAAACCTCGATGCAGGTGACGCCGCCCTGCTGGTGCACGGCGAAGATATCGGCATTCGCGGTCGCGCGCGGATGCACGCCTTGATGCGACTGAATCGTCGAGAGCGCTTCGAGGCGATCGCGCAAGGCGGCGGCGCGCTCGAAATCGAGGACTTCCGCCGCCTTCTCCATGTCGGAGGCGAGCATTTCCTTCACCGCCATGCTGCGGCCGGACAGAAAGTCGCGCGCCTCATTGACGAGATGATTGTACTCATCGAGCGCGATCTCGCCGGTGCAGGGCGCGCTGCAACGCTTGATCTGGAACAAGAGACACGGCCGCGTGCGGCTCTCGTAAAATGCGTTCGAGCAGGAGCGCAGCAGAAATGCGCGTTCGAGCGCATTCAGCGTGCGGTTGACGGCGCCGGCGGCGGCGAAGGGACCGAAGTAATCGCCCTCGCGATTGCGCGCGCCGCGGTGCTTCAGGATTTGCGGTGCGGCGTGATCGCGGGTGATGAGGATATAGGGAAACGACTTGTCGTCGCGCAGCAGCACGTTGAAGCGCGGCGCGAAGCGCTTGATGAGATTGGCCTCCAGCAGCAGCGCCTCGGTTTCGGTCGCGGTGGAGACGAATTCCATCGAGACGGTCTGCGCGATCATCCGGCTGATGCGGTTGGTGTGGCCGTGGCCGCGCGTGTAGCTTGCGACGCGCTTCGAGATGTTCTTGGCCTTGCCGACATAAAGCACGGTGCCCTTGGCATCCAGCATGCGATAGACGCCGGGCGTCGACGGCGCGAGCTTGTGGAAGCGCTGAATGGCGGCGGCGCCCGTCGCGACTTTCTCAGCCGCCGGCTCCTCTTCGATCGCGCCGTTCATTTCGATGTCGAGCGTCGCCGGCGCGGCACTGTCGTCCGCGTCGTCAGCGATTTCCATTTCCGGATCGACGTCGAGTTTCTTCCGTTCCATCGCTCAGCCGTTAATGCGCATCACGCCGTTGAAACCATTTAGCAACACTTGGTCTTGCTTTTGCCAAATTCAAACCGCGCGAGCGCCGCTCGTAAACGTTTTCTTAGCCAAGACTCAAAAGACAAGCGCGTTTTGGCGCCCGAAAACAAGACGCAATTATCTTAAAAGTTTAATCTTCTCCGCATGTGGACCGGCCGCAAGGCCGGAAGATGTGGAGGCCAACATGAGCAAGCTGCTTCGAGCGGCCGGCGCCGCCGTGGCGACAGCCGCTATCATGACAGCGGCCGCGACGCCGGCATTGACCGGCGATTTGCCGCTTCGTCGCGATCCCTATTATCAGCCGCAGGCGGCGGCCGCGCTGTTCAACTGGACCGGTTTCTACGCGGGCGCCAACGCCGGATACGCCTGGGGCTCGGCGATCGGCGGCGATCCGTCGGGCGGCGTCCTCGGCCTGACCGGCGGCTATAATTACCAGTTCTCGCCGAACATGGTGATCGGCGCCGAAACCGACATCGCATTTTCATCGGCAGGAACGACCGCCGCACCGCGCAAATTCGAAGCCGATTATCTCGGCACGCTGCGCGCGCGCCTCGGCTATTCGGTCGGTAACGTGATGTTCTACGGAACGGCAGGCGCGGCCTACGGTAAGAACGAATTGTCGCAAAGCGGGCTGTCGAACGACCAGATGCATTGGGGCTGGACGATCGGCGGCGGCGTCGAGGCGATGCTCACGCAGAACATCTCGGCGAAACTCGAATATCTCTATGTCGATCTCGGCAAGGAAACCTACCAGTCGTTCGTCGGGCCGCAGGGCGTCAGTTACACCACGAGCCTGCTGCGCGGCGGCGTGAACTACCGGTTCTGATTCGTGCAGATGCGAGTCGTGAAAATGCGTAAATTTTTAAACATGGCGAGATGGAACTGACGAACGGCAACGATGTTTTAAGCGTGGCGCTGACACATTCATGCCACGTTTGGTCCGATCGCCGCACGACTTTCGAACGATGGAACCCGCGAAAATCCTTGTGGCGTAAGGCTTCGCTGAATCTCTACAGCTGTTGCAGATTTATCACCGTTTCTGCAACGGCTGCGTCTAAGAAAACTGCATCCGATTTTTGTAACAACGAACGAAGTGGAGTTCATCCATGAAAAAGTTTCTGCTCTCGGGCGTCGCGCTCGCAGCGCTCGTCGCGACACCGGCTCTCGCTGCCGACATGGCGACGCGCGGTCCGGTCTACAAGGCGCCCGCAGCGGCTCCCTTGTTCAACTGGACCGGCTTCTACGTCGGTGCGCACGGCGGCTACGGCTGGGGCGATGCCAGCGGCTTCGACACCACCGGCTGGTTCGGCGGCGGTCAGCTCGGCGTCAACTATCAGTTCGCGCCGAACTGGGTGTGGGGCGTTGAGGCGGATCTCTCGGGCTCGAGCATCGACGACTCGGTTGCCGGTCAGGCTTTCAAGACCGACATGCTCGGCACCGCTCGCCTGCGTCTCGGCTACACGGTTGACCGCGTGATGTTCTACGGCACCGGCGGTCTGGCCTGGGCTCGCAGCAAGGCGACGCTTGCTCCGATCACCGACAAGAGCACGAATGTCGGCTGGGCGCTCGGTGCGGGTATCGAATATGCCTTCGCCCCGAACTGGACCGCGAAGATCGAGTACATCCACGCCGATTACGGTAACGACGATTACGCGCTCGCTCCCACGCAGCGCATCGACCTCACGACCGATACGGTCAAGGTCGGCGTCAACTACCTGTTCAACACGGGCGGCGGCCGCTGGTAAGCCTCGCCTGACGCTCGACACGAGAGCGTAAAAAGATAAAGCCCCGGGAATTTCCCGGGGCTTTTTATTTTCTGCTGCCTCATTTGCCGGCGCTTGGCGGTTTTGTTTCGGGTCAGGCCGGCTTCGTTTCGGCGAAAGACGGAATCTTGGCGGCGAACTCGCCGAGCCATTTGACAAGCTTGGGATGGTTCTTGCGCCAGACGCCATCGAAGCGGAAATCGAGATAACCGAGGGCGCTGGCCAGCGCGATGTGGCCGACATGCGGCAGCGTAGTGAGCGCAGGCGGCGCGGCTTCAAGAGCGGCGAGGGCACGGCTGATCTTGTCGGTCTGATGCTCGATCCATTTCGGCTCGTGCTTTTCGACCGGACGGAAGCGGCCTTCGTAAATACGCAGCACGCCGGCATCGAGAATGCCGTCGGCGAGCGACTGCAGGCGCAGCGCTTCGAAGCGTTCCTTCGGCGAAGCGGGAATGATCTTGCCGCCGCCGGCGAGGTGATCGAAATATTCAAGGATGACGCGCGAGTCGAACAGCGTCGTGCCGTCTTCGAGAACGAGCGTCGGGATTTTGCCGAGCGGATTCTGCGCTCGCACACTGTCCTTCGGATCCAGGGTGTCGCTCGGCTCGAGGCGGATCTTGTCCATCAAGCCGAGGATGTTCGCAGCGATGCGAACTTTGCGGACGAAGGGTGAGCTGGTCGAAGTGCGCAGAATGAGCATGGTTGTTTCCGTAGCGTGGCAGAGTAACGTCACGAGGCAGCGTGACAGGACAGGCACAAATAGGCAGGAGTGTCCTAAGCCATCCCGGGTGGGCTGGAAAGGCTTTTGCTGCAATTGTGCATTGCAGCCGCGAGCTAGCGCGCGATCCAGTCGAGGCGGTAAAGTGCGTCGCTGTTGGCGGCGAGCGCCGTCCGCAATGCCGGCAGCAGGATTTTCAATTCATCTTCAAGGCGCCACGGCGGATTGATCAGGATCAAACCGCAGGCATGCAATGCTTCGGGTTTCGGCAGCGTGCCGATGGACAATTCGGCCCGCAGCATTTTGGCAATTTGCAACCCTGCCATGCGCCTTTCGAAATGGCGCACTTCGTCCCGGTCCTTGATGGGATACCAAAGTAGATAAATTCCGGTCGCCCAGCGGCGATGGGCTTCGGCGAGGCCGTCGGCGAGGCGGCCGAATTCGCCGGGCTCCTCGAATGCCGGATCGATCAGCACGAGGCCGCGCCGCTCCTTCGGCGGCAGATAGGCTTTCAGGGCGGTCCAGCCGTCGATCGCGGTGATGCTGGCGCGCGGATCGCGCAGATTTCCGCGCAGCACTGCGAAGTCCTCCGGATGCAATTCGCAAAACTGCATGCGGTCCTGCGGGCGGCAAAGCGCCTGCATGATCGCGGGCGAGCCGGGATAGTGCCGCAGCTTGCCGCCGCCGTTCTGCGCGCGAACGAGATCGAGATAGGGCGCAAGCAGCGAAGCGGCTTCGCCGGCAGGCGGGTTCTCCAACAGTTTTCCAATGCCGTTCCGCCACTCGCCGGTACGGTTTGGCGTTTCGCCCGCAAGATCGTAGCGGCCGATGCCGGCATGGGTGTCGAAGGCGCGAAAGGCCGCGTCCTTGCCGTGCAGATGCAGAAGAACGCGCACGAGGATGGCGTGCTTGACGACATCGGCGAAGTTGCCGGCATGAAAGGCGTGGCGATAGTTCACGAGCGAGGCTTTATCCGGCGCGCTTTGCGAAGCGCGCTTTTTGAAAATTATCTGCCGCGCACCGGCGGCATCACGACCTTCTGGCTGCGGCAGGCGCGGCGCTCGGCTTCCGGGCAGGCGCGGAACGACAGGTCCTTGTTCATGCAGACGCGCACTTCGCGCAGGTGTCTGCGATCGCAGCTGACCGACACCATGTCGCCGGCAAGGCCCGGATTGCTTTCGATGAAGGCGCGTTCGACCTCGTCCGGCGAGATCGTCAGGTAATCGTTGACGCGCATGAAGCGCGGCGGAATTTTCACGTGCTCGCTCGCGCGGCGCACGAGGCGGAAATAGGCGTCGGGCGAGAGGCCCGAGCAGGTGCCGTGCGTCTTCCATTCGTGCAGCACGAGGCCGTAGGCGGGCATGATGTCGGTCATCGAGCGGATCAGTTCGCGATCGACCCATTGCGCCTTGCCGCAATTCTGCGGAAAGCCGCGCTCGTATTGCGGCCAAAGGCCGTGAACGACAAAGGCGTAAGGCCGGCCGCGATTGCACTGCTCGTCGCTGCTCCTGTTGCCGTTCCTGCCGCTGTTGCTCTCGCAGAACGACGGCGACCAGGAGAGCGAGAGCACATAGAAATCGAACTGGCCGGGTGTGCCGCTCTCGCGCGCGTAATGGGAGCGTGCTTCGGCGTTCGGAATAACGAGGATCGAGGCGAGGGCGGCGAGCGCCGCTACGGCCCAGACGAAGACGCGCTTCGGCATCCGACAGCTCCGGTTGGAAAAACTACGGCAGCGCCATCTTGCAGCGGGGCGAGTAGGCCATGTTGCGGTCATAGCCCTGCACGCACCACTCGACGCCCCAGATCGCGCCGGCGAAGCTCTGATCCTCGATGATCGAGTAATTGGTCACCGTCTCGGTGCCGTCGTTCATCAGGGTGCGCGCCTGGCAGAAGCGGCGCGGGATGGCATCCTGTCCCCAGGGCCGATAGGCGACCTCGCGCGTTTCGCCGAAGCCGGAGATGCGCAGCCGCGGATCCCAGAAGCGGACTTCCTTGGCCCAGAAGCGGAAATCGATCTTGGCGAGGACGAACGGATTGTCGCAGGCCGGCAGCATGCCGTGATAGCGCGGGCCGATCAGCCCGAAATTCATCTCAAACCAGGTAGCCGATTGGGCGGGCAGGCTGGCTGCCGCCGTCATCAGCGCGCCAAATAGCGCGCTGCGTGCCAAACCCGCGATCCGGTTGCGCTTGTTCATGCGATGGAATCCCCGTGTTGGACGGACGATGCGGCGCTCGGGCGCGGGGGTCAAGTGCGAGAGGGCGGACTTTTCCCGGTTCCGGGCCGCTGTGTCTTTCGTGCCCCAATTCTTTGCGGCTTGCCTCGCGCCGCGCAGGTCACTAGTTTCCGGACATTCTGCTTGGGCGATTTGTTGCTTGGGCAATTTGCCGGAGGGTTGCAATGTTCGTTCTCGATGCCCGCAAAGAGCGCCTGGTCATTGTTCTGCTCACCGTCCTGATGGCGGTTACGCGGATCGAGCATTTCGGCCTCAGCCGGGTGGTGCCGGACGCTTCGACGGCGATCTTCTTCCTCGCCGGCCTCTTGATCTCAAATCCGCTGTGGCTCATGGCGTTCCTGGCCCAGGCCTGCGGGCTCGACTTCGCCGCGATCAGCGCGGTCGGCGTCGATCCGGTCTGCGTCACCTTCGGCTACATCATGATGATCCCGGCCTATGCGGCGCTGTGGTATGCGCCGCGCGCGCTGCGCGGCGATTTCACGCCGGGCCTTGCCGGGTTCGGCAAGCTGGCGCTCGCCTGCGTCGCGGGGCTTGGCGTGTTCTTCGTGCTCTCGAACATCGGCTATTATTTCGGCGGCGGTTTCTCGACGTCGATGGGCGCCGCCGAATTCGCGCGCCGCGTCGCCCGGTATTTCCCGTACTATCTGACGAGCACGCTGATCTACAGCGCGATCGGCGTGCTGCTTGCGCTCGGCAGCGCTTATCTCGTCAGCCATCGCAGCGCCGCGGCGCGCTGAACCGGCGTCATTCCTCCTTCATGCGCGCGGCCTAATCAGACGCGCACAACCGCGAAAATCGTCCGGTTGTGGCCGGATGACGGCGTATTTGCGCGTGTTTTTCCGGTGCTCCGAAACCGCTAGAATCGATTCGGCATTGCCGCGGTGACGCCTCGGCGCGGCGATGATGGCAATTCCGCGAGGACAGGGAGAGACTTCATGTCGGGTGCGATGATCAGTCTGATTATCCAACTGATTTCGGGTGCCGTCGGCGGCAATATCGCCGGCGCCGCAATGAAGGACTACAATCTCGGAACCCTCGGCAATTCGATCGCCGGCGTCGTCGGCGGCGGTATCGGCGGCCAGATTCTCTCGGCGCTGGTGCCGGCGCTCGCGCAGCAGGCGAGCAGCATGGATATCGGTTCGATCATCGGCCAGGTCGCCGGCGGCGGCATCGGCGGCGCGATCCTGATGATCGTCGTCGGCGTGCTCAAGAACATGATGGCGAAGTAATTTCGTTTTGCTCGAACCCGCGCCCTCTCCCGCAAGGGAGGGGGCGTTTTTGTGTATGCTTGCCGCCGGACCAGAAACAGGAGCTTCGCATGAACCGCCGTTCGCTTCTCGCCGGGATGGTTATGGCGCTCGGCCTCGCATCGGGCGTATCGCGCGCGGATCCCGGCACGGCGGAAAAGCTCGAGACGCTGCTGAAGGCGGGCGATTTCAAGTCGGCTTTGAAAGTGAAGGATGGCATCTGGACGCTCGACTTCAACGGCAAGCGGTTGCCGAAATTCAAGCTCGTGCTGGCGGCGGGTGAGGGCATCATCACCGCGCGCGTCAATCCGGTGCCGCGCGATCAACTGCCGCGCAACCGCGCGGCGCTTACGGCAGCGATCCTGAAGGCCAATGCCGATTTCGATTACGTCAAATTCGGTTTTGACGCCGATAGCGATCTCTTCGTGCGCGCCGACATGCCGCCGGGCGTGGATGACGCGTCGTTCAAGACGATCGTCGAGCAGACGGCCGCCGCCGCCGACGAGTTCTACGGACGGATCAGCCAGTATTTGCGCTGAGCAAGGACTAGCAGCGCAGGATCGTCACCGTCGCTTCGCCGCCGTTCGAGCCCGGTACCTTGACGCTCTCGGAGGCGCAAACATTCTTGCTGTTCTCGACGGTGCGGATCACCGGTTCGACCTTGTGCGGCGCCGGGCGCAGCACCTCATCGGCCACCTCGCTCGGCAGCCCGTAGGCGCTGTAGCCATAATCGCTATAGCCATAATCGCTGAGGCCGTAGTCGCTGTAACCGTAAGCGCCGTAGGCGAGATAGCCGTAACCGTAATGGGGGCCATAATGACCATGACCGTGACGGTGGCCGCCGTGACGGCTCGCGAGATAGCGGCCCGAGAGCGGGCCGATATTGCGTGCCACGGGATAGCCGCGTTGCGAGAGCGGCCCGATATTCGGGCGCGGCGCCGGACGGAACGAAGCGCGCGCCATGCCGCGCATCGAAACTCCGCCGCCACCACCGCCACCTTTGGCGTCGAGCGGCGTCGAAGCCAGAACGAGCGCGCCGGTGCCGAGCACGGCCAGCGCCACGCAGGCGAACCTGTTCATCGCGGACTCCCTGTCCCTGTCCTGGAGCGAGGTGCGGGCGGAACGCCGCTGCGCATTTTTCCTCTGCTCCCGCGCCGGAATTTCTGGCCCGATTCCGTGCGCTGTCGTGCCGCGCACCAAGGTTAGCGCGGGGTAAATGCGATGTCGATGCGATTCAATTTTCGGGGAACCAAAGGCAGGGAACCGAATTAACTATACCGCCGGAGGCATACCGGGAGGTCAGTCATGCGAATCTATTTGCAGGATTATGCGGCGCTGCTCGGATTTACCGTGAGCCTGCTGTTCATTCTGGCGATCGCGTTCGGCTGATCAGCCTTTTCGAGCAGGCTCGCGAGCAGATTTGCGGCCTTTCGCCGCGCGTTTTCTGATTTCGCCGTATTTCATGCCCTCGAGCTTCATGCCGTCGGGGTCGAGAAAGAATACGGCGTAGTAGTCGTCGTAATACTCGGCGGCGGGATCGGCGATGGTGATGTTCTTTTTCCTGAGATGCCGTTCCAGCGCGTCGACATCGGCGCGGCTTTCGAGCTCGAAGGCGTAATGGTGAAAGCCGATATTGCCGAAGCGGTAGGGATGCTTTTTGCCCGCGGCGTCGGCGCGGTTGATCCACAGCCGCGTCTTGCCGTTGGTCCAGCCGACCATGTCCTCGTACTCGTCGAGCAACTCGAAGCCGAGAAATCCGAGAACGTAATCATAGAAGGCGCGCGAGCGCTTGAGATCGCTGACGCGCAGCACGAGGTGATCGATGCCGACGACACGGGGCATGTGCGATCAACGCATGCCACGGCCGGGACTTCAAGCGCGAGCCGGCTCAGCCGGCGGGCGGCAGGTTGGGATATTTCTTGCGCTTGGCCTCGACGCAGGCATCGACCGCGGCGATCTTGGCGTCGAGGTTGTTCACGTTCTTCTTCTTTTCCTGTTCCATCCAGCACTGGCCGCGCGCCATCTCGATCGATGACGGCGGCGTGTCGCCGGTCAGGCTGTCGATGGCGGCCTGGCGCTGTTCGCCGGTGGCGCGCACGACCGGGCCGTCGCTGCCTTCGGTGACACAGCCGGCGAGCGGCAGGGAGAGGGTGGCAAGGACAAGCAGCCCCGCGGCAAGAGAACGCATGAACGTGAAAACCTTATGGATTGTTTGCGAAATGGCGAATGGTCGTCCCGCACAATCGTGGCGGATTTAGGCGCATTCTAGCACGGCCAGGGGCGGTCGAAGCTAGCGATACCGCGTCGCAGGCAGGTTCGGTCTGCCGGAAAGCCCGGCGGTCATGCCGCGCCATTCGGCGATCCGGCAGACGAGCATCATGCCCGCCAGCAGCGGCCAGTCGTAAGGGTAGATGAAGCCGCGCGCGGCCATCCAACTGGTGAGGATGTCGCACTTGAGCTTGATGATCGAAAGATAAAGCTGCAGCGGCAACCGGCCGGCCGGGAAGCGGCCGCCGCGCTCGAGATAGGCCCAGCGGCCTTCGTTGAAACCCTGATTGCGGCGGACTTCGCGGAAGAACGGCAGGCCGCCGAAATGATGCACGGCGATTGCCTCGGGGTGAAACAGGAGCTTTCCGGCTTCCGCCATCCGCAAGGAGCGCATGCGGCCGGAAATGAACGGGTTCGGCTCGTCGCCATAAGGATGGGCGGCGAGAAATTCCCGGCGGTATAGCGCGCCGTTGTTGCAGACAAAGCCGATCGGGCCGAAGCCCTTGCGTTCGAGATAGCCGCGGTCGAGAAGGCCGGCGACGCGCTTGATCGCGGTGTCGTGACCGTAGATCGTGCGGCCGCTGATCGCGCTTGCCGTTTCGTCCCGGTCGAGCGCATCGGTCAGCAGCCGAAGCCAGTTCGGCTGCGGCGGCGCATCCGCCTCGAAAACGGCGACCAGGCTGCCGGTGGTGAAGGGCAGGGCGGCGTCCTTCAATTGCGACGACGATGTGTATGGCAGGAAGATCGCCCGGCAGCGCGGTGCGATTTCGGTCAGGCTTGGCGGAAACGATGGCTTGCTGTCCTCGCGGCTCGCCAGCACGATTTCGAATGGCTCGCCGATGTCCTGCGCTCTGAGGGCTTCGAGCATGCGGCGTTCGTCGGTCCACTCTCCACGTTCATCAGCGTAATCGGAAACGACGATGACGCTGATCCGGGGCGATGCCATGGCTCAGCTGGCGGGCGGCAGGTTCTTCTTGCCTTCGGCGATGCATTTATCGACGGCGGCAATTTTGGCGTCGATATTATTCACGTTCTTGCCGGTTTCCTGTTTCATCCAGCACTGCGTCTTGAGGTCTTCCTCGGATTTGGGCGCATTGGCATTCGCATTGGCCGCCGCCGCGGTTGCGGCACTGTTCGCGGTCTGCGTGCAGCCGAGCGGCAGCAACGCGAGTCCGGCGCAGAACAGGGTGCGCAGCAACAGGGCCGACGGAACGGAGCGAAGCAGCAAGCGTTGTTCCCCCAAGTTCGCGGGAAAGCCCGCGAGGAGGAAGCTTATGGCGGCCAGGACACCCAGGCAACCGGACCGGCAACGGCCGGATTTGCCGGCCTCGATGAGCGAAGAGCAGGCGCGCACATTGAAGGCGCTTGCCCGCGAGGGGCGCGATCCCGACGCCTATCATCGGCATCTTTCGGCCGAAGGCGCGGAGAGGCGTATTCGCATTCTGCGCGCCAAACTCGCGAAGGATAAAGGCGGCAGGCAGCATAAACCCATCTGACAAAGAGGACGGTGATGGCAAAAGCGAGGACGCGCCGCGCGAGGCGGCCCAAGAAGACATCCAGGAGAACGGCAAGGAAAACGGCGAAGAAAGCCAAAACAAAGCGAAGCAAAAAGCTGCTGAAGGCGAGAAAGAAAACGAAGAGCAAGGCGAAGCGCAAAACCGCGCGCCGCAAAAGCACAGGCAAAGCCGCCCGCAAACGCACGACCGCCGAAGGAATGCGCCGCGCGCTGCGGATGAAGCAAAAGGCAGACCAGCGAAAAGAAGAAATGCAGGAGCCGGTGACGCGGCCGGCACCCGCACCGGCGCCGGTCTTCATCGAGCCTGATCCGATTCCGCAGAATATCCGCGAGCAGGGCGACGTCGCGAATATTCTTCAGAACACATCC
>DATMFI010000016.1:0-26563 GCA_035556215.1 Xanthobacteraceae bacterium | reverse complement strand
ACGATGTCGCGCCCGGCATATTCCCGTGTGATGCGCTCGATCGCAGGCTTCACCCGCGCAATCAGGTCGTTGAAACTCTCGCCGCCCGGTGCGCGCTCATCCGCCGGGCCGAACCAGAACGGCGCGGGCTTGCGCGTCCGGTAGAACTCCTCGCGATCCAATCCCTGCCAGTCGCCGAGATGCTGCTCGGCGAATTCCGGCACCGCGAACGGCTTTTGGCGCGGGCGATGGCGTTCTTCGATCGCGGCGATAATGGCGTCGGCCGTCTGGATCGTGCGCGAGAGGTTACTGGTAAGCCACACCGCGTTCCTCGGCAGCTCGGCCGCCACCGCCCGGAACACTTCGGTGTTGGTGACGTCGCTATCGACGTCGCGCTGGCCGTAGATGCGCGCGTGCTCCGTGACCGGCGCATGCCGGATCCACCACCAATGCGTTTCGCGCGCCATTGCTTTATCCTTTAGCCGTGTTGTGCCATTGCGTAACCGCTTTACACCATCAGGCCGCGTGCGCCATCACAATCGGCGCGGCGGAGACCGTCCCATGATTCCGAAAGAGACGCGCAAAGAGACGCCCGAAGCAATGCTGAGCCGCGATTTCGGCACGCTGCCGGCGCTGATCCGCCGTTACGCCGAGGTTGCGCCCGAGCGCATTGCATTCAAGCTCAATGCGCAAAGCCTGAGCTACGCCGTGCTCGACCGGCTGATGGATCGGACGGCGAGCGCCTTTCAGCGCGGCGGCGCAAGGCAAGGCGATGTGATCGCGATTTGTGCCGCGACCTCGCTCGAATATCTCGCGGTATTTCTCGGCGCACTGCGCGCGGGGCTTGTCGTTGCGCCGCTTTCGCCGTCGGCAGCGCCCGAGAGTTTGCGGCTGATGCTGCGGGATTCCGGCGCTTCGCATTTCTTTCTCGATGCGAAAACCCGCGAAGTCCTGCAAGGCGAAGTGCCGCCAAACATCGAATGCGTCGCGCTCGATCACTCGGCGGCCGGCACGAAATTCGCAGACTGGCTCGCGCCGGAAGACGCAACGCCCGCGGATATCACGGCAATGCCCGAGGAGCCGTTCAACATCATCTATTCTTCCGGCACGACCGGCGCGCCGAAGGGCATTGTCCAGCCGAACAGCATGCGCTGGGCGCATGTGCGGCGCGGCATGCATTACGGCTATGGCGCGGGCACGGTGTCGCTCGCCTCGACGCCGCTTTATTCCAATACGACGCTCGTCGCCATTTTCCCCACCATCGCCTGCGGCGGCACGGTCGTATTGATGGCGAAGTTCGGCGTTGCGGAGTTTCTGGCGCTGGCCGAGCGCGAGCGCGTGACTCATGCGATGCTGGTGCCCGCGCAGTACCAGCGCATCATCGGGCACCCGGATTTCGACAAATACGATCTTTCCAGTTTCCGCATGAAGTTTGCGACGAGTTCGCCCTTTCCGGCGGCGCTCAAGGCCGAGGTGCTGCGGCGCTGGCCGGGCGGCTTGATCGACAGTTACGGCCTCACCGAGGGCGGCGGCACATGTGTACTCGTTGCCCACGAATTTCCCCAAAAGCTTCATACGGTGGGAACACCAGCCCCCGGGCACGACATCCGCCTGATCGATGAAGATGGCCGCGAAGTCGGCAAAGGCGAGGCGGGCGAAGTTGTCGGCCGCTCCGCCGTGATGATGACGGGTTATCACCGCCAGCCGGAGCTGACCGCCGCTTCCGAATGGCGCGATGCGGAGGGCTGCCGCTTCATTCGCACCGGCGACATCGGCCGCTTCGACGAAGACGGCTTTCTCACGCTGATCGATCGCAAGAAGGACATGATCATTTCCGGCGGCTTCAATATTTATCCAAGTGATCTTGAAGCGGCGCTCGCGCAGCACGGCGCCGTCGCTGAAGCGGCGGTCGTCGGTGCGCCGTCCGAACGCTGGGGCGAAACGCCGGTTGCTTTCGTTGTGCTGAAAGCTGAAAGCGTTGCAACGGGCGAGGAATTGCGCGCTTGGGCGAACGAGAAACTCGGCAGGATGCAGCGGCTCGCGGAGGTGCGGATCAAGGACGCATTGCCGCGCAGCCCGATCGGCAAAGTGCTGAAGCGTGAATTGCGCGAGGAGTTATTGCGATCAAGTGCCGGTCACAGCCGAACGCCTGCCGCATAATTGCCGCCCATCAACTCTATATTTCTCGGGGTTTTCACCTGCGGCCCCGTCCTTGGCGACAATGGTAGCGATCAAGCTGATCGCCGCGCCCGGACGCGAACTCAGCCTGCGGCTGCGCGCGGCGAACCGCACGATCCATCAGCTCGAGAGCTAAAAGTTTTGGAGAAAATCACGCGCCGGGAGAGGCGGGTGGGGCCATGCCTCACTGATACGGCCCCGGAGCCGCTCCCGGCGAGACGTTCGTGGAGCGCCGCTGCGCGAGAAGCCCGAACGGATGCTTCAGGCGGTCAACGCGGCAAGCTGAGCCGGTGGTGTCATCCAAACCTCCGATCGCTTGATCGCTTCTGCATCGTTGCCGATGCGCTTATAGGCTCTCGCTGAAAGGCGCCGAAGTCAAGGCGCCTTCGCGTAATAGAATTGCGAATTTAAAAATCAGGTTCCAACCTTGAGTTCGGAAACCAGCCCGCGCAATTGCGCGACGACGCTGAGCGCGACGACGCGGCCGGTGCGCGGATTTTCCGACGGCACATTTTCGATCGTCATCGAAAAGCGCACGGTATCGGCATCGACATCGATGCGGTGCGTGTTGCGCGACACCGTGGGGTCTGCCCAGATTTGCAGCGTCGTTTTGTCCGGCCCGATGCCGGCGAGCGAAAGCGCGGCGGCGACATTGACGTTCGCCGGAAAGCCGCGCGCGCCCTCGCGCGCGCTGCCGTCGAAGACCTTCAGCGGCTCTTTCAGATTCTCGACCGAGATGTTGCGCTCGACGAGATAGGCCGCGCCTGCGAGGCCCTCCGGCGGCTTGCGCGTCACCATCGTCACCGAATGGATCGTGCCTTCGGCGGCCGCACGCACGGCGTCGAGGCCGAGAAGCGCGCCGGTCGGCACCAGAATGCGCGCGCCGCGCTCGCGGGCACGCTCGACGAGATCCCAGTTTTCAAGGAGCTTGCCGACGCTGAGCGGAACGAAAATTCGCCCGCGGTCGATCGCGGGTTCGGCGAAATTGCGGAATTCGGCGGGCGGCAGGCCTTCGACGATTACGTCACAGGTTTCGGCCAGCCCCTTGGCATCGAGAATTTTCACGGCCTCGTCAGGAACGATGCGCCGCGCCTTCTCGTGATCGCGCGCGCTGATCGCCGCGAGCTGCAGGCCGGGGATGCCGGCGGCGAGCCGCTTTGCCACTTCACGTCCAACCGCGCCGAGACCGGCGACGCCAACTTTCAAGGGAGCTTTCAAGGAAACACCTGTCTTTCGTTCTTTCAATTCTAATGCGCGGCTGCCGCCTGCAAGGCGAGCGTCTTTTCCGTGAGCTTGTCCTCGAGCCGGCCGATGTTCTGCAAAAGCCGTTCGCTGGTGAGCTTCAGAAAATAGAAGCCGAATTGCGGGTTCTGGAAATAAAGCTCGCGCAACTTCTCGTAACTCAAGGTTAGCACTTCGCCATCCGTCAGGCACTCCAGAGTTGCCGTGCGCCGGTTTTCCGGCGCGAGCAACCCCATCTCGCCGACGAGTTGGCCGGGTGCGACTTCGATGCCCAATTCGGTGAGCAGGAATTTGCCGCTCACGGTGTAATACATTTCGTCGGCGACGTCGCCCTTCTGGAATAGAAGATCACCGCGAAAATACTGCCGCCGGGTCATGAACGGCTTGAGCCAGGCCATCGAGAGGTCGCCGCTCGCCGAGATTTTCACTTTCTTTACCAGCGTCAGCATCTGCCACAACCGGAAAACGTTGAGCGGCAGCAAAAAGAGATACATGAACAAGGTCGGGTAGGCGCGGGCGTAATAGCCGTAGAGGATGAAGAAGATCGTCGCGACGATGCCCGCGATCCGCAGCGGCACCATGGTCTGCATCGCGTAGGTGGCCACGTAGAATATGGCGCCGATGACGGCAAAGAGCTCGCCCCAGCCGATATGCACGCTGCCGATCTGCATTCTCGTCCTCCCTCTAAGCGCGATCCGATGTATAACCTCTCCGGTTCGTTTAGGCGAAGGCCGAGCAGCGGGCACGATGAAGCAGCCGGGGCGGGGGAGTTACATTCTTCTGGTGTGCGGGGTGATCGCGGCGGCGGTCGCGATCCGCGCGCTCGATCCGTTTTTCGTCAAGGCGCTGCGCCTCATTCCCTTCGACGTCTATCAGCGCGTCGCTCCCCAGCATTTCGACCGATCGCTGCCGGTCCGGATTGTCGATATCGATGAAGCTTCGATCGCCCGGCTCGGCCAATGGCCCTGGCCGCGTACGGTGATGGCCGACCTCGTTACCAGGCTTGCCGGTCAAGGCGCTTCGGCGATTGCCTTCGACGTTATGTTCCCGGAGACAGACCGCACCTCGCTCGAGGAGGTCGCGAAGCGCCTGCCACCCGAACAGGCCGCGCGCTTGCGCGATAGCGCGAGCGGGTTGCCGTCCAATGACGAAATTTTTGCTGCGGCCCTCGCCAAAACGCCGAGCGTGATCGGCCTTACGCTCACCTCCGGCAATAATGCCGCGGATTATAAGCCGAAGGCGGGCTTCGCCGTCGCCGGCGACGACCCGCGGCCGTTCATCGCCGGGTTCAGCGGCGCGACCGGCAACCTGCCGATCCTCACGGAAGCCGCCAAGGGCCTCGGCGCGCTGAACTGGACACCGGATCGCGATCAGATTTTGCGGCGCGTTTCCCTGATCTATCGGCTTGGCGACAAATATGTGCCCTCGCTTGCCGCCGAAGCGCTTCGCATTGCGCAGGGCGCGTCGACCTACGTGCTGAAGTCGTCGAATGCGAGCGGCGAGACGGCCTTCGGCAAGACCACCGGGCTCAACCATGTCCGGATCGGCGACATTCATGTGCCGACCGACGCGCAGGGCGCCATCTGGATGAAATTCCGCGCCAGCGACCCGGAGAGCTTCATCCCGGTCTGGAAAGTGCTTGCCGGCGAAGTGCCCGACGACGAAATTTCCGGCCGCATCATCCTTATCGGCACCAGCGCGCCGGGCCTCCTGGATTTGCGGGCAACGCCGGTGGATCCGGTACTGCCGGGCGTCGAAGTCATCTCGATGATGATCGAGCATATCGTCAGCGGCCAGAGCCTGACGCGGCCTGACTATGCGCCTGCCGCCGAGCAGCTTGTGATCGTGCTTCTGGGTGCGATGCTCGCCTTTGTTTTCTCAAAGGTTTCGGCGCGCAGCGCAGGTCTGATCGGTCTCGTTATCATCATGGGTCTGCTATTCTCGGGCTGGCTCGCCTATCGCTACGCCGACATTCTGCTCGATCCGCTTTATCCGGCGCTCGCACTGATGGTGTTGATGGGCGCCGCCACCTTCCACATTTATCGCCGCGTCGAATTGCAACGAAGCGAAATTCGCGGCGCCTTCGGCCGTTATGTCGCGCCTTCCGTCGTCGAGCGATTGATCGCCAATCCAGAGCGGCTGGAACTTGGCGGCGAAGTGCGCGAGATCTCGCTGATGTTCTGCGATGTGCGCAACTTCACGTCGATCTCGGAGACGATGAGTGCGAGTGAGCTCACCACCTTCATCAACGAACTGCTGACGCCGCTGTCGGAAACCATCCTCGATTACCGGGGCACGATCGATAAATATATCGGCGATTCGATCATGGCGTTCTGGAACGCGCCGCTTGACGAGCCGGAGCATGCAAGGCTCGCAGTCGAGGCCGCGCTCGGCATGGCGGCGCGCATTCCCGAACTCAATCGCTACTGGCAGGAGAGCGCCGAGGCGGCAGGCCAGACTTTCGCTCCGGTCAAAATCGGCATCGGCATCAATACCGGCAATTGCTGCGTCGGCAATCTGGGCTCGACGCAGCGCTTCGACTATTCGGCGATCGGCGACGAGGTCAATCTTGCGGCGCGGCTCGAAGGTCTCTCCAAGCTCTACGGCGTCACCGTGATCATGAGCGAGCGCACCGTCGAGCGGCTGAAGGACATCCGTGTGCTCGAGCTCGATGTCGTGCGCGTCAAAGGCCGCGCGATGCCGACCCGGATTTACACGCCGCTTGCGCTCGCAGGCGGAGATAGAGCCGAGGAACTGGCCGCCTTGCAGGCCGAGTTTCTGGCCGCTTATCGCGCGCAGAACTGGGATTCTGCGAAAAGTGTGATGGAACGCACACGTGCCTTCCTGGCCGCGCTTGGCACCACGGAGCTCGATTCGTACTATGCGCTGTTCGCCTCTCGGATCGCGGCCTACCGGGCCGATCCGCCGCCCGCCGATTGGGATGGCGCTTACACCGCGCTGGAAAAGTAAAAGTAGAAGCTGGAGCGAAGTCTTGAGCGATGCCTTGCACGATCAGACCCAAATCGCGCTTATCGTCGTTCTGATTTTGCTGTTCAAGCATCTGGTCTGCGATTTCTTCCTGCAGACCGCGTATCAGTACCGCAACAAGGGCATTTACGGGCACCCCGGCGGCTTATTGCATGCGGGCCTGCACGTGCTCGGCACCGCCTGCCTGTTTTTCTACGTCAATCCGGGCATGAAAATCGCGGCGCTCATTCTCGCCGGCGAATTCATCGTCCATTATCACATCGATTGGGCGAAGGAGCAGGTCGTCAAGCGCATGGGGCTTTCCATGCAGGAGCCGGGGTTCTGGTGGGCGCTCGGCGTCGACCAGTTCCTGCACGGCGCGACCTATATCGCAATCGCCTGGTTCGTGCTCGGCGCGCGCGCCGCCATGGGTTCTTGAGTTGCGCGTTTTCTTAACGCGAACCGGCGCCCGCTTCGCTTGAAACCTAGTAGCGGTTGAAGAACGTAATCATCCCGATGTGATTGGTGTAATCGCCGAGCGGGACATTCGAATTGTCGCGCTCATAGCGATAATCGAGCCGGATGCTGCTCTGGTGTGTCGCATAGGGGTTGCGGATAATGAGCGAGACCCCCGGTGCATAGATGAAGTCGCGGCGATCGATGATGACGCTCGGGAAAACGGAATCGTCGACAGTGCGCGCGTAATAGCGCTTGAGCGCCGAGAAATTGACGCCGAGAACGACGCCGTCTGTGACCGGCTTGAAGTATTCGGCGCGCGCGCCGATTTCGTTGTAGCGGCCGGTGCGGAAGTCGTCGGGCGAGGCGAGAAAGTTGATATTGTCGACCGCGCCGATACCGCTCCAGCGCCACCAAGGCGAGAACACGAAAAGATCGTCCTTGGCGAGCACGGCGGGGAACAGCAATTTCGCGGTGACGTCGGCAAAGCCGCCATGCGTCGAGGGGAAGTAATCGTTGTAGTCGCGATAGCCCAAGCGATAGCGGACGATATAGTTCATCGGGCCTTCGTTGCCCTCGAACAGCGCCGTCGCAAACACTTCGCTGTAGAAATAGTGGTGATCGAAATAGGCGCCGCCGACGCCGATCGAGGGGTGGAACGTCATCGCCGGCGTCACCGCATAAACCGGGCCGAATGCCGTGCCGGCATAGCCGTAATTGAGGTCGCCATCCCTCGCATAAAGATTGCCGGCAAACAGCGCCGTCGTGCGCCAGCGCGTATCGCCGAGCGTGCGCTCGTCCTTCAGCAGCACGCGGCCGAACAATTCACCCTGGCCACGGCCGCCATTGGTGAAATTTTGCGGGTTGGATTCGTAACCTGCGCCGGCCTCGGTGAAAATCTGGAGCGTATTGGGCAGCATGCGTGCGCCGACCCGATCGGCGCCCTTGCGCGCTTCGGCATTGCCGGGCTCATAGCTCAGCACGCGCTCATAAGCCGCAAGCGCCTTGCCGAGATCGCCCTCCGCCTCGGCGGCGCGCGCGTAGCGCAGATTGAGCTCGACATTGCGCGGGTCGTTGATGATCTGCGCGTTCAGCCGGGCAAGCTCGTTCGGCGCGGCGTGTCCGGACACGCTCACCGCAAACAGCGCTGCAATGACGAGCAGTGTTCTTTTCATCCCGGCGCCGGCGTTCCCTGTACGCGACCTGCGAAGCGGGTTGATTTCCCTCGAAAAATCCCGCCCAGCCCATTCGCGGAACAATGCCAGCGGGCTTGCTGCCTCACAAGGGAAAGGCAGGGCAATGAATCGGCAGAACCTCGGGTCAGTGTGACGATCATCACGGAATCCGGCTCATTGGACGCTAGTCTGTGTGGCTTTCCGGCCACAGGTGCGAAAATCTCGCGCCCGGCTGGGCTGGAGGAGAGCCGCTGCTTCGCGTAGTGTCGCGGCACCCACGGGAGAGGGACGTCATGCTGGCTGGCAGGGGACAACAGGCGGGGCTACAGGCGCTGAAGCTCGCCGCGTTTGCCGCCGCGTCGTTATGGTGTGCCGATGCTGCCTTCGCGCAAAGCAAGATCGGCGTCGCCGCGACCGTGAAGAACCAGGTTTTCGGCGGCAGCCAGCCGCTCGCCGCCGGCGGCAATGTCCACGCCAACGAAGTCATCCGCACGGGCGATGCAAGCTCGGCGCAGCTTTTGTTCGTCGATCAGACGACGCTGCTTGTCGGCGCAAAATCGGAAGTGAAGCTCGATCGCTTCGTTTACGATCCGAACCGCGGCAACGGCAATGTCGTGATGAATGCCGGCAAGGGCGTGTTTCGTTTCGTGTCCGGCGCGCAGCAATCGAAAAGCTATCAGATCAACACGCCGGTCGCGACGATCGGCGTGCGCGGCACGGTATTCACTTTCGCCTATTCCGGCACGCAGCTTTACCTCACGACGTCGAACGGTTCGGTGATCGTCCGCATCCTGCCGAACGGCCCGACGGTCGATGTGCCGGCGGGTTATTCGATCGTCGTCTATCCGAACGGCACCTACCAGAAGTTCCAGTCGTCCGACACGACGAATTTCCTGCGCAATGCCGGACTCGATCAGCGGCTCCTTGAGGAATATTCCAACATCATCGGCGAGCACAATAATACGCTCGGCGGCCTCAAGCCGTCATGCCGCTCTTATTATTCCTGCAGCAACTAGCCCGAATGTCCGGCGTTACGCCGGATCTTTCGTCAGGAAGTCGAAATCGCAGCCCGCATCGGCCTGTGAGACATGCTCGGCATAGAGCCGCTCATAACCGCGCTTGGGTGTTTTCGGCGGCGTCCATTGGGCGCGGCGCTTTGCGAGTTCGGCATCCTCGACCAGAAGATCGAGCTTGCGCGCTTTGGCGTCGAGACGAATGCGATCGCCGTCCCTGACGAGCGCGAGCGGCCCGCCCGCCGCCGCTTCCGGCGAAACGTGCAACACCACGGTGCCGAATGCCGTGCCGCTCATGCGCGCGTCGGAAATCCGCACCATATCCTTGACGCCCTTCGAGCCGAGCTTCTTCGGGATCGGCAATGCGCCTGCCTCCGGCATGCCCGGTGCGCCGATCGGTCCGGCGTTTTGCAGCACGAGCACGCTGTCGGGCGTAACGGGAAGATCAGGATCGTCGATGCGCTGCGAAAGATCGTCGAGCGAACGGAACACGACCGCCGGGCCTTCATGCGAAGTGAGGGAGGGCGTTGCCGCCGAAAGCTTGATGACCGCGCCTTGCGGCGCAAGGTTTCCGTAGAGCGAAGCAATCGCGGCGCCTTCGACAACCGGGCGGTTGAGCGGGCGGATGACTTCGTCATCGGTATATTCCGGCCAGCGCTTCACGACATCGCCGAGTGTTTCGCCCGAGACGGACTTGGCCGAGAAATCGAGTTTGTCGCGCAAGCGGCGCCACAGTGCCGGCACCGCGCCGCCGGCATGAAAATCCTCGGCAAATTGCGAACCGGCGGGCTTGAGGTTCACGAGTACGGGCACTTCGCGGCCGACGGCATCGAGTTCCTGCAGGTTGAAGGTGAGCCCGGCGCGGCCTGCTATCGCCGCAAGATGCACGATGGCGTTGGTCGAGCCGGAAATCGCCTGCAGTACGACGGATGCATTGCGCAGCGATGTTCTGGTGATGAGTTCGGAGGGCTTCGGCCCGCCGGTCTGGGCCATTTCGGCGGCCCGCCGCCCGGTCGCCGTCGCGATCCGCATGCGCTCGGCGGAGACCGCGGGCGCCACGGCTGCGCCCGGCAACGTGAAGCCGAGCGTTTCGGCGATCGTCGCCATCGTGCTCGCAGTGCCCATCACCATGCAGGTGCCGGCGGTCGGCATCAATTGGTCATGAGCGCGGTTGAGATCGTGTTCCGAGATCGAGCCTGCGCGGAAAGAAGACCACAGACGGCGGCAGTCGGTGCAGGCGCCGAGTTGCGTGCCCTCGAAGCGGCCGGCGAGCATCGGCCCGACCGGCAATACGATCGCGGGCAGATCGGCGCTGATTGCGCCCATCAGTTCGGCGGGGATCGTCTTGTCGCAGCCGCCGATCAGCACGACGGCATCCATCGGCAAGGACGCGCACATCGCCTCGACATCCATCGCCATCAAATTCCGCCATAGCATCGACGACGGAAAGGCGAAGGATTCCTGCAGCGAGATCGTCGGGAATACGAAGGGCAGCGCGCCGGCGGCGAGCACGCCCTCTTTCACGGCTTCCGCGAGCTGCGGCGCCGTGCGGTGACAGGGATTGAAGTCGGAAGCGGTCGAAAGAATGCCGACGATGGGCTTGCTGAGCGCCTCGTCGTCATAGCCTGCGCCCTTCAGGAAGCCGCGCCGCAGGAACAGCGAGAATTCGTCGTCGCCGTATTTCGCAAGGCGCGAGCGCAGCCCCTTTTTGCTCATACAAGCGCTCCGGCTTCGACCTTCTTCAATTCGCCGAGCAACTCCTTGGCCTGTGCGTCGGTGAGCGGAACAAGCGGCGGCCGCGTAATCGACCAGTTCGGCGCCTTATAACGGTCGGCGAGCACGGCCTTGACGCCTGCGACGGCGTTGAACTTCTGCATGACGAGACGCACGGCGGTGACGGACTCGTTCAGTCCCTTCACATCGGCGCTCTGCCAGGTGTTGTAGAGCTTGCTGATCGGCCCGGCATTGACGTTGGCCGAAGCCGAAACGCAGCCAGCGGCCCCCTTCTTGAGCGCGGCGAGGAGCAGCGCTTCGCTCGCCGGAAACACGGCAAAGCCGGGGAAGCGCTCGAGCAGCGTATTCTGATAGGCGACATCGCCAGAGGAATCCTTGAGGCCGACGATGACTTCGGGAAATTCCTTCAGCAGCCGGCCGATCAGATCCGGCGACCAGGCGATCGCACTCATCTGCGGGAAGTTATAGAGATAAAGCGAAAGACGCGGATCGTTCACGCGCTTGATGACTTGCGTGACGAAAGCGAACAACCCGTCGTCGGAGACGCCCTTGTAATAGTAAGGCGGCAGCAACAGCACGCCGCGGCAACCGAGCTCGACCGCGTGCTTGGTGAGCTTCACCGCGTCGCCGATTGCCGGTGCGCCGGTGCCGGGCAGGAGCTTGTCGGCGGGAATACCGGCGGCGACGAGCTTCTCCAGCGCGTTCCTGCGCTCGTCGAAGTCGAGCGAATTGGCTTCGCTCGTGGTGCCGAGCGCCGCGAGGCCGTGGGCGCCTTCTTCGAGGAGCTTGCGGCAATGGGCGATGTAAAGCTCGAAATCGATTGAAAGATCGGGGCGGAAGGGCGTCGAGGCCGCAGGCCACACGCCGCGGGCGGGTGCATGTTTTGTCATGCGGCGTATGTACCGAAATCTTCCGCCCGATTCCACTCACGGCTGCATCGAAAGCACCGGAAAACGTGCCGTTTCCGGCCGTTTTCATAAGCCTTTCGGCGAGCAGGGCAGCCATGCTCCCGCAATGCGAGCCGATGGAACAGGACGTCGCAGAGAGGCCGAAAAGTTACTATCCGGGGCGTTGGCGCTCACGCCGGAAGGGCAAAAATGGGGCTGCATCTTGCGGCCGGTTTTCCGGCCGCAAGCATTTCTTCACCAAGGAAATGGCGCCGTTCGGCGATCGGTCGTTTTCGAGCAATGCGTTTAGGTCGCCTTTTATCGAGTGCTTTCAACACTCTTTTAACATGAATCAAATCCTTGCCTGATTGCGAATAATTGGAGCGATCCAAACAACGCTTATTAGATACGCCGCCCGCGATAGTCGCCCGATCGGATAGGGGTGTCAGCGGTGCGTGTCAGTTCGATTGTAATGGTTGTACTCGCGGGCGTGTTTGGCCTTGCGGCAGTGTTCGTTGCGCAGATGTGGCTTTCGCGCCAGGATGCGCTGCGCTCAAAAGCAATGAAGGCGGATACCAGGCCCGCGGCGACGCGCAAGGTCGTCGTCGCGAAGTCGCCGCTTCGTTTCGGCAACCCGTTGCAGCCCGGCGTTCTCGCCGAAGTGGACTGGCCGGAAAACGCCGTGCCGCCCGGCGCCTTTGCCTCCATCAATGAAATGCTCGCGCCGGGCAAGCGTATCGTGCTTGCGCCGATCGAGCCGAATGAGCCGGTGCTCGCGGCAAAGCTCACCGGGCCCGGTCAGCGCGCGACGCTCTCGGCGCTCATTCAACCCGGCATGAAAGCGATCACCGTCCGCGTCAACGATGTCGAGGGCGTCGCCGGCTTCATTCTGCCGGGAGATCGCGTCGACGTGATGCTCACCCGCCGCAACGACAACGGCGGAAACAAGGGCGGCACCACCGACATCGTGCTGCAGAACGCGCCGGTGCTTGCCATCGACCAGCTCGCCGACGAGCGCAGCGACAAGCCGATGATCGTCAAGGCCGTGACGCTCGAAGTCGATACCGTCGCCGCGCAAAAGCTGACGCTTTCGGCGCAGCTTGGCGTTCTGTCGCTGGCGCTCCGCAAGGCGGGTGAAGCGACGGTCAGCGAAAGCCGCCGGATTTCCGCGACGGACATCGGCCGCAGCACGGCGCCGGTCGAGGGCAAGAAGAGCTTTTCGACCATCACCATTACCCGCGCTTCCGAGCGCAAGGATTACAGCGTGCCGAGCGAAGGCGGCGGCGAATGGAACGGCGCCGGCCTCAGCGAAACGGCCGTGACACAATAACAGGGCAGCGGCATGAAAACCTCTCAGGCAAAAACTGTCGCGGCGTCCGATCGCTCTGCTTCGCTGATCGGCTTTCTGCTCGCGCTCACCGTCTTCGCGGCGGCTTTCGCGATGTTCCCCGCGCTTTCGCAAGCGGCAGAAGCGAAGATGATCTCGATTACGTCGGCGCGAAAAATCACCGGCAATGTCGTCGTCGCCGTCGGCAAATCCGAGGATATCCGCACCGATGCGCCGTTCATGGAAGTTGTCGTCGGCGATCCCCTGGTCGCCGACGTCAACCCGCTGACCGACCGCGCCATCTCGATCCTCGGCAAGAAGATCGGCACGACCCGCGTTTCGATTTATGCCGAAGGCAAGCGCCTTGTCGGCATTTTCGACGTCGAGGTTTCCTATGATATCGGCCGCTTGCAGGCCGAAATCGCCCGTCAGTTTCCGCAGGCCAAAATCCGCGTTTCGTCGGTCAACGGCCGCATCATGCTCTCGGGCAAGTCGCCCGATGCCGTAACGCTCGATCGCGTCGTGACGATGGCCAAGCAATTCGGACCCGAAGTCATCAATTCTGTCGGCGTCACCCAACCGCAGCAGGTGCTGCTCGAAGTGCGCTTCATCGAAGTGCAGCGCAACGCCTCGCGCGAGCTCGGCGTCAACTGGCAGATGTTCGGCAATACGACGAACGCGGTGATCGGCACCGGCACGTTGCTTTCGAATTCGACGCCGTTCGGCTCGGTTCTGACGACGCTGCTCGGCAAGGGCTTCGAGGTCGACAATCTCATTCGCGCGCTCGAGGATCGCGGCGTCGCACGGCGTCTGGCCGAACCGAATCTCGTCGCGCTTTCCGGCGATACCGCGAGCTTCCTGGCGGGCGGCGAATTTCCGTTCCCGGTCGCCGGCGCGCTCAACACCGTCACCATCGAGTTCAAGAAGTTCGGTGTCGGTCTTGCCTTCACGCCGACCGTGCTCGCCAACGGCCTGATCAATCTCAAGATCGAGCCGGAAGTCAGCCAGATCGATCCGACGAACACCATGAGCATCGGCGGCATCCAGATTCCAAGCCTGATCGTCCGCCGCGCCAATACGACGGTCGAGCTGCGTGACGGCCAGAGCTTCGCGGTCGCGGGCCTTCTGCAGGCGACCAGCACGACCGCCGCCAAGCAATTGCCGTGGCTCGGTGACATTCCGGTGCTCGGCGCGCTGATGAAGAGTTCGCAGTTTCAGAAGAACGAGACCGAGCTCACGATCATCGTGACGCCGCGTCTCGTGCAGCCGGCCCGTCCGATCGACATGGTCAAAACGCCGCTCGACAAGACGCTGCCGCCGAACGACGCCGATTTCTTCCTGCTCGGCAAGCATGAAGTCCGCCGCCCGGCGGTGGCCAAGCCCAATCCGGCGAATCCCGAACGCAACCCGGCGGTCCCGGTCGAGCCCGATCAGGGCTTCATCCTCGATCTGCCGAAAGGAAACGATCATGTCGCGGCCCGCTAACCTTCGCTGTCTTGCGCTTCTGGGCCTTGCAGGCTTCGGCCTGCTCGCCGCCGGTTGCTCGGATATCTATTACGACCGCCGCGACACGGTTTCGCTTGCCGCGGGCGATGCGGTCGCAACCAACATCGCGACCCATACCATCGATGTCTGGCCGATCGAGGCCGGCGAGCAGCGGATCGTCACCAGCGGCCAGAAGGCGCAAGGCGCCGTCGAGCGTTATCGCACCAACAAGGTGACGCCGCCGCACGGCACGGGCACCAGCTCGGTCGGCTACCAGGCGCCATCATCGTCCTCCCAACCCGCACCCTCGGTTTCGCAATAACAGCCACTCCCATGCTTGCTCCCTCCGGCACGCCTTCCAGCAAGACCCGCGTCGCGGTACTCACCGCCGACAACGCGTTCGAACAGCTCGTGCGCACGACCTTCGGGGCCAATCCCCAGATCGAACTGCAGCTCGTCAAAGGCAAGTTGAGCGTCGAAAGCGGCCGGTTGAATGCCGCCGATGCCGCCGTGGTGATCGTCGATCTCGACGCGACACAGCCCGAGGAGTTCGCGGCGCTTTCGCGTTTTGCCGCGCAGCTTGCGGGCAATCCGCCGCTGATCGCCATCACCCAGTCGCTCGATGCGGCTGTCGCCCGCAAGATGGTGCAGGTGCGCGTTGCCGATTTTCTGGTCAAGCCCATCGAGCCGATCGAGCTCGTGCGGTCCTGCGCGCGCGCGGCAAATGCGCAAAGCGGCGGCGGCGAATCGGTCGAAGCGCAGATCTATACGTTTTTGCCGTCGGCCGGCGGTGTCGGCGTCACGACGCTTGCGATCCAGACCGCGCTTCTCCTGCAGGGCAGCAAGAACAGCCAGGCTTCCGTTTGTCTCGTCGATCTCGATTTCCAGCACGGCGCCGTCGCAGATTATCTCGACATTGAAGCGCGCCTCGACCTCAACGAAATCGAGCCGCGCCCCGAACGGCTCGACCGCCAGCTTCTCGAAGTAATGCTGTCGCGCCATTCGTCCGGCTTGCAGGTGATCGCAGCCCCAAGCCGCCCGGCCGAGATGCGCTCGTTCGATCCCTTGGTCGTGACGCGGCTGCTCGATCTTGTGTCGGCCAATTTCGAATATGTCGTGATCGATATGCCGCGCACCTGGTTCTCCTGGACCGACGACGTGCTGCTCGGCTCCAATCAGCTGCATATCGTCAGCGAAATGACGGTGCCGTGCCTGAAGCTCGCCAAGAACCTGCTCTCCTCGATTCGCGAGCGGCTCGGCGAGGGCTGCCATCCGAAAGTCATCGTCAATCGTTTCGAGCAGCGCATGTTCGCGCCGGGCCTGCGCCTCGCGGACATCGAAAAAGCGCTCGGCGGCGCGTTCGGCGGTTTTATCCCGAACAATTATCGTGTCGTGCGCGAAGCGATCGATCGCGGTGTGCCGCTCGAAGAGGTGAAAGCCGGCAATAATGTCACGGCGCATTTGCGCAGGATCGTCATGCCGCATGCAGCCAAAGCCAAGCGGTCGCAGGCAGCCGGCGCCCGCCCGCGTCTTCTGGCCTGGGCGCGGAGGTAACGATGTTTGGCCGTTTCACCAGCCGCCAGGCGGCCGTCGCCGTCGCCGAGCCGGAAGCCGCGCCAGCCGTCGAATCGCCGGCTTTCGTGCCGCCGGTTCCGGAAATCGTCACCGAGGCCCCGCAGGAGAGCAATCCGCAGCTGAAATCCAAGCTGCTCGACGCCAAGGTGCGCCTGCACCGGCGGCTGATCGAGGAGATCAATCTTTCGGCGCTTGAAAAGCTTCCACCCGAGGAAATGAAGAAGCAGATCGGCGGCCTCGTCTCGCAATATGTGATGAACGAGCGCCTGCCGCTCAATACGCGCGAACTCTCGGATTTTGTCGATGAAATCCTCGACGAGATGACGGGCCTCGGCCCGCTCGAGCCGCTTCTGAAAGACCCCACGGTCAACGACATCCTGATCAACGGTCACGAGCAGGTCTATGTCGAGCGCCTCGGCGTTCTCGAGCCCACCGTCGTCCGCTTCAAGGACGAGGCGCATCTCCTGCGCATCATCAATAAAATCGTTTCGGCGGTCGGCCGCCGCGTCGACGAATCCTATCCGCTTTGCGACGCGCGCCTTCTCGATGGCTCGCGCGTCAACGTCGCGATCCGCCCCATCGCCGTGGACGGCGCGCTCGTCTCGATCCGTAAATTTTCCAAGCGGCCGTTCAACCTCAACAAGCTCGTCGAGATCGGCGCGATCAAGCCGCAAATGGCGGCGCTCCTTGCCGCCGCCGTGCGTGCCCGTATCACCACGATCATCTCGGGCGGCACCGGCTCGGGCAAGACGACAATGCTGAATGCGCTCTCCTCGTTCATCTCGGACAAGGAGCGCCTCATCACCATCGAAGACGCCGCCGAATTGCAGCTTCAGCAGCCGCATGTCGCGCGCATGGAAACGCGGCCGCCGAACATCGAAGGCAAGGGCGAAATCCGCCAGCGCGATCTCGTCAAGAACGCGCTGCGTATGCGCCCCGAGCGCATCATCCTCGGCGAGTGCCGCGGCGAGGAAGCCTTCGACATGCTGCAAGCGATGAATACGGGTCACGAAGGCTCGATGGCGACGATCCACGCCAATAACCCGCGCGAAGCGATCTCGCGCCTCGAGCAGATGATCGGCATGGCCGGCCAGCCGATGACCATCGCGAGCGTCCGCGGCCAGATCGCGGCCGCGATCCGCGTCATCGTGCAGCTACAGCGCTTTTCCGACGGCAAGCGCCGCGTCACTTCCATTTCCGAGCTTACCGGCATGGAAGGCGATATCATCCAGATGCAGGAAATCTACAAATACGTCCGCACTGGCACTGACGATAACGGTGAGATCATCGGTCATTTCCAGGCAACCGGTGTGCGTCCGCGCTTTCTTTCGGATCTTGCGGCGATGGGCATCACGATCCCCGGCGCCTATTTCGATCCCTCCAAGCCTATGTGAGGGAGCGATGTTCGACATCAATCCGGTCACGCTGATCTACATCTTCGCGGCGATCTCGACGATTTTGTTCGTCGAGGCGGCTTACCTCATGTTCTTCAGCGCCGCGTCCTACAAGACGACGGTGAATCGCCGCATGCGGCTTTTGCAGACCGAGTCGAATCGCGAGAACATTTTGCTGCAGCTCCGCCGCGAGCGCTCGCTCACGAGCGGCGGCGACTACGCCTTCCGGATCCAGTCCTTCAACCGCCTGATGATGCAATCCGGTGTCACCATCGGCTTGTGGAAATTCGCGGGCATCGTCGCGCTGTTCGCGCTCGCTGTATCGGGCGTCATGGCGCTGCGCGGCTTCGGCTGGATCGCCTGCGGCCTCGCGGCGCTGTTTTGCTGCACGCTGCTGCCGCTTCTCGTGCTGCGTTTTTTGCGCGGCCGCCGTCACAGGAAGTTCGGCATGCTGTTTCCCGACGCGATCGACGTCATCGTCCGCAGCTTGCGGGCGGGTCATCCGGTGCCGATCGCGATCCAGATGGTCGGCCGCGAAATGCCCGATCCCATCGGCAGCGAGTTCGGCATGGTCGCCGACGAGATCACTTATGGCGCCGATCTCGAAACGGCGCTGCGCAACATGTATTTTCGCGTCGGCCAGGAGGATATGCCGCTGTTCGTGACGGCGGTCGCCATTCAAGGCTCGACCGGCGGCAATTTGAGCGAAATCCTCGGCAGTCTCTCGGCGGTCATTCGTCTCCGCTTCAAGATGCGCCGCAAGATCAAGGCGCTCGCGTCGGAAGGGCGTTTTTCGGCATTGCTTCTGTCGTCGCTGCCGATCGCGATGTTCCTGATTCTGCAGATGATGTCGCCGGAGTTTTACGGCAGCGTCTGGCACATTGAAGCGACCAAGATCGCGCTCGGCGCGGCGGGAGCCTGGATGCTGGTCGGCAATCTGATCATGCACAAGATGATCAACTTCAAGGTCTGAACGATGGCAAGCCTGCTCGATCCGTTTTTCGATCTGATCGGCGACAATCCGGCGCTGCTGCTCAGCGTATTCGTCTTCTTCGCGGCCGCGGCGCTCGCATTGGTCGCGATGAGCTTCCTGCGCGCAAAAAAATCGGTGAGCCGCCGTGTCAACGACGCGCTGACCGGCTCGGCCGTGAATGCCGCCAGCCAGCAGCAATCGCTGCGCGCCGCGAGCCTCAAGACGGCGCAGAAGCTGATCGATTACACCGCAAAATATTATTCGGCCACCGACACCGGCAACGTGAAGCTGTTGCAAACCCGCCTGATTCAGGCGGGTTTCCTCAATCCACGCGCGGCGGGCTATTATTTCGTCGCGCGGGCGGTCTTCGGCCTTGCTTTCCTGGCGCTCGCCTTCTTCCTCGCGCCGGCCGACATGAATTGGTCGAACCGCTGGGCGCTGATCGGTTTTGCCGCGCTGCTCGGCTATTTCGCGCCGAATTTCTATCTCAACCGCCGCATCACCGCGAATCGCAACGAGCACCGCGCCGGTTTTCCGGATTTCATGGATCTTCTCGTCGTCTGCGCCGAAGCGGGGCTTGCGATGGAAGCGGCGCTCGACCGCGTCGGGCGCGAACTTGCCGATTCCTATCGCTCGCTTTCCGCCAACATCCACATGGCGACGCTCGAAATCCGCGCCGGCCGCACATTGCCCGAAGCGCTCGAGCATCTCGGCGACCGGCTCGGCCTCGAAGAGGCGCGCTCCTTCGCGACGCTGTTGCAGCAATCGACCGAGCTCGGCTCCAGCGTCACCGATGCGCTGCGTGTCTACAGCGACGAGATGCGCCACAAGCGGCTCTCGCGCGCCGAGGAGAAGGCTTACAGCCTGCCGGCGAAGCTGTCGGTGCCGCTGATCCTTTGCATCTTCCCGGTGCTGGTAGTCGTCACGCTGCTGCCTGCTTTCATCCGCGTGAAGTACGGCGTGTATTAACGATGTCCGCACGGATTGCTTCAAATTTACGGAATTTGCCGATGGTTCCTCGACGCCGGATTATTAACGCGCGGGCCGTAGAGTGGCGGATGTCGCGGTTCGTAACCGCGTTCTGATTGGGGTTGGGCGATGAGTGCTTCTGTGATCCGCGCGCTGGTGTCGGGCGCCTTTCTGTTCTGGCTGGCAGCTTGCAGCCAGACGACCGCCGAATATTCCGGGACCCATTATGTCGATGCAAATGGAACGCCGGTTTCGATGGAGCCGCGTCCGCTGGAACAGCCGGTCATTCAGAACGCGACCTATGTTTCCGACGGCCCGCAGTCGCCGGTGCTGCCCGAGACGCCGCTGTTGGGCGACGATCAGCATGATGAGTTGAGCCTCGGCAAGAAGCATTTCCGCGCTCGCGACTTCGGCCTTGCCGAGCGTCATTTCCGCCGCGCCGTCGAATTGTCGCCGCGCGATGCCGAAGCCTGGCTTGGCCTTGCGGCCTCCTACGATCGCTTGCGCCGCTTTGATGAAGCGGATCGCGCCTATCGCCAGGCGCTTGCCATTGTCGGCCCGGTCCCGGAAGTGTTGAACAATCAGGGTTATTCGTATCTGTTGCGCGGCGACTATCGGACGGCGCGCAAGAAATTTCTCGCGGCGCAAGCCAAGGATCCGGAAAATCCGCGCATTCGCCGCAATATCGAAGTGATGGAAGCAAGCCTCAGCCAGGGCAGGGGCGTCGCCGCGCAGTAACGGGCGGCCGGCAATGGAAATGAAAATGGCCGGGGATGAACCCGGCCATTTTTATTCGAGCCCTGCGGTTTGAGCCCTGCGGTTTGAGCCTTACGGCTTACTGTGCCGCGATCCGCATGTGCTTTGACGCGGCTTCCTGGAGATAATCCATCGCCGCCTGCGCGCCGCCCTTCTTGATCGGAACGCCTGCGAGCTGCAGCGCCATTTCGGTGCCCGAGAGCGCGCCCATCAGCGTGAGGTCGTTGATGTCGCCGAGATGGCCGATGCGGAAATACCGGCCGGCAAACTGGCCGAAGCTTGCGCCATAGGAGATGTTGAAGGTTTCGAGCGCGAGCGCGCGGAACGCGTCGGCGTCATGGCCTTCGGGCAGAAGCACCGCCGTCAGCGTCGGCGAATATTTCTTCGGATCCAGACAGAGGATTTCGAGACCCCAGGCATTCACGGCGCGGCGGGTCGCTTCAGCGAGGCGATTGTGGCGGGCGAACACGTTGTCGAGGCCTTCCTCGTGCAGCATGTCGATCGCTTCAGCGAGGCCGAACAGCATCATGGTTCCCGGCGTATAGGGGAAGTAGCCGTTCTTGTTCATGGCGAGCATCTCGTCCCACGCCCAGAACGATTTCGGCATGGTCGATTTCTTGTTCGCGGCAAGCGCCTTGTCCGAGACGGCGTTGAACGACATGCCGGGCGGCAGCATCAGACCCTTCTGCGCGCCGCCGACCGAAACATCGACGCCCCACTCGTCATGGCGATAGTCGGCCGAGGCGAGCGAGGAGATCGTATCGACCATCAGCAGCGCCGGGTGGCCGGCCGCGTCGATCGCCTTGCGGATTTCGGCAATCGGCGAGAGCGCGCCGGTCGACGTTTCGTTATGCAGGACGCAGACCGCCTTGATCTCGTGGTTCTTGTCTTCCTTGAGATGGGCTTCGATCGCCTTCGGATCGGCGCCGTGACGCCAGTCGGTCTTGAGGAATTCCGGCTTGAGGCCGATCTTCTCGGCGAGCTTCTTCCACAGCGTGCCGAACTGGCCGGTTTCGATCATCAGCACCTTGTCGCCCGGAGAGAGCGTGTTGACGAGGGCGCCTTCCCACGCGCCGGTGCCGGTCGCGGTGTAGATGATGACCGGGTTCGCGGTCTTGAAGATCGTCTTGATGCCCTCGAGGCACCGCTTGGCGAGCTTCGCGAATTCCGGGCCGCGGTGATCGATGATCGAGCGATCCATCGCCCGCAATACACGGTCCGGCAGCGGCGACGGGCCGGGGATATGGAGAAAGTGGCGGCCTGCCACGCGCGAAGCATTCTTGGCCATCGTAATCGTCCCTGAATTATGTGAAGGAAGTCCGTTGTTGGCCGAGTTCGTATCGCGAAACCGGCCGTCGCACAATGCTTGCGCAGGGGCCTATAATATAAAGACGCATCCTTTATAGAACTCCGCGATTGAACGATTTAGCCGTTGCATGGAATAAGCCGTCGTATGTCCGTAAAATTGATGCCTGGCCTTGAGCGCCGCCTGAAAGCCGAAATCACCGGCGAGGTGCTGTTCGACGCCTTCAGCCGGGGCCGTTACGCCACCGACGCTTCCCATTACCAGTTGATGCCGCTGGGCGTCGTCGTGCCGAAAACCATGCTTGATGCGGAGCGTGCCATCGCGCTGGCGCGCGAAGAGGGCGTGCCGGTCACGCCGCGCGGCGGCGGAACCTCGCAGTGCGGCCAGACGATCAATCACTCGCTGGTCATCGATTGCTCGAAATACCTGAACAAGATCGTCGAGCTCGACGTCGAAAACCGCCGCGCCGTGGTCGAGCCCGGTATTGTGCTCGACAATCTGAATCGCGCACTGAAGCCGCATGGCTTGTGGTTTCCCGTCGATGTCTCGACCGCCTCGCGCGCCACCATCGGCGGCATGACTGGCAACAATTCCTGCGGCGGCCGCTCGCTGCGCTACGGCAATACGCGCGAGAACGTGCTGTCGATCGACGCCGTGCTGGCGGACGGAAAGGTTGCGCATTTCGGCCCGGTCGGCTCAATGCCGCAAAATCCGTTCGAGCAGTTTCTGCTTTCGCTCGGCGCCCGTGAAGCGGGCGAAATCGAGAAGAACTTCCCGAAGGTGCAGCGCCGCGTCGGCGGCTACAACCTCGATTCATTCGTGCCCGGCAAGAATGACGCGAATCTCGCGCATATTCTCGTCGGCTCCGAAGGCACGCTCGGTTTCACGACGAAAGTGGAGCTGAAGCTCTGGCCCGTGCTCGGCAAGCGCGCCGTCGCCGCCTGTCACTTCGGCTCGTTCTATGAAGCGATGAATTCGGCGCAGCATCTCGTGAAGCTGAAGCCGATCGCTGTCGAGCTCATCGACCGCACCTTGATCGAACTCGCAAGCGAAATCGAGATGTTCAAGCCGACCTTGCGGGAGTTCGTGCGCGGCAAGCCGGACGCGATTTTGCTCGTCGAATTCGGCGAAGAGGATCAGAACGAAAATATCCGCCGTGTGCGCGAGCTCGAGCAGGTAATGGGCGATCTCGGCTATCACTGGAACGGCGAGGGCAAGCACTGGGGCGGTGTCGTCGAAGTGCTCGATCCGGCATTGCAGGCGGCGATCACCGACGTGCGCACCTCCGGCCTCAACATCATGATGTCGATGAAGGAGCAGGGGAAGCCGATTTCCTTTGTCGAGGATTGCGCGGTGCCGCTTGAGCATCTCGCCGATTATACCGCGCGTCTTACGGAGGTCTTCGAGAAGAACGGCACGCGGGGCACCTGGTACGCACACGCCTCTGTCGGTTGCCTGCATGTCCGCCCGGTTCTCAACCTGCGACAGGAAAAGGACGTCAAGGCGATGCGCAACATCGCCGAACAAGCCTTCGCCATGGTCAAGGAATACAAAGGCTCGCATTCGGGCGAGCATGGCGACGGCATGGTGCGCTCGGAATTTCACAAGTTCATGTTCGGCGACAGGCTGGTTCACGCCTTCGAGGAGGTGAAGGACAGGTTCGATCCGAACGGGCTCTATAATCCCGGCAAGATCGTGCGCGCGCCGAAATTCGACGATCGCGAAAAATTCCGTTACGCGCCGGGCTACGGCGTGCCCGAAATGCAGACCGCGCTCGATTGGTCGGCCTATACCGGCGGGGGCGGCGGCTTTCAGGGCGCCGTCGAGATGTGCAACAACAACGGCGCCTGCCGCAAGGAAACCGGCGGCGTGATGTGCCCGAGCTATCGCGCGACGCATAACGAGCGCGACGTCACGCGTGGCCGCGCCAATACGCTGCGGCTCGCGATCTCCGGTCAACTGGGGCCGGATGCCTTCACCTCCGGCGAGATGATGGAGACGCTGAAGCTCTGCGTCTCCTGCAAGGCCTGCCGACGCGAATGTCCGACCGGCGTCGATATGGCGCGCATGAAGATCGAAGTGCTCGCGGCGCGCGCGAAGAAATACGGCCTGTCGCTGCGCGACCGCTTCGTTGGCTATCTGCCGCGCTATGCGCCGCTCGCCGCAAAATTGCCGTGGCTCCTGAATCTGCGCGATGTGGTGCCCGGCGCGGCCAGGCTTTCCGAAGCCATCGCCGGTCTTTCGGCTCGCCGTACATTGCCGAAATGGCGCAGCGATATTTTCGAGGATCGCCCGGAAAATCACGGCGAGCACGAGGTCGTGCTATTCGCCGATACCTTCAATCGCTATTTCGAGCGCGAAAACCTCGACGCCGCCTACAAGGTGCTCACCATTGCCGGATATAAAGTGCATTGCGTGAAGCCGGCCGACGGCTCGAAGCGGCCGCTTTGCTGCGGGCGCACGTTCTTCTCGGTCGGCAAGGTCGAGGAAGCACGCAAGGAAGCCGAGCGCACGCTCCGTGCGCTCTTGCCTTATGCCGAGCGCGGCGTGCCGGTTGTCGGTCTGGAGCCGAGTTGCATCCTCGGTTTCCGCGACGAGATTCCGGCGCTGCTGAAAAACGGCGCGGCACGCAAACTCGCCGCCCATGCGCTGACCTTCGAGGAATTTCTTTTGCGCGAACAGACCGCGGGCCGCCTCAAGCTGCCGTTCAATGAAACGAAACAGCGCGCGCTCGTGCACGGTCATTGCCACCAAAAATCGTTCGATGCCTTCAGTCCGGTCACGAAGATTTTGAAGCTCATCCCCGGGCTCGATGTGCAGCCGATCGAGTCGAGCTGTTGCGGCATGGCCGGTGCCTTCGGCTTTCAGGCCGAGACGATCGACGTCTCGCTCGCCATGGGCGAGATTTCATTGCTCCCCGCAGTGCGAAAGGCATCGCCCGACGATCTTATCGTCGCCGACGGCACGTCATGCCGTCATCAGATTCATGATGGAACGGGGCGTGAAGCGCTGCATGTCGCGCGCGTGCTGGCGGACAATCTTACCGCAATGCGACAATAGATAGAGACGCGGCATTCTTGCTTGAACTGGCAGGCAATCCCGGCACAATATATGCCAATCAAAATAAAGAGCGGCGCTTTGTCCGCGAGGGAGGAGAGACATGCTCGACTTGAAGAAGACGGCGCTGTGCGGCGCGGTATTGGCCGCTGCATTCGCCTCGGCGCCCGCGCAAGCCTGGGAGCCCACCAAGCCGCTCGAAATCGTCGTCGCCGCCGGCGCCGGCGGTGCATCCGACCAGATGGCGCGCATGCTGCAGGCCGCCATCCAGAAGAACAAGTTGCTCAAGGTGCCGGTCGTCGTCACGCTCAAGGGCGCGGCGTCGGGCGCCGAAGCGCTCAACTACATGAAGGAAAACTCCGGCGAGCCGGATAAAGTCGTGATCGCCTATTCGCTGATCTACACCTTGCCGCTCGCGGTGAAGCTGCCGTTCAACTGGCGCGATCTCACGCCGGTCGCGATCGTCGCCTTCGACGACTTCATCCTGTGGACCAATTCGAAGGATCCCTACAAGACGGTCGGCGAATTCGTCGCCGCTGCCAAGGCCGCCAACCCGACCTTCTCGGTGGGCGGCACCGGCTCGAAGCGCGAGGATCACATCCTCACCGTCTTCCTGGAAAAGAAGACCGGCGCGAAAGTGAAGTACCTGCCGTATAAGTCGGGCGGCGAGGCGGCGACCCAGCTCGTCGGCGGCCACATCAAGGCGAACATGAACAACCCGTCGGAAAGCATCGAGCAGTGGCGCGCCGGTCAGATGAATGCGCTCTGCGTCTTCGACAGCGAGAGAATCCCCTACAAGAACAAAGTGACGCCGACGCAGTCCTGGAATGACGTGCCGACCTGCAAGTCGCAGGGCCTCGACGTCGAATACACCATGCTGCGCGGCATGTTCCTGCCGGGCAAGGTGTCGGCGGAGGCGCAAGCCTTCTATGTCGACCTGTTCAAGAAGATCACCCAGACGCCGGAATACAAGGAATACATGGAAAAGCAGGCGCTCAAGCCCGCCTTCCTGACCGGCAAAGCAATGACCGACTTCCTCGAAAAGGACGAAAAGCTTCACACCGAGCTGATGACCGAAGCGGGTTTCGTCGCGAAGTAACTTCACTTCTGAGAGCCGGGGCCGCCATCGCGGCTCCGGCCTATATCGCCGGAATAAAACAATGACCGATCAAGCAGAAGCGAGCGGAGGGAACCGCCCCGCCGCGAAGACGCGCACCGCCGATCTCGTAGTGTCGCTGCTGATTCTGGCCCTTGCTGTTCTCTTTGCCTGGGACAGCAACCGCACCGGCAACGAATGGGCTTCGGACGGCCCCGAAGCCGGATACTTTCCGTTTTATCTATCGGTCTTGATGGGGGCCGCCGCGCTGTTCGGCATCGGCCGTGTCTTGCTCACCAAAATTCATGAAGGCGAGGTCTTCGTCACGCGCGGCCAGCTTTACCGCGTGATGCAGGTTTTCATCCCGGCGGTGATTTTCTGTATCGCCACGCAATATCTCGGCATTTATGTCGCGAGCTTCATCCTCACCGCCGGTTTCATGTACTGGATCGGCAGCATCGCGGCCTGGAAGTCGGTGCTGACGGCGCTGATCTTCTCGTTCGCGATGTTCTACATCTTCGAAATCGCATTCAACGTCATCATGCCCAAAGGCCCGCTCGAGGCGTTTTTCGGCTACTAGGGATCCGCCGTGGAAGCATTCAATCTTCTCCTGCATGGCTTCGAGGTTTTGCTGACCTTCGACAAGCTGCTGCTGATGATGCTCGGGCTCGTGCTCGGCGTTTTCGTCGGCGTGTTGCCGGGGCTCGGCGGGCCGAACGGCGTCGCGATCCTCTTGCCGCTCACCTTCACGATGGATCCGACTTCCGCGATCGTGATGCTCTCGTGCATCTATTGGGGCGCGCTGTTCGGCGGCGCCATCACCTCGATCCTGTTCAACATACCCGGCGAACCATGGTCGGTCGCGACGACCTTCGACGGCTATCCGATGGCGCAACGAGGCCAGGCGGCCGAGGCGCTCACCGCCGCCTTCACTTCGTCGTTCTTCGGCTCGTTCGTCGCGGTCATGCTGATTACGTTCTTGGCGCCGCGCGTC
>DATMFI010000015.1:0-22519 GCA_035556215.1 Xanthobacteraceae bacterium | reverse complement strand
TCAACCGTCTCGATCGCGGGGCGCACGATCTGTACCGGCGCGGGCGCGGGCGCCCGCCCTGAGAGCATGAAAGCGAGTCCTCCGGCGAGCAGAGCAACTCCGAGAACGATGATGCGGGCGGGTTTCATTACGCGGTCACTTCCCAACAAGACAAGCCGAGTCGGAGCTCGGGCCTTGCGGGATTCCAACAGCGAAAGGTCAACTTATGGTTAATGAGAAGTAGCTAATTTCATGGAGGAATTTCCTCCCGCCGGCATCACTGGCCGAGCGCCACGACGCGGATGAAATCGGTGTCGAGATAGACGAGCAGACCCGCGAAGGCGAGAGCAATGCCGTAGGGAATGCCGGTGTTGACCCGATGCAGACGCTCGATCCAGGGCTCGCGCTCAAGAAACAGCGGAAGCGGCCAGCCGCGAACGATGAGGATCATCAGGGTCAGCGCGCCGCCCAGCAGCGAAGCCAGCACCAGATAATCCATCAGGTGCGAAAAGCCGAACCAGAGCGCCGTCGCGGCCGCGAGCTTGGCGTCGCCCCCTCCGATCCAGCCGAAGCTGAAACAGCCAAAGGCAATGACCAGCACGATCAGGGCCGCCAGCACGTGGTAGCCCATCTCCATAAGCGGCATGCCGATCAGGAATGCAGCCACGAAAAAGCCGGCCGCGAGCAAAAGCGACAGCCGGTTCGAGATCGTCATGGTGATGAGATCGCTTGCCGCCGCGAACGCCATCAAGGCGGGAAACAGGCCAAGCATCAGGATTTCGCGGACCATTCGAGCACCCTTCTTTCGCAAGCCTTACCGGAAAAGCTTGAGCGAAAGGTGAACCGGCGGCAGGGCCAAAAAGCAAAAAGGCTCCGGCGATGCCGGAGCCTTCTGTAAGCATGCGAATTGCTTACTGGTTCGCGTTGTTGAGGCCCGTCTGCACCTTCGTGAAGGTGGTGTTGAGGCTCGTGCCGACGCCGTTCACAACGGCGATGATCGCGACCGAGATACAAGCGGCGATGAGGCCATACTCAATGGCCGTCGCACCGGATTCGTCCTTCAGGAAACGAGAAAAGGTCTTCATAGTTTGGGCTCCTTGAACCACTGTGGCTCTCTGCGTTTGGTTCGGGGAGCGTTGATCTGCCCCCGATGCCGGACGCGAACATAGGGGCGGCTCCCTTGCGTCCCCGTTAAAAAATGCCGCGAAATCCTCTGGATCAGCGCTGAACGAAGTCGTGGTTAAGAATGTTCTGCGCGCCAAAATGGCCAAGCGGTTCCGTGGCTTTCACCGGCCCGCCCTTTTCGCCGGCCTGCCGCGTTGGCAGTTCGTTCACCAATTTCGCTGATAGTCTTGCGTCGGCAGTGCCGTTGCAGGACGGAACGAGCAAACGGACGGCATCGAAGGGTAAAGCGTATGATGTTCATCATGAGAAAATTTGGACTGCCGCTCGCCTTTGTCGCGTCGCTGCTGGCGGGCGCCGCGCATGCGGAATCGGAGACGGTCAACGTCCAGCTCGACCGTGCGACAATTTTACGCCTGCCCTCGAAAGTCGCGACGATCGTCATCGGCAATCCCGCCGTCGCCGACGGCAGCCTGCAGACCGGCGGCCTTCTCGTCGTGACCGGCAAAGGCTATGGCGCAACCAACCTGCTCGCGCTCGACCGCCAGGGCGACACCCTCGCCGAATATACCGTCAGCGTTTCCGGGCCCACGGAAAGCGACAAAGTGGTCGTTTATCGCGGTGTCGAGCGCGAAACCTGGAGCTGCGCGCCGAAGTGCGAGCATGCCGTGGTGCTTGGCGATTCCGCCCCCTACTTCAACGCCGCCTCCGGCCAGATCGTCAGCCGCAACACGACTTCGACGGCCGGCAGCCGCCCCAAATAAGCGGCGGTCGGGGCCGAGGCCGGATCTGGTTAACGACAGGTAAATCACGGCTTTCGTAGCGCGCGATCCGCTTCAACGCTTCGTCAAGCGGCAGCGGTTACAACTCAAGCTGCTCGAGGCTGAGGCAGCATGTTCAGAAAAAAACTTTTCGGGTTTCCGCGCCGGCGTTCGCTCCGGCAATGCGAGAAGGGTTCGACGGTCGTCGAATTCGCGCTCGTCATCGTGCCGTTCCTTGCCTGCATGTTCGCGATCATTGAAATCGGACTCGTCTTCTTCGCCGGGCAGGTGCTGGAGACGTCGGTCGCCGACGCGGGCCGCATGATCCTGACCGGGCAGGTACAGAACGCCAAATTCGACGCCAACGGTTTCAAGAACCAGATTTGCACGTCCAGCGTACAGGCGCTGTTCAAGTGCGACGACATCAAGATCGACGTCCGTACCGTCGGTTCCTTCGGCGGCGCCGACCTCAGCCCGCCGGTCAATCCGCAGACCAACCTGCTCGATACGTCGGACTTCACCTACCAGCCGGGCGATCAGTGCCAGATCGTCGTGGTGCGCGTCGTTTACGAATGGCCGACCTTCGTGCGCGGCTTCGGCCTCGATCTTGCGACGCTCGCCAACGGCAAACATCTTCTGATGTCGACGGCCGCCTTCCGCAACGAGCCGTATAGCGGCACCGGCTTTTGCTGATCGGAGACGTGGAGATGGCAAACGGCAAGCCGAAGAAAGGCCTGATCCAGCTGCTTCGCAAATTCGCGCGCGACTATCAGGGTCTTTCGGCGATCGAATTCGCTTTCGTCTTTCCGGTGATGGCGACACTGTATCTCGGCGGCACCGCGCTCACGCAGGGCATCGTCATCAAGCGCAAGGTGTCTCTCGTAACACGGGCGGTCGGCGACCTGACGTCGCAGGATACCGATATCGACAACACCGAAATGAATACGATTTTCACGGCGGCGGCCGCGGTGATGCAACCTTATCCGACGACGTCGCTGACGCTGACGATCTCAAGCATCAAGGTCGACAAGAACGGTATCGGCACCGTGGAATGGAGCAACCGCTCGGTGAACGGCGCGGCCTTCGTGCAGGGCCGTGCCGCGCAATCGACGCTGACACTCACCGAGCTCGCGGTGCCCGACACCACGGTTCATTTCATCATGGCGGAAGGCACTTACACTTATAAGCCGCCGGTCGGCGTAAACATCGTCGGTACGCTATCGCTATCGAATACGTTCTATTTCCGGCCGCGGCGCGTCGACTGCATCAAGCGCAACAGCACCGCCTGCACGACCTGACGCGTCTCGCTAGATCTTCTGATTGTATTCGCCGACTTCGGGGTGGCTTTTCAGCACCGCGTCGATCGCGCCGAACATTTCGCGCATCCGTGCCTCCGATACCGGGCTCTCCACTACGACCACAAGCTCGGGCTTGTTGGACGAGGCGCGCACCAGCCCCCAGGTGCCGTCCTCGGTGGTGATGCGAACGCCGTTCACCGTCACGAGATCGCGGATCTTCTGGCCGGCGACGGCATCGCCTTTTTGCTTCGCCGTTTCGAAGTGTTTCACGACCTTTTCGACAATGCCGTATTTCTTCTCGTCGTCGCAATGCGGCGACATCGTCGGCGAGCCCCAGGTCTTGGGCAGCGCGTTCTTCAATTCCGACATCTTCTTTCCGGGGTTGCGATCCAGCATGTCGCAGACCGCCAGCGCCGAAACGAGCCCGTCATCGTAACCGCGGCCGAACGGCTTGTTGAAGAAGTAGTGGCCGGATTTCTCGAAGCCGGCGAGCGCCTTCACTTCATGGGTGCGGCGCTTCATGTAGGAATGGCCGGTCTTCCAGTAATCCGCCTTCACGCCGTTTTTCTGCAGTACCGGATCGGTGACGTAGAGGCCGGTCGATTTCACATCGACCACGAAGGTCGAATTCGGATGCAGGGCCGACATGTCGCGCGCCAGCATGACGCCGACCTTGTCGGCGAAGATTTCGTCGCCGGTGTCGTCAACGACGCCGCAGCGGTCGCCGTCGCCATCGAAGCCGAGGCCGACATCGGCCCTGTGCTCGAGCACCGCATCGCGGATGGCGTGCAGCATCTTCATGTCTTCGGGGTTCGGATTGTATTTCGGAAAGGTGTGATCGAGCTCGCAATCGAGCTTCACGACTTCGCAGCCGATCGCTTCCAGCACTTGCGGCGCGAAAGCGCCGGCGGTGCCGTTGCCGCAGGCGCAAACCACTTTCAGCTTGCGCTTGAGCTTGGGGCGATGGGTGAGATCCTTGATATAGCGGGCGGGGAAATCCGGCACGAACACATAGGAGCCGCCGCCCTTGAGATCGAATTTGGCGCCGAGTGTAATTTCCTTGAGCCGCGTCATCTCATCGGGGCCGAAAGTGAGCGGGCGATTGGCGCCCATCTTCACGCCGGTCCAGCCGTTGTCGTTATGCGAAGCGGTGACCATCGCGACGCAGGGCACGTCGAGATCGAACTGCGCGAAATAGGCCATCGGCGTCATCGCAAGGCCGATGTCGTGCACCTTGCAGCCGGAGGCGAGAAGGCCGGAGATCAGCGCGTATTTGATCGACGACGAATAGCCGCGAAAATCATGGCCGGTGACGATCTCGGGCGGGACGCCCATCTCGCGAATTAAAGTACCGAGGCCCATGCCGAGGGCCTGAATGCCCATCAGGTTGATTTCCTTCCCGAACAGCCAGCGCGCGTCGTATTCGCGAAAGCCGGTGGCCTTCACCATCGGCTCGGATTCATAGGCATAGGTATTGGGAACGAGTTGCGCTTTCGGCGTGGGAAACATGCGAGCCCCTGATTGAAATTTCCGCGAAGACGCGGCGCATGTAGCACAAAAATCGGCGGAAATCCGACAGGCACAAAGCCTAGCGATCGAGAATCAGCGTGTTATTGCGCACTTCGTAACGGGAAAGGCGCTTCAAAAAGCTCATGCCGAGGAGGTTGGTGGCGAGCATGCCTTCCTCGGCGACCAGCGCTTCGACATCATCGAGCTGGATCGTGCCGAGGCGAACGCTGGAAAGTTTGATGCGCCGGACATGGCCGGTGCCGTTCGCAGTCTGCACCGGCACGTCGAAGCGGTCGCTGCCATAGATCAAGCCGAGCGAACGGGCATCCTCGTAACGCAGCACGACGAGCGACGCGCCGGTATCGACCAGCGCATTGACGGGCCGGCCATTGACGCGGATCTCGGTGCGGTAATGACCGCTGCGATCGGCGGCGATGCGAACATTGCCGCCGTAATTCGCCTCCGGCGGCGCCGAGACATTCATCGCAACAGGCGCCTGCGGCTTGCTGTCGAGATGGCGCGCGAGAAATTCGGGCGCGTACACCGCAGCCGCGACGGCCATTCCCGCCAGGATGAGAACATTCCGCAACATGCGGAGAGACTAACGGGCCATGCCCAAGGTAATGTAAACGCCGCGCGGCGGATGCGCGGCATGGTGAACAAATCGCTCAAGCGATCGTTCAAGTGCCGCGGGGTTTGGCGCGCCGCGTCGGCGGCGCTTCCAGCGGATTTTCCGGCCAGGGGTGCTTGGGATATTGCCCGCGCATGTCGCGGCGGACATCGGCCCAGGAGCCTTGCCAGAAGGCGGGGAGGTTCCTGGTCGTCTGGATCGGCCGGTGTGCCGGCGACAGGAGATGAAACGTCAGCGGAATTTTGCCGCCGAGCATCGGGTGCGCGCTCGTGCCGAACAATTCCTGTACACGGACGGAAACGGCAGGCTCGCCGGTCTCATAGTCGATGGCAAATTGCGAGCCGGTCGGCGCGGTGAAATGCGCGGGCGTTTCCTTGTTCAGACGCCGCGCGAGATCGGGCGGGAGCAATGCGTGAAGCGCCGTCGATAAAGTGTCGCCGGAAATTTCACCGGCCGACGTCTTGTCGATGAGATAGGGCGCGAGCCATTCCTGGATGGAGGCGGCGAGTTTCGCATCGGACAGATCAGGCCACGGATCGCCCTCGACGCGATACATGAAGCGCACGCGGGCAAGCCATTGCAGCACCGATTTCGGCCACGGCAATTTATCGAGGCCGGCGCTCGCAACACCTGCGGCAAGCGCTCTCGCGGTTTCCTCGCCGGGCTCGAGCTTGCGCGGATGCTCCTCAAGGGTAAGCGCATCGTAGCGCCGGACGGCGCGGGCGCGCACGGCAAGCGCGGCCGGATCGAAGGCGACCTCCACTTTCTCGACGATACGATCCCTGAAGCGGCGCTCGAAATCGGCTTCGGAAATTTTCGCGGCAAGCAGGATGCGCCCGGCGCTTGCCGTGCCGGAAAGCTCGGCAACGACCAGCATCGGTTCTTTCGCAAGCGCATTGGCGGCATCGAGCTGCGCGCCCCGGCCATTGGCGAGCAGAAATTCGCCGCGCTTGCCGGGGCGAGCTTTGGCGATGCGGTCGGGATAGGCGAGCGAAAGCAATGCGCCGGCTTTGGCTGCCGGGCTGTTTTGAATTTTGCCGCCGGTCTCTTCCGCCCAGCTCCGCGCCAGTCGCCGCGCTTCCTCGGCACGCTTCGACTTGTCGCGGCGAAGCTGCTCGACGCGATGGGAAAGATCGGGATCGTCGCCGCCAAGGCCGCGCTCGGAAATGACGGCGGCAATTTCAGCGGCAAGCAGCGCATCGTCTCCGGCGGCAACGACCATTGCCGCAAGGCGCGGATGCAGCGGGAAACGCGCGAGCTTCTTGCCGCGCTCGGTGACACGGCCATCTTGATCGATTGCGCCGAGCGCCAGGAGAAGACCGCGCGCTTCGGAAAGCGCCGCGGCAGGCGGCGCATCGAGCCAGGCAAGCGAGGCCGGATCGCTGACGCCCCAGACGGCGAGATCCAGCACGAGGTTGGTGAGATCGGCGGCGAGGATTTCCGGCACCGCGAATGGCGCGAGGCTTTGCGTCTCCGGCTCAGACCACAACCGGTAACAGACGCCGGGCTCAGTGCGGCCGGCGCGGCCGCGGCGCTGATCGGCCGACGCCCGCGAAACGCGCACGGTTTCGAGCCGGGTGAGGCCAACGGCAGGCTCATAGCGCGGCACGCGCGCGAGGCCTGAATCCACCACGATGCGCACGCCTTCGATGGTGAGCGAAGTTTCGGCGATGGATGTCGCCAGCACCACTTTACGCTCGCCGTTCCGTGCAGGCGAGATCGCTTCGTCCTGTACGCGCGCGTCCAACGCACCGTAAAGCGGCACGATATGCGTTGTGCGATCCGATATTCGTTCTTCCAGCAAATTGGCGGTGCGGCGAATCTCGGCGACGCCCGGAAGAAACGCGAGCACGGAGCCTTCTTCGTCGCCGAGGGCGCGCGAAATCGCATCGGTCATCTGCCGGTCGATGGGCGTGCGTTGCTCCCGGCCGAGATAGCGCGTCTCGACCGGAAAGGCGCGGCCCTTGCTCTCGATGACTTTCGCTTCGCCTTTCGCATCCCCCAGGAGCTTCGCAACACGCGCGCCGTCGAGCGTCGCGGACATCGCAAGGATGCGAAGATCTTCGCGCAGGCCGCGCTGGGCATCGAGCGCGAGCGCGAGGCCCAGATCGGCATCCAATGATCGTTCATGAAATTCATCGAACAGCACGGCGGCGACGCCGGAGAGTTCCGGGTCATCGACCAGCGCGCGGGTGAAGACGCCTTCGGTCATGACTTCAATGCGCGTCTTTTTCGATACGCGCGTATCGAAGCGCACGCGCAGACCCACCGTCTCGCCGATCCGCTCGCCCAATGTCGCCGCCATGCGGGCAGCGGCGGCGCGGGCCGCCAGCCTTCGCGGCTCGAGCACGAGGATCTTGCCGCCCTTCGCCCATATTTCGTCGAGCAAAACGAGCGGCACCCGCGTCGTCTTGCCCGCGCCGGGCGGGGCGACGAGCACGGCATTGCGCCCCGCGGCAAGCGCGGCTTTCAGCGCCGGGAGCGCCTCATCGACCGGCAGCGCATTTTGGAACAGCGAAGGCTTAACCGGATTCATGTTTTCTGCTGGTAGAGCAAAGCTTCGTGCGGCATGGCGTTTGCGACGGTTTATAGCGAAGGAAGCTCCTGTCCCGAAATGGGACAGTTATCGATTCAATCCAGTTGGATTCGAGATAACCGATGAACCCCGCCGTTTCCCACCCCGCGCGCGTCGATTGGGTCGATTACGCCAAGGGCATCTGCATCGTCATGGTGGTGATGATGCACTCTACGCTCGGTGTCGAGAAGGCGGCGGGCGAAACCGGCTGGCTGCACCACTTCGTCGAATTCGCGCGGCCGTTCCGCATGCCCGACTTCTTCCTGATCTCGGGCCTGTTCCTGTCGCGGGTCATCGGCCGCGAATGGCGCAGCTTTCTCGACCGGCGCGCCGTGCACTTCATCTACTTCTATGTGCTGTGGGTGACGATCCAGTTCGTCTTCCGCGCGCCGGGCATCGCGCATGACGCGGGCGCGGCCGGTGTTGTGCGTGAATATCTCTTCGCCTTCATCGAGCCGTTCGGCACGCTGTGGTTCATTTATCTGCTGCCGATTTTCGCGCTGACGACGCGGCTAACGCGCTTTTTGCCGCCGGCCGCCGTATTCATTGCCGCGGCCGTGCTGGAGAGTTTGAAGATCGATACCGGCTGGACGGTGATCGACGAATTCGCTTCGCGCTATGTCTATTTCTTCGCGGGCTACTGGCTCGCGTCCTATGTGTTCGTGCTGGCCGCGAAAGCGCAGGCGCGGCCGAAGCTCGCGCTGCTCGGCCTCGCGGCGTGGGCGGCTGTCAACGGCCTGTTGGTGCATGGCGGCTTTGCAATGCTGCCCGCCGTCTCGCTCGTTCTGGGTGCAGCCGGTGCGCTGGCGATCGTTTCGATCGCGGCGTTGCTCGAGAAGTTCCATCTCCTCAACGCGCTGCGCTTTGCCGGCGAGCATTCAATCGCGGTGTATCTGGCTTTCTTTCTGCCGATGGCGGCGACCCGCACGCTGCTTTTGAAATTCGGTTTCATTCACGACCTCGGCACCGTCTCGCTGATCGTGACGGCAATGGGCGTCGTTCTGCCGCTCCTGCTCTACGTGCTGGTGCGCGGGACGCGGCTTTCGTTCCTGTTCGAGCGCCCGCAGGCCTTCCGCGTCGAGACGCCGCGCCGGCCGGTGCTGCAACCGGCCGAATAAGTCCGCTGTAAAACCTTCGTTTCAGGGTTGTCGGAGCGGCCTCATTTCGGCATCGTGCGGCCATGCCCGCCAAGCCGAAAGCAAGAACCGCCGCCAAATCCGCCAAGGTTTCCGCCAAGCCTGCTGCAAAGTCTGCTGCAAAGCCTGCCGCAAAAGCAGCCGCGAAGCCTGCCACGAAATCCGCGCCCAGGGCGTCAGGCAATGGGCGCGATCACATCTTCCTGGTCGATGGCTCGTCCTACATTTTCCGCGCCTATTTCGCGATGTTCAAGGCGGCGCAGAACAGCAAGTCCGGCTACGGCTTCAAGCGCTCCGACGGCCTGCCGACCGGCGCCATCATGTTCTTCTGCAACATGCTGTGGAAGCTGTTCCGCGAGGGCCTCGAAGGCGTGAAGCCGACGCATCTTGGCGTCATCTTCGATCACTCGGGCGAGACGTTCAGGAACGAAATCTACGACAAGTATAAAGCCAACCGCGACGAGCCGCCGTCCGATCTCATCCCGCAGTTTCCGCTGATGCGCGACGCGGTGCGCGCCTTCGGTCTCGTGCCGATCGAGGAGAAGGGTTTCGAGGCCGACGATCTGATCGCGACCTACGCCCGCACCGCGCTCGAAGAAGGCGCGGATGTCACCATCGTCGCCGGCGACAAGGATCTGATGCAGCTCATCCGGCCGGGCATTACGATGTACGATCCGATGCCGGGGCGCGAGCGGCGGATCGGCCCGAAGGAGGTCGAGGAGAAATTCGGCGTCGGGCCGGAGAAAGTCGTCGAAGTGCAGTCGCTCGCCGGCGATTCGACCGACAACGTGCCGGGCGTGCCCGGCATCGGCATCAAGACGGCCGCGCAGCTCATCAACGAATACGGCGATCTCGAAACGCTGCTTTCACGCGCTTCCGAAATCAAGCAGGAGAAACGCCGCCAGTCGCTGATCGAGTTCGCCGAACAGGCGCGGATTTCGAAAAAGCTGGTGCGTCTCGACGACAACGCGCCGGTGCATATCCCGCTCGACGATCTGCGCATGAGCGACCCGAACGGCAAGCAGATCATCGCCTTCCTGAAAGCGATGGAATTCACCTCGCTGACCAAGCGCGTCGCGGAAGCAACCGACACCAACATCGAACTCGTCGAAGCCGATCCGGAATTGCGGCCCGGCGGCGATGTCATCGGCAAGCTGAAGGCCGAAGGCGAAGCGGAGGTTTCCGGCGAGGAGCCCAAGCCCGCCAAGAAATCCGCCCCGGCCGCCCCCGCGAAGGTCAAAGGCGGCACGGGCGCGCTCACCCCCATCAATCTTGCCGAAGCGCGCGCCAAGCTCGCGCGCGGCAAGGTCGATCGCTCGAAATACGAGACGGTGAGCGATCTCAAGCGGCTGGAAGCCTGGGTCGCCAAGGCGACCGATCAGGGCTATGTCGCCTTCGACACCGAAACGACTTCGCTCGACCCGTTGAACTGCGAGCTGTGCGGCATATCGCTCGCGCTTTCGCCCAATGAAGCCTGCTACATCCCGCTGTCGCACAAGACGACGGGCGATCTTCTCTCCGGCGGCGGGCTGGTGGACGGGCAGATCGAGATCGGCAAGGCGCTCAAGGTCCTGAAGCCGATGCTGGAGGATCCTTCCGTCCTCAAGATCGCGCATAATTTCAAATACGATTATCTCGTGATGCTGGCGCAGCACGGTATCGATGTCACGCCGTTCGACGACACGATGCTGATGTCCTACGCGCTCGACGCGGGGCGCGAGCGGCACGGCATGGATGAGCTTTCCGAGCGGCATCTTGGCCACACACCGATCGCCTACACGGATGTTGCGGGCAAGGGCAAAACCTCGGTGTGCTTCGATCAGGTCGATCTTGCCAGGGCGACCGAATATGCCGCGGAAGACGCCGACGTCACGCTCCGGCTCTGGCAATATTTCAAGGGCCGCATGACCGCCGAGGGCATGCACACGGTTTACGAGACGCTGGAGCGCCCGCTGGTCACCGTGCTCGCGCGCATGGAGCGGAACGGCATCATGATCGATCCCGCGCTTCTCGCGCGGCTTTCCAACGAATTCGCGACCAACGCCGCCAAGCTCGAGCAGGACATCGCGAAGGTCGCGGGCGAAGGGTTCAATCCGGGCAGCGCCAAGCAACTCGGCGATATTCTGTTCGGCAAGATGAAACTTCCCGGCGGCACCAAGACCGCGACCGGCGCATGGTCGACGCGGGCGAACGTGCTCGAAGACCTCGCCGAGGAAGGCCATGAGCTGCCGAAGCTCATTCTGGCCTGGCGCTCGCTGACGAAACTGAAATCGACCTATACCGACGCGCTGCCCGCCTATATGGACAAGCAAAACCGCGTCCACACTTCCTATGCGCTTGCGGCAACGCCAACCGGCCGCCTCGCCTCGTCCGATCCGAACGTGCAGAACATCCCGATCCGCACCGAGGAAGGCCGCAAGATCCGCCGCGCCTTCATCGCGCCCAAGGGCATGAAGCTGATTTCGGCCGACTATTCGCAGATCGAGTTGCGGTTACTGGCCGAGATCGCCAACATCCCGCAGCTCCGCAAAGCCTTTCACGACGGGCTCGACATTCACGCGATGACGGCCTCGGAAATGTTCGGCGTGCCGGTGAAGGGCATGCCGCCCGAAATCCGCCGCCGCGCCAAAGCGATCAATTTCGGCATCATCTACGGCATCTCGGCCTTCGGCCTTGCCAATCAGCTGAGCATCCCGCGCGAGGAGGCCGGCGCTTACATCCGCAAATATTTCGAGCGCTTTCCCGGCATCCGCGAATACATGGATGAGACAAAAGCCTTCTGCAAACAGCACGGCTATGTGACGACGCTGTTCGGCCGCAAGTGCCACTACCCCGCGATCAACGACAGCAATCCGTCGATGCGCGGCTTCATGGAACGTGCCGCGATCAATGCGCGGTTGCAGGGCACCGCCGCCGACATCATCCGCCGCGCCATGATCCGCATGGAAGGCGCGCTCAAGGCCGCGAAGCTCAATGCCCGAATGTTACTGCAAGTGCATGACGAACTGGTGTTCGAGGTACCGGACAAGGAAGTGGAAAAAACACTCGACCTCGTCGCAAAAACGATGATGGAGGCACCTTTCCCCGCAGTTTCGCTGTCTGTTCCATTGCATGTCGACGCGCGCGCCGCCGACAATTGGGAAGAAGCCCACTGATTCGTCCGAACACTTCGGCCAATACCCGCGAGCAAGAATACGCATGAGCAACTCGAACGCCCACGCCCACCGCCTGATCGCCGATCCGAAAGCGGCGCGCGCGCGGCTGCACGACATCATCGCCAAGCGCTCGTTCGGGCGCGGCGAGGTCACGCTCGCCTCCGGCCGCAAGAGCGACTTCTATTTCAACCTCAAGCCGACGATGCTGGACGCCGAAGGCGCGGCGCTGCTGGCGCAACTCACGCTCGACACGCTAGCCGCGGAAGAACTCGACTATATCGGCGGCCTGGAGATGGGCGCGGTGCCGATCGCGTCGGCCGCGGCGGCGGTAAGCGCCCTCACCGACTCGCCGGTGCATGCCTTCTTCGTGCGCAAGCAGCCAAAGGAGCACGGCGCGAAACTTCTGATCGAAGGATTGATGAAGGACGAGTCGCTCGCCGGTAAACGCATCGCGGTGATCGAGGACGTCACCACCACCGGCGGCTCTGCGCTGAAGGCGGTCGAGGCCCTAAAGGATACCGGCGCCGAAATCGCCCTCGTCTTCACGATGGTGGACCGGCAGGAAGGCGCGGCCGAAGCCTTCGCCGCCGCAGGCCTGCGCTTTGCCGCGCTGTTCAAGGCCGAAGAATTCCTGCGCTGATTTTCGCGCTGATTTTACGTAACCCTTCCCCCGGCACCCCGGTGAAATGGCGGAATCGCTGCATTCCGTCCCGCTGGTGACCGGATCTTAACTGCAACTTTTCGCCCTTCGCGACGTTGTCACGCGGCAATGGCACACTTCGTCGTGTGCCGGTTCCACTGGCAGGTTCGGCGAGGTTCAGGCGTGTATCGCAGTTCAGCAGGATTTCTCGCAGCCGCCGCGATCAGCCTCGCGACACTTTCCGCCGCCCCGCCTCCTGCGCATGCCGAAGGCGGCCTGCTCGGCGCGATCTTCAACGCCATCGGCCGCGCCATTGCGCCACCCGCCCCGCGCAGCAGCCCCGCCGAAGATCCTTCCGACAGCCTGATGAACCCCGCCGATCTCAATAACGGCCGCGTGCACTCGGCCGAAGGCGGCCCGCAGGTTTCGTTCTGCGTGCGCACCTGCGACGGCCGTTATTTCCCGATCGCCAAGACCGGCGAAGCCTCCCCCGCCAAGACGTGCCAGGCGATGTGCCCGACGGCGCAGACCGAAATCTTCGCCGGCAGCAATATCGAGAACGCCGTTTCGCCGCGCGGCGCGCGCTACACGTCGCTCGCGAACGCTTATGTCTATCGTGACCGGCTCGTTGATGGCTGCACCTGCAACGGCCGCAGCCCGGCCGGCACGGCGAATATCGATTACCTCAACGACGCGACGCTTCGCGCCGGCGATATCGTCATGACCGAAACGGGTCCGGTCGTCTTCCGCGGCACGCCGGGTACCGCGCACAAGCTTTCGGATTTCGTGCCGGTGCAGGACAGCAAGCGTCTGTCCAGCGCGACACGCGAGAAGGTCAGCGGGCTGAAAGTGATGCCGACACGGCAAACTTCCGCCCGCGAGGTTTCGGCGCGTCAGCCGAAGCGGCCCGAGCAGCGCGCGGCCAACGCCGTCGAAGCGGCGGCGAGCATCGGCGAAACGCAAAACCGGGCGCCACACATAAATGTGCGCACGCTCGGCTTTGCCGAATGACGATCTGATTATTCCGCGGCGGCGCGGACTTCGGGCGCCGCCTTGCGGATTTCGGCGTCGACGTGGCTCTCGAACTTCGCAAAGTTCTTCTGGAACATGCCGACGAGATCGCGCGCCGTCTTGTCGAACTCGGCCTTGTCGGCCCAGGTCTTCGACGGATAGAGGAGATGCGGTTCGACGCCCGGCAGCGACGTCGGCACCGCGAACCCGAAATACGGATCGGTGCGGAACTCGGCATTGCGGAGCGAGCCGTCGAGCGCCGCGGTGAGCAGCGTGCGCGTCGCCTTGATCGGCATACGGCGGCCGACGCCGTATTTGCCGCCGGTCCAGCCCGAGTTCACCAGCCAGCAATCGACCTTGTGCTTGGCGATGTATTCGCGGAGAAGCCTCGCATATTCCGACGGATGACGCGGCAGGAACGGCGCGCCGAAGCAGGTCGAAAATTCCGGCACGACGCCGGTGAGGCCCTTCTCGGTGCCCGCGACTTTCGCGGTATAGCCCGAAAGGAAGTGATACATCGCCTGTTCCGGCGTGAGCTTGGCGATCGGCGGCATGACGCCGAAGGCGTCCGCCGTCAGCATGATGATGTTCTTCGGATGCGCCGCGCAGCCGGTGCGCGAAGCGTTCGGGATGAATTCGAGCGGATAGGCCGAGCGCGTGTTCTCGGTCTTGGAAATATCCGTGTAGTCGGGAACGCGCGTCTCCGGATCGAAGCCGACATTCTCGAGGATCGCGCCGAAACGGTTGGTCGCGTCCCAGATCATCGGCTCGTTTTCGCGGGTGAGGTTGACGGTCTTGGCGTAGCAGCCGCCCTCGAAATTGAAGATGCCGTCCGGGCTCCAGCCGGTTTCGTCGTCGCCGATCAGCGTGCGGTTCGGATCGGCCGAGAGCGTCGTCTTGCCGGTGCCCGACAGGCCGAAGAACAGTGCGCTCTCCTTGCCGTCGTTCGAGACATTGGCCGAGCAATGCATCGGCATCACGCCCTGCGCCGGGAGATAATAGTTGAGCGTGCCGAACACCGACTTCTTCATTTCGCCGGCATAGGACGAGCCGCAGATCAGCACGATCTTTTGCGAAAGATCGACGGCGATCTGGGTGTCGGAGCCTTCGCGGCCGCCGTGGCGCTTGGCGTCCGGACGGAACGACGGGAAGCAGAGGATGGTCATTTCGGGGACGAAGCCCGCGAGTTCCTGGAGCGCGGGCCGGCGCAGCATGGTGCGGATGAACAGCGAGTGCCAGGCGAGCTCGCAGAAGACGCGAACCTTGATGTGGAATTTCGGATCGGCGCCGCCGTAAAGATCCTGAACGAAGAGTTCCTTGCCCTTGGCATGGGCGACGAAGTCGTCGCGCAGATTATTGAAGTGTTCCTTGGAGAGCTTCTGGTTGTTTTCCCACCAGACGGTGTTCTCGGTGAGCGCATCGACAACGGTGAACTTGTCCTTCGGCGAGCGGCCGGTGTGGTGGCCGGTCTCGGCGCAGAGCGCGCCGCCTTCGACGATCTCGGCTTCGCCGTTACGGAGGGCGTGCTCGTAGAGCGCAGGCGCGCCGAGATTCCAGTGGAGCGCCTTGATGCCCGAAAAACCGAATTTGTCGGCGCCATAGGCGCCGTTGTGTGTCCCCGTTTCTTTCACGAAACTCTCCCTCAACCCTGCGCCCCGGCGCAGACGGCTCGCTTTCCGTGTTCATTGCTACGGAAGCGCGGCACCTTAATGGCCGCCCCAAAACTTGTGAAGTTCACAAAGCAAAAAGGCCGACTTCGCGTGCCGCGAAGGTTTATGCGGGAATGGAAATCGTTTTCGTTTCTGTCTGCATCTCTCCGGTAGCATGTCTCCGGTAGCGCGGAAACAGGCGCTCGCGAAACGGGCATGGTTACCGGCGCAGCATTTTCGATGTTGCGCCGCAGTGACGATCGTTGGGCAGGCCGCGCCTATTCGGGCCGCGCCTCAGGCGGCGCGGAGCGCCCGCGCCATTTCGACCAGCGTCTTGCGCAGCGTCTCGCCGGTCGTCACCCGCTCGGGAAATTCGAGGCGGCGGGCCTTCTCGCCGCGCACGAGATCGCAGCCCTCGGGGTCGAGCGATGCGAGGCGCCAGTCGCCGGCGGTTTCGCCGAGCTTCTTCGCATAAAGCGCGATCGCATCGAGGTGGTCTTGGTTCATGTGGCTGACCGCGCTCTCTTCGGCGGCGACGAGCTGGCCGGCGCCGTCGAGCGAGGTGCGCAGGTCATCGGGCGAAAGATCAATGATGCGGCCGAAACCGGCGACGAGGTGCGCCCGCTCCATCTCGATGCGGAAGAAATTGAAGTCCGGGAATTCCGCATAGCCCCTGGCCGGGGGATGGCGCGCGAGAAAGCGCCGCCTGGCGGAAGGATTTCCGGTTTTGGCGATGGTGCCCGAAACGCTCACCCGCACGCCGGCCAGCGGATCGCCGGCTTTCACATCGGCGGAGAGCAGCAGCGACACCCGATGGTCGCGCCCGATGTTTTCGGTATGCAGCGCGAGTTTCGACAGCAATAACAAGGGCGAGCCATCGGGATCCGACGCCACCGTAACAAGCGAGACATAGGGCGCGCCGCCCGCCGCCACCGTCCCGAGCGCGCCAGTGCCGGTCTCGCGCAAGAGGCGCTTGGCGGCTCGCCGGGGGTCGAAATCGTCCTTGGCGCGCATATCTGACCTCGCATCGTATTTCGCCGGGAAGAATACACTGATTTCATTCATGTTTTCGACCCCCCGCTACCCTTGGAGGCTTTGCCATAATTGGCTATGGTGGCTTTCTGGGGCGGGCAAATCACTGGGGCCGTCACATTTCGGCCCCGCCCACGGTCTTGAAACGCGTTCGCTTTTTTCTGGTCGCGATTCCCGTTGGATTTTTAAGGAGATGCCATGCCGACCGTTGCGCTTGTCGACGACGACCGAAATATCCTGACTTCCGTTTCGATCGCGCTCGAAGCCGAAGGTTATCGGATCATGACCTATACCGACGGCGCTTCGGCGCTGGAGGGCTTCAAGACCAGCCCGCCGGATATCGCGATCCTCGATATCAAGATGCCGCGGATGGACGGCATGGAGCTTCTGCGCCGGCTGCGCCAGAAGACCGACATGCCGATCATCTTCCTCACCTCGAAAGACGAGGAGATCGACGAGCTGTTCGGCCTCAAGATGGGTGCCGACGATTTCATCCGCAAACCCTTTTCGCAGCGGCTGCTCGTCGAGCGCGTGAAAGCGGTCCTGCGCCGCGGCGGCGTCAAGGACGGCCAGCCCGCGAAGGAAGTCGACTCGACCAAAGTGCTCGAGCGCGGCCAGCTTCGCATGGACCCCGAGCGTCACACCTGTACCTGGAAGGGCGACCCGGTGATCCTGACTGTCACCGAATTCCTCATCCTGCAGGCGCTCGCGACGCGCCCCGGCGTGGTGAAGAGCCGCAACGCACTGATGGACTCGGCTTACGACGATCAGGTCTATGTCGATGACCGGACGATCGACAGCCACATCAAGCGGCTGCGCAAGAAATTCAAGGCGGCTGACGACGACTTCGACATGATCGAAACACTTTACGGCGTCGGCTACCGGTTCAAGGAGGCTTGAGACGGCGGCCGGTAAGCCGGCCGCTTGTTTCAATCGCGTGTGATGAAAGCGGACGTCGACAAGGCTCAACACAGGCCCTTGCGCTTCGGCGTCCTCGCCCCGTTGCTCAATTTGACTCGCAAGGCCGGGCGATACCTGTCGCGCCAGAGCTTCTCGTCGATCACCCGCCGCATCGTGCTCCTCAACCTTGCCGGGTTGATCGCGCTCGTTTCCGGCATTCTCTATCTTTCGGAATATCGCGCGGGACTGATCGACGCGCGCATTCAGAGCTTGCTCACGCAAGGCGAGATCATCGCCGGCGCCATCGCCTCGTCCGCGACCGCCGACAACAACACGCTGATGGTCGATCCCGAGAAACTCCTCGAATTGCAGGCCGGCGAGAGTTACGGACCCGAGGAAGAAGCGACCAATCTCGAATTCCCGATCAATCCCGAACGCGTCGCGCCGCTCCTGCGCCGCCTCGTCTCGCCGACCAAAACACGCGCGCGCATTTACGATCGCGACGGCACGCTGCTGCTGGACTCGAGCACGCTTTACCTGCGCGGCGAAATCCTGCGCTTCGATCTCGATCCGGTGCCGGAACAGCAGCCCAATTATTTCGAGCGCCGCTGGCGCAAGCTGAAGCTATGGCTCGCGCGCGGCGAACTGCCGGTCTATCGCGAGATCGGGCCCGGCAACGGCAAGGGCTATCCGGAGGTCGCGCAGGCGATCAACGGCCAGGACGGCAGCATCGTCCGCGTCACCGAACAGGGCCAGGTCATCATCACCGTCGCGGTGCCGATCCAGCGCTTCCGCGGCGTGCTCGGCGCTTTGCTCCTGTCGACGCAGCCCGGCGAGATCGATGCCGCGGTCGAGTCCGAGCGCTTCGTCATCGTCAAGGTTTTCTGCGTCGCCGCCGCGGTGATGATCATTCTGTCATTCGCGCTCGCCGGCGCAATCGGCGGGCCGCTGCGGCGGCTCGCGAACGCCGCGCAGAATGTCCGCCACCGCTCGCGCGCGCGTGTCGAAATTCCCGATCTCACCCATCGCTCCGACGAGATCGGCTACCTTTCGGGCTCGCTGCGGGAAATGACCGACGCGCTTTATACGCGCATCGAAGGCATCGAGAGTTTCGCCGCCGACGTCGCACACGAATTGAAGAACCCCCTCACCTCGCTGCGCTCGGCGGTCGAGACGCTGCCACTCGCGAAAACCGAAGAATCGCGGGCGCGCCTCCTCGCCGTCATCCAGCATGACGTGCGCCGTCTCGACCGGCTGATCACCGATATTTCGGAGGCGAGCCGTCTCGATGCCGAAATGCAGCGGCAGGAATCGGCGCCGGTCGATCTCGCGAAATTGCTCGCCGCCGTCGTGACGCTCGCTAACGAAGTACCGCGCGACGACCAGATCACCGTCGCGCTTTCGTTCGAACACACGCCGGGCGCACCGGCGGGCTATACGGTGCCGGGCAACGACTCGCGCCTCGGGCAGGTCATCGACAATCTCGTTTCGAACGCGCGTTCGTTCTCGCCGCCGGGCGGCATCGTGCGCATCACCTGCCGCAGGCTGCGCAAGGAAGTCGAGATCGTCGTCGATGACGAAGGCCCCGGCGTTCCGCCCGACGCGCTGCACCGGATTTTCGAGCGCTTCTACACCGACCGGCCCGAGCAGGGCTTCGGGCAGAATTCGGGTCTCGGTCTTTCGATCTCGCGGCAGATCGTCGAGGGCCACGGCGGCCGGATCTGGGCCGAGAACCGCATGACGTCGCTCGAGCCGGGCGCGGCGCCGATCGTTGCCGGTGCGCGTTTCATCGTCCGGCTGCCGGCCGAATAAGATGGCGACGGCGGAAACCATCCACGCCAGCGCTGTCGTCACCGGCGAGCGCGCGATCATCATTCGCGGCCCGTCGGGCTCGGGCAAATCGCGGCTTGCGCGTGCGCTGTTGCAGGCGCAACAAACAGGATTGCTGCCTTATGCGAAACTCGTCGCCGACGATCGCGTGAAGATCGCGGCGGCACATGACCGGCTTGTCGTTTCAGCACCCGAGGCCATTTACGGCATGATCGAAGTGCGCGGTCTTGGCATTCGCGCCGTTGAGTGCGAGCGGCTCGCGGTCGCGGGCCTTGTCGTCGATCTTGCGGCGGACGATGCTGCGCGGATGCCGGAGAATATGACAGCGAGGCTGCTCGATATTTTGCTGCCGCGGCTGCCGATCGGTGCGGCGGTGGAACCGCTGCCGATTGTGCTTGCCGCGTTAAACACCGCACCGAAAGGCTAATTTCGCTCTCTTGCCATTGGCAGGCGACTGGGGCATATGCGCGCACTCTTGTTGGGGAAACCGGGCCAGAAAATACCCGGCGGGATCGGATGATCGGAATCGTACTTGTTACGCACGGCCGCCTCGCTGACGAATTTCGTTCGGCGGTCGAGCACGTCATGGGCCCGCAGGAGCAGATGGAGACCATCTGCATCGAGCCGAATGACAATATCGACAGCCGCCGGCTCGAGATCATCGCCGCGGTGAAACGCGTCAATTCCGGCGACGGCGTCGCGATCCTCACCGACATGTTCGGCGGCACGCCTTCGAACCTCGCGATCTCGGTGATGAACGAGCCGAACATCGAGGTGGTCGCCGGCGTCAACCTGCCGATGCTGGTGAAACTCGCCACCGTGCGCGCCGAAGTGCCGCTCGCCGAAGCCGTCACACAGGCGCAGGCCGCGGGGCGCAAATACATCAACATCGCAAGCCGCGTGCTGGCGGGAGAATAATGCCGGCGCGCGAATTCAAACTCACCAACAAGAAAGGCCTGCATGCCCGCGCTTCGGCGCGGTTCGTTCAGACCGTGCAGCAGTTCGACGCCGAGGTGAAAGTCCAGCGCGGCGAGGACACGGCAGGCGGCGACTCGATCATGAGTCTGCTCATGCTCGCGGCCCCGTTCGGTTCCTCAATCATCGTTTCGGCGAGCGGCCGCGAGGCATCGGCGGCGCTGGACGCCATCGAGAAGCTCCTGGCCGAGCGCTTCGGCGAAGAGGAATAGCGGCGTCAGCCCCGCGAAGCCTTTATTAAGCCATATAAAGAAATCTTTATATCGTGGTTGCGGCCACAGGCCGCGGCTGCTAAGAACCCGCCGCCGGGCCGTTTCCAATTGGGCCCGCCAATTCATCCCAAAACGAATTCGAGGCCGCCGATGCATAAACCCGTCGATCAGGACTACATCGTCAAGGACATTGGCCTTGCCGAGTTCGGCCGCAAGGAAATCTCCATGGCCGAAAGCGAAATGCCGGGCCTGATGGCGACGCGCGAGGAATACGGCCCGAAACAGCCATTGAAAGGCGCGCGCATCGCGGGTTCCCTGCACATGACGATCCAGACGGCGGTGCTGATCGAGACGCTGAAAGCGCTCGGCGCCGACATCCGCTGGGTATCGTGCAACATCTATTCGACGCAGGACCATGCCGCGGCCGCGATCGCCGCCGCCGGCATTCCGGTCTTCGCCATCAAAGGCGAGACGCTGAAGGACTACTGGGACTACACCGCCAAGCTGTTCGACTGGCACGGCGGCGGACACCCGAACATGATCCTCGACGACGGCGGCGATGCCACCATGTACGTCCACCTCGGCCTGCGCGCCGAGAAAGGCGACACGGCGTTCCTCGACAAGCCGGGCTCCGAGGAAGAGGAAGTTTTCTTCGCGCTCCTCAAGAAGCAGCTCAAGGAAAAGCCGAAGGGCTATTTCCAGGCGATCGCCGACTCGATCCGCGGCGTTTCGGAAGAAACCACCACCGGCGTGCACCGTCTCTACGAGATGCAGAAAGCCGGCACGCTGTTGTGGCCCGCGATCAACGTCAACGATTCCGTCACCAAATCAAAATTCGACAACCTTTATGGCTGCCGGGAATCGCTGGTCGACGGCATCCGCCGCGGCACCGACATCATGATGTCGGGCAAGGTCGCCATGGTCGCGGGCTTCGGCGACGTCGGCAAAGGCTCGGCGGCTTCGCTGCGCCAGGCCGGCTGCCGCGTGATGGTTTCCGAAATCGACCCGATCTGCGCGCTGCAGGCGGCGATGGAAGGCTATCAGGTCGTGACGATGGAAGACGCCGCGCCGGTCGCCGACATCTTCGTCACGGCGACGGGCAACCGCGACATCATCACGCTCGAGCACATGCGCAAGATGAAAGACCGCGCCATCGTCTGCAACATCGGTCACTTCGACAACGAAATTCAGGTCTCCACGCTCAAGAACCTCAAGTGGACGAATATCAAGCCGCAGGTCGACGAGATCACGTTCGCCGACGGCCATCGCATCATTCTTCTGTCGGAAGGGCGCCTCGTGAACCTCGGCAACGCCATGGGCCACCCGAGCTTCGTGATGTCGGCGTCGTTCACCAACCAGACGCTGGCGCAGATCGAGCTGTTCGCGAACAACAACGGCAAGTACAAGAAGGAAGTCTATGTGCTGCCGAAGGCGCTCGACGAGAAGGTCGCGCGGCTGCATCTTTCGAAGATCGGCGCCAAGCTCACCGAGCTGCGCAAGGATCAGGCCGATTATATCGGCGTAGAGGTGCAAGGTCCGTACAAGAGCGATCACTACCGCTACTGATTTTCCTTCCTTCGCCTACGAAAAATGCCCGGCCAACGCCGGGCATTTTTTGTTTTGGGTTTATTTCGGATGAGCTTCATCGTTAGCGCGAGATTTGACGCCGGATCATCGCCAGCTTTTTGCGGCTCTTCAGGTGAAATTTAATTTGGGCATGCGGCTTCGTTCTCGCGATCGCTTTTTCAGCGCCGAGGCTTCGTCAGCTTCCGCTCGCTCATGAAATAGCGCGCTTGGGGTTTACCCCATTCGCGCCCTTCCGAATGAGGGCGGCGCGGGACGCCGGAGACTTACCGGTCTCCACGGCTCGGTGTGAAAAATGAAGAACACACCGAAATATGTACTCACCGCAGTCGCCGGCTCGTAACCAGCGCCCCGCGCACGGTGTTTCTAGGCTTGCTCTGCGCGGCCCCCGGTGGTGTTACTTTGCTAACCACCGCTTTCGACGCTCAACATCGACTGACGGCCCGGATGAGTCCCCAGATCGATGTCACCGGCGTCCGTGGCGAAGAGCCATCTTCGCCGGGAACACGCAGCTTGGGCC
>DATMFI010000014.1:0-131280 GCA_035556215.1 Xanthobacteraceae bacterium | reverse complement strand
GGCCCAAGCTGCGTGTTCCCGGCGAAGATGGCTCTTCGCCACGGACGCCGGTGACATCGATCTGGGGACTCATCCGGGCCGTCAGTCGATGTTGAGCGTCGAAAGCGGTGGTTAGCAAAGTAACACCACCGGGGGCCGCGCGGAGCAAGCCTAGAAACACCGTGCGCGGGGCGTCGGTTACGAGCCGGCGACTGCGGAAATACAACTCTCGTGTCTTTCCACTTTCGACACGAGACCGTGGAGACCGGCAAGTCTCCGGCGTCCCGCGCCGCCCTCATCTGGAAGGGCGCGAATGGGGTAAACCCCAAGCGCGCTATTTCATGAGCGAGCGGAAGCTGACGATGCCTCGGCGCTCAAAAAGCGATCGCGAGAACGAATACGCGCGGCTGAATGAACGTAACAACGGCCGCAGCTTATCGCACCGGATAGAATTCCGGCCCGACGATGCGGATCTTGCGCTCGCCGTCGGGGCGCGTGACGGTTTTCTGCGCGCCGTCGCCGCTCGCGGGCGCATTGGCGACATTCGTATTGCCGCGTTGCTTCGGCTGCGCGAGTTGCTTGGCGCGCTCTTCCGTCACGACGATATCGCCCTGCTGCACGGTCTGGTCCTTGCCGACGCCGAGCGCCTCGGCCCAGCTCTGGCCCGGCGCGCGGCACGAGCAACTCGGATTGTATTCGGTGCGATACTTGAACGCCGTCGGCAGCTGCGTATAGGGCACGCCTTGCGTCGAAACCGCCTGATCGACTTCCTCGCCCGGATTGCGGTGCGTATAGAGATGCACTTCCTGGGCCGGGCACAGCCGCTGGCAGGTGCGCTCGTCTTCGCCGAAGCGCGCCGGCACCGTCGCGTAGCTGACCGGGAAATAATAGCCGTCGCAGCTGCGCACGCACAGCGTGCGGAACGTCGAGGACGACGGCATTTCGAGCGGCGCCGCGTTGATGTCGCTCTCTTCCTGCCAGCCGCCGAACAGCTTTTCGAGGAAGCCGCGCTGGCGCGCCTGCTGCTGCGGCGCCGAGCTGCGATATTGCGGGCCGCAATTGTTCTGTTCGAGCGAGGCGAGGAGCTGCCGCCGCTGCATGTCGCGGTTGATGTCATAGCCGCCGCGCGAGCGGTTCGCTTCGCTCGTCATGCGCTCGAGATTGGCGCGCTGCTGCGAAATCTTGGCGTTGATCTGCTCGCACTGCGGCGGGCGCGGGCTGCCGAAGATCCAGAATCCGCCGCCGGAATCGCAGCCGAGGCGGCGGCCCTGCATGATGGTCTGGTCGAGTTCGAAGCGCTGGCGGCCGATCGCTTCTTCGTAGCGGCGCGCGGCATCGGGGCCGGCATTGCCGCCGGCGTCGAGTTGGGCGAGCGCGCCCTCAAGGCGCAGACAGGCCGAGTTGCCGCCGTCCGATTGCGGCCCGCCGGTGACCGGCGGAGGCCCATAGACGCCCGGCGGCGGGCCGCCCGGCACGTTGCCCGGCGGCAGCGGCTGGGCGAGCGCGAGATTCGGCATCGCCAGCAGCGATCCTGCGGCAAGGGCAGCAAGGGCGGCGGTTCGCATGGCAATCATGAGCGGTTCCAGTGGCTCGATCAGGCTGTCGGCAGCCCCGATCTGCCGACGAAGCAGCGCGATGTTGACCGAAGTATGAAGCGAAAGTCGAGCGTTACCGCGCTGTTTGGCCCATAAAAGGCGGGGTGAAAGATGCCCGCGCGCCGTCTCCCGCGCAATGAGCTTCCCCCATGTGTCATTTTTATCACGGCCTGCCGCGCAGTTACGAAAACACCCCTGTTTGCTTAGCAGGTAGGCACGTTGCCCAAATCATGTCGTTGCCGAAAACCGGCTTCGGCCCGACCTTCCATGGCGAACGGGAAGCCGCGAATCTTCAAAAGGCTTCCGAAGACACGCGAATTGGGGGTCATATGCGCAACTCAAGTTTCAAGACACTGCTCGGTGCCGCCACCTTGGCACTCGCGCTTTCCGGTCCGGCGCTCGCCGCCGATATGCCGGTCAAAGCCGCGCCCGCACCGGCACCGGCAGCGCCGGATTTCGATATCGCCTTCGGCGGCGGTTTGATGAGCGATTATCTCGTCCGCGGTATCACGCAGACGAACCACGGTGCGACCGCGACGGCTTACTTCGAGCCGCGCTACAAGGAATTCTACGTCGGTGTCGCCGGTACCGGCCTCAACTGGCTCGGTTCGAGCGTCAACCTGAACGACCCGAGCGCCGAGATCGATTTCTACGGCGGCTGGCGTCCGACGGTCGGCAAGTGGACGTTCGACCTCGGCTATATCTACTACAACTACGCACGCATCCTGCCGGTCTCGGCCGGCTTCTATAACGCCGACTTCTACGAATTTTACGGCAAGGCGAGCTACGCCGTCACCGATCAGCTGACCATCGGCGGCGCGGTCTACTACTCGCCGAACCTCCTGAACTACGGCAACCAGTCCGACTACTGGGAAGCGAATGCCAAGTGGGTCGGACCGACCTTCGGCGCATTCGGCAGCTACGTGTCGGGTGCCTATGGCTACTTCCACGTTGCCAACGGCGACAACGGCAACACGGGCATCAAGGTCCCGAGCTACTCGACCTGGAATGCCGGCATCGGCTTCACCTGGAAGGCGCTCACGCTCGATCTGCGCTACAGCGACACCAACCTGAGCGCGGGCGAATGCCAGGCGTTCTGGGCGACCGGCGCGGGCACGCCGCAGGGCAACCGTGTCGATGGCTGGTGCAAGAGCCAGTTCGTCGCCAAGCTGACCTTCGATCTCCTGGCCTCAGCGTTGAAGTAAGAAGTCTACCCCTCTCTCTCCCAAGCAAAAAGGCGGCTGCCGCGGCAGCCGCCTTTTCGTTGGAACGGGGCGCTCGTCAGCGCGAGCAGGTGACGGCGACGACCTGCGCGGTCTTGACGGCGGGCTGCGCGACGCTGGCGGTGATTTCTTCGGCCCGGACGTTGCCGTACTCGATCGCCTTCTCGTACTGCCGGGTGCGGCAGATCGCGGCGGCGGCCAGCGCTCCGCAGGGCTCTCCGGCGGCAAGGCAGCGGTCGATCTCATAGCCGTCGGTATTGTCGACGACGAAAATCTGGGTTTCGGCCAAAGCGGGGGTGACGACGGGGGCCGCGGCCAACAGGCAGGCGGCCAGCAAAAGAATGCGCTTCACGTGTTGAATTCCTGATTCGGCAGGCCGGCAGAATCGCCAAAGAGAGTTGAATCACTGTTAACGCAAGGAATGCGGACCGCCTGTGACGGCCATCACGCCCACAGGCTGACTGTGACGCTCTAACGCAGACCCCGAAAAGCGGTTCCCCCAAAAGCCTTGACGGCGGCGGCCTTTCGCCCGCATGGTCTCCCCATGAACCCGGCCAGCAACCGTTTCTTCGGCATTTGCCGCGAGATTATTGCCGCATAAGGAGTGCGGGCGGGCTCGTTTTCTCTAAATCCTGAGACGAACGTCCGGCCCGCGGGCAAGGACGCGATGGATTTGAAGCTTTACAACACGCTCACCCGATCGAAGGAGCCGTTCCGGCCGATCGATCCCGCGCGCGTGCGAATGTATGTCTGCGGGCCGACGGTTTACGACTTCGCCCATATCGGCAATGCGCGGCCGGTCATCGTCTTCGACGTGCTGTTCCGGCTCTTGCGGCACATCTATGGGCCGGATCACGTCAAATATGTCCGCAACATCACCGACGTCGACGACAAGATCAACGCGCGCGCAGCCGAGCGCGGCATTTCCATTCGCGAGCTGACCGGGCAGACCTACGCCGAGTTCAAGGCCGATGTCGCGGCGCTCGGCTGCCTGCCGCCGTCCGTCGAGCCGCGCGCGACCGAGCACATCGAAGAGATGAAGCTCCTGATCGAGCGGCTGCGCGCCGCCGACTATGCCTATGTCGCCGAGGATCACGTGCTGTTTCACGTCGCGGCGATGAAGGACTACGGCAGGCTCTCGAACCGTACGCTGGATGAGATGATGGCGGGCGCGCGCGTCGATGTCGCGCCCTACAAGCGCGATCCGATGGATTTCGTGCTGTGGAAGCCGTCAAAGGCGGGCGAGCCGGCATGGCCGTCGCCGCTCGGCATCCAGACGCCGGGCCGCCCCGGCTGGCACATCGAATGCTCGGCGATGAGCTGGAAGCATCTGGGCGAGACCTTCGACATCCACGGCGGCGGCATCGATCTCGTGTTTCCGCATCACGAGAACGAGCTCGCGCAATCGCGCTGCGCTTTCCATACCGGCGTGATGGCCAATGTCTGGATGCACAACGGCTTCCTGCAGGTCGAAGGCGAGAAGATGTCGAAGTCGCTCGGCAACTTCATCACGATCCGGCAGTTGTTGAACGACGGCTGGCCGGGCGAGGCGATCCGCTTCAACATGCTGCGCACGCATTATCGCCAGCCGCTCGACTGGACGAATAAGCAGCTCGAAGAGAGCCAGAAGATCCTGCGCACGCTCACCGACTTTCCCGGCTATGCGAATGATGGGCCGGAAGGGATCGCGCCGCCGGTGCTTGAAGCGCTCGCGGATGATCTCAATACGCCGCAGGCGATTGCCGAATTGCACGCGCTGCATAAGGCGAAAAAATTTGACGCGCTGGCGCCGACCTTGCGTGCGCTCGGCCTCAAGCGGCCGGCCGATCAGATCAAGGTCGATGCGGCAGCGGTCGGCAAGCTGATCGACGCGCGCCTCGCCGCCCGCAAGGCCAAGAACTTCGCCGAGTCCGATCGCATCCGCGATGAACTCAAGGCAATGGGCGTCGTGCTGAAAGACAACAAGGACGGCACGACAAGCTGGGAGGTCGCACGCTGATGGCCCAGGCGCTTCCCAAACCGGCATTGCGGCCGATGCTTCCCGCCGACCTTCCCGTGCTCGCGGCGATCTTCCGCGTCAGCATCGAGGAACTGACCGGCGACGACTATTCCGAGGCGCAGCAGGCCGCCTGGGCGGATGCCGCGGACGAGCCGGGGTTCGCCGATCGCCTCGGCAAGCAGCTGACGCTGATTGCCACGGTCGCGAGCGCGCCGGTCGCCTTCATTTCGCTGAAGGGCGCCGACCATATCGACATGCTCTATGTCCATCCGGGCGTCGCCCGGCAGGGTATTGCGACGATGCTTTATGACGCCATCGAGAAGCTCGCGGCAGCCCGCGGCGCCAAGGCGCTCACCGTGGATGCCAGCGACACCGCGCGGCCGTTTTTCGAGAAGCGGGGCTTCGAGGGCGTGCACCGGAACACCATGCCGCTCGGCGACGAATGGCTTGGCAATACGCGCATGAAAAAGGCGCTGCAGGCAGCGCCCGCCGCGAGGCCGTCATGAGCGCGTTGAATCAGTTTCTGAACGGCTTGAATCAAAACTGGAACCTTCAGACAGGATTCTATCCCATTGAAAAGAATCCCGTTTTTGCATCGGTAAGCGGCGGGCAGGGCCGTCCGCTCGAGCGAAACTTGAATCAGTTTGTGAACAGCTTTCGCGCCCCTTCGCGCGGCGCCATGATGATGACAGACAGGGCATCACAATGAGTAAAGAGCGCCTCTATTTGTTCGACACCACGCTGCGCGACGGCCAGCAAATGGACGGCGTTGACTTCACGCTTGCCGACAAGCTCAAGGTGATGCGGATGCTCGACGAACTCGGCGTCGATTACATCGAGGGCGGCTATCCCGGCGCAAACCCGACCGATACCGCGCTGTTTTCCGAGAAGCGCCCATCGAGCGCGAAATTCACCGCATTCGGCATGACCAAGCGCGCCGGCCGCTCGGCCTCGAACGATCCGGGCCTTGCGCAGACCCTCGCGGCAAAAGCCGACGCGATCTGCATGGTCGCGAAAGCCTCGGCCTATCAGGTGCGCGTCGCGCTCGGCGTGCAGCCCGAGGAAAATCTCGCTTCGATCAGGGAGTCGGTCGAAGCCGCCAAGGCCGCGGGCCGCGAGGTGCTGATCGACTGCGAGCACTTCTTCGACGGCTACAAGGACGATCCGAAATACACGCTGGCCTGCGCCAAGGCGGCCTACGATGCCGGCGCGCGCTGGGTGGTGCTGTGCGACACCAATGGCGGCACGCTGCCGAACGAGATCGAGGAAATTGTCGGCGAAGCCATCAAGCACATCCCCGGCACGCATCTCGGCATTCACGCCCATAACGACACCGAACAGGCGGTGGCCAATTCGCTCGCCGCGGTGCGCGCCGGCGCGCGGCAGATCCAGGGCACGCTCAACGGCGTCGGCGAGCGCTGCGGCAACGCGAACCTTTGCTCGATCATCCCGACGCTGCTGCTGAAGGATGAATATGCCGCGCGCTTCGAGGTCGGCGTGAAGCCCGATCAGCTTACGCATCTCACGCACACCGCGCATGCCTTCGACGAGATGCTGAACCGCGCGCCGGATCGTCACGCGCCCTATGTCGGCGATAGCGCGTTCTCGACCAAGGCGGGTATCCATGCGTCGGCCATCCTGAAGGATCCGAAGACCTACGAGCACGTCGCGCCGGAGGCTGTCGGCAACCGGCGGCGGCTTCTGGTTTCCGATCAGGCGGGAAAATCGAACATGCTTGCGGAGCTTGAGCGGCTCGGCATCGCGATCGACAAGGACGACCCCAAACTCGCGCGCTTGCTGGAAGAAGTGAAGGCGCGGCAGGCCAACGGCTATTCCTACGAGGCGGCGGATGCTTCGTTCGCGCTGCTCGCGCGCCGCGCGCTCGGCACCGTGCCGAATTTCTTCGATGTCGAGCGCTTCAATGTCAGCGTCGAGCGCCGCTACAACGCCAAGGGCGAATTGACTTCCGTTGCGGAAGCGACGGTGAAGTTGAAGGTCGACGGCGAAACGCTGATGACGGCGGGCGAGGGCAACGGCCCGGTCAATGCGCTCGACGTCGCGCTCCGAAAGGACCTCGGCAAGTACCAGCCTTATATCAAGGGTATCAAGCTCACCGACTATCGCGTGCGTATCCTCAACGGCGGTACGGAAGCGGTGACGCGCGTTCTGATCGAATCCACCGACGAGGCGGGCGACAGCTGGACGACGATCGGCGTCTCGACCAACATCATCGACGCCTCGTTTCAGGCGCTGGTCGACTCGATCACCTGGAAATTGCTCAAAAGCAACGCCCCGGCATGATCGATCACGCGGCGGCCGGATCGGCTTGAGCCTGGCGCTCGCGGCACGAGCAGCCCTGTCAGCACGGGTAACGTGCTCTATCAGGGTGCGACATTCGGAGCCGTTATTACGTTCTGATTTTTAAACGCATCCGGAACTTTTTCTTGCGCCGGGATTTATCCGGCGCAGGAGCGTGCATGCGAAATTCGAACAACGGCGTAAGGTCAGGAGCGGCAAAGAATACTCCGGTCGCTGCATTCTTCGATAAGCCCGATACCGGGCTGTCGTGGTTTGGCGGCTTTGCGCAGGCGACTTCGAAATGGGCGGGCAAGCCCGTCACTTTTCTGATCTGCGTCGCGCTCGTCATCCTGTGGGCCGTAACGGGCCCGTTGTTTCATTACAGCGATACCTGGCAACTCGTTATCAACACGTCGACGACCATCGTTACCTTTCTCATGGTGTTTTTGATTCAAAACACCCAGAACCGCGACTCGCTCGCCTTCCAGATCAAGCTTTCCGAACTGGTCATCGCGATGAAAGGTGCGCCGAACAGCGTCGCCTCGATCGAGAACTTGTCGGACGTCGAGCTTGAGGAATTGCAAAAGGCCTGTCACCGGCACGTGACCGAATCCTCCGGCCGTGCGCGCGAATACAAGAAGGTGCTCGCCATGCGGCGCCGTGAAGCACGTCAGAAAACGAAGAGGAAAGCCTGAGCCGCTTGCGAAAAGCGCAGGCTTTCGTGTTTGCGCCTGATCGTTAGCGTTTGCCCTTCGCGGCGCGGATTTGTCCGCTCAAAGCAAGAATGACGGCAACGATCAGCAATAGACTGAGCAGTCCGCTCGGTCCGTAACCCCACTCCGCACTGTGCGGCCAGGTTGGCAGCGCCGCTATGAGAAACAGGACGAAAACGGCGATCAACCACGAAGTAGTCGTCGTAGACATCGCAATCTCCCTCGTTGGCACTCATAAGTAGCAGAGTACCGATAGAGGTAATCCTGTCCGCTAAAACAGGTTCCAGCAAATGAATTTACGGTAATATATGCCTCCCGGAAGCCGGGATTAGGCGACGCGGCGGGCTTGCTCTTCCTGCGCGCTCTTTTCGCGAGCCGCCCGCTTGGCGGCAGCCCGGCTCTTGTCCCGCCCGCCAAAAACGCTCGCCGCGCCAAATGCGGCAAGGCCTGCAAGCGCGAGCGGGATGATCTTCCCAAAGCCGATGGTGCGGGCGATCTGCACCGCGGTCAGCATCATCGCCGGATCCGCCAGCCAGGAAGAGATGGTGTTGGGCGCGTTGGCGGCTTCAGCCTCCTCGCGCGCCTTGCGTTGAGCGGCGCGGCGCCGGGCGATGGCAAGCACGGAGAGCGCGACTACCGCGACAAGCAAAAACATGCCGCCCACGGCAAAGCAGGCGACGATGGCATCGTAGTGTCGTTCGAACCAGAGAAACGCGGCAACGACCGCGAACAGGAAGGCAACCGTGCCTGCTGCTGCCGCGATCGCACCGCAGATCGTAGCTCTGACGATCCCCTGAATTTGTTCGAGCACGGGATGAGCCGCTATAAAATGATTAGCGGCGCCACAGCGCGCCGAGCACGAAGCCTACGCCGAGCGCCATTGCGAGCGTCGCGTAGGGGCGCTCCTGCACGGACTCCTCGATCGCTTCGCTGAAGGTATCGCGCACTTCGCGCACCGCATCGACGGCTTCGCCGGTGGATTCGTCGAACTGCTTGCGCGCGCGCTTGTAAGCCTGGTTGCCCTTGCCCTGTAAGAGATCGACGACTTGCTGGCTCAGTTTGCTGACATCGTCACGCATGGCGGAAAAATCCTCCTGCAAGCTATCGAGTGTGGCCGAGGCGTTCTTGGTGAATTTGGCGGTCGGGTCGGCGGTAGCCATGATGGTCCCCCTGCGGGATGGAATGGTTTCCGCGCTAACGCGGGCCTCCCGCAAAAAGTTCCGTCGATGGAATCGAATAACCCGCCTCGACCGGATGCCTTAGCGGCAAGGGCGAAGATGAGGCCGGGAAGCGGCGTTACATGCCGTGCGCGACGGCTTTCACCGCTTCGCCTTGCTTGCGGACGGCGGCACGGAGTTGCGGAATAATGTCCTCGACACGGTCGACGGTGTAATAACGCACGCCGTCATAGAGGAATTTCTGATCGAACATGTGTTGCATGAGCGCGATCAGCGGATTCCAGTAGCCTTTGATATTGGCAAGCAGGATCGGCTTGGCATGGCGGTTGAGCTGTAGCCAGGTCAATTGCTCGACGAGTTCTTCCAGCGTGCCCACGCCGCCGGGCAGGGCGACGAAAGCGTCGGCTTCCATCACCATCAGGCTTTTGCGCTCGTGCATGTCGCGCACGATCCGGAGTTCGCCCTTGCCTTCGGCCGCGTGCTCGCGGGCGACGAGAAATTCGGGAATGATGCCGAGTACCTTGCCGCCGCCTTCGAAGACCGCTTGCGACAGCTCGCCCATCATGCCGATATGGCCGCCGCCATAGACGAGGCGGATATTTTCGCGCGCGAGCGCCCGGCCGAAGGCGCGCGCACCCTCGACATAGGCAGGGTCGGCGCCCGGCGACGAGCCGCAAAAGACGCAAACGCTCTTCAATTCGGTCATGCTCAATGATCCTCGGAATATTTCAGCGTGCCGTTGTCCCAGCGATACTTCTCGAGAACGGCTGCACTGCGGCCGCTCTGATCGACGCGCGTAACTTTCACTTCGACGCCGCCTTTGGCGAGCGAGACGGTGCTCTTGTTGTCGGTGAACAGGAACGGCTTTTTCTCGTCGCGATCGTCGATGAAGTCGACGGGGAGAAACTGTTTCTGCGCGGCATCCCACCGCAGCACGACAAGCGCACCCGAACTTCCGGTCACCTGACCGCGCACGACGATCTCATCGATGCTATCGCCGCTGAGATCGGCGGCCGCGATCGACACTGTCCGTCCGCCCGTGACGATCGGCAGGAAGCGCTCGCCCAAGCCCTCGAGTTTCTGCGCACCCTCGGGCAATGCGATTTCGAGATAAGTTGCGCCTTCGGCAGGACTCACGGCGCTCACCTTCACGCTCTGGCCTCCGCCAAGGCGCGCATTCGCCGATTGCGTGTCGGGCGACTGCGCCGCCGCCGGCGGCACCCAGGCAGGCACCAGGCCAGCAGCGAGCAAAAGGGCCGCGATCGGCAGGAAGTTTCGCATGGAGGCTCCGGAGGTGGGGTGCATGGCAGGTGTGTTGAAGACCTATGGCGCTGAAATAGGCCATTTTTCGGCAGGAATCCAAGGCAATGCAGAGGGGACGAGGCCGGTGGCCCTGTGGCTTTGCCGCGTCATCACTCCTATATAAGCGCGACAACGACATGAATATTCATCCCAGTTCCAGCACCGTCCGCGCGGAAACCCCTCCTGTGAATTCACCTGTGCCGAAATCCAAGCGCGCAACACCGCGCGGCGGCTCGCTGGTGTCGACGATTATCGGCCTGTGGCCGCATATGTGGCCCTCCGGCCGTGCCGATCTCAAACGCCGGGTGATGATGGCCTTCGTGTTGCTGTTCGGCGCGAAGGCGGTGACGGTCGCCGTGCCCTTCAGCTTCAAGTGGGCGACCGACGCGCTTGTCGCCGTGTCGGAAGGCCGCGCCAGCGTGAATTCCGCGCTGCCGGCAATTCTGGCGGCGCCGGCGGCGCTCGTGCTGGTCTATGCGGTGCTGCGTATCGCGATGGCGCTCGTCACGCAATTGCGCGACGGCCTGTTCGCCAAGGTTGCGCTTTATGCGGTGCGGCGGCTCGCCAACCTCACCTTCGAGCACATGCACGCGCTCTCGCTGCGCTTTCATCTCGAGCGCAAGACGGGCGGCCTCACGCGCATTCTCGAGCGCGGGCGGAACGGCATCGAAGAACTCGTTCGGCTGATTATTCTGCAGCTCGCGCCGACCGCGGTCGAACTCATGCTCGTGCTTGGCGTACTCCTGTTCGCGTTCGACTGGCGCTATGCGCTCACCGTCGTCGTGACCATCGGCGCCTATATGGCGTTCACCTATTACGCGACCGAGTGGCGCATTTCGATCCGCAAGCGAATGAACGAATCCGACACCGATGCTTCCGCCAAGGCGGTGGATTCGCTGCTCAACTACGAGACCGTGAAATATTTCGGCGCCGAGCGCCGCGAGATCGAGCGCTATGATCGCTCGATGGCGCGTTACGAACGCGCCGCGACCAGCACCTATACTTCGCTCGCCATTCTGAACGCGGGGCAGGCGACGATCTTCACCATCGGCCTCGGTATCGTGATGCTGCTCGCCGTCTTCGACGTGCAGGCGAAAACGCGCACCGTCGGCGATTTCGTGATGGTCAACACCATGCTCATTCAGCTCTATATTCCGCTGAATTTGATGGGCTTCCTCTACCGCGAAATCCGCCAGGCCATCACCGACATCGAACATATGTTCGGCATTCTCGCGCGCGATCCCGAGATTGAGGACACGCCCGGCGCGAAGCCCTTGCAGGTGCGCGAAGGCACCGTGCGCTTTGAAAATGTCCATTTCGCTTATGACGCGGGGCGCGAAATCCTCAAAGGCGTTTCGTTCGAAGTGCCGGCGGGCAAGACGCTCGCCATCGTCGGGCCGTCCGGCGCCGGCAAATCGACGATCTCCCGCCTCCTGTTTCGTTTTTACGAAACGGCGCATGGCCGCATCACCATCGACGGCGAAGATATCCGCGACGTCACGCAAACCTCGCTGCGCGCTTCGCTGGGCATGGTTCCGCAGGATACCGTGCTGTTCAACGACACCATCCGCTACAACATCCACTACGGCCGCTGGGATGCGACCGAAGCCGAGATCGAGGAAGCGGCGCGGCTCGCGCAGATCGACGACTTCATTCGCTCGATGCCGGACGGCTACGAGACGGAAGTCGGCGAGCGCGGCCTCAAGCTTTCGGGCGGCGAGAAGCAGCGCGTCGCCATTGCCCGTACGATTCTGAAAGCGCCGCCGATCCTGGTGCTGGACGAAGCGACTTCGGCGCTCGACAGCTACACCGAGCGGGAAATTCAGGATGCGCTCGACCGCGTGTCGAAGGACCGCACGACGCTGGTGATCGCGCATCGGCTTTCGACCGTCGTCGATGCCGACCAGATCATCGTCCTCGATGAGGGCAGGGTGGTGGAGCGCGGTACCCACGCCGAACTGCTCGCCGAAGGCGGGCTTTACGCCGGCATGTGGAATCGCCAGCGCGAGGCGGAAGAAGCACGCGAGAAGCTGGAGCATGCGGGCCAGGATGCGCTGGAAGCGATCACGCCCGTAAAGCGCGGAGCGGCCGAATAGCCTGCGTAATTCTTTCCCGTGAATTCTTCCTCATGACATCCGCCGGAAACCCGCTATAACCACGCGCGATCAACGCGAGCCTCAAGATGTCCATTATCGACTCGATCAAGAAGAACATGGCGCCCATCCATCAGGAGGGCTATCCGTTCATCGGCATCTTTGCGCTGGTGACGCTGTTCCTGTTCTGGCTCGCGAGGCCCTTGGGCTGGATCGGCGTTTTGCTTACCTGCTGGTGCGCCTATTTTTTTCGCGACCCCGCGCGCGTGACCCCGGTCGGGGAAGGGCTCGTCGTATCACCGGCCGACGGCCGCGTATCGCAGGTCGCGCTCGCCATGCCGCCGCGCGAACTGAACCTCGGCAACGAGGCGCTTCTGCGCATCTCGATCTTCATGAGCGTGTTCGATGTGCACGTGAACCGCGCGCCGGTCGCGGGCGTCATCTCGAAAATCGCCTACACGCCCGGAAAATTCCTCAACGCCGATCTCGACAAGGCGAGCGAGGATAACGAGCGCAATGGCCTTGTCATCACGACGCCCATGCACTCGATCGGCGTCGTCCAGATCGCGGGGCTGATCGCCCGCCGCATCGTTTCGTTCAAGCGCGAAGGCCAGCCGCTCGAAGCGGGCGAACGCTTCGGCCTCATCCGTTTCGGCTCGCGCGTCGACGTTTACCTTCCGGCGAACACCAGGCCGCTGGTTTCCGAGGGGCAGACCGCGCTTGCCGGCGAAACGGTGATCGCCGATCTTTCGTCCCAGCGAACATTAACGTTTCGCAAGGGTTGAGCGGCGCGCTTCCGCGCGGCCTTGCCGCAGGGTAGAATAAAGCCATGTCACACCTCTTCGCGCCGTTTCAGCCCGAATCCGACGAACCGCGCCGCCGCCGGTTCAAGCCGATCCCGATCCGGATGATCATTCCGAATCTGATCACGCTGTTTTCGCTTTGCCTCGGGCTCACCGCCATCCGCCTCGCGGTCGACGGCAAGCTGGAGCTTGCCATCACCTCCATCGTGATCGCCGGCGTGCTCGACGGCATCGACGGGCGCATCGCCCGGCTGCTGCACTCGACCTCGCGCTTCGGTGCCGAGCTCGACTCGCTCGCCGACTTCGTGAGCTTCGGCGTCGCGCCCGCGATGCTGCTTTATTTCTGGGGCCTCAACTCGCTGCATTCGGCGGGCTGGATCGCCGTGCTGGTGTTCGCGATCTGCGCCGGTCTTCGGCTCGCTCGTTTCAACGTGGCGATCGACGATCCGAACAAGCCGCCTTACGCGGTCAACTTCTTCACCGGCGTTCCGGCGCCGGCGGGCGCCATGATCGTCATGCTGCCGATCTATTTGGAGCTGATGGGGCTGCCGCACACCATCGCAAGCTCGGTGATCGCGCTCGTCTATACCGTCGCGGTCGGCCTTCTGATGGTGTCGTGGATCCCGACCTGGTCGGGCAAGGGCGTTTCCGGCCGCGTGCCGCGCGAGCACGTGCTGACGATCATGATTTGCGTCGTCTTTGTGGGTGCGCTGCTCGTCAGCTACCCGTGGGAGATGCTCTCGCTCGGCTCGCTCGCCTATATCGCCTGCATTCCGGTCGCCTATTTGCAGTACCAGAAGCTGAAACGGGCCTATGTCGCGGCGAGCGGCGGCATGATCAATCCCGAGGCCACGGAAGCCGCCGAAGAGCGCCCCGCCGGGCCGCTCAACTGATATCGCGCATAAAGTTGTGACGCCGGGCACATTGCCCGGCGGTTCCTGGTGTAGTCTGCACAGGCCCTGACCGAGGTCATTGCATGGCTCTGCCGAAGCGCACGCCCCGTGGCTCCGAACCGCCTCCGCTCTGGATCATCGTTTTCGTTGTAATCGTCGTCGGTACGCCGATGCTGGCGAGCGTGCTCGGCTTTTTCGGAATCGATTGGCGCTCGCTCCTGCCGTGGGGCCATTCCGGCAACTGGCATATCGTTGCGATCTTTGCGCCGCTGCCGCTGCTGTTTGTCGTCGCGCTCCTCTCGAAAGTTTTCGAGGAACGCCGCGCCGCGAAATGGGCGCAGACGACAGGGCGCATCGTCAGATCCGCGATTGGCTCGCGCGAGCACGGCTTCGCCGGTGAAGCAGAGACAGTGCGGAATATTCCGCTCGTCGCCTATACGTTTTCTGTCGGCGGCCGGGAATATCGCGGCGACCGCATTGTGCTCGGCGAAGTCGGCGCGAGCGAAATCGACGCCATGTTGACGAAATACCCGGCCGGCAAGGACGTCACGGTGTTCTACGATCCTGCCGATCCGAAGAACTGCGTGCTGGAGCGCGGCATCCCCTCGTATGTTTTTTCCGGCTGCCTGTGGCTGACCGCAATCGCGGTGGTTGGCATTGCGGGTTTCTATTATGCCGCGACCAACGCGACGAAGCTTTTGGCGCTTCGGCTGCCGCCGCAGGGCAATCCCGAGGCGACGATGGCTTTCGCCGCGTTCGGACTGGTGATCCTGCTGTTTTTCGCCGGCTATCGCCGCTACCTCAAGCGGGCGCACAACTGGCCTTCGGTGAAGGGCAGGATCGTCAAAAGCGAGGTCGAGAGCTATATCAAGCGCGACAACGGCCGCGACCGCACGATGTATTCGCCGCTCGTCGAATACATCTATCGCGTGAACGATCGCGAATACCGCAGCCGCCAGATTCGTTTCAGCATGACGGTTTCGGGCGGCGAGGCTTTCGCCCGCAAGGAAGCGGCGCGCTATCCGGTCGGCGCCGAGGTCGTTGTGCATTACGACCCGGATAATTTCTCGAGCGCCGCGCTCGAAGGCCCTGGCGGTTATCCCTGGGTCATGCTGGCCGCCGCCGCGTTTTGTTTCGCAGCCGCCATCTTCGCCAGCGGCATTTTCCGTTAACGCACCAGCGGATAGCCCGGCATCAACTTATAGGGATGCTCCCAGCCCGGCAGCGCTTTGATGCGCTCGAGCCAGGCGCCGATCGCCGGATGTTCTTTCGCGATGTCGAAGCCGAATTCCTCCGGCGGGTAATACATATAGCCGCACATCGAGATGTCGGCGACGGTCGGCCTGCCGCCGAGCAGGAATTGGCGGCCCTCGAGCCGCTGGTTGACGATCTTCAGCACGTTTTCGATGCGCGGCTTCAGGAAGTTGAGCGCGCCGGGATCGGGGTTGCCGGAAAGTGTTTTCACGAAACGGTACGGCCCGAGAAAACCGTTGACCTTCTGGTTGTCGAACAACAGCCAGCGCAGATTTTCCAGTTCCTCGTCCTCGCCTTGCGGCCTGAATTTACCGAACTTGTTGGCAAGATGCGTGAGGATGACGCCGGATTGCGAAAGCTTGCGGCCGCCGAAGGCGAGCACCGGCGCTTCGCCCATCTCGTTCACTTCACTGCGATACTTTGGCGTGCGCGCTTCGCCGCCCTTGAAGAAATCGACGAACACCGGCTCCCAGTCGGCGCCGACGAGATTGAGCATGAGCGCCGCACGGTAGCAGTTGCCCGACTGCGCGAAGCAGTGAAGTTTGTATTCGGCCATGGTGGGATTACCCGCTGGAGTGGCTGAAATGAAAAGCGCGCCAGCCTAGAAGGAAAGCGCGCTCGCCGCCAGCGGCGGGCAATCACCTCGCGGTGTGGTTTCGCGCCCGCGGCAATCCCTGCCGCGAGCGCGCATGTGCTGCGTTATTTCATCGTCGGGATGGCGAAATCGGCGCCCGCCTTGGTGCCGCTCGGCCAGCGCGCGGTGACGGTTTTGGTTCGCGTGTAGAAGCGGATCGAATCCGGGCCGTGCTGGTTGAGATCGCCAAAGCCCGAGCGCTTCCAGCCGCCGAAGGTGTGATAGGCAAGCGGCACCGGGATCGCGAAGTTGATACCGACCATGCCGACCTCGACCCTGCTCGCGAAATCACGCGCGGCGTCGCCGTCGCGCGTGAAGATGGAAACGCCATTGCCGTATTCGTGCTTGGTCGGCAGATCGATCGCTTCCTGGTAGCTGTTGGCGCGCACGACCGAGAGCACCGGGCCGAAGATCTCTTCCTTGTAGATGCGCATCTCGGGCGTCACTTCGTCGAACAGGCAGCCGCCCATGTAGAAGCCGTTCTCGTAGCCCTGCATTTTGAAGTTGCGGCCATCGACCTTGAGCTTGGCGCCTTCCTTGACGCCGATATCGACGTAGCTCTTCACCTTTTCGAGGTGTGCCTTGGTGATCATCGGGCCATAGTCGGCATCTGCCATGGTCGAAGGCCCGATCTTCAGGCTCTCGACGCGCGGGATGAGTTTTTCAACCAGCGTGTCGGCGGTTTTCTTGCCGACGGGAACGGCGACCGAAATTGCCATGCAGCGCTCGCCGGCCGCGCCGTAGCCCGCGCCGATCAATGCATCGACCGCCTGATCCATGTCGGCGTCCGGCATCACGATCATGTGGTTCTTGGCGCCGCCGAAGCACTGCACGCGCTTTCCGTGCGCCGTGCCGCGCGTATAGACGTATTCGGCAATCGGCGTCGAACCGACGAAGCCGACCGCCTTGATATCCGGATCGTCGAGAATGGCATCGACCGCTTCCTTGTCGCCGTTGACGACATTGAGGATGCCGGCCGGCAGGCCAGCCTCGATCATGAGCTCGGCAAGCCGCATCGGCACGCCGGGATCGCGCTCCGAAGGCTTGAGGATGAACGCATTGCCGCAGGCGATCGCTGGGCCGAACTTCCACATCGGGATCATCGCGGGAAAATTGAACGGCGTGATGCCGGCGACGACGCCGAGCGGCTGGCGCATCGAATACAGATCGATGTTGGTGCCGGCGCTCTCGGTGAATTCGCCCTTCATGAGGTGCGGAATGCCGCAGGAGAATTCGATCACTTCGACACCGCGCTGAATGTCGCCGCGCGCATCGGGGATGGTCTTGCCATGCTCGCGCGCCAGCAACTCCGCGAGCGAGTCGGTTTCCTTCGCGATCAATTCGAGAAACTTGAACATCACGCGCGCGCGGCGCTGCGGATTGGTGGCGGCCCAGCCGGGCTGCGCGGCCTTGGCGTTTTCGACCGCGGCGCGCATCTCCTGCTTGGAAGCGAGCGCGACCTTGGCGATCACTTCGCCGGTCATCGGTTGATAGACATCGGCGGTGCGTCCGGACGTCCCCTTTACATTCTTGCCGCCAATGAAATGGCCGATCTCGCGCATATTTCACTCCCCAAATAGCTTCATGATTTTCATGCAGAACCCCGCCGAGAACCGGCCGGGCTTTGCACGCCATTATAGGGAGTCTAGTGGACCTCGGGCATGCGCTGAAAGTTGGACTTGGGCAAACCGCCGTGCGGAAGCGCCAAGTACCTGTTTTCAATGGATAAATCAGGCGGCCGCGGAACGCGCCATCCGGTTCCGTTGCTTAACGCTCTTTTAGTCGCACCCCGCTTAAATCGGCCCGTTGCGTACCGCGCCAGGATGGCGCGGGTGAAGACGGAGAACCGTTATGGATTTAACTACAGCGCTCGGCCTGGTGGCCGGCGCGGCTGTTGTCGTCGGCCTCATTTTGATGGGCGGCGACCTCCGCAGTTTCGTCGATATGCACGCCGTCATCGTCATCTTCGGCGGCTCGTTCGCGGCGACCCTGATCCGCTTCCCCTTGAGCTCCATTCTGCATGGCGTGCCGATGGGCTTGAAATATGCCTTCACGATGCGGCGCATGACGCAGCGCGACCTCGTTGACGAGATCGCGCGCCTCGCCGAGATCGCCCGCAAGGCCGGCCCGCTCGGCCTCGAAAAGGAAGAAGTGCCCGACGAATTTCTGGCGGTTGGCGTGCGCTACGTCGCCGACGGCTATGACGCCGATTTCATCCGCGAAACCATGGAGCGCGACCGCGAGACGTTCCTGACCCATCTCGACGAAGGCCAGAAGATCTATCGCGCCATCGGCGATTGCGCCCCGGCATTCGGCATGGTCGGCACCTTGATCGGCATGGTGCAGATGTTCGCCAACATGACCGACCCCTCGAAGCTCGGCCCGTTCATGGCCGTCGCGCTGCTCGCGACGCTCTACGGCGCGTTGGTCGCCAACATTCTTTGCTTGCCGATCGCCGACAAGCTGCACCTCAAGCTCGCCGATGAGGAAGTCAACCGCACGCTCATCATCGACGGCGTGATGATGCTGCGTGAATCGAAGAGCCCGCAAATCGTGCGCGAAATGCTCGAGGCCTATGTCCCCGAGCAACACCGCGTCGACCCCGATCTCGCGGCCGCCTGAGCGGCGCCGCAGGGAAGCGAGTAGAGTACGATGTCGAAAAAACGCGGCGCAGCGCATGGCGGCGGTCACGGCTGGTTCGTGACCTTCGCCGATCTGATGGGCCTGCTCGTCAGCTTCTTCGTGATGTTGGTCGCATTCTCGAGCCAGGATTCCGAGAAGATGAAAGCCGTCGCGGGCTCGATGCGCGAAGCCTTCGGCGTGCAGCGAACGCCGACGCTCGCGGGTCTCGTCGAGGTCGATGGCCTGCCGACCCGGCCGCGTCTCAAGAACACCGAGCTTATTCCGCCCGAGCGCGCCGTCGACGAGCCGACGCCGGAGCAGAAGGACAATCAGCTCGAGAAGGGCCTGCGCGCGACGCGAGACCGCCAGTTCGCGCTCGCCGCAGCATCGCTCCGTCAGGCGCTGCAGGACCTGCCGGAGATCAACGAGGTTTCGAAGCACATCATCGTCACCGAAACGCTGCAGGGCCTCAATATCGATATCGTCGATCAGGAAGGCCGCTCGATGTTTCCCGAAGGCGCGAAAGAGCCTTACGAGCGTACACGCCGGATCGTCGCCAAGCTCGCCGAGCAGATCCGCAAGATGCCGTATCGCGTGATGATCAGCGGCCACACTTCGGCGAGCAAGCTGCCGCCGCGGCCGGGCTATGGCCCGTTCGATCTCTCGTCCGATCGCGCCAACGCCATTCGTCACATTCTTGAGGACGAAGGCGTGCGCGCCAATCAGTTCTATGGCGTGACCGGCAAGGGCGATACCGAGCCGCTATTTCCCGAAGACCCGTCGCTCGCGGTGAACCGCCGTGTTTCGATTACGCTGATGAAGGAAGCGCCGCCGGTGCCGTTCGGCATCCGGCCCTAGAGTCTGATTCAACTAGGTTGAATCAGGCTCGTCACTATTCTTTTGATTGGGCATGATCTTATCCGAAAACCGCTTCGCACTTTTCGGGATCATGCCCTAAAGTTTCGCCGCGCTCGCGTGCCAGCCGGGCCGGTAACCGGCTTTCAGGACAGCAACGATCGAAGGCGGTGTCAGCAAATCCACCGTCGCGCCGCGCATACGGCGCTCGCGCGCGGCATAACCTTTCGGCGTCCAGCGAAGCAGCCCATCGCCCCGTACCGCGAAAGCCTCGTCATCCATCGCGATCATCGCGCCGTCGGGAAGGGACTCGAGCTTTGCCGGGTGGCGGCGTTTGCCGCGGCCGTCGAGTCGCTCGCGCTGGAGAATTTCATCCATAGCCTGCGCACGAGGCCGCGCGGCTAGTTTGAATGTCCTGGCCCAGCAGGCCGCGAAGGCTTCCGCATCCTTCCGGCGGCATTCGAAGCAGGGGCGGTGGCCGGCGGAGAGCGCGGTCACCTCATCGAGAAAAAACAACTCGGTGTAATAACGCCCCCAGACGTCGCGCTGGCGGCCGTTGAATTCGAGTACGCAGGCGATTCATTGCTTCGATGCCCAGCGCCGCCGGGTGAGCTTTTGCTCGCCGGTATGAATGCGGCCGCCGCGGTTGCCCATCAAGGTGCCGCGCGCGGCTGCGGCAAATAGTTCCCCAAACGGATCGACGCGGTTCTGCAAGGGCATGCCGTTTTCTATCATGCTTGACCTGCCCGATGGCCGCCTTACACCCTTCCCCGGCAAGGGGATATCGATGGCAGAGCATCCGGCAGTCAGAAATCTTACGGTTGAGGAAGTGAAAGCGGGTATGGACGCGGGCCAAATCCTGCTTGTTGACGTGCGCGAGCCGGATGAGCTGGCGGCGGAAGGCATCCCCGGCGCGGCTGAAATGCCGCTCAGCGCCTTCGATCCCGGCAGTCTGCCCGATCCCGGCGCCAAGCAACTTGTGTTTTCCTGCCGCTCCGGCAACCGCTCGATACGGGCTTCCCTGATCGCGCAGGCGGCGGGGCTACCCTATAACGCCCACATGGCGGGTGGTATCAGGGCGTGGAAGGAAGCGGGCTTCAAGACCCGGCAGGGCTGACGCGCCCTTTCGGGCGCACCATCCGGGTTTCGAATGCTTTTCTGGCTTGGAGGCGGAGTCTCTTTCGGGTGTTCGTTCCGTCTCTTCCGAATCGCTCGATTGCGTGATGGCGGTCACACCGAGTTCGCGCGCATGTGCACCCGCGGTGCCCGACACTTGACTTAATGATGCCCTGCACGGAACTTGACGACATTCCTTTCGAAAGGGAGTCGCAAGATGGCTGACAGCAAGAAGACCAGGGGTAAGGCGGATCGCGCCAAGGTTTCGGCGAGCGAAGCTTATGAAGTGAATTACTTCGCGAAGAAGAACAAGATTTCGGCCGCGAAGACGAAAGAGCTGATCAAGAAATACAAGGGCGACCGCAAGAAGATGGAAGCGGCGCTCAAGACCAAAAAGAAAAAGACCAAGAAGAAAAAGAAAGCCGCCAAGCGCAAGTAGCGTTTTCAATCCCGCCAGCGGCGGTGCAGCCAGAGCCATTGCTCCGGATGCTCGCGTATCCAGCCCTCGATGATGGACATGATTGTCTGCATCGAGGGCTGAACATCATAACGGCCTTTGGCATCGCGCGGCAGATCGAGCGCGTCGGTCAGTTCCACGCGAAAGCGGTTCTTCGGCAGGCGGATGATCCGCACCCCGTGCACCGGGCAATCGTATTGCCGGGCAAGCCGCATGATCGTCGAATTGGCGAAGGTCTTGTGACCGAAAAAGCTCACCGGCACGCCGCCCTTCTTCTGGTTGCGGTACTGATCGACCAGCATCCCGACATGTCCGCCGCGCGCGAGCGTGTTGCCCATCGCGAATGTGCCCTGCAGGCCGGCGGGCAATAGCTGGCCCATCGTTTTTGAGCGCGTCTCCATAATGATCTCGGCGGTGAAACGGTTGTTCGGCACCCGAAACAGGATGGATGCGTCCAGCCCGTGCGCGGCCGCGCACACGGCGGCAAGCTCCCAGTTGGCAAGATGCGCAGTGAAGATCAGCGCCGGCTTGCCGCTGTCCCGAAGCTTGCCGAATTTTTCGGCATCGAATGTTTCGATACGGCCTTCGTTCGGCCGATCGTGATCGTAGTCCCACAGCGTTTCGAGGTGGACGAATTCGCCGGCGACGCGCCCGAGGTTTTCCCAGACGCCGCGCAAAATTTCCTCGTTCTGCTCATCGGTATTTTCGGGATACGCAAGGCGCAGATTTTTCCGCCCGGTGCGGCTCGTGATGATATACGGCCCCCAAAAGCGCGCGAGCCGGCCGAAGAAATTCGAGCTTTTGTCGGGATCGACCCGCTTCATTACCCGCACGAGGCCGCGCACGATGAGGGCGAGCAGGTACTGACCGGCGAGCGAGAACGGCCGCCAGACCGGCATCCAGATCCGCAGGACGTAGCTCCTCAGTGTTTCCACGCGGCGGCGGGTGGCCGGTTGCAAGATATGAGCCTCAGAAGCGGACGACGACCTTGCCGAAAACGTTGCGGCCCTCGAGCTTTTCGAGGCCCTTTTCGAAATCGGCAAGCTGCACTTCGGAATCGATCACCGGCTTCACGCCTTCCGCGATCTTCGCGAGCGCTTCGCCGACATTGCGGATGGCAAAGCCGAACGAACCGAAAATCTTGTACTGCTGCTGGAAGAGCTGCATGAGGTTGATCTTGCCCGACGGGCCCGAGGTTGCGCCACAGGTGACGAGACGGCCGCCGCGCTTCATGGAAAGCAGCGAGCCTTCCCAGGTATCGGCGCCAGTGTGCTCGAACACGACATCGACGCCTTTTTTCTTGGTCAGCTTGCGCACTTCGTGCTCGAAGCGGTCCTTGCGGTAATTGATTGCGTAATCGGCGCCGATCGCCTTCGCCTTTTCCGCCTTCTCGTCGCTGCCGACGGTGGTGATGACCGTGCAGTTGATCGCCTTCGCGAGCTTGATCGCGGCGGTGCCGATGCCGGAACCGCCCGCATGCACGAGCACCGTTTCGCCCGGCTGGAGCCTGGCGTTGTCGAACAGCATGTGCACGGAGGTGGCGAAGGTGAGGGGCGCGCAGGCCATGTCCGGCCACGGCAGCTTCGGCGACTTCACAAGAAGGCGTGCCGGATGGTTGTAAAGATCCTGCGCGAAGCCGTCGATGTGAAAGCCGTTCACGCCGCCGGGATTTTCGCAAAGATTGTCGCGGCCCTCGTTGCAGGCCTTGCAGTGACCGCAGGTATGCGCGCCGTAAGGCGTGACCGGATCGCCGGCCTTGAAGCTGGTGACGCCCTTGCCGACGGCAACGACTTCGCCCGCGGCCTCCGCGCCGACGACGAGCGGCATCTTGCGCTTGGCGAAGGCCATGCCGCGCCAGCCCCACACATCGATGTGATTGAGCGCGATGGCGTGCGTCTTGACCTGCACTTCGCCTTCGCCCGGTGCCGGGGGCGGCGGAATATCGGAAATTTCGAGTTTGCGGTCGGAAAGGAGACGAAGCGCGCGCATGCGGTACCGGCAAAGGGTTGGAGCGGATGTGGAAATGAAAGACGGGCGAAGGGCTAAAGGGCCCGTCGCCCGCCGTCAACCTCGGACTTTATAGCGTATCAGTTCGGCTCGCCGGCGATGACGAGGCAGGCATTCTGCCCGCCGAAGCCGAAGGAATTGGAAATCGCCGTCTTGATCTTGGCGTCGCGCGCCGTGTTCGGCACGACGTCGAGCGTGATCCCCGGATCGGGAATGTTGTGATTGATCGTCGGCGGGATGCGCTGATGCTGGATCGTCATCATGGTGACGACGGCTTCGACCGCACCGGCGGCCGTCAGCGTGTGGCCGATCATCGATTTGTTGGACGAAATCGGAATCTTCGGCGCGCGCTCGCCGAACACGGCGGCGAGCCCCGTGTTCTCCATCTTGTCGTTTTCCGGCGTCGAGGTGCCGTGCGCGTTGATGTAATCGACGTCGTCAGGCGTGATGCCGGCGTCCTTGAAGGCGTTCAGCATGCAGCCGATGATCGGCTTGCCTGCCGGTGACGAGCGCGTGCGATGGAAATTGTCGGACTTCTCGCCGCTGCCCGGAATGATGCCGAGAATCCTGGCGCCGCGCGCCTTGGCGTGATCGTAGTTCTCGAGCACGAGCGCAGCCGCGCCTTCGGCGAGGACGAAGCCGTCGCGGTTTTTGGAGAAGGGCTTGGAGGCCTGCTCGGGCGTTTCGTTCTGCGTCGAGAGCGCCGAGAGAAGCGAGAAACGTACGACCGACTCGGGCGTCACCGAAGTGTCGGCGCCGATGGCGAGCGCCGCCTGGCATTCGCCGCGGCGGATCGCCTCCACGCCTAACTGGATGGCAGTCGCGCCCGAGGCGCAGGCGGTGGTCAGCGAAATCGGCGAGCCTTGCGTGCCGAAGTGGTCGGCGAGGTTCTCGCCGACGATGCCGTATTTCGCCATCTCGTAATAGGGCGCAAAACGCGGCTCGCTCGCGACCCGCACGAGGTCGGCATAGGTGATGTTGTCGTTCGAGCCGGTTGCGGCGGCGAGGTCAAAGCGGTGCGGCCACTCGAGCTCGATCGGTGCCATCGCGAGGAACATCGGGCCGGGGAAATTGCCCTTCGAGCCGATACCGGATTCGGAAATGGCTTCTTCGCCGACGAGCTTGGCGATGCGCTCGGTATGCACCGACGGCGCGATGTTCGGCTCCCAGCCTTCGTTGACGGTGCCCGCGATCGTGGTGCGCAGGCCATCGACCGGAAAACGGTTGATGCGGCGGATGCCGGACTGGCCGGCAACGAGCTTCTTCCAGTTGTCTTCTTTGCCGGTGCCGAGCGAGGTGATGACGCCCATGCCGGTGATCGCGACGACGGGGCGGCCCGCCTTGTCTTTATGCTCACCTGCCATGTTCGTCTCCTTAAACCTTCTCGATCAGCGCGAGGCCCTCACCGCGCCAGTTGCCGACGCTGGTGACGGCAATCTGCGAAAGCGAAGAGGGCGCTTCGCCCGTGTCGCCCGAACCCGTGGCCGGGAACAGCTTGCCCTGCTTCAGCGTCTCGCAGGCGATGGCGATATTCGCCAGGAACTGCGTGTCGAAACCATGGCCGATATGGGAGCCCGTCGCGCGAACCGGAAGGCCGATCTTGGCGAGCGCGTTCTTTTCTTCGCGCGTCGGCGGCTCAAGGCCAGAAGCGCCGGAAATGACGGCAGCCTGATCCTTTTTGACCTTCGGCGCGATCGCAGCCCACTCGGCGGCGAGCGTCGTTTCGATCTCGCCGGGCTTGCGGCGGTTGCGGTCCGACTGGACTGCGATGAGGCGGGCGAGGGGTTTCGCGCCGCGCTTTTCGGCGTGCTCCTTGCTCTCGATGACGAGGCCCGCGCCCATGTCGGCCATCGCGAGGCCTCCGTGTTCGCCGCGATCCCAGACCGGCTGGAACGGCGCTTTCAAAAGGTTGCGGCCGAGCTCAGTGACGAGCAGCAAATCCCAGCGCGTGCCGTGGAAGGAACTCGCGACCAGCGAGATATTGCTCTGGCCCGCCGCGACGCGCTCGAAGGTGACGCGTAGCGCATCGACGCCTGCGGCTTCCTCGCCCATGAAAGTGCGCGACGAGCCGACAATGCCGTGCACGATTCCGATATTGCCGGCGAGCAAATTCGGAAGCTGCGCGAGGAATAGAGTAGGACGCAGATCATTCAGGAGCCGCTCGTTCAGGAACGCGCCGGGGTTCGGCGCATTCTTGATGCCGCTCATGATGCCGCTGTCGACATTGATGTCGCGCTCGCCGCCGCCGGCGGCGATGATCATATCCATCGTATCGAGGATTTCAGTGTTGCCGGTAACGCCGGCATTGGCGAGCGCAAGACCGGCGGCATAAACGCCGATGCGTTGCCATAGCTCCATCTGCCGCTGATCGCCCTTCTTCGGGATCTGCAGGTCGAAATTGACCGGCGCGAGCGGGTGCGTGACGTAGGGTGCGAACTCGGTGGCGTTATGCCCGGCGGGCGGATTGTCGGCAGCCATTTTCTGCCAGGTCGCTTTGACGCCTTCACCGAGGCACGACAATAAACCCGCACCGGTGATCCAGACTTCGCGCCGCGTGCTCACTTCATCAGCTCCGGTACTTCAATGCCGACCTTCTTGCCCATCTCCACCATCGCGAGCCGGAATTCCGGGCCGGGATAGGGGGTCAGCCGAAACGCGAGATCGGCGTCGCAGATCGGACCGTCTTTCGATTTGCCCTTGCACTTGGCCATCGCGTAACCCGACCCGACATGCTCGATGACGCCTTCGAAGGTGAGCTCGGCGCCGGGGAAGACCGCGTTACGGATTTTTGCGTTCCGCAACCCGACCAGCATCGGCAGGCCGGTAAAGCCGGTGAGCACGCTCACCATCCAGCCCGTCGTCTGCGCCATGCATTCGCACAGGAGCACGCCGGGCATGAGCGGAAAGCCGGGGAAGTGGCCCTCGAACACCGGGCTCTCCATCGGCACCTTGCAGACTGATTTGACCTTCCGTTCGTCGATATTCACTTCGACGAACCGGTCGATCATCTGGAAATATTCGAGACGCATCGCGTCACGCTAATCAAGCGGTCTTGGCGGCGACCAGCCCGTCAATGCGCGCGCAAAGGTTCTTGAGGACGAAATATTCCTCGGTCGTTGCCTTGCCTTCGTTGACTTCCTGCGTCCACTGCTCAAGCGGCAGCTTGATGCCGAACGCCTTGTCGATCGCGAAGGCGATGTCGAGGAAGTCCAGGCTGTCGATGCCGAGATCGTCGATAGCGTGGCTGTCCGGCGTGATGGTGTCACGCGGAATGTCGCAGGTTTCGGCGATGATGTTCGCGACCGTGTCGAAGGTCGAAGCCATTGATGAATTCTCCTGTCGATCGGCGGGCAATCCGCCGCGACATGTACGACCGAAATACCGGACGGTACGGCCGTTTCACAAGCCCCTGGGTTCGGCGGTTCCTATAGCGGAGGCGGACGGCCCTTTCAATGGCGGGATACCGGCGGAGGGGCCCAAAACCCTTTTGAAAGGCCCGGAACTTGCACATTTCCACGCCTTTCCCTAGGGACGAGCCTTCGGGGGCCTAACGGGCGGGTCATGCAAACAAGTGTCGTCGGAAAACGGGCCTTTCTCTGCATCGGCGGTTATGAGCCGATCGGCGTCGATTGGTGGCACCGGCGCTTCCAGCGCGAGCTGAAGCGCTTCGAGACGACCTGGAATGCGCAGAGTACCGTTTCGCCGCCCAGGCTGAATGCCGATGGGGTGGTGGCCGGCTGGAGCATCGGCACGAAAGGGGCGAACTGGCAGACTGAGTCGGAATACCGCCTGCTGCGCTGGGACGACTTCGTGACCGCCGACTTCGCCCGCTCGAATTTCGAGCGCTGGCCGAAGGGCATCGCGGCGCTCCTCGACTTCGTATTTTCCGGCGCGGCGTTTCGCTATTTTGCCGTCAGCGTGCGCTACGGATTCTTCTTCCTGTATCCATTCGTGATCCTGGCCGGCATCATCGCCTCGGCGATTTTTGCGCCCAGGCTGCTCGCGCTGATCGGGTTGCCGATCACGGGTCTTGCCGCATGGCTCGTGTCGATCACAGTCGCGGGCGGTCTCCTGTATCTGCTCGGCCGTGTCCTGCTCCTGAACTACATGTTCGATGACTGGATTTTCGCCGGCCAGTTCGTTCATCGCAAACGTGCGGAACTCGATGCCCGGCTCGATTGCTTCGCCCGCGAAATCGTCGCCTGCGCGCGTGACACGCGTTTCGATGAGGTCATTGTCTCGGCGCATAGCCTTGGCGGTGCGCTCATCATGGATGTGCTCGACCGTGCGCTGAAGCTCGACCCCGAGCTTGGCCAGCGCGGGCCGAAACTCTGGCTGATGGCAACCGGCTCGTCGTTGCTGAAGGAAGCGCTGCATCCGAAAGCTCGCTGGCTGCGCGAAGCGGTCGATCGTGTCGCGGCGGCCAAGGGCGTGAACTGGATCGAATATCAGGCGATCGTTGACGTCATCAGCTTTTATAAAGTGAATCCCGTCGCGGCGATGGGATTGCCCGAGGGCCGCAATCCGATCGTGCAGAAGGTGCGCATGCGCCAGATGCTCGCGCCCGCGACCTACAAACGCTTCAAAGGAAACTTCTTCCGCCTGCATCGCCAGTGGAGCATGGGCAACGAGCTGCGTTACTTCTACGATTACTTCCAGATCATTTGCGGCCCGGCGCCGCTCGAGCGGCGCGTCGTCGAGCGCGAAAAACTTCTCGATGCATTCGCGCAGGATGGCGGCTATAACGCCAGTGCTTCCGCCGCATCCGACAAGGTTTCTCCGGCATGACCCGCACCATTGCGCTCATTATCTTTCTTGCCGCGACGGTGATCTGGTTCATCATCCGTCACCCGGCGCGCCGTCGCGCGAAGAAAGCCGCCGTCAAGGTTTCGGCGCGCAGCCTGCGCGAGAAGGCGCTGATGGCGATTTCACTGACGGGCCTCGGCCTTATCCCGCTCGCCTATGTCATCACCAATCTTGCGCGCACCCGTTACAAGTTTCTCGGTTTCGCCGATTACGCCTTCCAGCCGTGGGCGGCATGGCTCGGTACTGCGGTATTCTTGTTTTCGCTTTGGCTATTTCGCCGCACCCACAAGGATCTCGGCCGCAACTGGTCGGTGAGCCTCGATATCCGCGAGAGCCATAGCCTCGTCACGCAAGGCGTTTACGCCAGCGTCCGCCATCCGATGTATTCGGCCTTCTGGCTATGGGCGGTGGCGCAGGCGCTCCTGCTGCCCAACTGGGTAGCGGGCTTCTCCGGTATCATAGGGTTCGGCACGCTGTTTTTCGGCCGCGTTTTCGAGGAAGAGCGGATGATGGAGCGGGCCTTCGGCGACGAATATCGCGCCTATATGCGGCGGACCTGGCGCGTGCTGCCGGGAGTTTTTTGACCGCCTTTTTTGACCAAAGGCGAGGCAAGTGGTTTTCGGGCCACAGCCCTGCATAATCGTTTGGCGGGGCCCTTCGGCTGTGGCAAAACCCGGCCCCGCCATTCTACATTCCCGGACCATTGAATCTTGAAGAGGCCCCGTTCAACCATGTTGAAGATGTATCGCAATGCCATCCTGGCTTGCTCGGTCGCAATCGCCATGAGCCTGGGCAGTGTAGGCGCTGCATGGAGTCAAACCGACGCGCCCAAAGCCGCGAGCACCAAAACCGAGAAGACCAAGGCGAAGCATGCCTCCGCCGAAAAGCGCATCAGCCACGGCAAGGTCTATCTTCTGCGCGGCCTCTTGAACGTCTTTTCTCTCGGCATGGACGATCTTGCCTCGAAGCTCGAGCGCCGCGGCGTCACCGCGAGCGTTTACGAATACGGCGGCTGGGAAGCGATCTGCCAGGAAGCGGCGGCGCGCTATCGCGCGGGCGGTGGCCCGATCATCCTCGTCGGTCATTCGCTCGGCGCCGACGCGGTCGTCGATATGTCGAACCGGCTCGGCCAGATGGGTGTTCCGGTGGCGCTCGTTGTTGCTTTCGATCCCACCAATCCGAGCATCCTGAACGGCAAGACCACCTCGACCTTCATCAACTACTATCAGTCGGACAATGGCTTCGGCCGTGCGGTTTCGCGTGGCCCGGGCTTCCGCGGCAAACTTTCGAACGTCGATCTTCGCAAGCACACCGAATTCGGCCACGGCTCGATCGACAAATCGGGCATGCTGCATAACGCCGTGATCGGCCGGGTCATGGGCCTTGTCGGGCGCGGCTCGAAGCCCAAGGCGGCAACGTCTTCCACGACGACACCGGCGCCCGCCGCCGCGCCGCGCGAAACGGCGGTTGCCACGCCCCGCGTTCAGTAAACGGATCACAAGATTGAAAAACGGCCCGCTTCGGCGGGCCGTTTGCGTTTGCGGGCGTCTTCTTTCGCTCGCCCCCTCCGCCGCTATGCGCTAGAACGCGGTCCGTGAAGCTGAATCACCATATCCGCGCCTTCCTGTCGCTCGTCCTTGCCTATGGGCTCGTCGGTGCGCTGTTCCTCGGCTCGATCGCTTCGGGCCGCGCCGCGGCTTTGCCCTCGCCGATCTGCAGCGCGTCGAATGTGAATGGCAGCAACACGGCGCCGCTTTCCGCGCCGCGCGATCTCACCTGTCTCGTTGCCGGCTGCTGCGGTATCGCGGCGTCGGGGCTTGCACCGTCTGCGCCATCGGCGGTTTCGCAACCGGTAGCGATCCCCGTCATTTGGCGGATGCTCCTGCTGCCGCAGCGCGCCGCATTCGAGTACGCCGCGGCCGAAGCTCGCGCGCCGCCCGTCTCCGTCTGATCGAACTTTCGCTTTTCCGATCAATCGCGCGCGCCGTTCGGTGCCGCGCATGGAGACTTCAAATGCGCATGTTTTCCGCTCTTGCCGCTTCCACTTTGGCGGCGCTCTCGTTGTTTGCACCTGTCGCGGCTTCCGCTCACGATTACACCGTGGGTTCGATGCATATCGAGCATCCGTGGTCGCGCGAAACGCCCAAAGGCGCCAAGGTCGCGGGCGGCTATTTCGTCATCGAGAACAAAGGCACGGCCGCCGATCGCCTGATCGGCGGTTCGGCCGAGATCGCCGGGCGTTTCCAGATTCATGAGATGAAGACGGAGAACGGCATCATGAAAATGCGCGAGCTCGAAAAAGGCATCGAGATCGCGCCGGGCCAGACGGTGAAGTTCGCGCCGAGCGGCTATCACGTGATGCTGCTCGACCTGAAGAAGACGCCGAAGCAGGGCGAATCCTTCACGGGCACGCTCGTGTTCGAGAAGGCCGGCAAGGTCGATGTGAAATTTGTCGTCGCGCCGATCGGCTCAACCGACGGCAAGACCAAAGGCAGCGGCCAGATGAATCCTATGGATCATTCCAAGCATTAGCTCGCACCGGCGAGCAACAGGACCGGCGTGACAAGTGCGGGTGCGGCGAGCAGCGCGTCGCGCCCGATGCGCCGGAAATCCTGTGGGATGGCGCCAAAGGCAGCGAAGGGTTTGGCGGGCGTGTCATTGCTGTCATCGGAGCTGACCTCATAAACCGCGACGCCGGCCGCTTCGGGTTCGTCGGCTTCCGCCATTTCGAGGGCGAGTTCGCGCTCGAAGCAAACGGTCGGCGGCAGGGCGGCGATTTCGCTTCCGCGGCGGACGAAAGTGCGGATCACGTAAATATTGGCCATAGGCGTTCTCCCGGTGTATGCAACCGGAAGTAGATTTAATTCATTAATATACAACTAATGAGATTATTAGGGGGAGGCTGCTTGGGAGTGAAGTTTGGGCGAAGGCTCGATCTTGCGGCTGGGTTATGCGGTGCTCGACCCGAAGTTCGGGCGTGAATTCGCGTGGCGGGTTAGCGGAAAAGTAAGGTGTGGTTCGTAAAGTAAGGAATGAGCAAAGCTCCTTACCCACCGGCACTCAAAGCGCAATCCACCCTCACCAGCAAAGGGCAGATCACCCTGCCGGTGGAATTGCGCCGCCGCTGGGGTTTGAAGCCCGGCGACCGCCTCGATTTCACCCTGGAAGACGACGGCCGGGTGGTGGTGCGCAAATGGCTGCGCCGCTCGATTTTTGAGATCGGCGAGCTGCTGCCGCCGCTGCGGGCCGAGCCGTGATCGGTCTCGACGCCGGCCTGCTGCTCGGGCTACTCGAGGATGAGCATTCGCCGCGGGGCCGGGCGGCAAAAACCCTCTTGAAACGGGCTCAAATCGAAGGGGCGGGCTATATTCACCCGCTCGCGCTCGCAAAGCTCGGCGATGCCCTTGAAAAGGCCGTGAAGGAACCCGCGCGGGTTGCCGATTATCTCGGCTTCATCCTGAACGCGCCGGAATTCACGATTGGCGCCGAAAAAGCCGCGCGGGAGGCCCTCAAACGCTATCGCGACGGGGCGGGATCCTTCTCCGATTGCCTGCTGGCGGCGCTCAACCGGGCCGCAGGCTGCGAAAACACCGTGATTTGGAGCGGGACGGCAAACAATTCCGCAGGATTCACCGAACTCTCGTGTTGAAACTCCAGGTCCTGGCGGAAGCCGGGACGTTCGGCTGTGCTCCTCTAACCGGTCTTGCAAAGATGTCCCGATTCGGCTCGTTAATCGCCAGGAAGGCGCGCGGCGATAGAAGCGCCGCCTTTATAAGCGGCCTTGTTCGGCCATTTTGTCCTTTCTGCCGGATCTGTACATGAAGCCGCTCGACCCGAAATCGCTGAAAGGCGCCAAGCAGGCGCTCGACTCCGTCTCGCTGAATCGGTTCAGCCGAAAAACGGTGGCGACCGGTGCGCTCTCGCTTCTCGTGGCAGGCGGTTTGGGCTGGTGGCTGTTCAGCGGTGGCGCGAAGCCCGCGCCGCAGGCGCGCAAGATCGCGGTCGCCGTCGGCAAGGCCTCGATTAAAGACATGCCCTACCGCATCGAGGCGCCGGGTTCGGTGCAGCCGATGGTCAGCGTTCCGATCCGCCCGCGCGTCGACTCGATGGTCGAGAAGGTGCAGTTTCAGGACGGCTCCTCGGTCAAGGAGGGCGATCTTCTCTTCAAACTCGATTCACGCGCCATCGACGCGATGATCGAACAGGCCGCCGCCGTTCTGAAGCGCGATCAGGCTTCGCTCGTTAAGGCACAGCGTGATGTCGAGCGCTTTTCGGGTCTCGTCGCCAAGGGAACGACCGCGAAGGTCACGCTCGACGATGCGCAGACCAACGCCGATATGCTCGCCGCCACGGTGAAGCAGGATCAGGCCAATCTCGACAATCTTCGCACTCAACGCACATATTACGATATTCATGCTCCGGTGACCGGCCGCATCGGCATTTCCTCGGTGCGTCCCGGCAACGTCGTGCGCGCCGATTCCACCAGTGCGCCGCTGGCGACGGTCAATCAGCTCTCGCCGATTTACGTTACGTTCGGCGTGCCGGAGCGCTACATCCCCGATCTGCGGGCGGTGGGCGCCAATGCCAGCGTGCAGGCGACGCTGCAAAACGGCACGCTCATCGAAGGCGGGCACGTCGCCTTCATCGAAAACTCCGTCGATCCGCAAACCGGCACGATCCTCGTGCGCGCGATATTCGACAACGAGGATGAAAAGCTCTGGCCGGGCACGCTCGCGACCGTGCGCGTTTCGTTGCGGGTCGACAAGAACATGGTGACGGTGCCGACCGAAGCGCTTCAGAACGGCCAGCGCGGCGATTTTGTCTTTGTCGTCGAGGACGGCAAAGCCAAGGTGAGGGAAGTCACCGTACAGCGTTCCATGGATGGCGAGTCCATTATTACACGCGGCCTGCAAGGCGACGAAACCGTCGTCACCGATGGCCAGCTGTCGCTACGCGATAACGCGCCGATCGACATCAAGCCGGGAGTAGGTACGTCGCAATGACGCTGCCCGAACTTTGCATCCGCCGGCCGGTGATGACCACGCTCCTGATGGTCTCACTGATCATGGGAGGCATTTTCGGATACCGTCTGCTGGCGGTGGCGGCGCTGCCGCGGGTCGATTTTCCCACCATCCAGATTCAGATGACGTTTCCGGGTGCGAGCCCCGAAACGATGGCGGCTTCCGTCGCGACACCGATCGAACGGCAACTCGCCACGATCGCCGGCATTACCTCGATGGCGTCGATCAGCACGACCGGCACCGGACAGATCGTCGTTCAGTTCGATCTCTCCCGCAATATCGACGCGGCCGCTCTCGACGTGCAATCGGCGCTGTCGGTCGCCCAGCGGCAATTGCCGAAGGAAATGATTACGCCGCCTTCGTTCAAGAAGGTGAATCCGGCCGATGCGCCGGTGCTCTATCTCTCGCTCGTCTCGGACACGCTGCCGCTTTCCGCGGTCAACGAATATGCCGACACCATCATTGGCCAGCAGATTTCGCAGCTGCCCGGCGTTGCCCAAGTCACGATCTTTGGCGGCCAGAAATTCGCCGTCCGCATTCGCCTCAAGCCCGATGCGATCGCCGCCCGCGGCGTCTCGCTCGATGAAGTTCAGCAGGCGGTCGCGGCGGTCTCGACCATCACGCCGACCGGCGTCATCGCCGGCGACAACCAGAATCTCACGCTCGACATGGGGCTCCCCAAGCGAAGCGCCGAGAAATTCAAGAGCGTGATTGTCGCCTATCGCAACGGCGCGCCGGTTTACCTTCGTGATGTCGCCACCATCGAGGATGGGGCGGAGAACGAGCGCATCGCAGGCTGGTACAACGACACGCGCGCGATCAATCTTGCGATCTATCGCCAGCCCGATGCCAACACCGTCGAGGTCGTCGATCTCGTCCGCAAGCACTTGCCGGAATATCGCGCACAGGTGCCGGGCGCGATCTCGATCAATGTGCTGATGGACCGGTCGGTTTCGATCCGCCAGGCAGTCGTGGACGTCAAGGAGACGCTCGGCATTGCCGTCGGTCTCGTGATCTTCGTGATTTTCCTGTTCCTGCGCGATTTGCGCGCGACGATCATTCCGTCGCTCGCGCTGCCGCTCTCGATCGTGGCGACGTTCGGCGTCATGTATCTGCTCGGATTTTCCATCAACAACATGACGCTTCTTGCGCTCACGTTATGCGTCGGTTTCGTCGTCGACGATGCGATTGTCGTGCTCGAGAACATTTATCGCTATGTCGAGAAGGGGGTTCCGCCGTTCAAGGCCGCCATGCTCGGCTCGCGCGAGATCGGCTTCACCATCGTTTCCATGACGATCTCGCTGGTCGCGGTGTTCATCCCCGTTTTGTTCATGAGCGGCATTGTCGGCCGCGTCTTTCGCGAATTTGCGGTGACGATTTCGGCCGCCATTCTGATCTCGGGCTTCGTTTCACTGACCCTGACGCCGATGCTTTGCGCGCGCGTTCTCAAGGCGCCCGATCATCACAAGAAGCCGATCAAGCTCCTGCAGTGGTCGGAAAGCATCTTCGATCGTTGCCTTGCCGGCTATCGCTACAGTCTTGATTTTGTTTTGCATCATCGCCCGGTGATGCTCGGGGTCACTTTCGTCACGCTCTTTCTTGCCATTGCTCTTTACGTCTGGGTGCCGAAGGGCTTCTTCCCGATCGAGGACACCGGTTTTATTTCCGGCACCGTCGAAGCCCGCACCGATATCGGCTTTCCCTCGATGCGCGCGCATCTGAATGCGGTCTCGTCGGCGGTGCGCAGCGATCCGGCGGTTGAATATGCGGTGTCATCGGCAGGCGCGACCAATATCAGCCCGACCGGCAATACCGGCCGCATCTTCATGGGTCTGAAGCCGCGCGACGAGCGCGATGTCTCCGCCAACGAGCTGGTTCAGCGCTTGCGCAAGACGGTGCAAAGCATTCCCGGCGTGAACGCTTATTTCCGGCCGATTCAGAACATCACGGTCGGCGCCACGGTCTCGAAAAGCGAATATCAATATACGCTGCTGAGCCCGGATACGCAGGAACTCTACCGCGTCGCGCCCGAGCTGCTCGAGAAGATTTCGCGTCTCGATCTTCTTCGTGACGTCACATCGGATCTGATGATCAGCAATCCGCAGCTGACAATCGATGTCGATCGTGACAAGGCCGCCGCCCTCGGCCTGACCGAAGATCAGGTGCGCAACTCGCTCTATAGCCAATTCGGGACGCGACAGGTCGCGACGCTCTATACTGCATCCAACCAGTATCAGGTCATCATCGAAAACGACGCGAAGTTCCAGCAGGGCGCTGCCGACCTTTCGCAAACCTATATTCGTGCGGCGAGCGGGCGGCTGGTGCCGATCGAGTCGATTGCCAAGATCCGCGATACCATCGGGCCGTTGCAGATCAACCATTTGCAGCAGCTGCCCTCGGTGACGATTTCATTCAATCTCAAACCCGGCGCGTCGCTCGGTGATGCAGTCGCGGCGATTCAGGAGGTTGAGCGCGAGTCGAATCTGCCGGCGAGCGTCAATACCGGTTTCCAGGGCACCGCGGCCGTGTTCAAGGAGTCGCTGTCGAACCAGCCGCTCCTGATCATCGCGGCGATCCTCGTCATCTATATCGTGCTCGGCATCCTCTACGAGAGCTTCATTCACCCGATTACGATTTTGTCGGGCCTGCCGTCGGCGGGCATCGGCGCGCTGCTGACACTCGTGATGTTCAAGATGGATTTGTCGGTGATCGCGATCATCGGCATCGTCATGCTCGTCGGCATCGTCAAGAAGAACGCGATCATGATGATCGATTTCGCGATCGAGCGCCGCCGTCAGGGCATGGAAGCGCTCGAGGCGATCCGCGAGGCCGCGCTCTTGCGCTTCCGCCCGATCATGATGACGACGCTCGCGGCGATCTTCGGTTCGCTGCCGATTGCGCTCGGCTCGGGTGCCGGTGCGGAACTGCGCCAGCCGTTGGGTGTCGCGGTCGTCGGCGGCTTGCTGCTGTCACAGCTTTTGACGCTCTACATCACGCCGGTGATCTATCTCTATCTCGACAAATACGATCGGCGCATTTCACGCTCGATCAACGAGAAAGAGTCCGAGGACAGGGAACACCCGCCGGTCGCCGCGGAGTAAATCCTCGCGGCGATACCGGCTCGGCTACCGCTTACGCGGCTGCTGTTTTCTTCGGCGCGAACGTCTTTTCCATTTCCTTGCGGAAACGCACGATATCGTCGTCGGGAACGGCAACATCGTCCCAGCGAACAACGGCGCCTTCGGCAACCGGCTTCGTAACCTTCACTTTGTGCGCGAGCCCGATCGGCAGCGCGCCATGCGCGAGCGAATCCTCGGCGCGCAGGATCTTTCCCCACACCGTAAAGCCGCCTTCGCCGTCGAGAACTTCACCGGGCGCAAGCGCCTTTTTCGCGACCGCCGCGACATCCGAGCGGAACGAGTCCGGCGTGCCGGTTGCTTCGTTGCGCAGCACCGCATTCGCAACGGAAATCCCGAGCTCGAGCCCGATCATGTGATAGGGGCGGTAGAGCGCGCAGTAGCGGCCGCTCTTGTCGGTCGCCATGCCGTATTCGCGGAAGCAGTTGCGGGTATAGGCCGTGCGTGCGTCATCGGCGCCCGCTTCGAATACGACATAGACGCCCCAGCGCAGATCGCGCGCGACATTCGAGCCGTCGCGTTGCAGGCTCGAAACGACTTCAACCATGCCGGTGTCTTCCAGTACGCCGCCATGCGCTTTCGGGATGAGAACCTGCGGCAGTTCCTCGGCGCCGCAAGGCGGAAACAGAAGACCGTTACGCGGCGCCCTGAGGCCGGTCGCATTCGAGATCGCCGCCATTTCGATGGCGGATTTCGTGCCGTCGAGAAACGAATTGAACATTTGCGAATTCATGCCGGCGGATGCGGCTTGCTCGGCCGTGAGCCCATAGTGATCCCACACCGTCGCGGGCGTCGAGCGGACATATTCGGGCAGATACTTGGTGCCTTTGCCGGCGCTCACCACGCGGAAGCCGCAGGCTTCCGCCCAATCGACCATCTCGCAAACAAGCGAGGGCTGGTCGCCATAGGCGAGGGCGTAAATGACGCCCGCCTGCTGCGCGCGAGCGGCAAGCAACGGACCCGCCAGCACGTCGGCCTCCACCGTGACGTTGACCACGTGCTTCTTGCGCTCGAATGCCCGCAAGCAATGGCGGATTGCAGCGGCGGGGCTGCCGGTAATGTCGATGACGACCTCGACATCGGAGTCGATGAGCGCATTGGCATCTTCGGTGATCGCGGTGCGGCCGTTCTTCAGTGCGTCGGAAACATCTTTCGCGACCTGCGTCGAGATATCCCACCCCGTCGCAGTGAGTGCTTTTCGCGCGCGCTCGGCGGAAAGATCGGCGAGCGCCACAAGATGCATGCCCGGTGTCGTCCGCACCTGCGCGAGGAACATCGAGGAAAACTTGCCGGCGCCGATCACGCCCACCCGGATCGGGCGGTTTTCTGCGGCACGTCGCTTCAACAGGCGGGCGAGGTTCACGGGGCTTTCCTCCGGCTCTAAATTGCGCTTATTTGCTGATAAACTACGGGTAGCACCGTTCTGCAAGCCGGATTGAAGGAAGCCCCTCATGAGCAAGCCGCATGCCTCCTCGCATACCAAGACGGAGAAGCCGGTGTTCGACTGGACCGACCCATTGGGTCTTGAAAGTCAGCTCACCGAGGACGAGCGCGCGGTGCGCGATACGGCGCGCGATTATGCACAGGAACAACTGTTGCCGAAAATCGTCGAGTATTACCGGGACGAAAAGTTCGACCGCAATATCTTCAACGAGATGGGCAAGCTCGGCCTTCTGGGCGTGACGATCCCCGAGGAATACGGCGGAGCCGGGCTCTCTTATGTTTGTTACGGGCTTGTCGCGCGCGAAGCCGAGCGCGTCGACTCCGGCATGCGCTCGGCGCTTTCGGTGCAGTCCTCGCTGGTGATGTATCCGATCTATGCTTACGGTGACGAAGCGCAGCGGAAGAAATATCTTCCGAAGCTCGCGAGCGGCGAAATGGTCGGCTGCTTCGGCCTCACCGAAGCGGATCATGGCTCCGACCCCGGCGGCATGCGGACTCGCGCCGAGAAAATTTCGGGTGGTTATCGAATTTCCGGCTCGAAACTTTGGATTACAAATGCACCGCTTGCCGATGTTTTCGTCATCTGGGCGAAATCGGAGGCGCACAACAACGAAATCCGCGGCTTTATCCTCGAAAAGGGCATGAAAGGGCTTTCGACCAGCAAGATCGAAGGCAAATTGTCGTTACGTGCATCTGTCACCGGCGAAGTTTCCATGAACGGCGTCGAAGTGAACGAATCTGCCCTCCTGCCTAACGTCTCCGGCCTCAAAGGGCCTTTCGGCTGCCTGACGCGCGCACGGCTCGGGATTTCGTGGGGCGCAGTCGGCGCCGCTGAAAGCTGTTATCAAATCGCACGCAATTATGTGCTCGACCGCAAGCAGTTCGGCCGCCCGCTTGCCGCCAATCAGCTTGTGCAGAAAAAGCTCGCCGATATGGCGACCGAAATCGGTCTTGCGTTGCAGGCGAGCCTGCAGGTCACTCGGCTCATGGATCAGGGCAAGTGCCCGCCGGAGATGGTGTCGATCGTGAAGCGCAACAATTGCGGCAAGTCTCTCGACATCGCGCGTTCCGCACGCGACATGCTCGGTGCGAACGGCATCGCCGGCGAATATCATGTCATGCGCCACGCGCAGAACCTCGAAACGGTGAACACCTACGAAGGCACGCATGACATCCATGCGTTGATTTTAGGCCGTTCGATTACCGGTATTCAGGCGTTTTACTAATGTTTTGGCGAGAAGCCCCGGTTTGATACCGGCGTCCTGATCGTGAATAATGGGCGGAAGAAGGATTCTTTATGTCACTAGCCCCCGACCTTGAGCGGCGAGCAGCGTCTGCGAGCCCCATTCGTCATGACTGGACGCGCGCTGAAGTGCGCGATCTGCTTGAACTGCCGTTTCCCGACCTGATGTTCGAGGCGCAGCGGCTGCACCGGCTTTATTTCGATCCGCGCGAAGTACAGATCTCGACACTCCTGTCCATTAAAACAGGCGGCTGCCCCGAAGATTGTGCCTATTGCCCGCAGAGCGCGCGCTACGACACCGGAGTGAAGGCCGAAAAGCTGATGGCGCTCGACAAGGTTCTGGCCGATGCGCGGGCAGCACGCGATGCCGGTGCCCAGCGCTTTTGCATGGGCGCCGCCTGGCGTTCGCCCAAAGATCGGGATCTCGATCAAGTCGTGAAGATGATCGAAGGCGTGAAAGCGCTCGGCATGGAGACCTGCGTCACGCTCGGCATGCTGACCGTGCCGCAGGCGCGGCGTCTGAAAGACGCCGGCCTCGATTACTACAATCATAATCTCGATACTTCGCCGGAATATTACCAGCAGATCATTACAACGCGTTGCTACCAGGACCGCCTCGACACGCTCGAAGCGGTGCGCGGCGCGGGCATTCATGTCTGTTGTGGCGGGATCGTCGGCATGGGCGAGACACTCGACGATCGCGCAGGAATGATCCAGACGCTTGCGAGTCTGCCCGAGCATCCCGAAAGTGTGCCGATCAACCTCTTGGTGCAGGTCGAGGGGACGCCCGTTTCGCTGGGGCAGAAAACCGAGCCGCTCGATTTCGTTCGTGTGATCGCAGCGGCGCGCATCACCATGCCTGCTTCCGTAGTCCGGCTTTCCGCCGGACGCGAAGATATGAGCGAAGAGACGCAGACGCTTTGCTTTTTGGCCGGCGCTAACTCAATCTTCTACGGCCCCAAGCTTCTGACGACTCCGAACCCGGCGCGTGACCGCGATATGCTGCTGCTCGATAAGCTCGGCATGCGGCCGATGTCCGCGTGACATTCGATGGTGGCACCTCTCGCTGGCATCAAGGTTGTTGAACTCGCGCGCGTGCTGGCGGGGCCGTGGGCGGGACAACTGCTCGCCGATCTGGGTGCCGATGTCATCAAGGTCGAGCGCCCTGGCAGCGGCGACGATACGCGCGCTTGGGGGCCGCCGTTTGTCGAAGGCAAGGACGGCGAGAATCTTTCTTCAGCTTATTTTCACGCGATCAACCGCAACAAGCGTTCCGTTACGATCGATCTCAAGAACGGCGCGGATCGCGCGGTTGTAATCGCGCTGGCGCGCGAAGCCGATGTGCTGATCGAGAATTACAAAGTCGGCGATCTAAAAAAATATGGCCTCGATTACGATAGCCTGAAAAAGGACAATCCCGGTCTCATCTACTGCTCCGTCACGGGCTTCGGCCAGGATGGGCCATACGCCCACCGGCCTGGCTACGATTTCGTAGTACAGGGAATGTCCGGCATCATGGACATCACCGGCGAAGCCGACGGGATGCCGCAAAAGCCGGGCGTTGCCTTCGCTGATGTTTTCACGGGGGTTTATTCGGCGCTTGCGATCGAGGCGGCGCTGATCGCGCGCGGACGAACGGGTGAGGGGCAATACATCGACATGGCGCTCCTTGACGTTCAGACGAGCGTGCTCGCCAATCAGGCGCTCTATTATCTCATTTCCGGCACGCCGCCGCGCCGACTCGGTAACGAACATGCGACCGTGGTTCCGTTCGGGGTTTTCCCGGCGAGCGACGGCCACATTATCATTACCGGTGGAAATGACGGTCAGTTCCGCGGCATGTGCACCGTGCTCGGTATGCCGGAGCTGGCCGACGATCCGCGTTTCAAAACCAATGCCGTGCGTGTCGAAAATCGCCTTGCGCTGCGCGATATTCTATTTAGCGCGACAGCGAAGCATCCGCGTGCCTGGCTTGCGGCTGAGCTCGAAAAAGCCGGCGTTCCCGTGGGGCCGATCAATGATATCGCCGGTGCCTTCGCCGATCCGCAGATCATGCACCGCAAGATGCGCGTCGACCTTACGGAAGACGCACAGGACGGTGTGACAATCCCCGGCGTACGCACGCCGATTTTGATGTCGAAGACGCCTTTACGTTACGATCACCCGTCGCCACGGCTCGGTTCCGACAACGAGGCGGTGCGTGCAGCGTTGCGCGCTGGCCGTTCCGCTTTTCGCACTACAGGATAAGAACATGTTGAAGTCATCCAATCGCTCTCGCACCGGTGCTCAAATTCTTGTCGATGCCCTCGAAGCGCATGGCCTGCTCCACGCGTTTGGCGTGCCGGGTGAGAGCTATCTTGCAGTGCTTGATGCACTGAAGGATTCGAAAATCAATTTCACCATCTGCCGGCAGGAGAGCGGTGCCGCCTACATGGCGGAAGCGGTCGGCAAGCTCACCGGCATGCCGGGGCTCTGCTTCGTCACGCGCGGTCCCGGCATGACCAATGCCAGCGCCGGCGTTCACGTTGCGCAGCAGGATTCGACGCCGATGATCCTGATCTCTGGCCAAATTCCGCGCAACTTCCGTCATCGTGAAGCTTTCCAGGAAGTCGATGTCCGCGCCGTCTTCGGTACAATGGCGAAGTGGGTTGTCGAGATTGACGATCCCGCCCGTATTCCCGAATTCGTGGCGCGCGCGGTGCGCGTTGCAACCCAAGGCCGTCCAGGCCCGGTGGTGATGACGTTGCCCGAGGATATGCTGCTCGATGAGGTGGTGACCGACGATCTTCCCGGCTTTACGCCGATCGAGATTGCACCGGCGGCAGCCGATATGGCGAAGCTGCAGGAGATGCTACAGGCGGCGGAAAGGCCGTTCGTCATTGTCGGCGGTTCGCGTTGGAACGAAGCCGCGGTGAACTCACTCGTGCGGTTTGCCGAGCGTTTTGATCTTCCGGTCGGCGCAAGTTTTCGCCGCCAGATGCTGTTTCCCAACCAGCATGATTGCTACGCCGGCGACGTCGGCACTGGACCGAACCCGAAACTCACGCAGCGCATTAAAGACGCCGATCTCATTCTTGCTTTCGGCGCGCGGCTCTCGGAATGGCCAACACAAGGTTACACGACGATAACCGTACCCGATCCCGGCCGGAATTTTGTGCATGTTCACGCCGGTATTGAAGAGCTTGGCCGCGTCTTCCAGCCGACGCTAGGCATTAACGCGACACCAGTCGCCTTTGCCGCTGCTCTCGAAAATCTGCAACCGCCGAGCGACATTCGCTGGCGGGCATGGCGCAAGGCGGCTCGTGACGACTATATGGCCTGGACCGAGGTGCTTCCGAAAATTCCCGGCGCGGTGCAGATGAGCACGATCATGGGCTGGCTGCGCAAGAACCTGCCGGCGAACACCGTGATGTGCTCGGGCGCCGGCAATTTCTCGATCTGGCTGCATCGTTTCTATCGTCATCCGCAATTCGGTACGCAGCTTGCGCCGATTTCCGGCACCATGGGCTATGGTTTCCCGGCGGCCGTTGCCGCCGCGCGGCTCGACCCGAAACGGCCTGTGCTTTGCTTCGCGGGCGACGGCGATTTTCTGATGACTGGGCAGGAGATTGCGACCGCCATGCAATACGGCCTCGCGCCCAAGGTGTTTGTCATCGATAACGGCACTTACGGTACGATCCGCATGCATCAGGAGCGGGAGTATCCGGGCCGCGTCTTCGGCACGGATCTACGTAATCCCGATTTTGCGATGTATGCGCGTTCTTTCGGCGCCGATGGTTTCACGATCGATGACGACAAGGACGCCGAGAGGGTAATGGAGCAGGCCTTTGCATCGAACAAGGCTGCGCTCGTGCATGTCAAACTTGACACTGAGGCGATCACGCCGAACACGACGATTTCGGCTCTCCGCGAGAAGGCGAAGAAAGGCTAACGCTTCAGCTTTGCGTGAATGCTTTGAACGAGGACTATTCCCGGCTTTGGTTCAAGCCGGGAAGAACCTAATGTAATTCGTCGAATCAAAACATCAGCTTCAAATGAAGCGTTGTGTGAAACTGCGCCGATGCTGGAGGGTTGATCTTCCACATCAGCTAGCTGATGTGATCTGAATTGGAACCTTTGCCCCGTACATGCGTAGATTCCGCGGAGGTGCCAATGCTTATCCGTGTACTACTGTTATTGCTGTTGTGTTCCGTGGCGCGGGCTGAAGGCCAGCTGCAGGAGCAGGGGGGCGACAGCCGCAGCCGCACTCCCGAGCGCCGCTCCACTTCCGATAGCATCCCGAATTTCGATCACGCGCCGGGCGAGCAGCGCTCAGTACCGGCCGGCAATTCGATTCCCGGGAAACCGGCTGGGCCTGGCCAGGAATAGTCCGGCGGCACGAAAATATGTGCTGTTTCAAAGGGAATCGCGGTTTTCAGTATTTGAAAAATTTATCTTCAAGTGCTATCGCAGCGGGCGCCCAGCAGGCCTCTGGCCGCATTGGGGGATAGTTCAACGGTAGAACAGCGGACTCTGACTCCGTTAATCTAGGTTCGAATCCTAGTCCCCCAACCACCGCTTCACGAAGTCTCCGAACACCTTGCAATTTTTCGATTCGGCACCGACCACGGGCGCAACCCCATTCCGCGCATGACGGTGAAGACCGTGAAGCGGCACATGTCCGCTCTAGGAAGTCCCACCGTCATTCTGATGAGACTTACACCAACAGAACATTCAAAAAGCGGCGCAGGTGGCGGCCGCCTACACCTGTAAAGTTATTTAGGCTTTTTGATATCGCCTTTCTTGACGCCGGCTTCAGGAAAAATCCACATAGCCGCTACCATGAAGGCGGCGGTGATCATCACGATCGTCGAAAGATCGTGATGCACCGGCGACTTGCTCCAATAGGCAAGAACGGCTGCCACGATTAGCGCAATGACGGACAAAACCGCTTTGACGTCATGTGGCATGGTTCACTCCTATTCCGCAATCATCGGCTGGGCCGCTGCTACATCTGGCCGCTTGGGGGTGCTGCGCAGGTTCTTCTTCAGATAGCGCGTATCGTAGCCGTTGAGCAGGGTGCCGATGAGACCACGGTCGAGATCCGATGTGCCGAACAACCAGTCGGCAATCGGAAAGGTAAGGTTCATGTTGGTTTCCATCATCAGCCGTGCATTGTGATGCGAGGTATGATGACGGCGCAGCGTGTTGACGAACGGGCAGTAGCGCACGAACCAGTTCTCGTCGACGTGGCAGCAGAAGTGCATGAACTCGTAGATGAGGTACATGCCGGTCGTCGTCGCCATGAACAGCCAGCCGACGTTAGCCGTGAATAAGTAGCCAAGGATCAGGGCGGCCGGCAGCGACATCAGAATGAAGACCACGAGTGCGAATGGCGGGAATACTGTGACGCGCCAGTCCTTATGGTCGCGGAAGCGCATCTCGTCGTCGGTGAAAAACTGATGGTGATTGAGGGTATGGCGCTCATAGACTGCACGCAGTCCCTTGATGTTGATTGGCCGGTGCATAACGTATTTGTGTACGGCCCACTCGAAGACGTTGGTGAAGAGGAAGGTGAGCGGCACAGTCAGCCATTCGAGCCAAGTGACGTTTCCGATGTGCTGCAGATAAATGTAAAACGCGGCCGCGCCCATTGCGTAGATGATGAGGATGTGAAGGTAGCCGTCATACCAGCCCATGATCCGGGACCGGTATTCCTGCCGAAAAGCAACTTGGCGATCGCCCATCATTGTTCATTCTCCGCTAAAGCTGGCCCGCTTTATCACGCGGGTCTTGGGATTGGTCTGTGATATATCAGTAGTCTATCACTCTCGAAGAAGCCGTTCAATCACCAGATACGGGTTCCGCACTACCTGAAATGACCCGTGCGACAGCCGGATCCGAAGCCGCCTCTTTCGGCGGCCCGGTGAAAATTATCTCGCCCCGTTCAAGGACATAGAGGCGGTCGGCGAATTCGGGGACGTGGTGGACATTGGATTCGGCGATAAAGACGGCATGGCCAAGCGCCCGGATCGAGGCGATGCCATCGACGATCGCGGGAATCACCGCAGGTGAGAGCCCCTCAGTCGGCTCGTCGAGCAGGAGGAGTTTCGGATCAGAAGCCAGCGCTCGCGCGATCGAGACCATTTTGCGCTCGCCGCCCGAAAGTTCCTGACCGCCGCGCTCCATATAGCGCGTGAGTTTCGGGAACACTTTATAGGCGAGCGCCACGCGCTCCTGCTGGTTGTGGCCGCCGGCCTGCGGCCATGTCGGCATCGCGATATTTTCGGCAACAGTAAGCTCGCCAAACACTTCGCTTTCTTCCGGTGAAAAACCGATGCCACGCCGTGCGACTTCGAACGGACGGCGGCCGATCAGGCTTTCGCCGTTAAAATCGATAGCGCCTGCAGCAGGCTTGCGAAAGCCCATGATGGTGCGGAACGTCGTACTCTTGCCCGCGCCGTTCCTGCCGACGAGGCAGACGAGCTCGCCCGCTTTCACCTCGAGCGAAATGCCACGCAGGATGCGGCTGCCCTGAATATCGACGGAAAGATCGCGTACCGAAAGCATCTCAGTGGCCCCGTTTCTTGCCGACGACGACTTCGATGACGGATTCGGTCGAGAAGAATTCTTTCGGCGGCAGATCGGCGAGTAATTTTCCTTCAGCAATAGCGATGATGCGGTCGGAATAGGTCGCGACGAGGTCCATATCGTGCTCGACCAAAATCATCGCCTTCACGCCCGCGCGGCTCGCCGCGAGGATCAGCGTTTTCATCACGCGATGCTTCTCGTTGGTTGAGATGCCGGAAGTCGGCTCGTCGAGCAGAATGACTTCGGGATCGAGCGCAAAAGCCGAGGCGACATCAAGCAGCTTCTTCTCGCCTTGCGAGAGGAGTTGCGAGACGGTGTCGAGACGATTCTCAAGGCCGAAAATTTCGGCGACCTCGCGCGCACGCTTGCGCATGCTGGCATTGGCGTGAAGCGAGCGGAACATCTGCCAGCGCTGGCGTTGCCGCGTGACGAGAGCGGCGGCGATGGTCTCTTCCACCGTCAGTTTTGGGAAAACGTGCACGAGCTGGAAAGCGCGGGCGAGGCCGCTCTCGGCGAGCGCGACCGGGTCGCGCCCCGCGACATTCTCGCCCTTGAAGTAGACTTCGCCTTCGGTCGGCGTGAGGAGGCCGGTGAGAAGATTGACGAGTGTCGTTTTGCCGGCGCCGTTCGGCCCGACGATAGAGACGCGCTCGCCGGCATTGACGTTGATGCTGACGCCCGAAAGCGCGCGATAGGCGCCGTAAGCCTTGCCGACATTGTTGGTCTGAATCAGCGTATTCATGGCGTCACCGTTTTGCCGGCGGCAACCGGGGCTTTGTCCTTGCTGCGCCGGAGCCGCGCACCGAGCAGTTCAAAAGCGCCGACAATGCCCCCTGGGAAGCCGATGACGATGATCGCAAGCACCGCACCGAGCACGAAACGCCAGTACTGGGTGAGCGACTGTAATTGATCCTGCAACAGCGTATAGGCAAGCGCGCCGACGATGGGCCCGAAGAAGTTCGAGAAGCCGCCGAGCACCGTCATGAACACAAGTTGGCCCGAATGCGTCCAGTACACGAGCTCGGGGTCGGCAAGCCCGACGCGGAAGCCGAGGATCGCACCGCCGATTGCGCCGAAAACGGCGGAGATCACGAAAGCGGCGAGGCGGAATTGCCAGACGCGCACGCCAAGATATTCGGCTTTGCGCGGGTTATCGCGCAAGGCGCGAAGATGCAGGCCGAACGGCGAATGCACGATCCGCCACATGATTAGGCCTGCGATTACAAGGAGTGCGAGGCAATAATAATAGAACGGCCCGGAGAGGAAGCCGATTTTGTTGTACTGCGCGAATTCGAGTCCGAGGATGTTCATGCGCGGCACGCGCATGCCGCTATCGCCGCCAGTCAAATAGTAGAATTTGAACAGGAATGAGTGGAACAGCATGCCGAACGCGAGCGTCAGCATGCCGAAAAAGATGCCGGTGTAGCGCACGCACAGGGCGCCGATCGGAACGGCGATGGCGATGGCAGCGAGGATTGCGACCAGCAGTGCAACCTCGAAGCTTTTGATGCCGAGCGTGCCCGAAACGATAGCCGTGCTGTAGGCGCCGACGCCCAGGAACATGGCGTGGCCGAATGACAGAAGCCCGCCATAACCGAACAAGAGATTGAAGCCGAGAAGCGCGACCGCGTAAGCGAAGAACGGGATCATCAGGCTGATGTAAAACGGCTTCGCGAAGTAGGGCAGCGCGATCAGCGCAGCAACGCCCGCGAGTGTGAAAAAGAGGGCCGAGCGCGGTTTCATGTCGCGGGCTTCCCGAATAGGCCGGCAGGCCGGAACAGCAGAACGCCGATGACGATGAGATAAGTCACGAGCAGTTCAAGCTCGGGATAGATCACGATCGACAGCGCATGAATAAGACCGACGACCAGCGCGCCTGCGAGCGCGCCGGGCATCGAGCCCAGTCCGCCGATGACGACGACGGCGAAAGCTTCGACGACGAATTCGCCGGGAATTTCCAACGCCGCCGCCGCAGTAGGGATGACGAGGGCGCCGGCGACGGTGCCGAGCATGGTGCCGACGGTGAAGACCACGGCATAGATGCTGCGGACATCGACGCCAAGCGCTTCTGCCATTGTTCGATTTTCGGCTGTGGCGCGGAGTACGCGGCCGTAATTGGTTTTTTGCAGAAAGAGGCCAAGACCGGCGGCGATCAGGATCGCCGCCGAGATGACCATCAGGTTGTAGACCGGCACCGAGAAGTCACCGGCCGTAAGTTTGCCATAGACGAGATAATCGACGTTCACTTGCAGCGGGTTTGCGCCCCACAGGAAGCGGAAGACATCCTGAAACATCAGCAGGATCGCGAAGGTGAGCAGGAGCTGAAAGCTCTCGTCGCGGTCATAGACAAAGCGCAACAGCCGCTCGATGAACGGCCCGACGAGGCCGATCAACAGCCCCGAGAAGACGAGCGCCGGCAGCAACAGCCACGGCGGCATGCCGTATTTCGTCATGTAGGCGATGAAGGTGATGCCGAAATACGCGCCGAGTGCATAGAACGAACCGCAGGCGAGGTTCAAAATCTTCTGCACGCCGAATACGAGCTGAAGCCCGGCAGCGACGAGGAACAGCACGGCGGCGTGAAAGACGCCGCCGAGCAGAATGTTCATGAACGCGGACATCGTGATTGCAGCGATGCTGGATCAGATCTTGAAGTCCGCGGTCTTGATCCACTGCCAGAAGTCCGCGCCGGGCGGCTTCTGCAGGGAGGTCGAGTACATCGTATCCATCTGCGAGCCGATGGTAACGAAGTCGTACTTGTTCTTGTGGGTGCTGAGGCCCTGCACGAAGGTTTGGTCGGCGATCTTGTCCTTGCGCCAGCCGCCCTTGCCGCCGAGGCTCTCGACTTCAAGGCCGATCATCGCTTCGGCGATGTCGTCGGTCGAAGGCGTGCCGCCCTTGGCTTTCGCGGCTTTCTCGTAGGCCTGCTTGTAGGAGATCAGCGAGAAGTAAGCGCGGTCGGCTTCCCAGTTCGGATAGTCCTTGTGCTTGTCTTCATACCACTTCGAGAATTCCTTAGCGGTCGCACTCGCATTCGGATTGTCGAAGGAGAGGGTATTGCAGCCAAGCAGCATACCTTCCGGCGTGAAGTCCTTCTTCATCGCGGTCTGCTGCCAGCCGGCGGCAGGGAACACCAGCTTCGTTTCCTTGGTGAGGCCGGCGGCGTGTGCCTGCTTCATGAAGACCGGAAGATCCGCGAACAAAAGCGAGGAGAAGATGAGATCGGGCTTTGCCGCCTGCAATGCGGCGACATGGCTCGTGAGATCCATGGTGCCGACCTTCGGCCACTGCTCCGTCACCACTTCATGCTCGATGCCGTAGCGCTTCAGGAGCGCGACGAAGGCGGCCATGTTATTGCGGCCGTAGGAATAGTCGGGGTTAATGCCTGCGATCTTCTTGAACTTGCCTTTCCAGTATTTGATGGCAAGCAGCGACGACATCACCGCTTCGCATTCGTTGTCGGTCGAGCGGAACAGATATTTCGGGTTCGGCATCTTCTCGACGACGCCGTCCTGCGTCGTGCCGTCCCAGAAAATCGTCAGCACCTTCGATTCCTCGACGACTGGGCCGAGCGCGAGCGCGACGCCCGTCGAGACGATACCTTGCACGTGATCGACGTTCTCCTGTTGAACGAGTTTGGAGAAGCGTTCGATCGTATCCTTCGGCGAAGTCTCCTCTTCGAAGACGACTTCAACCTTGCGGCCGGCGATGCCGCCCGCAGCGTTGAACTTCTCGACCGCCCATTCGGTGGCGCGAATGCCGGAAATACCGGGGCTCGCGGCGATGCCGGAGCGCGGCGCAAGCACGCCGATCTTGATGGGCTTATTTTGCGCGATGGCGGGGGCAAATACGCCCTCGGTTGCTGCCATGGCGCCAATTGCAGCGGCGGACTTGAGTAATGAGCGGCGTGAAAGCTTCTTCATTCTGCATCCTCCCCAGGGTTTTCCCGGTATGTCCGGGTCGGCTTTTATTTTTTCAAATGATATATCAGTGCCATGTCACAGAACAAGACGCGATATGGCCTTTTCTTCAGTGCTTTTGTTAGTGCTTGTCGAGGGTCTTGAGCGCCTGGTCGATCTCGTCGCTTTTCAAAGTCCAGTCATTATCGAGATTGGCGACAACCTTTTTCATGAACGGCGCGGAAAGCCGGATCGCCTTTTCGTTGTCGCCGAGGTGATCGACAAGGATCGCGAGTGCGAGCTGCTGCGGGCTTTCGCCCTCGTAGGTCCACTCAAAACCGTATTTGGTGAATTGCTTCACCTCGTAATGCTCGCTGAGCGGCCGGCCGTCCACCGTGACGCGCAGGCCGTCAATCGTGCGTTTGCCTTCGTAGATTTTCATGGTTCGCCCCCTTACACATCCACCGTCGTGCGGGTGAAACTCTCGACATAGTCCATCAGATTATCCGACGCCTTGGCAGCTTTGACGGGATCGCCTTTGGCGATGGCGCGCGCCTGTTCGGCGTGCAGCTTGGCGCAAAGCGGCAGGTCGGCTGCTTTGCGGTAGTGCATATACCAGAACCGGCGCGACAGCCCCTGGGTGAGGCGCATTGCCCGCACCGCATATTCATTGTGGCCGGCCTCGAGCAGCAGGTGGTTGAGTTCTCTGTCAAGCCGCATGAAAGCAATGTCGTCATTCGTCTTGCCGGCCTGGTCCATGGCGCGGCCTGTATCGATCAAGCGTTCGCGCTCTTCCCGCGTCGCACGCTCGGCGCCGGCACGGCTCAGCAGTCGCTCCAGTTCGCGGCGCACTTCGAGCGCAAGCAACTGGTTGCGCGGATTGATGTCGGAAACAAGAATCCCCTTGCGCGGCAACACGATGATTAGGCCTTCGCGAGCCAGCCGTTGCAGCGCTTCACGGATCGGCGTGCGTCCAATTTTGAGCGAAGCGGAGAGGGCCTGTTCGGACAATACTTCGCCGGGTTTCAGGCGAAGCGTGACGATCAGTTCTTCGATCCGCTCATACGCCTCTTCGGTGAGGGTCTGCACACCTTTCATCAGGCGGGCCGCCTGATTTTTTTTCGGTACAGCCATGTGTTTTGTCATTTTTCCTCTTTTTAAGCCGCTCAAATCTGCCGCCGCTTGGCGACCATCGCCGCGAATTTCTCGTATTCGGCTTCGTTCACGCTGTAGGAGTGGTCGTCGTCGGGGAAGGAGCCTTCCTTCACCTCTTTCACGTATTCCTTGATGCCGGCGACCGCGACTTCAGTGAGCTTGGCGTAGCGCTTGGTGAACTTCGGCTTGAAGTCGGTGAAGACACCGAGAAGATCATAGCAAAGCAGGATCTGTCCGTCGGTGCCGTTGCCGGCGCCGATGCCGATCGTCGGGATCGTAAGCTGCTCGGAAATCAGCTTGGCGATCTTCGCCGGCACCGCTTCGAACTCGAGCATGAAGCAACCGGCATCTTCGATCGCAAGCGCGTCCTCGAGAATTTTCATCGCGGCTTCCGCCGTCCGGCCCTGAATCTTGAAGCCGCCGAACATCGCGATGGTGTGAGGCGTGAGCCCGATATGGGAAGCAGTCGGAATGCCCGCATCGACAAGCGCTTTCAGGATATGCGCCTGCGATTTGCCGCCTTGCGGCTTAACCGCATCCATCAGCGCGTCCTGCATGAAACGCGTGGCGTTCTCGAGCGCGCGGTCGATGGTGTTGTAACTTTGATATGGCATGCAGCCGAGCGCGAACGTGTTGGGTGCGCCGCGGCGGACAGCCTGGCCATGCATGACCATCATGTCCATCGTTGCCGGCACCGTGCTCGTATGTCCGTGCGAGATCATCGCCAGGCTGTCGCCGAGAACCGCAACATCGACACCAGCCTTTTCAGCCCATTGCGCCGAGGTGTAGTCCGGCACCGACATATAGACCATTTTTTCGCCGGTCTTCTTCGAGTCGCGTATCTCGGTGATGGTGCGCTTCTTGCGCTCTTCCTGTAGCGCGGGCGCGCCCTTCGCGGTGTCCTGTAGCTTGCTCATCGTTCCCCTGGCATTTTCTTTGGGTGCTTGCGCTGATTATCAATACAAGTGATATATCTCTCATATATTCTTGCGGATTGCCGGCGGGCGCGCAAGAGCAGTGTGTATTTGCCAGCCTGTGAAAGGGGAGCGTGATGGACTTAACGCCGTGGCAATGGGGCGAACTGCTCGTCTTCATGGGGCTGGTGCTCGCGGTTTCGATGTATGCGCTTTCGGTAAGCGGCCAGTTTCCGCTGACGCACCGGACCCAACCGTTCCGTTCGCCGCTCGGCGGTATCGTTCTGTTCGGATCGCTTGTGCTTACCTTCGCCGCGCTCGCTGCCGGCATTTACTTTGCCCATGCGAGCGTGCCCTGGTATGCGCTGGTCATCGGTGGCGGTGCGATGGTGCTGATCACGCCGCTCTTGCTGCCAAATTTCTCGGACAAGTTTGTCGACGGACGGGGCTCGGTGCTGACGTTTTCCAGCGCGGCTGTGTCGCTCAGCATGGCGCTCGCATGGTTTAATTGATTCACGCATTTAAACCGGGCGACGGAGTCGCCAGCCAAAGCCTGCGAGAGTGAATAAAGTGCTGCGCCTCGGCAGTGCCGGGGTGTCCGCTGGCTCGGCCGCGCGATAGTTGGCGGTCAGCTGTGTATATCCAGACTTTAGAACGTGGCTATACGTTCTCGCGTAGCCAACGAAAAAAAGGCGGCGCTGTTAAGCGCCGCCCATCGATTGATTAAACAGGCATCTCCGAAAGATTGTGCCGCAGCGGCATGTTCTTCGCAAGATCTTCCTTCGGAATGCGCTTCTTGACTTCGAGTCTTCCGTTTTCGACGCGGCTGATATAGCAGTCGATGATGCCACAATGATCTTCCTTGCGGATGATCTTGGCGCCTTGCGGATGACCGAGCGAGTTCTTCATCTCCATGCCTTCAAGCGCCTTGATAACGCCTTCGGTATCCTTGCGCGTTTTGTAGCCGGCCGTTTCGATCGCCTGTTTGATGGCGAAGATATCTTCCCACGCCTGCCAGCCATGGCTCTTGTCCATGACGCGCTGGCTGCCGACTTCGCGCGCGTCCATGTCGTCGATGCCGACGCGCTTGATGAATTCGCGATGGAATTCATCGTCTTTCGCTTTCACCATGCGCGGGAAGTTCTCGAAGAAGTAAACGCCTTCGGCCGCCCCCTGAATGTCTTGGGGTGAAATCGACTCGATACTCGCGGAAGACGAAAACATTTTCATCTTCTTCTCGAGGCCCATGTTCTTCGCTTGCGTATAGAACGCGATCGACGTCGAGCCGATAAAGGCCGGCAAAAGAACTTCAGTGTCACCCGGAATTTGCGCGATATAGGGCACGAAGTCCTTCGCGTCGACCGGCACGGGAATGCTGGCTAGCGTCTTGCCGCCGGCCTTTTCAATGAAGTGACGTGATTCCTGATTGGTGCTCTGACCCCAGGCGTAGTCGATATAAATGATCGTCCACTTCTTGCCGAAGTTCTCGACGCACCACGGCATGCTTGCCGCTGCAATCGAATATGTGTCGGTGCCGGTGCGGAAAGAATAGCGCGTACCTTTTGCGCCGGTTGCTTCCGTCGCTTCGCCGGTCGAGAAATAGATCGTCTTTAATTCTGAAGCGATCGGGATGGCGGAGAGCATTACGCCCGAGTGGACGGAGCCGACGACAAATTCGGCGTTCGAGCGCTCGATGAGATTGCGCAATTTACGCGCGCCCGCCGCAGGGTTCGATTCCGTGTCTTCGGTCGCAAGCTCGACCTTGCGGCCGGCGATGCCGCCGCCCTGGTTGATAATGTCAACCGCGGCTTTCGCCGCCTTGTCGTGCCAGTAGCCCCACGAAGAAATCAAACCCGTGAGGTCGCAGTGATGTCCGATTACGATGGGCCCTGACGCCTGAGCGTAAAGGTCTTTCATCAAGGTCAGATTGGCTGTGCCGGCGGCGACGCCTCCGGCAAGCGCGGTCTTGAGAAAACTGCGGCGTGTCTGTTTCCTTGCCATTGTCTTTCTCCCTGAATTTTCGTTATTTGGACAGACCGAGATAGCGATGGACGATGTCGGTACGTGTCTTCAGTTCCTGTGCCGCACCGGAATAAACGACGGTGCCTTTTTCCATGAGAAAAACGCGCGGGCACAGCTTGAGCGCGGTTTCCAGATTTTGCTCGACAAGCAGAATCGAGATGCCGGTCTGATTGATGCGATGGATCTCGCGGCGAATTTGCGAAACCAGTCGCGGCATGATGCCTTCGGTCGGCTCGTCTAGGATGATGAGTTTTGGCCGCATCATGAGGCAGCGCGCGATCGCAAGCATCTGCTGCTCGCCCCCCGAGAGCGTGCTGCCTTGCTGCTTCAGCCGTTCCTTCAGGCGCGGAAAGCAGGTGAAGACATATTCTTCGAGCGTTGCGTCCGGCTTTCCGGTCACGCCGATGTAAAGATTTTCGAGCACGGTGAGGCCCGGAAAAATCCCGCGCCCCTGCGGCACATAGCCGATTCCCTTGCGGGGAATTTCATGCGGGGCGCAGGTTGCGAGATCCGTCCCGTCGAATTCGATCGAGCCCGCGCTTCGCGCGACAAGGCCCATGATCGCGCGCAGCGTCGTCGTCTTGCCGACGCCATTCCGGCCGAGGAGGGCGGCGGATTCCCCCGCCTGCACATCCAGATTAACGCCTTGCAGGATATGCAGTTTTCCGATGTGAACGTTGACTTCCCGGAGGCTAAGCATGGGCGGCTTCCTCGACGTAATCTTCATCCTCGGGCCGGCCAAGATAGGCCTCACGTACGCGCTCGTCGTTCGAGATTTCCTGCGGATTGCCGCGCGCCAGAATTGCGCCTTGCGCCATCACGACGATATCGCTCGCGATGCCGAACACGACTTCCATGTCGTGCTCGATGATGACGATATCGATTTTGCGCGCGAGGTCTTTGATTTTCTCCACCGCCCGCTCGGTTTCCGCCGGGCTCATGCCGCATGTCGGCTCGTCGAGCAGCAGGAGCTTCGGTTGGGAAATCAGCGCCATGCCGATCTCAAGAAGCGCCACGTCGCCGTAAGAGAGCGTTCCCGCGATGCGGTTCCCAAGCGCGCTCATGCCGATCTGCTCGAGCGTCTGCTCGACAAGCTCGCGCGTCGCGGCGTCATTCGTCGCTGAACGGAAGGGATGGAGGAAACGTTGCGAAGCCTGCCGTGTGATCCAGAGGTTTTCCGCGACCGTCATTTGCGGAAATACGCTCTTGATCTGTAGCGTGCGCTTGACGCCGAGCCGGCTGATCTCGTGCGGCTTCATGCCGGTGATCTCCTGGCCGAGGAAAAACACCTTGCCGCTGGTAAGCGGCAGAATGCCGGACACGAGATTGAAGAAGGTCGTTTTGCCCGCGCCGTTCGGTCCGATGATCGCATGGAGTTTTCCGCGCTCGAGGCTGAGCGAAAGACTATCGACCGCGGTAAGGCCGCCAAACTTCTTGGTCAGGTTTTCCGTGCGAAGAATCGCCTCGCTCATGGCTTGCTCCGCAGTTCGCTCGTGCCGGACGCAACCGTTTTTCTCCGTTCTTCGAAACGTGAAAGCCCGTCCTGCCAAAGACCGACGAGACCTTTCGGCGCGAGCATGACGACGAGGATCGCCATCACGCCGACAATCAGTGGATGATGCTCCCAATGTGTCGAGACGACTTCCCGAATAATAATAAAGAGCGTGGTCCCGACGACCGGGCCAAACAAGGTGCCCGCGCCGCCCACGATCGCCCACACCACGCCGTCGCCAGAGACGTGGTAAAACATATAAGTCGCTGATGCGTAACGGCCGAAGAAGGCGAACAGCGCACCTGAAACGCCCGCGAGAAACCCCGCCATCACGAAGGATGTGAGGCGAAGCACATAGACATTGAGCCCGATTAGCGATGCACGAAGATCGTTGTCACGGATTGCAAGGAACGCGCGGCCAAGCGAAGAGCGCGTGACAAGATACATCAAATAAAAGCAGAGCGCGAAGACCGTGAGAATAAAGAAATACTGGAAGGTCTGATCCGTAAGGCTGTAGCGCACGCCCCCAAAGGAAAAGACCGGGGGCAGCGAGAAATTGATCCCGTCGTCGCCGCCCGTAAGCGGCTTCATCCTCACCGCGAGGAAGTAAAAAATCAGCGAAAATACGATCGTGATGATCGCGAAATAGTGCCAGGTGAGCCGAACCGCGAAGATTCCGGTGACGAGCGCCATTGCCATTGCGGCGCTGACGCCGAACGCGAAAGCGGGCCAGAAAGAAAGATGCAATTGATCGATGCCGATTCCGACACCGTACATGCCGAAGCCGAAAAAGAGCGCTTGGCCGAACGAGAGCAATCCGACATAGCCGAAAAGCAGGTTCACGCTGGCTGCGAAAATTGACCAGATCAAGATTTCCGTGATGACACTGACCCAGAATTTGCTTGCGATCATCGGCACAGTCCACGGCACTGAAATCAGGAGCGCCGCAAAGACGGCCAGCAGAAGACGTTCGACGGTAGTGCGGGTCATTTCGCCAATCCCTTGAACAGGCCCTGCGGGCGGAACATCAACACCGCGCTCATCAGCACAAGTGACGAAATGCGCGCGACCGTGGGATCGGCGAAACTCTGGACCACGCCCTCGAAGACCGCGAGCAAAATCGCAGCGGCCGCCGTGCCCGGCAGATTGCCGAGGCCGCCGATGATGACGGCCATGAAGCAGAACGGCAGCAGGTCAACGCCGCCGCGGAAATCGACGGTGGTGATGGGTGCTGCAACGACGCCGCCAAAAGCAGCAAGCGCAAAGCCGATCCCGAAAGTCAGAACAAAGACGCGTTGCGCCGGAATACCCATCGCGGTCGCCGTTTCGCGGTCGTGCCGGACAGCGCGCATCCACGTCCCGATTTTGGTGTGCTGCAAGAAGAGAAAGAAGGCGATGAGCGCTGCGATCGAAAGTGCCGCGGCAAAGATGCGATAAATGTCGTAGTCGATGCCGAAGAGTTTCACCGTTCCTTGAATCGGCGCGAGAATGCGGCGTGGTGTTGCGCCGAAGGTCATGCGCACGGCTTCTTGCAAGATGAGCGAAAGGCCAAAAGTCGCGACGATCGAAAGCGCTGCCGCGTTGCGGATCGGCTGAATTACCGCGTTCTGAATGAGGGCGCCAAGAATGAACCCGATCACTGGCACGAGAATGAACGCCGGCCAGAACATGCCGGTCTCTTGCAGAATGTACCAAGTCAGCACCGTGCCGACCATGAAGAAGTCGCCATGCGCGACGTTGATGATGTCGAGCAAGCCGAAAATGATCGAGAGGCCGAGCGCGATCAGGGCGATAATCAAACCCCAGATCAGTCCGTTTAACGCAAGCAACAGAAGCGTATCCATCATGACACGCATCCCCCTGAAAAGACCCCTTGATAGTGTCCAATTGTTATTTCGAGTGCGCAATAGAAAATCGGAAGATTGCCGCACTCCGAAGATGAGCATTTTGTAATTTGCAGAACACCACCACGCGGTGCGTAAAAATCATGAGGCGGAAATACGCCGCCTAAAACCGCATTGGGCGTTGCTGCGTCGTGATTTCTCATGGCTTGCCGGTCAAATCGGCGTCATGTGCCGCGTAATTCGCGAGCACAGGCGCGGGAACCATATGGCGGTCGATATTGAGCGCTTCGGGCGACAGGCCGAGCGCCAAGCCGACGAGTTGCGGAAGATGCAGAATCGGCATGTCGAGTTTTTTCGACATGTCGCTTTCCATCTCGCGTTGAAAGCCGTCGAGCACGGTATGGCAAAGCGGGCAGGGTGTCACCATCGCCTTCGCGCCGCCGGTTTTCGCGGAGGCGATGTGCTGGCCCGTGAGCTTGATCGCTACCTTTTCATCATGCGCCGCAGTGTGGAAACCGCAGCATTCGGTGCGGCCTGAATAATCGATTGGTTCACAGCCAAGAATTTTCGCGAGCCGTTCAAGCGCGATGTTGTTCCGGGAGTCGACGAAACCGTATCGGAGCGGCGGCCGGGTGATATGGCAGCCATAGAAAGCGGCGACTGTCAGGCCGGAGAGCGGATTCACGACAAGCTCACGAAGCCGCTCTTCGCCAAGATCCTCGTACAACACCCAAAGAAAATGGCTGATCTTCGTACGTCCGCTGTAATGCAGGCCTTCGGGTGCGAGTCGCTCATTCACGGATTTCGCGATAGCAGGATCGTCCACGAATGCGGCATGTGCGTCCAGCACGTTCAGCGTGCAGGTGTTGCAGATCGTCATGAGCGGCAAGCCTTCGCGCTCGGCAAGCGCAAGGATGCGGATATTCAGCGCATAAAATCCGGCCGGGTCGATCGCGCGCAGCTCGCGTGCACCGGTGCAGGTCGCGGATTCGAGCTGCGTGAGCTCAAGCCCGAGTTTTTTCGCAACAAGATGCGTCGCCTCGTTCAATTCGGCGCAAGTGCTTCGGGCCGAGCAGCCAGGGTAGTAGGCAAATTTCATCGGCTATCGGTCTCCTTGCCCAGAATTCGGTGCGCTGCCGGATAGGCGGCGGTTTTCGTCTTGAAGAAGGTTTTGACCGGATTGATCTTGCCGCGCAGAAGCAGCCGGATCGCGCGTGGAATTTTCGCGAAGACGCGAAGCCCTTGAACGCTGAGAAGTAGCGCCGTCGGATCGACGCGTCCACGCTTGGCGACGACGGCGCGCAATGCGAGCGAATGTTTCGCCATGTGTGGAAGCAATCGCGCGGTCTTGGCCTTCAACGGCTCGATGATGCGGCTAACGATCGGGATATGTGCGGGGCAGACTTCTTCGCATTTGTAGCAAGAGACACAGTTAAAAATGCCGGTGAGCGCTAGCGAGCGCTTCAATTTTTCCGGATCGTTGCGCGGGTCGAGCGCGGTCTGGCCGAGCTGCACCAGCGGCGCGGGCCCCGCGAAATCGGTGACATCGCCGAGCCCGATCACCGGGCAGGCGGAGTAGCAGCACATGCAGCCGATGCAATCGAGCGCCTTCGATGCATTTTTCATTTCTTTGTGCGTGAGCGGCTCCGGAAATTCGGAATAGCTTTCGCGCCGCTCAATCCATGGCTCGAAGCTCTCGACCTTGCGTTCGAAAGGCGCGCGATTGACGACGAGATCACGCAATACCGGCAGATTGCGCAGCGGCTCGATGGTCATTTCCGGCTCGACCGCTTCCCAGCACGCGAGCACTTCGCGCCCGTTCATGCGTACCGCGCAGGTGCCGCACATTTTCGAGCCGCAGATCCATCGATAGGCGAGATCAGGCGCTTTGTTTTCCGAAATCCAGTTCAGCGCGTCGAGCACGCGCATTCGCGGCTCATAGGGAACCTGGAACTGCTGGAAGCTTCCGCCGCGCCGGATTTTAACGGCAATTGTTTCTCCGTGCGAAAGGCGTTCGTTCCGCTCTTTCAGCGTGTCGCGGTTCTCGCCTTGGCCAAGATGGCGAGCGAAGCTCATGGGATCGAGCGCGATGCTCACCACGGCACCTCGAAATTATCTTTGACCGCGAAGCCGGGCTGGAAGTTCGGCAGTGCATAAGGCCGCCGGGAAAAACGGATGCCGTTGCCGGATTTCTGCAGCACGTTCGCGCAGAGCCACTCATTATTATCCGTGAGCGGATAATCCTGCCGGAAGAACGGCCCACGGCTTTCCTTGCGTTCAAGCGAAGACTGCACGATCAGCTCGCACGCATCGAGCATGTTCACCGCATCGATTGCGTCGATCCATTCATAGTTGACGGGTTTTTGGTTGTTCGCGATACGAATTGCGGGGAGTGTGTGGTCGCGAATTTCTTGAATGTCATCGAGTGCGGATTGGAGGCCGTTCGCGTTTTTCTCGACGCCAGCCTTTTCCCACATCATTTTCCGGATCTTTTCTTTCACCTGAATGGGCGAGAGGCCGCTGCCATGGGACTCGCGAAGAAGCGTAAGGCGCCGCGCCTCCTGGTCGATGTATTGCTGCGGGATGTCTTTCGAAGCGAGCGCACCGAGATCGTTTGCGACACTTTCGGCAACTGAGAACCCGTCATAGGTCGCGAGCGCGATCAGTCCGTTGCTATGCCCCCCAACGCCGCCCGCGACGTACAATCCGGGGACCGAAGAGCGCATCGTCTCGATATCAACGTCGATACCGCCCTGCCGGTAGTGCGAGGTAACAGCCGTCTCCAGCATGTCATTCGGAAAATTCAGGCCAAGCTGGCGGAACGGCTTTGCATAGGTCGTGTAGTTTTCGACCTCCTGCGGATCGCAATGATCGAATCCCGCGTAATAGCCGCCTTCGTAACTGGCCTTGCCGGCGCGCACCTGCTTCGCAAGCGCCTTGAGCTGCACGGTGTAAGGACCGAAGGCGAGGGGATCGTCTTCCTGCTGATTGAAGAATTCTTCGCCCTCTGCATTCACCATGCGTGCGGACTTCTCCGAGCCAAGCATGGGGTTCGGATAAATCTGAATGCGTTGCCAGGAGGGCGGATAGGCGGCGTCGTTCGTATGCCACCATTGCATTTCCATGTTGATGAGCGTCGCGCCCGCGCGCCACGCGAGTGCAATCCCGTCCGCCGACATTTCGCGCGTGCCGGTCGAGCGGGTATGCAAGCGGTCGGAATAGCCGGTCGCCATGATCACCGCCTTCGCGCGCACGACAACATATTCCCCGCTCATGATGTCGAGACAGAACACACCGCTCACTTTTCCATCTTCGTCGGTGAGGAGCGCAGTTGCTGTCGTTTCTTCGAGTCTTTCGATGCCCGCCTTCAGGACTTGCTTGCGGCGCAGGTCCATGAACGGCACGCCGGAATTCCCTTGCACGTTCGCTGCGATGCTGCGGATTTTTCCTGGGCTCGTCACGACATTGCCTTCGTCGTCACGGCGAAAATAGAGACCGGCTTCCTCTAGCTCACGATAATAATTCTTCTCGATCCATTGCCCGCAACGCTTGGCCCATTCCTGGTCGATCAGAAACTGGTTGTGATATTTGATGAGGAATTCGGCGGTGTTTCTGGCCTGCTCCTCGGTATTGCCGAGAAGGCGTCCGGAAAGGACGAGATTGCCGGCGAAAAGCGATGCCCCGCTTTTGCCCACCAACCCCTTGCAGATAATGAGCGGCTTGATGCCTTTTTTACGCAGACAAAGCGCCGCGTAGCAGCCGGCCGCGCCGCCGCCAATCACCGCTACATCGGTTGTAACCACACGCATTGCCGAGCCGAGTTTTCCCAATCCATGGCCAGCGTAAACAAGAGTGCAGTGCGGCCTCACCTATTTTGTTTGCACCATGCAGTGCGCAATTATCGAAGTCTTTGCCTGGGGTTCCATCCGTGGATACAATCCGTATCCATGAGCAAGGATGCAGCAAAATGGGACGACTTGCGGGTATTCCTCGAAGTTGCCCGTCAAGGCAGCGTGCACGCTGCGGCAAAGCGGTTGAAGCTCGATCATTCGACCGTCTGCCGCCGTATCGACAAGCTCGAATCCATACTTTCGGTGAAGCTTCTCGATCGCAAGCGGAACGGCGTTGTCGTCCGTGAGGAGGCGCACAATCTCCTAAAACATATCGAGCAGATGGACATACATGCGACTTCGCTCGAAGACGCGGTGACGCGCGAGATGAGCGATGTAGAGCAAACCGTGCGCGTCGCAACGATGGAGGGACTTGCGAGCGGCTATATCGCGCGTCGGGTACATGGGCTCGCGCAATTCGCGCCGAACGTTAAGCTGGAGATCGTGAGCATCGCGCAAGCCGTCGATCTTTCGCGCAAGGAAGCGGATATTTTTTTGAGCTTCTTCAATCCAAACGCGCCGGGATTAGTCAGCGCGTTATACGGCACCTTCAACCTGCATCTTTATGCTTCGCCGGAGTATCTTCGTAACCACGGCACACCGAAAAGCCGTGAAGACCTAAAGAACCATGTCTTTGTCGGCTATATCGAGGATTTGCTTGCGATTAACGCCGTGAAATGGCTCGACGATGTGATCGGCGCGCCGAGAATGAGCTTCCATTCGAATAGCATCATCGCTCAACGCAACGCCGCGGTATGCGGGCTCGGGATCGCATTGCTCCCGACCTTCGTCGGGACGGGTGTCGTTGAATTGCAGCGCATTTTGCCTGAACAGATTTCGACGAGTCGTGAAGTGTGGATTTCTGTGCGCGCCGAACAAAGCCATCTCACGCGCATTAAAGGCGTGGTGCAGTTTTTGAGGCATGTATTCGATCGAGATAAGGCCTTTCTGCTTGGAAAGGCGGACAAGCTGCCAAAACTTTAATTTTCCACGACGTGAGCGCTGGAGACTGCGCGAGTTTTAATGTCTATCTCCGTAGCCTGAAATACTGACCCTGATTTTAGCCCGTGCTTATTGCAGACATGGACGAGGGATGCGCGAAGCGCGTGCTTGCTACGCAGCGGCACCCGTTTTGCGCGGCAATACCCAGTTGGGCCGGGCAAAATGACAGGTATATCCGTGCGGAATACGCTCGAGATAATCTTGGTGCTCGGGCTCTGCTTCCCAGAAATCACCGGCTGGTTCGACTTCGGTAACGACCTTGCCCGGCCATAAGCCCGACGCATCAACGTCCGCAATTGTATCGAGGGCAACGGTTTTTTGCTCATCGCTGGTGAAATAGATCGCCGAACGGTAGCTCGTGCCGCGATCGTTCCCTTGGCGATTGAGCGTCGTCGGATCGTGAATCTGGAAAAAGAATTCGAGCAATCGGCGATAGGTGGTCTGCGAAGGATCGAAGACGATTTCGATCGCCTCGGCATGAGTGCCGTGATTGCGATAGGTCGCGTTCGGCACATCACCGCCGGTGTACCCGACGCGCGTCGAAACCACCCCCGGCAGCTTACGGATGAGATCCTGCATACCCCAAAAGCAGCCGCCAGCGAGAACAGCACGTTCTGTCGTCATCAGATGTCCTCCACTTGATCGAGATATTCTCCGTAGCCTTGCTCGATCATTTTATCGCGCGGCACAAAGCGTAGCGAAGCCGAATTGATGCAGTAGCGCAAGCCGCCACGATCGCGCGGCCCGTCGGGGAAAACGTGGCCGAGATGGCTGTCGCCATGTTTGGAGCGAACTTCCGTCCGGATCATGCCATGGCTGGTATCGCGCAGCTCGGTCACATTCGCAGGCTCGATCGGCTTGGTGAAGCTCGGCCATCCGCAGCCTGACTCGAATTTATCGGACGATGCAAACAGCGGCTCACCCGAGACGATATCGACATAAATGCCGGGTGCCTTGTTGTGAAGAAGCGCGCCCGTTCCGGGGCGTTCAGTCGCGCTCTCTTGTGTTACCCGGTACTCCTCGGGCGACAACTTGGCGATCGCAGCTTCGGTTTTCTTGTAGGCCGCCATGTTTTCTCCTCCGAATGCTCTGCCGCAAATTTGGGTACTCGATCCGAAGATGTCCAATGCACCGTGGCTATAGTTCCGATGTTTCCGCTGGCATGTATTTCGATACCGCGCATTTGTGACGCATCTTGGGACGGCGGAATTTACGGCCACGTATAATGCTCGACCAGCGCACGAAGCTGCCGCAGGGCTGCTGCCGTACCCGACGGCGAGTGGCACAGCCTCGCGCCAAAGTGCGCTCTTTCTGTTTATCAGCCTTGCGCTCATCGATGATCAAACGGCGCTCGTGAGTTGTATGAAGCACCGGATCGAATTTTATCGTCAGTCAGGCAGCGAGTACACGCGAATTCCCGGCGCGCGGAGATCAACTCAAGCGCACGCGTGGAGTCGAAGGCATTTCTTATTCACCGTCGATCGCGACTGAATTGACGGAGTTGAGAAGCAGAATTAGCGTGCCGTTTGCCGAGGCAGAATGAAGATGTGAGCCTGTCGGTATTAAATTATCTTCTCACTTTGTTGGGACCAGCCGACATTTTTTGAGCGATCGAAAAATAGCTCTTAGCTTGATCGATGAACGCCTTCGCGACGCGCCGCTGCGCAACCCGGCCGACACTTAAACAGCCGACCTGAAGCGGTCTGACATCGTCGCTGATCGGTACATACTTCACGCGTGTACCGTCGTAGGTCATGGACAGATTAGGGACGAGGTTCAGGATCGAGTAGCCGAGTCCATTGCCGACCAGCGTCCGCACCATCTCGAAGTTCGTCGAGCTGAAGCGAACGTTTGGGGAAATATGCAACCGATGAAATAGCGACATGAAATAGTCTCGCGTGTGCGGCAAATCCATCAAGATTAATGGCTCCAATGCCAGCCGCTTGAGTGAAATGCGTTTAGCCTTTGCAAGCACGTGATTGGCGGGCAAGACGACCTGCGGCGGAATAGAGGCAAGCTTTAACCACTGAAAGTTCTTTGGAATATCGAGATCGAACGTAACCGCGAGCTCGAATTGTCCGCCGAGCAGACCCGAAAGAATTTCCTGCTGGTCGCCTACATAGATTTTGATCGAGACGCTCGGATGCAGACTACAGAATTGCGCGAGTAGATTTGAGAAATAGGCCGGACCAAGATTGGTGAAACAGGCAATGCTTAATTCTCCCGAGAGTGAATCTCCGAGAGCGCCCGCTCGTTGCTGAAATTCATCCGCATGTGACAGCAGCGAATGTGCCTCGGCGACAATAACTTCGCCGGCTGGTGTAAGCTTCATGCCCTTTGCCGGTTGCCGGACGAAAAGTTGCACATCCAGGTCCGTTTCGAGATCGGCAATTGCAACCGAAACCGACGCGGGGGAAATATGAAGTTTGCGCGCGGCGGCGGAAACGCTCTTGTGACGAGCCGCCTCCAGAAAATATTGCAGTGCACGGAGCGATAATCGATTCATTTTTCTTAAACATAGCCTTAGGAAAATTCCGCTTTTCCAAATATCTCAAACCTCCAGACTATCGGCAAGGATTTGCTGCGGAAGTTTCCATGGTCGGCAACCTCCGAAGCGAATTTGCGAAATATTTTTCGCGAAATAGCACGGGGGCGCCGTTGAATACGAAGAATACCGGACTTCGCTCAGGAAAGACGATCGTAACCGCGGTTCACGCGGCATCGGTCATGCTGGATAAAGTAGCAACGACCGCCAAGGCCTGCCACTTGATTGGGCAAGCGGCGGCTGAAGGCTCCCGTTTTGTTGTCTTTCCTGAATCATTTCTGCCCGGCTTTCCGCTGTGGAATGCCTTGCGCCGCCCGATCGACAACCACACGATGTTCCGTCGGTTTGCGGAAAATTCCGCGCGCATTGATGGCCTTGAAATGCGTGCCATTGCTGACGCTGCAGCGCGGCACCGGATCTATGTCAGCATGGGCTTTTCCGAGGTTTCGTCGCACAGCGAAGGGTGCCTCTGGAACAGCAATGTTCTCATCTCCGATCGCGGCGAATTGCTCAATCATCACCGCAAGCTGGTGCCCACTTTCTATGAAAAGTTGAGTTGGACTGCGGGCGACGGCGCCGGCTTGAGAGTGATCGATACCGATATAGGTCGTATCGGTTCGCTGATCTGCGGTGAAAACAATAATCCTCTCTCGCGATACACGTTGATGGCTCAGGGAGAGCAGATCCACACCGCGAATTACCCGCCGGTGTGGCCGTTTCGCAATCCGCTCGGCGCCGCGCGTTACGATCTTAGCGATGCTATTCGCGTGCGCGCATCGGCTCACTCTTTTGAGGCGAAAACCTTCACCGTGGTCAGCGCCGGCCTCCTGGACGAAAATTCGCTCAAAGTGCTTGCGGACGGGGATGAAGAGTCCGAAGCGATTTTGCAGGCTTGCCCACGTTCTTGCTCGATGATCGTCGGACCTGACGGCAGCTTGCGTTCGGAAATGCGCAGCGAAGCAGAAGGCCTCGTGCATTCGGAGATCGATGTCGCCGAAGTACTGGAACATAAGCAGCATCACGACATGGCCGGTTATTACAACCGCATGGATATCTATGCGCTGCACGTTCAGCGTGCACGGCCGCGTCCGGCTTATTTCGACGACAGTCTGCTGCCGGGAGATGATGCCGCTTTGAGCAAAGTGAATGAAAAAGACTCTGGACAGAAGAACGGAGCTTCGGCGGAAATCAATTCGTGAACCAGCAATCCTGGAAAAGGGGAGGGACACTGCCATGATGAAATATCTGAAGTGGCGCAATATAATCGCGAGCGCTTTGCTTGCTGCCTGTGTGGCATTCAGCGCGTCGTCGGCGCGCTCGGCCGATTTCGGCAAGCCCGGCGATCCGGTTCATCTCGTTGTCGGACATCCCTGCTGCTACACCGAAGTTTGGTCGGTGATGGTTCTGCGCGGCAAGGAGCTCTGGAAGAAGTATTTGCCGCAGGGCTCGACCGTCACTTACGAAATCGGTCTGCAGGGCTCGACCATTGTCAACTCGATGCTCGCGAAGAAGCAGCAGATTGGTTATATCGGCGATCTTCCCGCGATCATCGCTACGACAAAGAATAATGTTGCAGATGTGCGGATCGTCGGGGTTTCCGGCGTAGCTTACGATCAATGCAACATTCTGCTCGCTCGCAAGGATGCTCCTGATTTCAAGTCGGCCGACGAAGCGGCGAAGTGGCTGAATGGCAAGCAGATGGCCGTTCCCAAAGGCACCTGCTCGGATATTTTTGCACGCAGCGTGTTCGAGCGAGCAAACAGTCAGCCGGCCGCTTATCTCAACCAGAACGTTGAAGTGATCACGAGCGGGTTTCGCGCCGGCAAGCTCGACGGCGCCGCGATCTGGGAGCCGGTCGCTTCACGCCTCGTGCACGAAGGTCTCGCGCGCCGTATCGCTTCGGGCGTCGATTATGGTCTGAAGGACTCATCATACATCATCATGAGCGCCGAATTGATCGAGCAGCGGCCAGATGTTGTGAAGGGTTGGCTTAATGCAGAACTCGACGCGCAGAAATTCCTGACCGAGGCTGCGAACGCCGACGAAGTCGTCAAGCAGGTTTTGACACAAACGACAGGGTTCCCGGAGAAATCGCTCTGGATGGCGCTTTATGCAACCTATCCAAAGGAGCAGGGGGGCACCAATCCAAGAATCGAGCTGCCATTCGCCTTCACGCCCGAGGTCAAGGGCCTGATTAAGAAGGGTGTCGACTTCCTTCACTCGATCAAAGGCATCAACTCGCCTGAGTTACGACCCGAGGCTGTGATGACACAGTTTGCCGATGCAGTGCTGGAAGAGCGGAAAATGAAATCACCGATCGGTGCCGTTCCTGCGCTTCCTGACTCGGCCTATCATGGCAAGTGATGCAGTATCGGGGGCGGTGGATCGTCATCGCCCCCCTTCCTCGCAGGATATCGCGGTGCAGACGTCACGCTACGGCATGCAGTTGGAGCTTGCGCTCTATCGGCTGAAAAACTGGCTGACAAGCCCGAGCCCGTACCTGATGATTCTCGGCTTTGCGTTGATGGTCGGCTTCTGGTGGCTGAGCGTCGAGGTTTGGAAGCTGCCGCGCTTTGCCGGCATGCCGGGGCCGACGGTGGTGGTTCGCGAATGGTTGAGCCCCAATCCGGAATTCGGCCTCTCGATCTACACGCCGGAATACTACATTCACATTCTTACCAGCCTGCAACGCGTTATGATCGCATTCGCGCTAGCGACGCTGATCGGCGTACCGCTCGGGCTAATCATCGGCTGGTCGCAGACTGCGCGAGAATACATTTTCCCGGTGCTGGAAATGCTGCGGCCGATTCCTGCACTGGCCTGGGTTCCGCTCGCAATTTTGATGTTCAAAAGCAGCGAAGGACCCGTCATTTTCGTGACGTTCCTGCCGGCATTCTTTGCGACCGCGCTGAATTCGATGCTTGGCGTTCACTCGATTGACGAGAATTATTTTCGGGCCGCGAGTTGTCTGGGCGCCAAACGTTGGCAGGTGTTCAGGCACATCGTTGTGCCCGGATCGCTGCCTTACATCTTTACTGGATTGCAGATCTCGATCGGGCTTGCGTGGTTTTCACTTGTCGCCGGTGAAATGATCTCCGGCGAGTACGGCCTCGGTTATGTGATCTACACCTCCTATACGATGGTCAGTTATCCGACGATCGTTATCGGCATGATAACTTTGGGTATTGTCGGCTATGTCTCGAGCGCGATCATTCGTCTTGTCGGCATGATGCTGATGCGTTGGCACAGCCGCGAATTGGGACTCGACGGATTATGACAGAAGCCGCCAGAAAGATTGAACAACGCCCATTGCGGGGCGCAATCCGGATCGAGGATGCCGTCAAAATCTACGGTGACCCGCAAAGTGGCGTGATCGCTGTCGATCATTGCTCGCTCGAATGTCCGCCCGGCGAAATCACGATGGTGGTCGGCCCTTCGGGTTGCGGGAAGACAACGCTTCTCAACGCTATTGCCGGATTTCACTCGCTCACCAGCGGGAAGATCTATCTTGACGGCGAGATGCTCTGTGGGCCGGGCCGGCCGAAAGCCGATCCGGGACCCGAACGTATCGTCGTGTTTCAGAATGGCGCGTTGTTTCCGTGGAAGACCAATCTCGATAACGTCACTTTCGGTCCGATGATGCAGGGCACGATGTCGGCGTCGGAAGCGCGCGACAAGGCGCGCATCCTGATGGCGGAAGCTGGGCTTTCCAGCATCGTTCACGAATATCCGGGGCAGGTTTCCTCCGGCATGCGGCGGCGCGTCGAGATCGTTCGCGCACTGATGAACGACCCGAAAGTGTTGCTGCTCGATGAGCCTTATCGCGCGCTCGATGCACTAACGAAATCGGTCATGCACGAATCTCTGTTGCAAACCTGTTATCGCAATCGCGTCACCGTGTTCTTCATCACGCACGATCTTGAAGAGGCGATTTTTCTAGGCGACCAGGTGGCGATTATGACGTCGCGGCCGTGCCGGACGAAAAAGATACTGAAGATCGACCTGCCGCATCCGCGCGATCATCACACGCGTACGACGAAGCGGTTTCGCGAACTAATGGATGAAACTATGGAAACCGTCCACGAAGAAGCGCAGAAGGCCTTCGAATTGGGCGAACGCGAGGGTTAGGCATGATTGCATCAGCCAACATGCAGCTCAGTGCTCGTGCCGGTATTCGCGCCGTCATCGCCATCGCTGCAACGGTCATATTTTGGGAAGTAACCTCACGTTCCGGCGAATGGACGGGTGTTGCGATTCCGATGATGAGCGTCATCCCGCCGCCAAGCCGCGTACTGCTCGCCTGGTATGGGTTGATCGGCGATTTTGGCTATTGGCAGAGTTGGTATCTCAGCTTTCTCCGTGTGCTCGCGGGCTTCGGTGCCGCCATGCTGCTCGGCATTCCTTTCGGCATGTTCCTCGCCCTGAGCCGTACATTCTATCAGATCACCTTTCCGCCCTTTGAGGTATTGCGGCCGATCCCGCCGCTCGCGTGGGTGCCGGCGGCGATCCTGTTCTGGCCGACGCAGGAACTGTCGATCGCATTCATTACGTTCCTCGGCGCGTTCTATACGATCGTCATCAATGTCGTCGGCGGCGCGCGGAGTATCGACGCACGTTATGTGCAATCCGCATATGCGATGGGTGCATCGCGCTGGACGCTTTTTCGGCGCGTTATTTTTCCCGCGACCTTGCCCTCAATCATCGTTGGCGCCGCCGTAGGCATGGGCATCACCTGGGAAGTTGTGGTGGCCGCAGAAATGATTTCAGGCGGCGGCAGCAGTATGGGGCAGGGTGCGGGAAGTGGCACCGGCGGCGGGCTCGGCTTCTTCATTTGGAACTCTTATACGGGCGGTTCGTACGAACAGATTGTCGTTGGCATGATCAGTATCGGCATTGCCGGCTACCTCTCAAGTTCTGCAATCCGTGTACTGGGCAATCTGATTGCGCCGTGGCTGAAAGCGCGATGAGGGGCGTGACATGATGAAGAAAACGGCGGGCGGAAAACTCGAAGCTCGCGACCTGTCGAAAGCTTACGGTAGCGGGCGGTTCGCAAAAACGGTGGTGGATCGCTGTTCCTTCACGGTCGAAGATAACAAGCTTACCGTCATGATTGGACCTTCGGGTTCGGGCAAGAGCACCATGGTGCGGTTGCTCGCAAGCTTCGAGCAGCCTACAGCGGGATCGGTCCTGCTGGACGGGAAGAGCGTGACGAAGCCGAGTAGTGATCGTCTTGTCGTGTTCCAGGAAACTGCGCTTTATCCCTGGATGACGACATACACGAATGTCATATTTGGTCCTGAGGCGCAGGGGCGCAGCGAGGAGAGCTGCAAGAATGCCGCCGATGAATTGATCCATAGAGTCGGATTGAGTCAGTTTCGCGAATCCTATCCGCACGAACTGTCTGGTGGTATGCAGCGGCGAGCGGAGTTAGCGCGCGCGCTCATCAACAATCCAGCCATCATGATCCTCGACGAGCCATTTCGTGGGCTGGATGCCATGACCAAAGGATTGATGCAGGAATATTACGCGCGCTTGTTCGAAAGCTCGCGGAATACCCATCTCTTCGTCACGACAGATATTGATGAGGCGATTTTCCTCGCCGATCGCTTGCTGATTATGTCGAATTTTCCGCTGCGGTTGCGGGAAGTCATTGATGTGAATTTGCCGCGTCCGCGCAAGCTCGCCGATGTCGTCGAAAGCGACATGGCAAATGATTTGAAGAAACAAGCGCTGACTCTACTGCACGAAGAAGCGATGAAGTCCTTTGCCTTCGGCGGTTATGCGGCTGGGGAATCTTCGAGAATTTGAGAGAAGATCAACGATCCGAGTTGCCGATATCGAGCCGGAAGCGAAATATCGCGCCGCCCTCGGGATTGTTTTCACCGGTTGGAACGAGAAACATGCACGATCCCCGGCTGCGGGCACAGGTTCACGGCGTCGAATTTGTGAGTTGATGCGATTTAAAGCAGCTACAATCGAGCAAATGGTGTTGGGGAAGACGCGTGGAGCGTGGACGTCAAATATGCGATTAAGACTTGGCCCGGGGCGAGCCGTATGAACGATAGTTTGGACCGCAAGATTACGGCGCGCGCATTGACGCGTGAAGCTTTCGTGCCGTTCGGCGATGTCATCGACAAGCCGAGCTACCCTGAGCGCACTCCAATCAATGGCGGTCACGCACGCCGGCTTCCGCCGATGGCGGAAGCGATGGTTCGCGGCGAGGGCGGCAGAGTCTCTATCAGCCTGATCGAAGGCGATCCTTACAAGTTTCCGCTGAAACTCGATCTTGTCGAGCGTCATCCGCTTGGCAGCCAGGCCTTTATACCGCTTACGCCGGATCCCTTTGTCGTCATCGTCTGCCCTGACCAGAACAACCGGCCGGGCAAACCGCACGCCTTTATCACGGCTCCGGGGCAAGGCGTGAACTATCGCGCGAATGTCTGGCACGGTGTTCTTACGCCCCTCGTCGCGCAGGATTTCCTTGTCGTCGATCGCGCGGGCGAGGGTGTGAACCTTGAGGAATGGCGTTTCGCCGAACCGTGGATCGTGCTGCTCGATTGATGGCCGAGCATGCCTTCGGCTTATCGCTCGATAGCCGGCTTTAGCGAGCAGGCGTCTTGAGCAGCTTCCAGGTCGAGGTCGCGTAGGCTATGAGCTCTCCATTTTCGTCTTTCGCCTGTGAGTGCAGGAACGAGATGGAGCGTCCCTTGCGAAGGAACGAGGCCTCGCAGCGTACAATACCGGCCGTGACCGGCCGCAGATATTGCAGCTTCATTTCGAGCGTGCTGCCGGCGTCTTCGGTACGATGCAGGAGGTGACCCATGGAAATATCCATGGCCGTCGCCAGGACGCCGCCATGCAACGAGCCCTGCGGGTTGAACAGCGGCTTTGCGGCGTCGAATTCGACGATGCATTTTTCCGGCTCGTAGCTCACGCGAAGCCCGAGGAAACGTGACAGAAAGAACGAACCGAATGCCTGGTTCGGATCGCTCAATGCGCGATCCAGCATGGCTCGTGCTTCGGCGGGGTCGATCGGGAGTGAGTGAGTCGTCAATGCTGCGCCCTTTTCTTGCCGGTTATCGCGCGGGGCCGAAGGCTCCATGACGAGCGTATCGCTCGAACTCCGATGCATCGACCCCGAGCCAGCCGGCCAGCACTTCGAAGGTGTGCTCGCCGATCAGCGGCGCTCTCATTGCATCGGGCGGGGGCTGGTCGTCAAACCGGACGGGCGAAGCGATATATTTCACGGTGCCTGCCTTCGGATGCTCGAACTGCCGGATTACGCCGCGCCCGGTGAGTTGCGGCGTTTCGCATACTTCGCCGACCGATTTGATCTCGCCGAACGGAACGCCGGCCTTGCCGAGCACCGTGCACCAATGCTGCCGCGGCCTGGCACGAAACATCGGCGCGAGCTCGTCGCGCAACGCGGGACGATTGGCGACGCGATCAGGCGCCTTCAGAAATTTCGGGTTTTCGAGAAGATCTTCGCGGCCGATGGCGGGACAGAACGCTCTCCAGAGCTTGTCGTTGGCAACGCCGATATTGATCCAGCCGTCTTTCGTTTCGAACGGCTCGTAGGGGCTGATCGTCGGGTGGGCATTGCCGCGCCGCTTCGGGCTATTGCCGGTCGTGAAATAAATCCCGGCGTTAAATGTCAGAAACGAGGCCATCGAATCCAGCATGGCGATGTCGAGGCGTGCGCCATGCCCGGTTCGCTCGCGCCGCAGCAGCGCCGAGAGGATCGCCTGGGTCGCATAAAGACCCGTCACCATGTCGGCGACCGAGGCGCCGACCTTGGTCGGCGGTCCGCCGGGCTCGCCGGTGATGTCCATGATGCCGGACTCGCCCTGCAGGATGAGATCGTATCCGGCGCGGTTCGCATCCGGGCCGGAGCGCCCGAAGCCGGTGATGCTGCAAAGAATGAGACCGGCATGGCCGCGGCTCAGAACATCATAGCCAAGACCGAGCCTTTCCAGCGTTCCCGGCCGGAAGTTCTCGACCACGACATCCGCCGCCGAAGCGAGCCGGATCATCAACTCTTTTCCGGCCGCGTTCTTAAGATCAACCGCGCAACCGCGCTTGTTGCGGTTGACCGAAAGGAAGTAGGGGCTCTCGCCGCCGGCAAACGGCGGGCCATAAGCGCGGCTTTCGTCGCCCACTTCAGGCTGTTCGATCTTGGCGACTTCAGCGCCAAGATCCCCAAGATGCATCGTCGCGAAGGGACCGGATACGACCCTTGTCAGGTCGAGGATCCGGATCCCTTTAAGCGGCGCGTCATCAGACGATGACATCCGCAAGCTCCGCCATCGACTTCACGAGAATGTCCGGCTGATGCGGCGTTTCGCCGAATGGCCGGTTGCGGCGGTCGATGAAAGCGGTGTGCATGCCGGCCGATTTCGCGCCGATGCAATCGAAGGCGTGATTGGCGACGAACAACACTTCGTCCATTTTCACGCCGGCAATTTCGGCCGCCTTGGTGTAGGTCGCGACATGCGGCTTGAAAGAATTCGCCTCGGCAACCGAGATGACCTTGTCGAACGGGATGCCGTGATATTTTTTCGCCGTTTCCAGCATGTCGGGATCGCCGTTCGAGAGGACAACCAGCTTGTAGCGGGTCTGCAGCTTGGCAAGCGCCGCCGGAACTTCGGGAAAGCACCGGAGCTTTTCGATTTCCGAAACAAGATAGCGAACTTCGTCCTTCGTATATTCGATGCCGGAACGGTCCATGACATGCGACACGGCGCGATGCCCGATCTCGCGGTAGGGCGTGTGATCGCGGTGGAGCAGGGCGTCGATCATCGAATTCTCGAAATGCGTGCGGCGCCACCAGGTCACGAACGAGTTGGGATTTCCTGTCCAACCCTTCTTCTTGAGAAAGGGCGTTGCGATTTCCACGAGGCCGCCCTGCATGTCGACGACAGTGCCGTACTGGTCGAACATGCAAACCTTGATCTTGTTTTTCAGTGTTTCGGTGTTGGTCATCGAATCTGGCTCCATCGCTGGTCGCGACTATAAGAGTGCATTCGCAATCATTGGCAAAATGGATTTTATGTCTCATACTATCCATTATATGAATAATGGTTTCGGGATGAACCTCCGTTCGATCGACCTCAATCTTCTCGTCGTTCTCGATGCGCTGCTGCGCGAGCGCCATGTGACGCGCGCCGCCGACCAGATCGGCCTCAGCCAGCCGGCGATGAGCAATGCGCTCGGCAGGCTGCGCCACATCTTTAATGACGAGCTTCTGGTGCGCACGGCGCGCGGCATGCAGCCGACACCCAGAGCTGAAGAGCTGCTGGAGCGGACGCATTTCGTGCTTCGCCAGGTCGAGCGCGTGTTCGAGGAAGGTGGCGTCTTTCAGCCTGCGGCGTCGCGCCGCAAGTTCACGGTCCGCATGTCGGACCTGCTGAGCTTTCTCTTTTTGCCGAAGCTCACCGCGCGGATCGGTGCGGCAGCGCCGCGTGTCAGCCTCGATGTCATTCATCTCCCGCCGATCAAGACGGTGGACGCTCTCGAGAAGGATGAGCTCGATATTGCCGTCAGCACCGGTCTCGAGCATTCCGGCTCGATTTCCACCGAAGTCCTCTTTCGCGACAATATGGTTTGCGTCATGCGAAAAAATCATTCGCTGGCGGCAAAAACGCTCACTCTGGAAAAGTTTTTAAGCGCGCGGCATCTCAAGATTTCCATGTCCCCAACCGACGTTCGTTTTGTGGACGATGTTCTCGTGCAGAACAAGCTGGAGCGGGACGTCGGCCTGAACGTCCCGCACTGGCTGGTGGTGCCCCATGTCGTGGCAAGCACCGACTATCTAGCCGTGATGCCCGGATGCCTCGCGCGCGAGATCGCGGGAAAAGATCTGGTGATCCGTAAACTTCCTTTCGCAACCGAGCCGTTCGACTGGCGCGTTTACTGGCATCGGCGTCACGGGGATAATCAGGCAATTCGCTGGCTGCGGGAGCAGATTCGTGCTGTCAGCCCTGCTGCGAAGGGTTGATCTGCCGGCACTGAATTTACGCAAAGTCCCGGCATTGTTCGAGGCTGCTATCGGCCTTGATAGAGCGCCTAATTCCTGCAGGGGCTGTTTGTGTGCTTGAGGTCGAGACTCGCCAGCACGGATTGGTCGAGACGCCGGTCGCCGTCGGCAAGGATTAGCGCAAACGGCCCGTCATAGCTGAAATAGCTCCATGCAAAGCCGTGGCGCTCGGCGGATCGCCGCACATCGGAAAGCCAGCGCATCCGATCCTTGCATAGCGCACCGGGTTTATTCGGCTGTTTGCGCAGCACGCCGAATTCGCCGATCAGAATCTGCCGGCCGGAAAGACCATGCTGCTTTGCCCAGTCTGCGACCTCGGTGAATTTCCGCTCGATCATGTCGGGGCCCGCCTTCGTCGCATAGAGCTTTTGAAGATTGCGCTCCGCGCCGAGCCTGGCTTTCTCGCGAGCGAAAACATCGAGCTTCGGATCGGCCGCGACGTTTTGCGCGATCAGCGCCTCCGGCTTTTCGATTGGCCGCGCATTGGCGGGCCAGGGGACTTCATCGAGATATTTATCCGGCCATGGGATGAATTGCGCGCCTTGATGCGTGAAGCTGAACGGGTCGTAGAAGTGAAAAGTGTAGATCATGTTGCGATCGCCTAGCGCAGCGGGATCGAGCGCCATCAGGCCGTCTGCCGAGGAGACGCAGGCGCCGGTGGCAATGAGCGTCATCGCCTTGCTGCCCGCCCGCGCGCGGAGGATCATCTGCTTCAGCATGTCCTGCCAAAGGGTTTGATCGGCGCCTTTGCACTTCAATCGCGGCTCGTTCATTAGCTCGAGCGCGATCTGTTTTTCGCCCAGCGGCGCCAGGCGCCGCGCCATCTCTTCGACCATGTCGCCGTACTGGATAAAGACCGACGCATCGAGTCCCTTGATGACCGCGTGTTGGCCCCAGACCGCGTGGCGGCTGTTCGGGTGAAGATCGACGATCACTTGTAAGCCCGCGGAGCGAATGCGCCGGACGGCATCGAGCAAAATGCCATAGACGGCTTCGCGCTGTTTGCCTTCGAACGCCATGAAAGGGGAGGGATCGACCGGCAGACGCACCGTATCGAACCCCGCTTTACGCAGCTCTTTCAGCTCGCGCCCGTTCGGGGGCACCGGCGTGTTGTTATACGGCGGCCACATGATTCCGGTGGCGGGCGCTTTTTCATAGCGCGGCCACGTGAACCACCTTGCGATATTGATCGCGCGATGAACCTCGAATGTCGTTTGCGCGCGCGCGGAGTTAACTGGCACAAGAACGAGGATGCACATCCATGCGGCGCCGATGATTCGAGCAAAAGAGAAATTCAGCATCGAGAATTGTAAAGTGATGATGAGTGTTCCGTTTTTCGTTGCGACAAATTGAACATGGCGCGCGACTTCGACGGTTTGATGAATATGAGAGATTTTTTCGCGCGGGTTCCATTAAGAAAGGTTCCATCGCGTGCGCGGTCGAATTTTCGCCACGCCATGCACCGATAGTTTCGCCGGCATCTCAAAATTGAATTGTCCCCGATCAATCGGAATGGAGGCGACGGCTGATGTTGAGGACGTATTATCGCTCGCTCAAATTTCTCTCCCGATCGATGGTAAGGGCATTCGGAAAATTTCCACGCGAATGTTCGCTTTGCGGCTATCACGGAAAATTCCTGGGCTACGGCTACCCCTATGTGTGCGATATCTATTGTCCGAAATGCGGCTCGCTGGAGCGGCACCGGCTGCTTGATCTTGCCAATCGCGAAAAGCATTTCTTCGCTGGCCAGGACGTTCTGCACTTCGCGCCGGAAGAGGCGATCCGCAAGCTCATACTTGCCGAGAATCCGAAATCCTACACGACCGCCGATCTCTTTGCGCCAAATGTCGATCGCAAGGAGAACATCGAGGCGCTGACGATCGCAGATGCGTCCTATGATGTCGTCGTCTGTCTGCACGTGCTCGAGCATGTGAACGACAAGGCGGCGATTGCCGAACTCTACCGCGTCGTGCGCCCCGGCGGCACAGTGATCGCGATGTTCCCGATCGTGGAAGGTTGGGAGGAGACCTACGAAAACCAATCGGTGTCCTCGGAGGGCGATCGTCTTCTTCACTTCGGCCAGCACGATCACGCGCGCTTCTTCGGCCGCGACGCGCGCATGCGCCTCGCGATGCCGGGATTTGTCGTCGAGGAATATACGGCGGTCGAACCGAACGTCTCGCGCTACGGCCTGATGCGCGGCGAAAAAGTCTTCGTCTGCCGCCGCCCGCCGGAGGACGTGCTGAACTCGGCCAATGTCGAGCAAAAACTGAAAGCGATCCTGCAAGAGTAACCGGGTTTTTCGCCGGTATGGCCACCTTAACGGCAAAATTCGCGTCTGCCGCGCCGCTTCTGTTCTCGCGTCCCGTATTTACGCGGGCGGCGACGGTGGGCGACCAACTCCTTGTCGCATTTACGAATTTCGGCCTCACGCTGGCGATCGGGCGGGCCTTTTCGCATACGGATCTTGCGTCCTACGGCATCGGCCTTTCGGTCGGCCTGATGATGCAGGGCATCCAGCGGCACGCCATCAATATCCCGTTGATGCTGGAGCCCGAATCCCGCGCGCAGCGGCGTATGAGGGGTGCGCTCGCCGAGCAATTTATCGTGCTCGCGTGTTCGCTGCTTGCAGGTGCGCTGGCGCTTGTTGTCGCTTCTTTCCTTTCCGCTTCCGCCTATGCGCATCTAGTGATCGCGGCGAGTGTCGTTTGCCTGCTGGTCTATACCGAGCTTGAATTTGCGCGATCGTTTCTCATCAAGCTGAAACGCCCTGGCGTGCTGCTCGCAACCGCGGTCTGGTACGCGGCCGTTGCCGCCGTTGCCGGTGCTTGCGCGCTCGCGCACTGGATCGGGTACGAGACATTACTCGCGATACTCGCGGGAGCGATGCTTGTGCATTATGCCGCGATCGTCGCGGTTGTTGGCGCGCCCGATCTTCGCGGCGGCCTTCGCCTGTTCCGGATGAATATGAAGCGTTATGGCGGCTGGGCCGGCGTGGCGACCGCGACTTACGCGGGCTACAACCATTTTCCGCTTCTGGTTCTTGGCGCTTTCGCTGCGCCCATTCATGCGGCGGCCTTTGTCGCGACGCGAAGCCTGATGCAGCCGTTGCAAATCCTGTTGCGCGGCTTCGACATTGCCGACAAATCCGGATTTACCGATGGCGCGAGGCAAAAATCCGGCGGCGCGTTTGCGCTGACGATGAAACTCGCATCGTTCTATGCGGCGATTGGCCTCCTTTTCGGTGTGTTCGTCTGGTTCTTCGCGAGCCAAATCCTGCAGCTTGCTTACGGCACCAAATTCGCAGGATTTGAAATGGCGCTCATCGCCTGGGTACCAGTTTACGTTCTGCTCAGCGTAACGATGCCGTTCGAGTCGCTGATCTACACGCTGAAGAATTTCCGCGCCTATTACATCATTCGCGGAATGGCTTCGCTTGCCGCGCTCGCGCTCACGTTTCCGCTTGTCATTTGGTTTGCCGAAACGGGAGCGATCGCAGCCTGTGCTGTCGGGTGGCTGATTGCGGTGGTTGGCACCGCGTTTCTGCTCTGGCGGAGCGCGAAGCCATGACCCTGGCCGAACGCGACGTCCTCGGTCTTTTTCTCGCGACGGCAGCCGCAGTGCTCGCGGGCATGCTGCTGTTCGATCCATCTTCGCTGATCGCAGTTGCTGCGTTTCCCGCGGTGTGCCTCGGCATTGCGCTTGCCTGGGGCATTGCGCGCGGTAACCGCGTTGCCATTCTGCTGCACTTGTTCGTGGCGATTTTTCTGGTGCAGGCGGTCTTCCGCATCCGCGACTACCAGGACAAGGACGTCGATTTTCAGGTGATCCTGAAGATCGTCATCTGGATGACGGTGGCTTTCGCCGCCTTGATCCATGCCCGGCAATGGCTGCGCATCTTGCTGATTCCGAGCAATTTTCCGTGGATCCTGTTTCTGCTCTGGATCTCGGCGAGCACGGTCGTCTCGCCGGCGCCGGCCTATACGGCGACTTCCGTGTTCACGGTCGTGGCATGCGTGTTGTTTTCGGCCTACCTGTTTTCCAGTTTCGGCGAGGTCGAAATCTTCGCGACGATCGTGGTTGCGATCGTGCTTTTCTGCATCATCTCGATTGCCGTCTATTTCGCGATCCCTGAATTTGGCCACTACGTTTACTGGGTCAACGAAGAGCGCTTCGTCAGCCCGCGCCTCGCGGGCATCGCCGGCAGCGCCAACAATATGGCGCTGATCGCGGCATTCTCGCTGGTCGTGGTGGGGCTCTATGCGCGCGAGTTTCACCGCATCAATATTTTCTTCGCGCCGCTTGCCGGCCTGATCTCGCTCATTGCGCTCCTGATGACCAATTCGCGCGGGCCGCTTGCGGGCGCACTCGCCATTTTGTTCATCGTGTACATGTTTCGCTGGCGCAGGCTCTATGCCGCGATTGCATTGTTCTCGGCCGGGCTGCTGGCGCTGGCGGTGATCCTGCCGAAAGGCGAGGCGTTTCTGTTCAGGATGGTCTCGCGCAGCGGCGATATCGGCGAAATCACGTCCTTCACCGGCCGCACTGAAATCTGGCACGCCGTCTTGAAGCTCGCAGCGGCCGAACCGTGGATGGGCTACGGCTACGCAAGCTCGGTCTTCGTACTGCCGCAGCATGCGAGCGAGGTGGGTTTCGCGACCTCGCATGCCCACAATGTCTTCCTTCAGCTCCTGCTGACAACCGGCGTCATCGGCGTTGCGTTGTTCGTGATCTCTTACATCGCAATACTCGCACGCGCCGCCGTCCAGCGCGACCGCATCGTATTCGCGATGCTGCTGTTCGTGCTGTTCAACGGCATCACCGAGTCGAGCGGCTTCACGACATTGGCGAATATCTGCACCTTTGCATTTGCCATTGCCGTTACGATTCCGCCGCTCGCGAAAAACCGGAAAGTTCATGAAAACCATTTTGCATATCAGCGCGGATTTTCCTGATCCGCTGGTGCCCGAAAAGACGCGCGCCGTCGAGAACCTGCTCGCCGAAGCGAAGGGGTTTCGTCACATCGTCTATTCGGTGAACCGCGTAAGCTGGCGCAAGGACATCGCGCTGTTTCCCTTCGCGGAGGACAGAACGGCCATCGCCTATGGCGCGCCGCCTTATGGCATTCGGCTTGCGCATCATCTTGCGCTGGTCGCGGAAGCGATCCGCAACGATCTCGAGCAGAAATGCGTGATGCCGGATCTCATTCACGCTCATAAATTTTCGGTGGAAGGCCTGATTGCTTCCGAGCTTTCGGAGAAGACCGGCATTCCCTATGTCGCAAGCCTGTGGGGCGATACCGACATCAAGATCTTCGAAACCAAGAAAACGCTGCGGCCGCGCTACCGCAAGATCGCGAGCAACGCGGCGCTCTTGCTGCCGCCCGCGCCCTGGACGCGCGAATATTTCAGCAAGGCGCTCTCGCTCGACCCCTCGCATTTCGAGTTGCTGCCGGTGATGACGGCAGGCGAGGCCATTATCGCGCCCCGGCGCGTCGACGAGCCGCGATTGATCAGCGTATTCGCGCTCGATTCCTGGCGGCGCAAAGGCCTGGATATTCTTTCACAAGCCGCGATGCTGCTTGAAAAGGAAATGCCGGAACTTGCAATCGATGTCTATGGACGCGGCAGCCCGCGCTCGCTTCTGGAAGCCAGTCAGGCGATTCAGAATGCCGGCGCCGCAAATCGCGTCCGGCTGATGGGGCCGCTGCCGCACGCCAAGGTGCAGTCGACCATCAATCGCTACACCGCCTTCGTCATGACGCCGCGGCGGGAGACCTTCGGCATGGTGCATGTCGAAGCCGTGCTCGCCGGCGTGCCGATCCTGTGGTCGAAGGGCAGGGGCATCGACGGCCTGTTCGACGGCTTTCACATCGGTTGCCGGTGCGACCCCAATTCGGCGGCGGAAGTCGCCGATGGCATTCGATTTCTGGTCGAGAACGAGCGCGAGTTGAAGAAGTCAATCGCAAGGCGGCAGAGCGACAATTCCTTTCAGCCGCTCCGCCGCGATGGTATCGGCAAGCGTTATACCGACATGCTTGCACGTCTGACCGGGAAGGCCGTCGTCCGCACCGGCTCGTTCGGCTCGCGCCACAGGCCGCGCGTGTCGTAAACGATCGAGCCGTTGCGCTGCTCCGCCGTCACGCGGCGAAATGCATCGTGATCGACCAGCACGATAAGGATCGAATCCGTCGCGAGCGCTTCGCGTAGTTTGGCCTTGCGCGCGCCATGCTGCGCAAGCCGTTTCGGCAGCTTGTCGACGAACGGCTCGACGACGTTGATTTTGTCGGGATAGCTCTCGGCCAGCCGTTCGGCGATTTCGAGCGCCGGGCTTTCGCGCAAATCATCGACGTTCGCCTTGAAGGCAAGGCCAAGGCAAAAGATCGGCCGGTCGGGATAGGTCTCGATCAATGACTTCGCCTGCTCGTAGACATAATCCGCTTTGCCGTCGTTGATCTCGCGCGAAGCGCGGATCATGCGCGCCTGATGAGGGGCCGCATCGACGATGAACCATGGATCGACCGCGATACAGTGGCCGCCGACACCGGGGCCAGGCTTCAGGATATTCACTCGCGGATGGCGGTTCGCAAGTTCAATCACGTTCCAGACATCGACGCCGACGTGATCGCAGATCAGCGAAAGCTCGTTGGCGAATGCAATATTGGCATCCCGAAACGCGTTCTCGGTCAGTTTCACCATTTCGGCGGTACGTGCATGGGTTTCGAAGCATTCGCCGCGCACGAACAGCTCGTAGAAGCGCCGGGCCTTGGCAGCGCAACCGGGTGTGAGCCCGCCAATGCAGCGATCGTTCTGCACGAGCTCGATCAGGATACGGCCCGGCAGCACGCGCTCGGGGCAATAGGCGATCGAAACATCGGGCTCTTCGCTGCGGTTGGGCCATGGAAAGCGCAGGCCTGGCCGCATCTCGGCCAGAAGATCGCGTACTTTTTCGGTGGTACCGATCGGGCAGGTCGATTCGAGAATGACCAGGCTGCCATGCGCAAGATGCGGCGCGATGGCGCGTGCCGCCGAGAATACGTGATCGACGACCGGCTTCTTGTTGCCCGAAAGCGGCGTCGGCACGGTGATGATGAAGACATCGGCCCGCTCGGGCTCGCTGCGCGCCGTGAGCTTTTTCGACATCACGCCTTTTTGCACCAAGCCGTCGAGATCGGCTTCGGCGATGTGAATGTGGCCGCCGCTCACCGTTTCGACGATCGAAGGGTCGATATCGACGCCGAGCACGTCGAGGCCGCGGCTGGCGATGAGGGCGGCGGTGGGCAGGCCGATATAGCCGAGGCCCATGACGCAGACTTTCGAGAAATCACGAGGCATTTTCCAAATCCTCCTGCAGGGCGGGGCTGATGCTGGGCTGAAACATGTCGGCGGAGTTCTTGCTGCGCAGATCGGTTTCCTGCGCGATGACATCGACGATGCGGCGGCTCGCTTTGCCGTCGCCGAACGGATTGTGCGCGCGGCTCATCTGCTGATAGTGGCGCCGGTCTTCGAGAAGCCGCACGGCTTCGCCGAAAATCCGCTCGGAAGCCGCGCCAACGAGAAGCGCCGTTCCGGCGTCGATGCCCTCCGGTCGCTCGGTGGTGTCACGCATCACGAGGACCGGCTTGCCCAGCGCCGGCGCTTCTTCCTGCACGCCCCCCGAATCCGTCAGCACGAAGTCGCAGCGCGAGAGGAGATAGACGAACGGCACGTATTCGAGCGGCGGCAGCAGCCGGATGTTCGGATGATGGCCGAGGAGTTCGCGCATCGGGCCCGAGACGTTCGGATTCGGATGCACTGGAAAAATAATCAATGCATCTTCGCGCTCGGCAAGCTTCAGGATTGCGGCCGCGATTTCCTGAATGCCGCCGTCGAAATTCTCGCGGCGATGCGCGGTGACGAGGATAATCTTGCGGTTCTCGCCTTTGTGCGGAAGCTGTGCGTCGATCAGCTTCCGCACATCGGAAAATTCGGAAATTCGCTCCTTGGTTTCGAGCAGTGCGTCGATCACCGTATTGCCGGTGACAAACACACGGTCGACAGGAACGTTCTCGCGGATCAGGGCGTCGGCGGCGCGTGCCGTCGGCGCAAAGTGCAGCGAAGCGATCGAGCCGACCATCTTGCGGTTCACTTCCTCGGGGAAGGGCGAATAGATGTTGCCCGAGCGCAAGCCCGCTTCGACGTGATCGACCGGGATCTTGCGATAGTACGAGGTGAGGGCGGCCGCCATCGCGGTTGTCGTATCGCCCTGAACGATGACCCGATCGGGCGAAAATTTCGCGAGAACCTCGTCGAAGCTCGAGAGAATACGCGAGGTGATCTGCGGCAAGCTCTGGTTCGGCCGCATGATGTCGAGATCGACATCGGGCGTGATCTTGGCGATATCGAGCACTTGATCGAGCATCTCGCGATGCTGCCCGGTCACGCAGACGGTGACGTCGAAATCGTCATCCTGTTTCAATTCGTGGATGACCGGAAAGAGCTTGATGGCTTCGGGGCGTGTGCCGAACGCAACGAGAATATTCATGCGGCTTCTCCTTCGGCGCGGGCCTTGCCGCGCACGGTGCGAGTGACGAGCTCCTTGCCGAGCAGGCCGGCATAGACGGCGTTGGTGCTGAGGTAGCGCCACCACATGCGCTTCGGCTCCTGATAGACGCGGTAGAGCCACTCGAGCCCGGCGCTCTGCATGCCGCGCGGCGCGCGCGAGACGTGGCCTGCCAGCACATCGAAGCTGCCGCCGACGCCCATGATGAAGGGCACGCCGAGCGCGTCGCGATAGCGATGCAGGAAGCGCTCCTTGCGCGGCGTCGGAATGCCGATGAACAGGCAGTCGGCTTTGCTGTTCTTGATGTTCTCGACAATCTCGGCTTCTTCTTCCTCGCCGAAATAGCCGTCGCGATAGCCCGCAAGCTCCAGTCCCGGCCAGAGGCGGTAGGCGTTCCGGATTGCGCGTTCGAGCACGTGCCGGCGCGCGCCGAAGAAATAGGGCCGGAAGTGCTGTACCGAGCAGATCGCAAGCAGCCTCTGCATCAGGTCGATACCGGCAACGCGCTCGGGCACCTTGATGCCGAGCGCGCGGGCGCCGATCACGATGCCTGCGCCGTCGATGCCGATGATGTGGCTTTCGGTTACGTCACGGCGCAGCTCGGCGTCGTTCCGCATTTTCACCAGCTTCGCGACATTGATCGCGACATGCTGGACGGGTTTCTTGGTCAACATCGCTTCGATGGCGAGCGAAATCGTCTCGTCGAATGTCAACAGGTCGATCGGTGAGCCTAGAAAAGTCGTCCGCATCTTCTTCTCCGCCTTTCGCAACAAAAAGCTTTCCCTTCGGCGAACGGCCGAAGCCGTTCCCCGCTCGCATCGTTGCCCCTTGCCCTTGAAATTCGCCGGCTGAGCGGCGTCTCGCGATCATGGATCGGGGATGCTGCCGCCGTATTTCGTGCTTTCCCAATTCCACAAGCAGCCGAAACGATAGGTCTTGATCCCGGTCCGCACGGTTCGCGCCGGGTTGCCGGCGGCGATCGAGCCAGGCGCAACGTCGCGCGTGACGACGCTGCCGGCTGCGACGATCGAGCCGTCGCCGATGGTGACACCGGGCAGGAGAATGCTGTGAGCGCCGATGAAGCAGCGGGCGCCGACGCGCGTGTCTGCATAGATGCCGCGTGTCATGTCGTGGGTGAGGAGCACCGCGCCGAAAGCGACATAGCTCTCGGGGCCGATATGAATGCCGCGCGGATGCGTGCGATCGAAATGCACCTTCAGCGAGAACCAGGCGCTCGGGTCGATGTCCATCTTCCAGACGCGCACGAAATAGGCGCGCCGCATCGCGATCAGGTAGCGGCGCAATGCAAGCCCGCCCATGCGCAACACGCCGCGTTTCGGATTGCGCACGGCGGCGGGGACGTAGTCGTCTCGCTGCCAATCGGCTGCGACGGGTTTTTCAATAGGCATTGCGATACGACCTCAGCGAGAAGATGGTCATGACCAGGATCTTGATGTCGAAGAACAGCGACCAGTGGTCGATGTAGTAGAGATCGTGCTCGACGCGATCGCGCATCTTCTGGATGGAATCGGTCTCGCCGCGAAAGCCGCGCACCTGCGCCCAGCCGGTGATGCCGGGCTTGACGTTATGGCGCCGCGCATAAAGCCGGATCCGCTCTTCGTAGGCGTTGTTATGCGCGACGGCGTGCGGCCGCGGGCCGACAAGCGACATATCGCCAAGAATGACATTCAGGAGTTGCGGTAACTCGTCGATATTGGTGGCGCGCAGAATTCTCCCGATCCGGGTAATGCGCTGGTCGTCGCGCGTCGCTTGGCGGATCACCGGCCCGTCATCGAGCGTGGTCATGGTGCGGAACTTGAAGACGCGGAATTCGCGTTGATTGAAGCCGTTGCGGCGCTGGCGGAAAATCACCGGGCCTTTGGAGTCGAGCTTGATCAAGAGCGCGACAGTGAGAAGAAAAGGCGCGGCGGCAAGGAGCAGCCCCGATGCAACGATGAGATCGAAGGCGCGCTTGATGATCTGGTCTTTGCGTGTGAGCGGGGTGCGCGAGAGGCGCAGCGTATAGACGCCGCCGACACGGGCGAGGGCCGGTTCGCTCATCCAGCGCCAACCGGCATCCGGCGCGCTGTGGATGGTCGCTGGAATTGACGCCAACCCGTCGACGAAGCTGGAGATGGTTTCGCTTTTCGACCAGGGCAGGCAGATAACGATGTCGTCAATCGCGCCGTGCCGGGAAAACGCTTCGGCTTTCTCAAGCGCAGCCTGAATTTGCGCGCCGTCGTCTTCCTGGCGCCGCGGATCGAGCTTGATCGTCGATACGATTTCGACGCCCTTGCGGTTGCGCTGCATCCGCCAGGCGGCGTCTTCGACGAGCGGCGACTCGCCGACCATCAGCACCCGGCTTCCGACGATCTGACCTTTGTCGATGGCGCGAGCGGCGAAGCGCATCAGCACGGCCCGTACGATGAGCGCGGTCGTCAAGCCCGCGCCGTATTGCACGGCAATCGAGCCGCGCGAGTAGAAATCGGTCGCGTGCAGCATGAAGAGCGCAAGCACGAACAGCGCATAGGCGTAGTTCCAGTGCAGAAAAATCGATTGGAGTTGCGCGCGCGGGTCGAGCAGCCGCTTGATGGAGTAATCGCGTGCGAAACCGCACGGCACGACGAACAGTGCGGCAAGGCAGAAGGTCGCGGCGAGATAGAAGGTCGCGTAGGGCAGATGGCCGAACATCAGCCGGTGGTAGAAGCTGCCGGCCTGATAGCACGCCGCCGCGATCAGCAGACACTCGATGCAACCCGAAAGAACGGCAAGCGTCTGCGGACTCATGATCGCATGCGTGCGTGAGGCGTGCGCGAGCGTTTCGTCATAACGTGCGGAGCGATTGGCCGATTGCCGGTGCAGCGAAGTTTCGATTTTACCCATTACGTGAACTCGTACTTTCGCTCGGGATTGGCGCCGTAATAGTAGCGGTCGAAGTCATCGACGGTGCGGTTCAGCACGGTGCCGATCAGCTTGCCTTCCAGCGCCGGAGTTTCGTGGATCGCGGCGGTCACCGCCTCGCGCGACGTCTGTTCGGATTCGACGACCATCACGACGCCGTCGACGAGATCGACGAGCACGCGCGAATCCGCGATCGGCAGCAGCGGCGGCGCGTCGATGACCACGAGGTCGAACGCTTTTCGGGAAATCTCGATGAGCTCCTGCATGCGCGGAGACGAAAGGAGCGCTACGGCCTCGGCGCCGGAAACGCGCGCCGTGCCGGCGACGACATAAAGCCCGCTCTTGCGGTCGCGCCGGATCGAGCGGCGGAAGTCGCCGTGGCCGAGGAGAATATCGGCAAGCTCCGTGGGGGCTGTTTCACGCGGCTGAAATTCGAGCGAGTTGGCGAGCGTCGGGTGGCGAAGGTCGGCATCGAGCAACAGCACGCGCTCGCCCGCGAGCGCCGCTTCGCGCGCCAGATTTGCGGCAATCGTCGATTTTCCTTCGCCGGCAAGCGCCGAGGTTACGAGTACGGTGTTTTCTTCGGCGTCGTTCAGCGAATGGCGGATGTTGAAACGCAGCGCGCGCACGCTCTCGGAAAAGGGCGAGTTCGGCTGATCGACGACGAGGCTCGCAAGTTTGCGCGCTGCCGCTAGCCGGTCCCGGGACGACGCACGAGTGTTTGTCCCGGGACCCGGCAGGGACAGCCTCGCGCCACGCATGTTTCCAAGGAGGGGTTCACGCCCGTGGGCCGGCCGAACCGATCCTTCGATCAATGGAATGGACGCGAGAGACTGTAGGCCAAGGCTGGTTTCGATATCGCTGGTGTTGCGGAAACCTCTCGTGAATACGCCGCGCGCCAGCGCAATGGCGATGCCAAGACCGAGCGAGCCGAAGAAGGCGACGCCGATGATCAGCGCGCGGCGCGGATAGCTCGTCGAATTCGGCATTGTCGCTTCGGAAACGACGCGCGAGTCGGGGACCTGGAAATTCAGCTCGGCCGTCTGTTTGGCGCGGGCAAGAAACGAGTTGAACAGATCGCGATTGGCCTGCGCCTCGCGCTCGAGTTCGTGCATCTTGACCATCGCTTCGTTGAATTTGCTGCCTTTTTCCTTGAGGTCGTCGAGACTCGCTTCCAGCGACTCCTCGCGGCTCTTGGCGATTTCGTATTCCGCCTTGGAACTCGAAACGATGCGATTGATCTCGGCGGCGATCTCCGCTTCCAGCCGGCTGGCTTCGGCGCGCGCCGAAGTGACGATCGGGTTTTCGGGGCCGTAACGCGCGGCTTTTTCGGCGAGCTTGCGCGCGGCATCGGCGTATTGCCCGCGCAGGTTGGAAATCACCTGCGACTGCAACACGTCGGGAGTGGCGGCGGCCGAGCGCAACTCACGCGGCGTGATGCCCTTCAACTGATCGTATTTGGCGCGCGCCGCGGCTGCCTTCGCACGGGAATCGACAAGCTGATCGTTGAGCGAAGCGATCTGCCGGTCGGACAGATTTTCTCCCGCGGGATCGAACAATCCGGCCTGCGCCTTGTACTGTTCAAGCGCACGGTCGGACTTATCGACGCGTTTACGCAATTCCTCGACGCGTCCGTTCAGCCATTCGGTCGCGCGCTCGGTCACCTTGGTTTTCGAAGCGACCTGCTGGGCGAGATACTGATCCGCAATGGTGTTGGCGAGATCCATCGCCTTGTCGGCATCGCGCGACCAGGCATTCAATTCGATGACGTAGCTCAGCGCGCGGCGCTTGGCGTCGGAATATTTGTCGAGCTTGTCAACGATGGCGCCATAGGGGTCGTCGCTGCTCTTCGCGCCGAGCAACCGTTTGATCGGCGCAATCACGTAAGCCCTGATCGCGCCGAAAATGCCGTTGATGCCGGAAAATTCATCATCGTTCTGCAACTGCATTTTCTCGGCGACGGCGCGCAGCACGGCCGGCGAGGTGACCATTTCGGCTTCGCTGTCGATCGCGCCGCTTTCGGTTCCGGGGCGGCCGACGACTTCGGCATCCTGCAGAATTTTCGTTTGCCGCGGATCGACGAGCACCAGCGTCGTCGCCTTGTAGAGCGGCGTCAGGCTGAAGACCGCGGCGGTTGCGATCAGCGTGCCGGTGATCGCCGAGAGCATGATCAGCCGCGCATTGCGGCGCAGGTTGCGCAGCACGCCGGCGACGGCATCGCCGTCGAAATCGCTCTGCACGCGCGGCGCACTTATGCGCTCCGGCGCATAGGCCTGGTGCCCTGGCGGATGACGGTCAATACTGCGTTGTAACATTAAGCGTCACCACATGTTCGTCATAAGTGTAAGCAGGGATGGTCGAGTTGCGGTCGATGAAGTCGTATCGCAGCCCAAGCTTGAGGCGCCGGTTCATCAGGTAATCGAAACCCGCCGACACTTTCGCGAGCTTGTCGTGGCGTGCCGTGCCGGGAAATTCTTCGTCGATATATTTCGGCTCGGCGTAGAGGATGAGATTGCGCAAAAGCTCGTAGTCGATGCGCGCGCCGAATGAGGTCCGCAGCATGCCGTTGAAATCGGGCGTCGTCGTCTCGGCGACCGTGCGCTCCGCGGAGAAGGTCGCCGTCATCAGTTTGGTCATGAGCCAGGTGGCCCGGCCCGAGAACGACAAGCCGTCGATCGGTGGGATCGCGGGATTATCGTAACTCTGCGAGAGGTAGCCGATCTCGGCGGTGCCGTAGAATAACGGGCTGACAACGAAATCGAGGCCGCCGCGAATGATATAGCCGTTGGAATCGCGGTTCAGGGTGCCGGTGCCCGCATAGTTTCGGGTATTCGCCTGGAGCAGAAAGAAGGCGCGATAGCCGGGCGAGAACTCGTAGAACGGCTTGATCGAGCCGGTGAAGATATTGCCGTTGCGCCACGATTGATCGAGCGGCACGCCGGAGAACGAGTCGACGTCGCCATAGGTGAGGCGGCGAGCGGTGACATCGAAAGTGGTGCCGAAGCGGTTGAATTTCTTGGTCAGCGCCAGTTCGCCCTTGAGATCCCAATAGGGAACAGGGTTGCGGGCGTCGATCGGCGACGAGGAGCTGCCGCGCTCTTCGTGTTTGCGCGCCGCCTCGAACGCCGTATCGAAAATCAGGTCGTGAGCGAATTCCGCATGCGTTACAAGCTTGGCATGCGCGTTCTCGCGGTTTTCGGTTGTGATGTTGCGAAAGCGATAGATATCGGCGCCGATATTGAACTCGTATGAAAACGGCTGCGGATTGGGATCGTAACCGTAGGTCTTCGGGCCGGAGCGGATCGTGAGCTCGGGCGAGAAGATGAGGGCGGCATCGGATCGCGGATTGGTGTTGCTGGCATAGACATTCGAATCGAAAAGCAATCCGGTGGTGAGTTTCGGATAGAAGAAGATCGAATTGTACTGGATGCCGACGGGATCAAATTCGGGGTGCGGGCGATCCTTCACCGGAATGCGCGACAGCACATCGTCCGGCAGCGCGTCATCCGCGAACCCTCCCGCAGTCGAACCGGCCATCAGCGCGAGCGTCATGATGATTACTCGAAAACTGGTTTGCACGCGCGCGCCCTAGTCGAGTCGTGCGTATTCAGAGTCGGCGTGTTTGTCATTCATGTCCCCGGTCCGCATCTTCCCCAAATCTCTCCAATCCAACTTTGTGCGTTGCGTTCCGTTCCGAAATATTTTCGCTTCGCACCCGATATTTCGACGCACCGTTTCATCTGCGTTTCATCTGCAGGAACAAAAACCTATCATCTGCCGCGGCGGCGTCCGCGGCAGTACCCTTCGTCATGTGGAGAAGATTGAGATGCGCGAGGCGCGGGCTAACCCGCGATGCTCGCGGCTGCATCCTCGTCGGGATAAACCTGCCGCGTTGTCGAGAGCGACAGCGCAGGCCCCAACCGCCTGGTGCGCCTTACCGTTTTCCGGTCAATTCGTGCATAGGGAAAATGTTTCGCCGCGATGGACGCATGCGCAGCCGCGGCTTTCGGCGGCGGCGCGCATTCCGTTACGCATTCCGTTACGCATTCCTTGGCGCATTCCTTGGCGCAATTTTGCGCCAGCGATTGCGGATGCTGCTCGGCGATAAGCAGCAAATCCGTGGTCAAAGCCGTGTCAGAAACGGCTCCTGAGTTGGTAGCGATCATCCGTGTACCCCCATTCGGTATCGGATACCGCGCCGTGAGCGCGGCTTCTCCTTGATGGATTGATGGTGACGGCTAGAAAAGCTCGGTCCGGCCTCCGTGTTCGTGGTTAGAAGTAGCGTTCAGGAATGCGAATGTTGTCGCCCGGCCCAACGGTGATGCCGCCCTGGTCCGTATTCACGGACGTTTCGCCGCTCGCGTCCGCGCGGCGGATATAGGCGGTGTTCTGATTGGCCCGATAGGTGTAGCCGCCGGCCATCGCGACGGCGTCGCTCAAGGTGAGGCCGGGGCGATAGGGATATTGCCCCGCGTTCTTGACTTCGCCGATGACGTTGAATGGCCGATAAGTGCTGATTTCGACGGAAACACGAGGGTTTTTGACGTAGCCCTTGCGCAGTTTCGTTGTCAGGCGCTGCTGGAACTCGGAGACGGTCGCGCCGTTGGCGGGGATGTCGCCGGCGAGCGGAAAGGATACGTTCCCGGCGTCGTTGACCTGGAACTCGCCGGTCAGGTCCGGCTCGTTATAGACCGTGACCTTCACTTTATCGCCGGTGGTCAGACGATAGGCGGCGGGTGCCGGTGCGGCCGCGATGGGTTCCGCGTTTGCAATGACGCCGCGCGCGCCGTCGCAGCCCGCGAGCAAAGGTCCCAATAATGCAAACACCGTCACTATCACGCCCCAGTTCATGTTTGCGGCATCGACCCCACGAATTCGTTCGGTCATGAAGTTGAGCGACCGATGCGATGCTGTAGCGATTCACGAAGAAGTTTTTGTGAAACCGATGCAGCGATGATCTTGGCGCGTGGAATTCAGCAGGCAAATCCGGCGAGGATACGGCGCTCGCTCGAAAAGTTGCGTCAAAAATATTTTTGCAAAAGTTCCAAACAAACAAATGCCTCGAGTTCCGTACTGTAAAATCAAAAGAAATTTTTCGCGCGTTAATGTCTGTGGCGCTTTGCGATGAAAATAATTCGAGCGGTCGAAATGCCGCAGCCGAAATTTGTCCTCGCGCATCGAATTTCGCCGCGCGACTCGCGTGCAACAAAAATCGGCGCGGCAAGAAAGGCCGCGCCGATGAAATTTGGCAAGACGCCAGCCGGAATCTAGACCTGCTGCAGCGCCGCTTTTACTTTGTCGCGCTTGAACGGCACCGAGCGCAGCCGCGCGCCGGTCGCGTCGAATATCGCGTTCGAGATCGCGGACGGAACGAGCGCCGCCGTCGGCTCGCCCGCGCCCCACGGCTTTTCGTTCGGCCGGTCGATCAGGTCCATCACGATCTCCGGCACTTCCGGGAAGGTGAGGATCGGGTAGCTCGCCCAGTCGAGGCTCGTCACCATGCTGCGGTCGAAGGTGAGCTGCTCCTTCATCGTGCGGCTCAACGTTTGAATGATGCTGCCCTCGATCTGCGCCTGCACGCCGTTCGGGTTGATGATCTGGCCGCAGTCATGGGTCACGTAGAATTTGGTGACGCGGACATCGCCGTTCGTGCGGTCGACCTCGACTTCGGCGACCATGCCGACATAAGTGCGCACCAGCTCGTATTTGACGTAGCTGATGCCGCGGCCTTTCACGATATTGCCGTTGATATTCTTCTGCGGCGAGGGGCGCTTCTCCCAGTTGGCGAGTTTGATCAGCCGCTCCAATACTTCAATGCCGCGCTTGTCGGACGGGTCGATGTAGCGCATGCGGTATTCGAATGGGTCGGCATTCGCCGCCGCCGCCAGCTCGTCGAGGAAGCATTCGTTCGCGAAAGTGTTCTGCATCCGGCCCGGTGTGCGGATCCAGGATGGCCGGAAGGGTGTCGTTTCGAGCCGGCGGCAAACAGTCCGGACATTCGCGATTTTGTAAGGAATCGCTGAATCCTGGACGATGCCGCCGGGGAACAGCGAGCGATCGGCCGGAAAGCCGGTGAGATTGGCCGCGACCAGTTCGACCATGCCGGCGCCGCCTTGCGGGATGAAGAATTCAGATTCCCAGGCCGTCACATTGCCGCTGCTGTCGAGATTGGCGCGCAGATCGATCAAGGTCGGCGGGCCTTTCGGATCCCAGCCGTGCTCGTCGGCGCGCGACCATTGCACGCGCACAGGCTTGCCAGTGGCCTTGGCGAGCAGGGCGGAATCGCCCGCGGCGTCTTCGTGGCCGTTGCGGCCGTAGCAGCCCGCGCCGTCGATATAGACGCAGCGCACGTCTTCGACCGGCATCGACAGCATCTGTGCGAGTTGCTTGCGCAAATTGTGCGTCGCTTGCGAGGCCGACCAGTTGATCAGCTTGCCGTCGCGGAATTCCGAGATCGAGCACGACGGGCCGATCGAGCCGTGCGTATGGATGTGAAAATCGTAGCTGGCCTGAATCTTCTTGCCGTCCGCTTTGAGCGCGGTGGCGACATCGCCGATATTGCTGGTGACGTCGTCCTTGACGATCTTGGTGGCGCGGACATGCTCCCAAAGCTTCTTTTCGTCGGGCAGCGTTTCGGATTTCGACCAGGTTGCTTTCAATTGGCGCGCGGCGCGCACCGCCGACCACTCGTTGTCGGTGACAACGCCGAGAAAGTTGCCTTCGCGCACGATCTTGACGACGCCCGGAATGTCCTTGATCGAGGATTCATCGACGCTTTCGAGCTTGGCGCCGAGCGCGGGCGGACGAATGACGCTGCCGTGCAGCATGCCCGGCACGCGGAAGTCGTGCATATAGGTGAAACCGCCGGTGACCTTGCCGGTGATGTCGCGGCGAGAGATGCGCTTGCCGACGATCTTGTAGTCCGCCGGATTCTTGAGCGGCGCGTTGGGATCCAGCTTCAGCTCGAAGCTCTTGCCGCCGATGAGCTCGCCGTAGCTAGTCGTCGCATTCGAGGATTTCGCGCGAATGACGCCATCGGCGACGGTCAGGTCTTCCTTCGGGACGTTCAACCGCTTCGCCGCTTCGTCGAGCAGCGCGCTGCGCGCGGTGGCGGATGCCTGGCGGATTTGCACGCCGCCGATCTGGATCGACTGGCTGCCATAGGTCGGGCCCTGGTCGGGGGTGAGGGCGGTGTCGCCTTCGACGATATCGACGTTCTCGAGCGGCACGTCGAGTTCGTCGGCGACGATCTGCGCGAAGCCTATGCGGATGCCGGTGCCGAGATCGACCTTGCCGGCGTAGACCGTCACCTTGCCCCTGGCGTCGATGGCGAGGAACGTATCGACCTGATCGAGCGCCACGGATTTCGCCGGCGGGAGGGTTTGCGCCAGCGCGCTAAGCGGCCGCAGCGAGAAAGCGACGACAAGAGCTCCGCTGCCCTTGAGAAGATCGCGGCGCGAAGGCGTGAAAGAGATATTCAAAGAGACATTCATGGCGGGCCTCCTTACGCGGCGGCCGCGCGCCGGATTGCGCGCAGGATAGCGGCATGGGTGCCGCAGCGGCAAAGATTGGGCCGCATATGGTTGCGGATCTCGGCTTCCGTCGGGTTGGGCTTCACCTTCAACAGTGCCTGCGCCCGCATCACCATGCCCGAGATGCAATAGCCGCATTGCGCGGCTTCCTCGTCGATGAAGGCTTGCTGTAGCTTGTTCGGCTTGCCGTTCTCCATCAGCCCTTCGGTCGTGGTGATCTCGCGATTGCCGATCGCCGCGAGCGGCAGGATGCAGGAGAAAGTCGCGCGGCCATCGACATGCACCGTGCAGGCGCCGCACTGGCCGAGGCCGCAGCCGAATTTCGGCCCATGCAGACCGAGTTCATTACGCAGGACGTAAAGGAGCGGCGTCGATGGATCGGCGCTGATATCGTGCGATTTGCCATTGACCTTTAGCGCGATTGTCATGGCTGGGCTCCCTGCTGTCTGGCTTTGGCGATTTGTGTTTTGGCGTCCGTCCATTGCGGCTGGCTGCTATAGCGGGCGCGGACATAATCGGCGACGGCGGCGATCTGCTCGTCAGACAACATGCCGTCGAAGGCCGGCATGTAAGGGCCGCCGCTCTCGCGATACGACTGGATGCCGTGAAGAATGACGCGAACGGCATTGCCCGAATCCGCCTGGCGTACCGCCGTGCTGAGCGACAGCGGCAGCGCTTTCGACGGGCCGACCGCATGGCGATCGTTATGGCATTTCGCGCAGGCGCCGTTGTAGATCGCGACCACTTCCGGCGATGCGTTGGCCGGCGCCTTGTCCTGAAGCGGCATTGCTCCGGCCTGTGCGTCGCTCGACAGGCTCGCGATATAGGTGGCGATGGCGCGAACATCCTGATGCGACGCCTCGCTCAGGTTTTTGGCGACATCGGCCATCGGCCCGGCGGCAGCCCCGTGCATTTCGTGCCAACCGGTCGCAAGAAATTCGGCGAGCTGATCGACCGTCCATTTATGCGCGGCGACGATGGTAGAGTTGAGCGGCGGGGCATACCAGCCTTCGGTGACGCCGCCCGCGTAAGCGCTGCCTTTCTTTTCCGCGCCGAGCGCATTGCGCGGCGTGTGGCACGCGCCGCAATGGCCGAGGCCTTCGACGAGATAGCGGCCGCGATTCCACTCGGCGCTCTTGCTGCGGTCGGGCTCGAGACTTGCACGGTTGAGGAACAAAACCTTCCATCCCGCGACGATCGGCCGATAGTTGAAGGGAAAATCCAGCGCATTGGCGGGAATCGTATTCTTCACCGCCGGCCGGCTCATCAGGAACGCGTATAGCGCGTGGATGTCTTCGCCCGTCGCCTTGGTGAAGTGATCGTAGGGGAAGGCCGGATAAAGCTGGCGCCCTTCGCGATCGACGCCGTCGCGCATGGCGCGGCGGAATGCCTCCTCCGGCCACGCTCCGATTCCGGTATCGCGGTCAGGCGTCAGGTTGCTCGAATAGATCGTGCCGAACGGCGTCGGAATGGCGCGGCCGCCGGTATACGCGGTGCCGCCCGGTGTGGTGTGGCAATCGGCACAATTGCCGATGGCGGCAAGTTCCGCGCCGTGACTGATGGCCTGCTTGTCAGCGGCGGGCTTTTCGTTGGCTGCGAGGGGAGCGATCGCGGGACGCCATGTCCACGCAAAGCCAGCGAGGATCGCAAGAATAAAAACTGCGATAACGCCATAAAGAATGCGTCGTAACTGCATTTCAGCTCCCTCGTAGGCATATCCAGGAAAGAGCAGTAACCTCAGCTTACATCACTTCTGAGGAGGCACAAACAACCGGCGCCGCGTATGATCGCAACGTTACGTGAAAATCATTGTTCCATTGTACAAGGCGAAACGTGACATAACGTGACATAATGTCGAACGCATGAATATCGACGACGTATTATCGCTGAACACCAGAAACGAAGATGTGCTCGCCACGGCCGAGGCATGGCGGCGCGAAGGGCGGCAGATTGCACTCGCAACCGTCGTCGGAACCTGGGGTTCCTCGCCGCGCCCCATCGGCAGCCATCTTGTCGCAGACGATCGGGATAATTTCCTGGGCTCGATCTCGGGCGGTTGCGTCGAAGGCGCCGTCATCGTGGAGGCGGCAAAGGTAATTCAAACCGGAAAGCCTTCGCTCATCAGTTTCGGCATTGCCGATGAATCGGCGTGGCAAGTTGGCCTTGCCTGCGGCGGCAAAATCTCAATTTACATCGAAAAGATCGATTGATTTCAAAGATGCGTCTCGATTTGCTGAGCGAGTTGAATATCGAACGCGCCGCGCGGCGCGCGGCCGTCGTTGTCACGGATCTCACGAGCGGCGCGCAGCGCCTCGTGCGCGAAAGCGAAATCGAGCACGATCCGCTGGCGGAGCGGCTGAAACAACTCGTCGCGCTTGGCAAAAGCGCGCGCATCGAGAGCGAAACGGCGGATTATTTCGTCGAATTGCATCTGCCCGCTATCGTCATGGTGATTATCGGCGCGGTGCACATCACCCAGACGCTCGCGCCCATGGCGAGAATGCTCAACTATGACGTCACGATTATCGACCCGCGAACCGGGTTTGCGACGCCCGAGCGATTCCCACAAACGACAATCATAACGAGTTGGCCCGATCAGGCGTTCGAAACGAACCGGCTCGACCGGCGAACGGCGTTGATCGCGCTCACGCATGATCCGAAAATCGACGACCCCGCCATCGAAGCCGCGTTGCAGGCCGGCTGCTTTTATGTCGGTGCACTCGGCTCCAGAAAGACTCATGCCAACCGTCTCGAACGGCTGGCGCAGAAGGGGTTCGACACCGAAACACTCGCACGCATCCGCTCGCCGGTCGGTCTTGCGATCGGTGCTACGACCCCGGCGGAAATTTCGATCTCGATTCTCGCGCAGTTGACCGAAACGCTGCGCAACACGGCCAAGCCGTGAAGTGGACGTTTGCCGCTGTCGTTCTTGCCGCCGGCCGCGGCACGCGCATGGCCGGCCGGAACAAGCTGCTCGCCGAGATTGATGGAGCGGCGATCATCCGCCGCGCCGCCGCGGCGGCCCTCGCTTCCAGCGCGAGCCGCGTGATCGTCGTGACCGGGCACGATGCGCCAGCCGTTCGCGATGCGTTGCATGGGCTCGATTTCACGGCCATGCACAATCCCGATTATGCGCGGGGCCTTTCGACATCGTTGCGAGCGGGGATTGCCGGCATCCCGGCGGACATGGATGCGGCACTCGTCATGCTCGGCGATATGCCGTTCGTCACGCCGCGGTTGATTGACGAACTGAGCGAAACGCAGGCGGCAAATCCCGAAGCGCGGATCGTCATGCCGGTTTGCGGCGGCAAGCGCGGAAAGCCGGTGCTGTGGCATCGCTCGCTGTTCGCCGAATTGCAGGCGATCGAGGGCGATATCGGCGCGCGCAATCTGTTCGCGCGCTACGCGCGAAATCTTGTCGAGCTTCCGACAGCGGACGAGGCGGTGTTGGCCGATGTCGATACGACGGAAGATCTGACGCGCTATGCGCGTTAATTGGCGCGCAGGATGAAGGCGCGGATGATGAGTGCGATGCCAGAGGCGATCAGCAGCAGATAGAGAAAGTGCAAGAAGCGCTCGCGCGACATCTTCAGCGTCAGATGATGGCCGGCGAGAATGCCGAGAAACATGATCGGCACCAGAAGCAGCGCAAGAAGCGGAATTTCCCAGTTGTTATAAGACCCCGCGAACACGAAAATGGTAAGGCGCGTGACGGTTGAAAGACCGATCAAGGCACTTTGCGTCGCGCGGATCGTATCGCGGTCGTCGAAGCGGCGGCTGATATACATCGAATAGATCGCACCGCCCATGCCGAACAGGCCGCTGAAGATGCCGCCAATGGTGCCGATCGGGATCGCCCAACCGCGTGCGATGCGCGATGTCGATTGCGGCGCGAAGAAACTCCAGATGGCGTAGGCGATAATGAATACGCCGAGTGCGAACATCAGCGAACGCGTAGGAGCATAAAACAAAAACGCAGCTCCAATCATGGTGCCTGCGGCCAATGCCGGATAGAGCAGCATCAGCTCGCGCAGGCTCGCTTTCGCGTCAAGGCGAAATCCGTTGGTGATCGCCGCCGCGAGATCGAGGATCGCGAGCAGGGGGACGACCATCGAGATCGGCATGAACTGCGCGAGCACGGGTGCCGCGATCAGCGCGCTGCCGAAGCCGGTGATGCCGAAGATCGCATAGGCGACGAACAGCGCGAGCGCGGCGCTGATCAGCAGTTCGGGAGCGGGGAGCGCTGTCAGGATGTGAGGCATTCGCCGGCTTTTGGTTTAGATTGCGAGATCGGAATCGAACATCAGCTTGCGCTGTGTCCGCGGAATGAAGATCTCCTGGAAATAGGCGACTTCACCCTCCGCTGTATAGGCGGTGGCCTCGAGCACGAGTTGCGGCCGCCACGATGGCGCGCGCGCCGGTTTGCTGTCCGGCCTGCCGATCGTCTGCACGATGCGCGAGATCGGCATGCCGAATTCGCGCAGCAGGATCATCTTGAAATTGGCCGATTCCACATTCTTGCGCGGGCGATCGAGCAGGGCGCCGGTGATGTTCTCGAGCGCGTAGAACTGGCTCAACACGTCGAATTCGTGGTTGATCGAGATCGTGCGGTCGATCCGCACGATCCTGGCGCGCGCGCCGAATAGCTCGGACCAGCGCTTTTCCGCGCGCAGCAGCTTATGGCCGATCAGACGCGGATAGACCGGCAGCACCGTGCCATCGTCGCCGAGAAAGCGGCAGTGCCACGGCTCGGCCATCTGTTTCTGGACGGGCGCGACGAAACTGCCGCGCCCGCGAGAGCGAATGACAAGGCCGTCCTTAACCAGCTGGCCGTAGGCCTTTTGGATCGTGCCGAGGCTGAAGGGGAGCTCTTTCGAAAGCTCTGCTTCGGTCGGCAGCCGCATGCCGGCTTTCCATTCCTGGCTGGTGATGGCGCCGAGAATGGCATTCCGCAATGCCTGATATTTCGGCCCCGCTGCCGTGCGATTCTTCGCGAGGCGAGCCTGGATAACCTCAAGCATTGCCGGCTTGCTTCATTTGATCTTGACCTGCGTGATCTCGACGATCTTCTTGTAGCGCGCGGCCTCGTCGCGGATGAACTTCGCAAACTCCTCGGAGGTGTTGCCGACGGCGACCGCCGCCTGGTTTTCGAGAGTCTGACGAACGTGTTCGTCCTTCAGCGCTTCGGCGCTCGCCTTCTGCAACTTGTCGAGAATCGCTTTTGGCGTTCCCGCGGGAGCTAAAAGACCGAACCAGTTGGTAAAGTCAAAGTCTTCGAAGCCCTTTACTTCCGACATCGCGGGCACGTCCGGAAACAGCGGAAAACGCTTCTTGCTGGTGACCGCGATCGCCTTGAGCTTGTTCGCCTTGAGGAACGGGACGACCGGCGGCATGCCCGAGATCGTGAACTTGACCTGGCCCGCTACGGCATCGGTGACGGCCGGTGCCGCCCCGCGATAGGGCACGTGCGTGAATTTCGTCCCGGCGACGTGGTTCATGTATTCGCCGGTGAGATGATGCGAACTGCCGATGCCCGGCGTCGAGAAGTCAACCTGTTCTTTCTTGGCGAGCGCGACAAGTTCCTGTGGCGTCGAAGCGGGGAAGTCGGGGTGCGCGGCCATCACGAGCGGTGTCCAGGCAAGCAGCGTGACCGGCGAAAAATCCTTGAGCGGATCGTAGGTCATCGTCGGGAACAGATTCTGGTTGAGCGCGATCTCCGCCGGTGAAGCGACAAGAAGCGTGTAGCCGTCGGGCGCCGCCTTGGCGACAAGCGCCGCGCCGATCATGCCGCTCGCGCCGGGCTTGTTCTCGACGACGAATTGCTGGCCGAGTTCGCCGCTCAGCTTCTGCGCGAGCACGCGTGCGACCGTATCGGTGCCGCCGCCCGCCGCGTAAGGAACGATGAGATGCACCGAGCGCGCCGGCCAGTCCTGGGCAAAGGCCTGGGTGCCGAGCAGCAGCGCGAAGCAGATCGATAGAATCCGAAGCATGTGTTTTCTCCCCTCGATGGATATGCGGATTGTGCATCCGTCTTGTTGCGCCGATTACTATGGAGTAATAATACTCTATAGTAATAATCTGTCCAGAATGCGTTGCGCGAGGAAGCCGAGGAAATCCCATGAAGCCGCAAAACCTCCTGATTATCATGTCGGACCAGCACAGCCGCGGGTTGATGGGCTGTTATGGCCACCCGTTCGTCAAAACCCCGAACCTCGACCGCCTTGCCGCGCGCGGCACGCGCTTCACATCATGCTGGACACCGTCGCCGGTCTGCATTCCGGCGCGCGCCTGTTTCGCGACCGGCAAATACATCCATCAGATCGGCTTCTGGGATAACGCCGATCCTTACGACGGCTCGATTCCGAGCTGGCATCATCATTTGCGCGAGTCGGGCCATCGCACCGTTTCGATCGGCAAATTGCATTTCCGTTCCGATGACGACGATTGCGGCTTTTCGGAATCGATCGTCCCGATGCAGGTCATCGAGGGCAAGGGCGACCTGATGGGCCTGATCCGCGACGACCTTCCGGTGCGCGGCGCCGCCTACAAGATGGCGAAGATGGCCGGTCCCGGCGAGTCCGTTTACACGCAATACGATCGCGAGATCGCTTCGCGCGCGCAGATCTGGCTGCACGAGGAAGCGCGCAAATATGGCGACAAGCCGTGGGTGCTGTTCGTCTCGTTCGTCTCGCCGCACTATCCGCTGACCGCGCCGCCGGATCACTACTTCCAGTATTTCGACAATCCCGATCTGCCGATGCCGTTGTTCTACGGCAAGAACGAGCGGCCCAACCATCCGTTCATCCGCGACTACGCGAACGCATTCAACTTCGACGACTACTTCAAGACGCCGGAGGATATCCGCCGCGCGGTCTCGGGTTATTTCGGCCTTTGCAGCTTCATGGACGAGCAGGCCGGCAAGGTGATGCAGGCGTTAGAGGCTGTCGGCCTCGCCGGGGATACGCGCATTATTTACACCAGCGATCACGGCGACGCGCTCGGCAAGCGCGGCCTGTGGGGCAAATCGACGATGTATGAGGAGACGATCGGCGTGCCGCTGATCGTCGCGGGCGAGGGCATCCCGCAGAACAATACGGTCGATACGCCGGCGAATCTTGTCGATATCTATCCGTTCATCGTCGATTGCGCCGGCGAGACCGGCCGCCAGATGGTGATGCCGGATCATCCCGGCGTTTCGATTGCGAAGCTCGCCAACGGCGAAGCGCCCGAGCGCACTGTGCTTAGCGAATATCACGGCATGGGCTCGACGACCGGCGCCTTCGCGATCCGTCACGGCAAGTACAAATACGTTCATTACGTGAAATATGAGCCGCAGCTTTTCGATCTTTCGGCCGATCCGGACGAGGCGAACGATCTCGCGAACGATCCGGGTTTCGCGAAAATCCGCGCGGAATGCGAAGCGAAGTTGCGCGCGATGCTCTCGCCGGAGGAAGTCGATGCCCGTGCCAAGAAACGCCAGGCCGAGCAGCTCGAGCGTTACGGCGGCCGCGAAGCGGTGATCGCCCGCGGCGATCTCGGCTTCTCGCCGCCGCCCGGCGTGCGCGCGGAGTTTCAGTAAACTCAACATCGTCCGCCGTTTTCGCTAAACTCCGCCGAATTCGAGTCTTCGTTTCGGCGGGGTAGCGCAAATGGCGGACAGAATCGAAAAGCGCGGGTGGCTGGCGGCGGCATTCTTCGCCGCGACCTTCTGGTTCGCGCTGGTCATCGGCGTGTCGTTTCTGGCGACGGCCGCGAAATTTCTTGCGCCGAGCCTGACCTTGCCGGTCGCCCTCGATGTCGGCATGCACACCTTCCGCGTGCTGAATAAAGTCGAATGGGTGCTGGCGGCGCTTCTCCTGCTGATTGTTCTGGGCGGCACCCGCAGCAAATTGGCTTTCCTTGCCGCGGCCATTGCCGTGCTTTGTGTCGTCGCCGAGACGTTCTGGCTCTATCCTATTCTCGAGCAGCGATCGGCCGTCATCATCGCCGGCGGTCAGCCGCCGAAGACGATTCACCACGCGCTTTTCGTCTGTCTGCAGGGCTTTAAACTCGTACTTCTGCTCGTCGTCATATTCGCGGCGGCGCTAGCGCTGGTTCGCGCGCCTCAAACAGAAGCCTAGCGGCGCGTAACAACGCGTGCGGGCGCCGCGGTGCCCGTCTCTGAAGCGATGAAAGTCTGCTCGATCGCGCTTGCCGCTTTCTTGAGACGCGGCGCGAGGGCAAGCGCCTTCTTGAACGGCAGGCGGCTTGCCGGCCCGTGCACCGCGACGGTCGCGCAAATTCTGCCCTTGCCGTCATAGACCGGCACGGCGGCCGCCGTCATGCCTTCGATGAATTCCTCGTTGTCGGTGCCGATCTCGGTCTTCTGAATTTTCGCGAGCGCCTTTTCGAGCGCGGCCGGAGAGGTGATCGTGTAGCGCGTGTGTTTCTTCAGCGGGCCGGCTTCGTAAAGCGATTTGCGCAACGAAACCGGGCTGAGACTCAGAAACAGCTTGCCGCTCGCCGTGCAATGCAGCGGCACATGCGAGCCGATACTCAAACGATATTGCAGCGGCCAGTCGGATTCGACGCGGTCGAGATAGGCGAGGCTCAGTCCGTCGAGAATTGTGAGGTTGCACGTCTCGCCGATGTCATTGACGAGCGCGGTCATGATCGCGCGCCGCGGCGCTGACTTCACCGAATGACGAATCGCCTGAAAGGCGAGCGACGCCAGTCGCTGGCCGACGGCGTAGCGCTTGCCGTCGAGGGTGCGCTGCACAAATCCGAGCTGCTCGAGCAGCGTGAGAAAGCGATGCGTCGTCGCTTTTGGCAATTCTCCGTTACGGATCAATTCGTTCAGCGTCGGCGGCTCATCCGCATGGGCAATCAGCTCAAGCAGGATCAGTGCGCGTTCTGAAGTGGAAGGCGTGAGTTGTGCCGGCATTGAAGGTCGAATCCCCGCTTTCGTTATTTCAGCTTGCGCAGCGAATTGACAAGGGCTGAGCACGAGTTCACTCTTTAAGACAAAGCGTCTCACTAATTGAGACAAATAAAAAGAGGCTGAAGGGCGGACGTGAACGAATTTGATTACATTGTCGTGGGCGCGGGGTCGGCCGGTTGCGTGCTGGCCAATCGCTTGAGCGCGGATAGCCGCAACAAGGTGCTGCTGCTCGAGGCAGGCCCGCGCGACAACTACATCTGGATCCATATCCCGATCGGATATGGCAAGACGATGTTCCACAAGGTTTACAACTGGGGCTTCTACACCGACCCCGAACCGAACATGCACGGCCGCAGAATTTACTGGCCGCGCGGCCGCGGCCTTGGCGGCTCGAGCTCGATCAACGGCCTGATTTCGATCCGCGGCCAGAGCGCCGATTACGATCACTGGGCGCAGCTCGGCAATGCCGGTTGGGACTGGAACAGCGTGCTGCCGTACTTCAAGAAGTCGGAGCACAACAGCCGCGGCGCGAGTGAAATGCATGGCGGCGACGGCCCGCTGTGGTCGTCGGACATCACCGGCAAGCACGAACTGATGGAAGCCATCATCCGCGGCGCCCAGGAGCTTGGCGTGCCGCGCACCGATGACTTCAACACCGGCAAGCAGGAAGGCGTCGGCTACTATCAGCTTTTCACCAAAAACGGCTGGCGCAACAGTTCGGCGGTTGCCTATCTCAAGCCGATCCGCTCGCGGCAAAATCTCAGCATCGAAACCGAAGCGCACGCCACCGGCCTGATCGTCGAAGGCCGCCGTGTCGCCGGCGTGAAGTACCGTCAGGGCGGTGAGATCCGCATCGCCAGGGCGAGGGGCGAGGTGATCCTTTCGGCCGGCGCGCTGATGTCGCCGCAGTTATTGCAGCTCTCGGGCATCGGCCCGGCCGAGCTTTTGAAGCGTCACGGCATCGCTGTCGTGCACGAACTCAAGGGAGTCGGCCAGAACTTGCAGGATCATCTGCAGTTGCGGCTGATGTACAAGGTCTCGAAGCCGATTACGACGAACGACGATCTTCGCACGATCTTCGGCAAGATGCGGATCGGCCTGCAGTGGCTGCTCACCGGCACCGGCCCGCTCGGCATCGGCATCAATCAGGGCGGCCTGTTCACCCGCATCCTGCCGGGCTCCAGGACGCCGGACATCCAATTCCACTTCGGCACGCTGTCGGCCGACATGGCGGGCGGCGCGCCGCATACCTGGCCGGGCTGCACCTTCTCGGTCTGCCAGTTGCGGCCGGAGTCGCGCGGCGTTGTCGAAATCAAATCGAACGACCCGATGGAAGCGCCGTCGATGCGGCCGAACTATCTTTCGGCCGAGACGGATCGCTTCTGCGCCGTCGAGTCGGTCAAATATGCCCGCAAGCTCGCTTCGACCGAAGCGCTGAAACCTTATCTCACGAGCGAATACAAACCGGGCGACAGCGCCCGGAGCGACGACGAAATTCTCGAATTCGCCCGCGAATACGGCGCGACGATCTTCCACCCCGTCGGCACCTGCAAAATGGGCTCCGACTCGATGGCGGTCACCGACGCGCGGTTGCGCGTGCACGGCGTGCAGGGGCTGCGCGTCGTCGATTGCTCGATCATGCCGGCCTTGGTGTCGGGCAATACGCATGCGCCGGCGGTGATGATCGCGGAAAAAGCGTCCGACATGATTCTCGCGGACGCGGTGTCGAACCGGCAGGCAGCTTGATTCATTTTACTTCAACTGGGGAGCGAACGATGGAAGACAAAAAGTTACTAAAGCGCGTCGTGTACGCGTCACTGATAGGCGCCACGGTCGAGTGGTACGACTTCTTTCTCTACGGAACGGTGGCGGGCATCGTATTCAATAAACTCTACTTCCCGACCAACGACCCGTTCATCTCGACCATGCTGGCTTACACCACCTTCGCGGTCGGCTTCATTGCCCGCCCGCTCGGCGGCGTGATCTTCGGTCACTTCGGCGACCGGATCGGCCGCAAGAGCATGCTCATTCTGACGCTGATGATCATGGGCATTGCGACCTTCCTGATCGGCCTCGTGCCGACCTATGCGCAGATCGGCGTCTGGGCGCCGCTCATCCTTCTGTTCCTCCGCGTGTTGCAGGGCCTCGGCCTTGGCGGCGAGTGGGGCGGCGCGGTGCTGATGACGTACGAATACGCCAAGCCCGAGCAGCGCGGGCTCTATGCGAGCTTCCCGCAGATCGGCCTGTCGATCGGCCTTTGTCTCGCGGCCGGCATCGTGGCGTTGTTGTCATACTCGCTCACCGATGAGCAGTTCCTGAGCTGGGGCTGGCGTGTCGCCTTCATCCTGAGCTTCGTGCTGGTGCTCGTTGGCCTCTACATCCGGCTCAACATCATGGAGACGCCGGAATTCGCCAAGCTGAAGTCGAAGCGTGCGGAAGTGAAGGTGCCGTTCGCCTCGATGATCACGAACTATCCGAAAGAGGTGATGGCCGGCATGTGCGCCCGCTTCATCGACGGTGTGTTCTTCAACATCTTCGCGGTCTACTCGATTGCGTTTCTCACCTCGCAATTGAAGATCCCGCGCACCGAAGCCTTGCTCGGCGTCTGCGTCGCGGCGCTCGTGATGTGCCTGTTCATCCCGTATTTCGGCGGCGTGTCCGACCGGGTCGGGCGGACCAGGACTTATTTCTGGGGTTCGCTCATCACCGGCTTCTCGGCGCTGCCGGCGTTCTGGATCTGGATGCACTTTCCGGGGCAGCCAATCCTGATCTGGGCCGCGCTCGTGATTCCGTTCGGCATCTTCTACGCCTCGATCTACGGGCCGGAAGCGGCGCTGTTCTGCGACCTCTTCACGCCGGAAGTCCGCTACACGGGCATTTCGTTCGTGTATCAGTTCTCCGGCATCTTCTCGAGCGGCCTCACGCCGCTCGTCGCCGCGGCACTCGTGCAGGCCTATGCCCCGAACGGCGGCTGGGCGGTCGCGGGTTACTGCGTGTTTGCCGGTATCGTCAGTGCCTTCGGTGCGAAGTGGATCGAGAGCCTCGCGAGACAGCGTGCGGCGGCCGGCGGCCGCGCACGGGCGGCCGCTTAATTCCAGCGCAAGCTTGAAAATCGAACGGCCCGGAGCGATCCGGGCCGTTTTTGTTTGTTAGAGTATGATCCCGAAAAGCGGGAACCGGTTTTCGGAAAAGATCATGCTCAAAAACAAGATTTAACCGAGGCTGAGCTGGGCGAGGGCGCAGGACGCGATCCGCGCGCGCCGCGAATCCGAACGGCTGGTGAGAATGACCGGCACGCGCGCGCCGAGAATGACGCCGGCGCATTCGCCGCCGCCGACATAGATGAATGACTTATAAAGAATGTTGCCGACATCGAGGTTCGGCACCAGAAGAATGTCCGGATCGCCCGCGACCGGCGAGGTGACGCCCTTGGTCGCCGCCGCTGCTTTCGAGATCGCGTTGTCGAAACCGAACGGGCCGTCAACGATGGCGCCCTTGAACTCTCCGGCCTTCGCGAGCTTGGCGATTTCGCCGGCATCGACGCTGGAGGCGATGGCGGGGTTCACGAATTCGACCGCGGAAAGCATCGCGATCTTGGGTTCGGCAATCTTGATGGCATGGGCAAAATCAATGGCGTTTTCGACGATGGCGATTTTGTCCTTCAGCGCCGGTGTGATGTTGACGACCGCGTCCGTAATCATCAGCGGCTTGTGATAGGCGGGAAGATCGAACCAGAATACATGGCTCATGCGCTTCGAGGTGCGCATGTCGGCTTCGCGCGGCACGACCGCGCCCATCAATTCATCCGTGTGTTGCGAGCCTTTCATCAAGGCATTGGCATCGCCCGCGCGCGCGACCGCGACGGCCTTGCGCGAAGCGGCGATGGGGTCGTCGCCGGTTTCGACGAAGTCGATGCCGCTGAGGCTAACATTCAGCTTTGCCGCGATCGCTTCGATTTTCTGGCGCGGGCCGACAAGCAGCGGATCGATCATGCCGTCTTCATGCGCGGCAAGCGCCGCCGCCAGCGAATCCGGCGAGCAGGGATAGGCGACGGCGACACGCAGGCGGCCTTTGCTGCGCGCCGCCGCTTCCATCGCTTCGAGTTTGGGAAAGGCATAATTCTGTGATGACATGAAGCCCCGCTTATTCGCCAAGCGTCGACGAGAGCGCCGCCGCAGCTTCCTGCATGACCGGCAGCTTGGTTATGATAGCGGCTTGCGAAAGGCGCGCGACCGGCGCCTGGATTGCGAGCGCCGCGACACAGGTGCGCAGGCGGCCCTTCTTCTGAAACACCGGCACGGCAAGACAGATCAAACCGTCGAGATATTCCTCGCGGTCGAGCGCATAGCCGTCGCGCCGGATATCCTTCAGCTCGTCGAGCAGCTGCATCTTGTCGAGAATGGTGTTGCTCGTGTGCTGCACGAATTCCATGCCGTTCACGATCAGGTCGCGTTTCGCGGGCTGCAGCAGGGCGAGAAACAGTTTGCCGCTTGCCGAACAGTAGGCGGGAACCTTCGAGCCTTGCTGGAAGGTGATGCGCAACGGCCAATGCGATTCAACGCGGTCGATATAAGTGACGTCGCTGCCTTCCAGCACCGTAAGATTGCAGGACTCGCCGACCTCCTGCACGACGCGCTTCAGGATCTGATGACGGACCGCGCCCGCCGGCTTGTTCGACAGGATCGAGAACGCGAATTGCGAAGCGCGCGCCGAAAGTTCGTAACGCCGTCCGTCCGGCGTCCGCTGCACGAGTCCCGCGAGTTCGAGCGAGGCGAGCCAGCGATGCATCGTCGGCTTCGGCACATTCATGCCGGCGGCCAGCTCCGCGAGCGTCGCGGGATGCTGCGTGCCGGCCACGGTTTCGAGCAAGCTGAGCGGTTTCAAAACGCCGATGAGTTCGGTCATCTTCTATCAACAAAATTCCGAAAAATGGAATACTCAATATAAAATATCGAAATTCTGATTGCAAGCAGGCGGCGGGCCGTGCAAATACAGGGCACATTTCATCTCACGCATTCGCGCTGGGTAACGGTAAGAGGACGCGCTCCCATGAAAATGACGACGGAAGAAGCCTTCGTAAAAGTTTTGCAGATGCACGGCATCGAACATGCCTTCGGCATCATCGGTTCGGCCTTCATGCCGATCTCGGATCTGTTTCCGAAAGCGGGCATCACCTTCTGGGACGTTGCGCACGAAACCAACGGCGGCCTGATCTGCGACGGCTACACCCGTTCGACCGGCAAGATGGCGATGGCGATCGCGCAGAACGGCCCCGGCATCACCGGCTTCGTCACCGCGATCAAGACGGCGTACTGGAATCACACGCCGATGCTGCTCGTTACGCCGCAGGCGGCGAACAAGACGATCGGGCAGGGCGGCTTCCAGGAAGTCGAGCAGATGGCGCTGTTCCGCGACATGGTTTGCTATCAGGAAGAAGTGCGTGACCCCTCGCGCGTCGCCGAAGTGCTGAACCGCGTGATCTCGAAAGCAAAGCGTCTCTCGGCGCCCGCGCAGATCAACATCCCGCGCGATTTCTGGACACAGGTGATCGACATCAATCTGCCGGCCATCGTCGAGTTCGAGCGTCCGCAGGGCGGCGAGAAAGCGATCGCCGAAGCGGCGAAGCTTCTCTCCGAAGCGAAGTTCCCGGCCATCCTTTCAGGCGCCGGTGTCGTGCTCGCCGGTGCGATCGAAGATTGCGCGGCGCTCGCCGAGAAACTCGACGCGCCGGTCTGCAACAACTATCAGCACAACGACTCTTTCCCCGGCTCGCATCGTCTCGCCGTCGGCCCGCTCGGTTATAACGGCTCGAAGGCGGCAATGGAGCTGATCTCGAAGGCCGACGTCATTCTCGCGCTCGGCACGCGCCTCAATCCGTTCTCGACGCTGCCGGGCTACGGCATCGACTACTGGCCGAAGGACGCGAAGGTCATTCAGGTTGACATCAATCCCGACCGCATCGGCCTGACCAAGCCCGTCACCGTCGGCATCTGCGGCGATGCGAAGCTCGTCGCGAAGGCGATCCTCGCCAAGCTCGCGCCAAGCGCCGGTAACGCCGGCCGCGAGGAGCGCAAGGCGCTCATTCACTCGACGAAGTCGAAGTGGTTGCAGACGCTCTCCAGCATGGATCACGAGGAAGACGATCCGGGCACGACCTGGAACGCGGACGCGCGCAAGCGCGACAGCGACCGCATGTCGCCGCGCCAGGCGTGGCGCGCCATTCAGGCCGGCCTGCCGCGCGACGCGATCATCTCGTCCGACATCGGCAATAACTGCGCGATCGGCAACGCCTATCCGACCTTCGAGAAGGGCCGGAAGTATCTCGCGCCCGGCTTGTTCGGCCCGTGCGGCTACGGCTTCCCGTCGATCATCGGCGCCAAGATCGGCAATCCCGATACGCCCTGCGTCGGCTTCGCCGGCGACGGCGCCTTCGGCATCTCCATGAACGAAATGAGCTCGGTCGGCCGCAAGGAATGGCCCGGCATCACCATGGTCATTTTCCGCAACTATCAGTGGGGCGCCGAGAAGCGCAATTCGATCCTCTGGTACGACAACAACTTCGTCGGCACCGAACTCGACCCGCACTTGAGCTACGCCAAGGTCGCGATCGGCTGCGGCCTCAAGGGCGTCACCGTGAAGACTCCGCAGGAACTGACCCAGGCGCTGCAGGATGCCTGCGAAGCGCAGAAGAAGGGCGAGACAACCTTCATCGAGGTGTTGCTCAATCAGGAACTCGGCGAGCCGTTCCGCCGCGACGCGATGAAGAAGCCGGTGCCGGTTGCCGGTATCCGCCGCGAGGACATGCGGCCGCAGAAGGGCGCCGTCTGATTCTCTTGCAAGCGCATGCGAATGGCCGCGCGGCGTCGCGCGGCCATTTTATTTTGTATCGGAAAGATTGCTCAATTCGCGCGCAAGATAACGTGCAAGCTGCTCGGCAGCTTCCGGAATGCCTTGCTCTTTCCGGTGCAGCACCAGCTCGATCGGCCGCAGCTCCGGCAAGCCATCGGACTTGTTGAGCATGCGAACGTTCGGCGTGATCGTGCAGCGTGGAAACGCCGACACCGCAATGCCCGCGAATACCGCCGCCTGCAATCCCGCGAAACTGTCGCAGATCGAGCGAATGGTCCACGGCACGTTGCCGGCGTTCAGCGCATCGATGGCGATCTGGCGATAAACGCTGCCCTGCGGCAGCACCGCGAGCGGAACCGGCCGCCGGAGTTCCTGCGTGCCGTTGGGGCTGGCCGCCCACACGACCGGCTCATGCCGGATCAATTCGCCGGCGCGAAAACCCGGCTGATTGGTCATCAAGGCAATGTCGAGTTCCTCTCGCTCGAGCGCGGCCTGCAAATGAACGCTGCGTGTGCAGCGCAAATGAATCTCGACATTGGGATGGGCGCGCGAAAAATTTTCTAATACTTCCGGCAAAAGATATGCGGCGTAGAGATCCGGCGTGCCGAGCGTGACATGGCCGGCGATGCCGGGCTCCGCAAAGCGATTGCGTGCTTCGTCATTCAGGCGCAGCATCGAGCGCGCGAATTCGAGCAGCACTTCACCGTCGGGCGTCAGCACGAGCTGGCGGCGGTTCTCGCCGAATAGCGTGCGGCCGACGGCGCTTTCCAGCCGCTTGATCTGATGAGTGATCGCGGGCTGTGTGCGGCCGACCTTTTTGCCCGCGGAAGTCAGTCCGCCGGTGTCGACGATTGCGACGAATGTTCGCAACAGCGAAATATCGAGGTCTTGATTCAATGATAAATCCCGCGAATGATCCCGATGCAGATTATCAATTTTGTCACGGTTGCTGCATCGTGCACCATAGGAAAAACCATTGTGCGCCAAGCGGACGCAGATTCGCTCGCGACACATAAAAACGAAATGTTCGGAGGGTAACGCCATGAAACTCACGAAATTCTCGATGCTTCCTTCTTTGCGCGCATTTGCCGTCTTGTTCGCCATCGCATTGTGCGGTGCGCTCACAACCGGCAAGGCAACGGCCGCAGGCTATCCGGAGCGGCCGATTGAATTGATCGTGCCGTGGGGCCCTGGCGGCGGTGCCGATCAGCTCGCGCGCCTTACAGCGAAATTGATGGAGCCGATCATCGGCCAGAGCATTCCGGTCGTGAACGTGCCGGGCGGCACCGGCGCAACCGGCATGGCGAAACTTCTGGCAGCGCCCGCCGACGGCTACTCGATGGCGATCTATATCGCGGACAGCCATGCGCTCCTGGCCGGCAAGACGCCGCGCTGGAAGATGGAGGACATCACGCCGGTCGCGGTGATGATCAAGGGACCGTCCTTCATCTTTGTGAAGGAAGACAGCAAGTACAAGAATTGGGCCGACTTCGAAAAGGACGCCAAGGCCAATCCCGGTAAACTCAAGGTCGCCACGCTCGGCTTCGGCAGCGTCGACGATTTCTCGCTCTCCGTGCTGGAGAAGGGCGGCATCAAGGTCGTGCAGGTTCCGTTCTCCAAGCCGAGCGAGCGCTATGTCTCGATCCTCGGCGGCCACGCCGACGCTCTTTATGAGCAGGCCGGCGACGTCGCGTCGTTTCTGAGCGGCAAGCAGATGCGGCCGATTCTGCTGTTCGGCGAAAAGCGTCTCGATGCCTTCAAGGATGTGCCGTCGTCCTTCGAGCTTGGCTACAAGATCGCGCTGCCGCAGTTCCGCGCCATCGTCGTGCGTTCCGGCACGCCGCCGGAAGTCGTCAAGAAACTCTCGGACGCGCTGGCCAAGGTCGCGGCATCGCCCGAATACAAGAAGTTTCTGGCCGAACAGTTCGGCGATCCGGCGAGCTTCGAGCCTGCCGACAAGGCCGGCAAGTTCGTCAAGGAGCAGCTTGAAGACATGAAGAAAGCTGCACCGGCCAAGTAACTTTGAAGCAATCGTGCAATAAACAGGCTGGCGGCGTCATGGAAAACAACGCACTTCGTTCTACGCTTCCTTACGTCGCCGGCTTGATCCTCGCCGCCGTTCTTTATCACTACGCACAGCAGATCGAATATTCGGCACATGCCGGCAGCCTCGGCCCGGATTTCTGGCCGAAGGCGACGATCGCCGTGATGGCGCTGGTCTGCGTGATCGAGATTATCCGGCGCCTGCTCGGCAGCAGGCAGGAAGCGCAGGGCATCGCCGAAACTTTCGAGAAAGAAGAGGAAGACGAAGCGCCGCCGCAAACTTATCCGTGGCTGCTGACGGCCGGCATCGTGCTGGTGCTTGCCTATGCGGTGATGGTCACGACGCTCGGCTTCCTGTTCTGCACCTTCCTGTTTCTTGCGGCTTTCATGTACCTTGGCCGCTATCGCAACCACCTTGCGATCTGGCTGACGTCGTTCGGCATAACGATCGGGGCGGCGATCCTGTTCATGCGCATCGCCTATGTCTCGCTGCCGCGCGGCGAGCCGCCGTTCGACGCCATCACCGATTTCGTTCGCGTCATCCTCGGCGGCTGAAGCAAGGACACATCATCATGGGCGACATTCTGCTTCAGCTTGGGCACGGTTTTCTCAACTGCTTTACGCTGGTCCATCTTCTGATGCTGTTCATCGGCATCGTCATCGGCCTTCTGGTCGGCGTGCTGCCGGGCCTTACGCTGGTGATGGGCGTCGCGCTGGCGCTGCCGTTCACCTATCACATGGACGTTACGGCCTCGATCGTGCTGCTGACGGCGATGTATGTCTCCGGCACTTACGGCGGTGCCTTCACCGCGATTCTGTTCAAGATCCCCGGCGAGCCGATCGACGTGCCGATGCTGTGGGACGGCTACACCATGGGCCGCAAGGGCATGCCGGCAAAAGCGCTCGGCTGGACGCTGGTTGCCGCGCTCGGCGGCGGTCTTTTATCGGCCGTTATCATGGTGCTGCTTACGCAGCCGCTCGCGCATTTCGCACTGCGCTTCTCGACGCCGGAATATTTCGCCGTCCTCGTGTTCGGCCTTTCGAGCGTCGTCGCGCTCGGCAGCGGCTCGCTCGCCAACGCGCTCATCAGTCTCTGCGTCGGCATGCTGATCGCGACGGTCGGCACCGACGAGACCTACGGCGCCTATCGCTTCACCTTCGGCTCGCCGATCCTCGCCGATGGCATCGAATTTCTCGTGGTGATGGTCGGTGCCTACGGCATCGGCGAGGTGCTGACGCGGCTCGAAACGGGCTTCGCCACCAAGCCGATCGAGAAGATCAGCAACGCGCGCACCGAACTTCCGACCTGGCGCGAAATGGCGCCGCTGAAATGGATGTTCGCGCGCGCCAGCATCCTCGGCAATATCATCGGTCTTATTCCCGGCGCGGGGGCCACGATCGCTTCGTTCGTGAGCTACGGCATGGAGTCGCAATTCGGCAAGCGCCGCAAGGAAATGGGCACCGGCATTCCGGAAGGCATCGTCGCGCCGCAGGCGGCGGCGACCGCTTCGGTTGGCGGCGCGCTCGTGCCGCTGCTTGCGCTCGGCATCCCCGGCAGCGGCGCGACAGCGATCATCCTCGGCGCCTTCATGTTGCACGGCATCCAGCCGGGGCCGCAGGTCATGGCGACTTCGGCGCCGATCGTTTACACCGTGTTCGCTTCGGTGTTCATCGGCCTCGCGTTCATGAGCGTCGTTGGCTATTTCGCGATCCGCCCGCTGGTGAAGATCCTCGATCTCCCCGAAGCAGTGGTGTCGGCCTATGTGATGACGCTCTGCTTCGTCGGCGCGTTGTCGATCCGCAACAACATCACCGACCTCTGGCTGATGATCGGTTTCGGCGTCATCGGTTATCTGTTCGAGCGCTTCAGGTTTCCGATCGCGCCTCTGGTGCTCGGCGTCATTCTCGGGCCGCTGACGGAAGCCGCCTTTATGAATTCAATGATCAGTTTCGGCAACGACTGGACGGTGTTCTTCACCCGGCCGATTTCCGGCACTGTCATGGTGTTCACGGCGATTATGCTGCTGTTGCCGTTCTTCCAGCAGTGGCGGGCGAAGAAGGCGGATACGGCAAAGCGGGGAGCGTAACCGCAGCGGTGAAATCGTGTTCCATTTCCCGCAATAAAAGCCGCGAATGATGACAATGCATATTATCAATTTTACCGCCGCGGCGCGGTCGGGCAAATAAAGCGGAACAAAAGTTTCTGCCGCGGCGAGGTGCGGAGAAAATCTTGCCGCCAACGCGAATGGAGTGAAGCATGGCTGCCGTTGCCGAAATGAAACCCGTATCGCCCGCGCAGGAGATCGCGGCCGATCTGATGCGCCGCGCCCGCGCCGCGCAGCAAGCTTTCGCCGAGGCCGATCAGGCACGCGTCGACGAAGCCGTGCGCGCCATCGCCTGGTCGCTCTACAAGCCCGAGCATGCCAGGGAACTTGCCGAGCTTGCGGTGCAGGACACCGGTCTTGGCAATGTGCCGGACAAGATCATCAAGAAGACGCGAAAGACCTTCGGCACGCTGCGCGATCTTCTTCGCGTGAAGTCGGTCGGCGAGATCGAGCGCGACGACAAGCGCGGCATCGTGAAATTCGCCAAGCCCATCGGCGTCGTCGGCGCGGTGACGCCTTCGACCAACCCCGGCGCAACGCCGGTGAACAAGGCGATGATGGCCATCAAGGGCCGCAACGCCATCATCGTCGCGCCGTCGCCGCTCGGCTATCGCACGACGGCCAAGGCCGTCGAATATATGCGCAAAAGCCTCGCCCAGATCGGCCTGCCGGAAGATCTCGTGCAGATCCTGCCCAATCCGGTCACGAAAGATACGACGCAGGCCCTGATGGAAGCGGTCGATCTCGTCGTCGTCACCGGCTCGCAGGATAATGTGCGGCGCGCTTATTCGTCCGGCACGCCGGCGATCGGCGTCGGCGCGGGCAACGTTCCGGTCATCATTGACGAGACGGCAAACCTCGACGACGCGGCGAAAAAAATCTGCGCCTCGAAGATTTTCGACAATGCGACTTCGTGCTCGTCGGAGAACGCCGTCGTCATCGTCGATGCGGTTTACGACAAGGCCATCGAAGCCCTGAAGCGGGCAGGCGGCTATCTCGTCGATCCGTCGAAGAAGCAGACGGTGATTGACGAGCTGTGGAAGAACGGCAAGCTCAACCGCCATCTGATCGCGCGCGACATGCCGGTGCTCGCCAAGGGCTTCGGATTGCCCGCCGATGCCGAGAAATCGAAATTCCTGATGGTCGAGGAGACCGGGATCGGCAAGGGCTATCCGCTTTCGGGCGAGAAGCTCGCACTTGTTCTCACCGTCTATCGCGCCAGGGACTTCAAGGACGCGAAGGATACGATCAACAAGATCCTCAACTTCCAGGGCCGCGGCCATTCGATGGGCCTGCACACGACGAACATGGCGCGCGCTCGCGAACTCGCCGAGGAGCTTTCGGTCGTGCGCGTGCTGATCAATTTCGCGCACACCTTCGGCAATGGCGGTGGCTTCGACAGCGGCCTCGAATTCACCCTGACCATGGGCTGCGGCTCGTGGCAGAAGAATTCGATCTCCGAAAACCTGAACTACAAGCACTTCCTGAATATCACGCACCTCGTGACGCCGATTCCCGAGGACAAGCCGAGCGAGGAAGCGCTGTTCGGGCCGCACTGGCAGAAGTACGGAAAATAGAAAGACAGGAAAATGAATCTCGAGGAATACGCAGCAAAGCGTAGCGTACTCGTGCCCGGCGGCGTGCCGACGCCGCGCGGCAAGGTATGCGAGACGCCGGAGGAGGCCGCGGCCGCCGTGCGCGAAATCGGCCCCGCCGTCGTCAAGGCGCAGGTGCCGGCCGGCAAGCGCGGCAAATCGGGCGGCATCAAAATGGCCGATACGCCGGAAGAAGCGGGGAAAGCCGCGGGCGAAATCATCGGCATGACCATCGGCGGCAGCCAGGTGCGCCGCGTCCTGATCGAGGAGCGCTGCCCGATCGAGCGCGAACTTTATGCCGCCGTGCTGATCGATGTTGTGAGCCGCAGCCCGCTCATCCTGTTTTCGACCGAAGGCGGCATGGATATCGAGGAGATCGCCGAGAAGAATCCGGCGGCGATCCGCCGCCATGTCGTCGATATCAAGCGCGGCTTTTCCGCCGCCGACGCCGCGGAGCTTCTGAAGGGCCTCGATCTTGGCAAGGCGTCTTCCGCTGTCGGCGAGGTGCTCGTCAAGCTCTACAAGGCGTTCGACACCAACGACGCGGAGCTTACCGAAATCAACCCGCTCGCGATCCTGAAGGATGGCCGCGTCGTCGCGCTCGATTGCAAGTTCACGCTCGACGATGCGTCGGGCGTGCGCAAGCCCGAACTTGCCGCCGTTGCGTCGCCGCCGGAAATGACCGCGCTCGAGAAGCGCGGCGCCGAGCACGGCCTCAAATTCATCCAGCTCGACGGCAATGTCGGCGTGCTCGCCAACGGCGCGGGGCTGACGATGACGACGATGGACGTCATCGATCATCTCGGCGGCAAGCCCGCGAACTTCCTCGAGATCGGCGGCGAGGCCTACACCAAGGCCGAGATCGCGCTCGATCTCGTGCTGTCGAACCCCGGCGTCAAAAGCCTCGTCATCAATTTCTGCGGCGCCTTCGCCCGCACCGACGTGATGGCCGACGGCGTCATCAAGGCGTGGAAGAAGCTCAAGCCCACCGTGCCGGTGTTCTTCTCGATCCACGGCACCGGGCAGGAAGAAGCGATCAAGCTCGTGCGCGGCGAACTCGGCATCGAGCCTTACGATTTCATGGAAGACGCCGTGAAGGCGGCAATCGAGGCGGCGAAATGATTTACCGGCGCGGACAAAAAGTTCTGGTGCAGGGCATCACCGGCAAGCAGGGCACGTTCTGGACCGAGAAGATGATCGAATGCGGCACCGCCGTCGCAGGCGGCGTCAACCCGAAGCGCGCCGGCGAGAAGCATCTCGGCCTGCCGGTGTTTCGCTCCGCCGTCGAAGCCACGAAAGAAACGCCGTGCGACATCTCGGTGATCTTCATTCCGCCACTGATGGCGAAGGATGCGATCATCGATGCGATCGACGCGGGCATCAAAACCATCGTCGTGCTCACCGAGCATATTCCGAGCCACGACGTGCTGGAGATTTTCGCGCGGCTCCGCGACTCCGACAGCCGGATCGTCGGCCCGAACACGGCCGGGATCGTCACGCCGGGCGAGGGCTTCGTCGGCATCATGCCGGGGCATAATCCTTCGATCTTCATGCCCGGCGATGTCGGCGTCATCTCGCGCAGCGGCAGCCTCGGCACGCTGGTCTGCCTGAATCTCACGCGCGCCAAGCTCGGCCAGTCGGCCTTCATCGGCATCGGCGGCGATCCGATCATCGGCACGACGACCAAGGACGCGCTGATGGCGCTGGATAAAGACGAGCGCACGAAATCCATCGTGCTCGTCGGCGAGATCGGCGGCGCGATGGAAGAGGATGCGGCGGAATACGCAAAGTCGATGAAGAAGCCGATCGTTTCCTTCATCGCCGGCCGCTCGTCGCCTCCGGGCAAGAAGATGGGCCACGCTGGCGCCATCGTCGTCGGCAACAAAGGCGGCTATGCCTCGAAGCGCGCGGCGCTGGAAGCGGCGCGGATCAAGGTCGCCGATACGCCGGCCGATGTCGCCCGGCTGATCGCGCGCTAAACTATTTCAAATCAACGAAAAAAAGCCCGGCGCGGAGCCGGGCTTTTTGTTTGGGTCAGTCGCCGGGCAAATCGTGCACGGCGTCGATGAACATGTCCTTCCACGATTTCGGCGTCACCGGGATCATGCCGGCGCGCCCCATATAGGAAGCGATGACGCCGAGCTTCTGCGGCGTCATCGTCCAGACATTGACCTTGTCGCGGATGATCTTCTCTGCGTCGGCAACCGAAATTTTCGAGTTGTCGGCCTTCACCCATAGCGCGGCCGCGGCCGCCGGATCGTCGTTGATGAACTTGATCGCGGCGCGCGCCGCCGCAAGGAACGCCTGCACGACCTTCGGCTCGCCTTCGTAGAGTTTCGCCGTGCCCCATACGACGATGAAGGTGTGCGGCCCGCCGAAGACATCGTAGCTGTCGAGCACTTTATGCACGCGCTTGTCTTCAAGCTCGCGATACATGAACGGCGCCGAGGTGAAGTGCGCGGTGATGCCGGTCTTCCCGCCCAGGAGTTGCGCCAGCCCGTCGGGATGGCTGAGCGACACCGTCCACTTGTCGAGCCGGTGTGCTTCGCTGGTGCCCCATTCCTTTTCCGCCGCCATCTGCAAAATGATCGCCTGCAATGCGATGCGCACGGCGGGAAGCGCGATGCGATCGTTCTCGGTGAAATCGCGGATCGTCTTGACGTTCGGGTTGGTGGTGTTGAGCCATTGCGGCATCGAGTTCAGCGCGCAGATGCCCTTGATCTTGATGTTGTCCCTGGTGCGCGCCCATGCGCTGACGAGAGGGGGCGAGCCGCCCGAGGCGAAATCGAGATTGCCCGAGACGAGGGCCTCGTTCATCGGTGGCCCGCCGGTGAAGCGCACCCACTCGGTCGAAAGATCGAGCCCGAGCTTCTTGCCCTCGGATTCGATCAGCTTTTTCTCCTCGATGATGGTGAGCGGCAGATACGAGATGCCGTATTGCTTGGCGACGCGGACAACGCGCGTCTGCGCCTCCGCGATATTCGCCGAAGCGGCAAATGTCAGCACGGCGGCCGCCATGAACAGCCAGCCGCTCTTTTTTTGTCGGTTCATGCTTCCCTCCCCAATACCCGGCTAGGCCGGGGGCAATTGCAGTATTTTTCTGGCTTCTGCGGCACTCGCCGGATGCCGATTGTACTTGCCGCACAGATCCGCGACCCGCTTCACCAGCTCGGCATTGCTTTTGGCGAGCCGGTCCTTGTCGAATTTTACGTTGTCCTCGAGCCCGGTGCGCACATGGCCGCCGAGCTCAAGGCACCAATGATTGATCTCGAGCTGCGTGCGGCCGATGCCCGCCGCCGACCAGGTGGCGTCCGGCATCAGCTCTTTCAGTTCCGAAAGCAGAAACTCGAGGAGCTTGCGGCGCGGCGGCAGCGCGTTCGGAATGCCCATCACGAATTGCACCTGGCAAGGGCGCTTCAGAAGGCCGCTCTCGGCCATGTTTTTGGCGTTGTAGAGCATCGCGGCATCGAACGCCTCGATCTCGGGCTTCACATTATTCTCGAGCATTGATTTTGCGAGCGCCTCGATCAGTTGCGGCGTGTTCTCGTAAATCAGCTTGGCGAAATTGACTGAACCGGTCGCAAGCGAGGCCATATCGGGCTTGAGATGCAGCATGCTGCCGCGCTCGTTCTGGTCGCGGCCGCGCCCGCCGGTCGAGAACTGCACGATCATGCCGGGGCAATGCTTGCGGATTCCTTCCTGCACCTCGGCGAACAGCTTGGGATCGGAGCTTGGGCTCTCATCCGGATTGCGCACATGAATGTGGGCGACGGTGGCGCCGGCCTCGAAGGCTTCGTGCGTCGATTCGATCTGCTCGGCGGGCGTGATCGGAACGGCGGGATTGTCCGCCTTGCGCGGAACGGAGCCGGTGATGGCGACGGTGATGATGGCCGGAGTTGTCATGCGGATGCTTCGCTATGTCTTGAAAGGAATGAAGGGAAAACAGAATGCCGCGCTAGTGTCGCATCCAATGCGGCGGCGGCAAGAGTTTTGTTGTCCCGGAAGTGAAAGTCGCCGCGGCTGGTATCGCACCGCAATGAAACGCAATGCGTGTAGCGCAAGCTATTCCGCCGCCGTCTGCTTGAGCAGCGTGTCGCCCGGCTTCACGTGGGTGAATTTCACGGCCTCGGTGCCGACGGCGATCCTGCCGCCGTCGAGCTTCACCTGCGTGTAGCGCGAGGTCGCAAGATCGCCGGCCTCGGGGAAATCCTCGCGGAAATGCGCGCCGCGGCTGTCGTGGCGGTGGTCGGCGGCCTCGCAAATGGCGCGGCTGATGAGCGTGAGGTTTTCGAGGTTGAGCCGGTCCATCCAGGTCAGGTTATAGCGGCGGTTTGAGTCGGCGACGCCGCAGGCGGAGATTTCTTTCGCCAGCGTGTCGAGCAACGCGCGGCCGCGTGCAAGGCTCTCGCCGGTACGCAGGATGCCGACATCGTTCCACATCACATTATATAAGTGCTCGCGCATCGCGCTGAGGTCGCCGGGCTTCTTGCCGAGCGGCGCGAAGGCGCGCTCATGCGCGGCTTCGATCGAAGCGCGGTTCGGCTCGGGCAGGGCGCCGTTCGGCGTCACGCGCTTGCCCATCACATCGCCTGCGATGCCGCCGAATACCGTGGAATTGGCGACGCCGTTGCCGCCGAGGCGATTGGCGCCATGCACGCCGCCGGTGTCTTCGCCCGCCGCATAAAGCCGCGGCAGCGCGGTGGTGCAGTCCTCGTCGAACTCGACGCCGCCCATCATGTAATGCGCGGTCGGGATCACCTCGACGCGGCCGGCCGCAAGATCGAAGCCGCAATCGGCACAGCGGTCGACCATGCCCTTGAACTGGCGGCGCACTTTATCGGGGCCGAGATGCGCCATCTCGATATAGACGCCGCCATGCGGGCTCGCGAAGCCCTTGCGGATGCGGTCGAAAATCGAGCGGCTGACGATGTCGCGCGTCGCGCGCTCGCCGCGCTCGTCGTAATCGAACATGAAGCGCTTGCCCTGCGAGTCGACGAGGTAGCCGCCGGCGCCGCGCAGGCCTTCTTCCAGCACCGTGCCGGTCATGCGCGTGCCTTCGCCGGCGAGCAAGCCGGTCGGATGAAATTGCACCATCTCGATGTCGCGCAGCGTCAGCCCGGCGCGCAGCGCCATCGCAAGCCCGTCGCAGGATTTGTCGCCGGACGGCGTGTGATATTTGTACATCGTCGGCCCGCCGCCGGTGGCGAGCAATGTCGCGCGCGCGCGAACCAAAAGCGGCTCGCCGCTGCGCATATCCAGCATCAAGACACCCGCAAGCTCCGAGCCGTCGGCGCTCGGAATGAGATCGAGCGCGCGATGATCCTCGATGCGCTTGACGTCGCGCCGCCAGACTTGCTCGGCGAGGCGGTTGATAATCTCGATGCCGGTGAGATCGCCCTTGTGCACGGTGCGGTCGAAAGTCTGGCCCGCGAATGCCTTCTGGTGAACCGTGCCGTCGGGATTGCGGTCGAAGAAGCAACCAAGCTCGTTTTCAAGCTCGCGGATGCGCTTTTGCGCGACGGTCACTAACGTCCAGGCGAGATCCTGCCGGTTCAGCCACTTGCCGCCTTCGATGGTATCCATGAAGTGGCGCTCGACCGAGTCGTTGGGCGAGAGTGCAACATTGTAGCCGCCTTGCACCATGCGGGTGCAGCCGCATTTGCCCAAAAGGCCCTTCACCGCGATCGTCACATCGAGATCGGGATTGGCTTTCTTGGCGTGAAGCGCCGCGAACAGTCCGGCGCCGCCGGCGCCCAAAACGAGAATATCGGTCTCGATGGTCCGCATCAGAGCCCGCCGATCCTGGCGAGCACGTCGGCGCGCTTCGCGGCGGCGCTCGCGTTGACTTCGGCATGCATCGAGCCGCCATGCGAATCCATCGTGACGAGCAGGGGGCCGAAGCCCTTGATGCGGAATTTCCACAGGCTCTCGGGATGGAGGTCGTCCATATCGACGTCCTCGATTTCCTCGATCCATGTCGTCTCGAGCGCCGCCGCGCCGCCGACGATGGCGAGATAAACGCCGCCGAATTCCTTGAGCGCATCCAGCGTCGCCGGGCCCATGCCGCCTTTGCCGATGATGACGCGCACGCCCTCGCGCTGCATGAGCTGCTTCGTGAAGCGCTCCATGCGCATCGAGGTCGTGGTGCCGATGCAGACCGGCTCGTAACCCGAATTGTTGCCCGGCCGCTGATCGGCTTTCTTTACGTTCGGCGCGGTGTGAATGACGGCATGACCCTTGAGGTCGAAACGCGTGCGGCGATCCTTGTCGAACATCGCGATCAGGGTGGCGTCGCGAATGCCGAACAGCGTCTTCTCCAGGGTGACCGTATCGCCGAGCTTCAGCGCGCGCGCCTGCGCCTCATCGATCGGCATGTCGAGAACATGGTGTGCCATGATTGCCTCACGCGAACGCAATGCCGCCCGGCGTGATTGTGGCGCTCGCGCGCCGCGCCGAGTGACACTGGATGTTGACCGCGACCGGATTCATCGTGATGTGCGTCGCCGCGACTTCGACATGCACGCGGAACGAAGTGGAGCGCCCGCCGAGGCCCTGCGGGCCGATGCCAAGCTCGTTCACCGCTTCCGAAAGCTGGGCCTCGATCTTGGCGCCTTCCTCGTCGGAACATTTCGAGCCGAGCGGGCGCGTCGCCGCCACCTTCGCAAGATGCATGCAGACGTCGGAAGTGCCGCCGATGCCGACGCCGACAATGGTCGGCGGGCAGACGCGGCCGCCGCATTCGATGACTTTATCGACGACGAAGCGCTTGACCGCGCCGACGCCGTCGGCCGGGATCAGCATTTGCAGGAACGAGCCGTTCTCCGAGCCCGAGCCCTTCGGGATCATCTCGATCTCGAGCGTTTCCGGGCGCTCGTCGAAGTCGATGTTGATGACCGGCACGCCGATGCCGCAGGACGTCTGCTCGTTCTTGCGGGTGATCGGGTGAACGACGGAGGAGCGCAGCGGATGCTCTTTCGTCGCGCGCTCGCAACCCCTGCGGATCGCTTCCTTCATCGCCGCGCCGTCGAGCGAAACATCGCGGCCGATCCTGATGTTGTAGATCGGAATGCCGGTGTCCTGGCACAGCAAATTTTTGGTGCGCTCGGCGACGGCGATGTTCTCGACCATGGTGCCGAGCACCGTCTTGCCGGTCGTGCTGGTTTCGTCGCGCATCAGGCGCTCGAAGCCCTGCTTGATGTCGGTTGGCAGGAGTTTCAGCGCGCGAATGTAGAGTGTCTTCGCGACTTCCTCGATTTCCTTGATATCGACTTGCATTGGCTTACCTCAAATCACCAGCGTCGCACCCGACGCAATCAGCAACACGGCAAGGGCCTGGCGAAACCGTCTGTCGTTGAGCCTGCCGAAAAGCTGCCAGCCGATCCAGGTTCCGAACAGCACCGGCAGCGCGACGATGGCGAGCAGAACGACAGTCATGCGGTCGAAGGCGATGAATAAAATGCCCGCGAGCGTGATCGCCTGGATAACGATAACGTAGGGCTGATAGACGGCGCGCGCCACTTCTTTCGACCAGCCGCGCAGTTGCGTCCAGATCGTCGGCAGCACGCCCGAATAGCCGCCAAGGCCGGCGAGAATGCCGCCCGCAAAGCCGATGGTTCCATCGGCGCTTCGCCCGCCGGCGGTAATGCGCGGCAGCGCTGGCGCGAGCAGCGTGTAGCTGCCGAACACGACGAGAAAAATGCCGAGCAAAATCTTCAGCACGCCCGCATCGGTATAAGCGAGAAAATAAATGCCGAACGGAACGCCGACGATGCCGCCGATGATGAACGGCCATAGCCGCGCGGTCTCGATGTGACGGCGCAGCGGCCACAGCGTCGCCGTATGCAGGAACGTGCCCGAAGCGGTGATGAGAATCGCCGAATGAATCGGGTCGATGCGATGCAGCCAGATCGAGGACGATACGAGGCCGAACGCGAAACCGCTCGCGCCCGCCGCGATGCCGCCGGCGAGCGCGCCGATCCAGAGGATCGCGATGGTGTCGTAGGAAAATCCGGCGATCATCGCTCACCCGATGTTGAGGAGAAAGACGAGCCCGATGGCGAGCACCGCCGCGGTGCAGGCCGAAAGCACCGCCGCGCTTTTTTCGCGAAAGGCGAAGAATTCGATGGCGAGCAGCCTGAGGCCCAGCGTCATGTGGATCGCGAGCGCAACGACGATGCCCCATTCGGCGAATTTGACGGCGGGCTGCTGCGTGAGGGCGAGAAAGCTGTCGAGCGCATTTGCGCCGGAAAGCGCGGTGCCAAGCGCCAGAAAATGCAGCGGCAGGAAAACCGCAAGCGCGATCCCGGAGAGCCGGTGGAGCGTCGCGGCGATGAAACCGCGCTGGGTGTGCGAGGCGCGCATCACGCACAGACCGCGTAAACGGCGCGCAAGCCGAGCGCGAGCAGGGCAAGCGCGAACAGGGCAAGCGCCGCATCGAGCGAGCGCCCGCGCCACGGCGTCCATTCGCGCAGCACGTTGCGAAGGCCGATCGGCGCGTGGACGGCGACGGCGATGACGAACGCCGCGTAAAACAGCGCAAAAGCAGGATTGCCGTGGGTGCGCGCGAGGATTTCACCGGCCGTCAGCCCACCGCGCACGGCATAGAGGATGGTCGCAAGATGCACCGCGACCGCGAGCGCAAGCACGAAGGCCGAAAGCCGCTGCGCGACAAACAGCTTCGGGTTCACGGCGTCCCCCAAAACGCGCGCCACCATACTTTGCGCTTCAGGCCGGCGATCGAATAGGTCGGCGCGATGCCCTTGGGGCAGAACTGCGTGCAGTTCATATGGGTGTGGCAGGCCTGGCAGCCTTCGCTTCTGGCGACGGCATCGAGGCGCGCGGCGTTGCCCTGATCGCGCACGTCGTTCACCAGCGTCCATGCGCGGTTGAGCGCGGCCGGGCCGAGATAATCCTTGTCCCACTCCACGACGTCGCAAGCCGAGTAGCAGACGCCGCAGCCGATGCATTCGATGCTCTCATCGACGGCGCGGCGCTTCTTGCTGTCGGGCTTCACGGCAGCGAAATCCCCGGCGGGCTTGTCACCCGGCTCGAAATAGCCGTGCGCGTCCTTCCATTTGTCGAAGAAGGCCGTCATCTCGACCGTGAGGTCCTTCACCACGGTGAAGTTGCGCAGCGGCTCGAGCCGGATATGGTTGCCGTTCTCCAGAACTTCGCTGACGCGCGTGCGGCAGGTCCAGCGCGGACGCCCGTTCACCACCATCGCGCACGAGCCGCAGATGCCGACGCGGCAGGCGAAGCGATAGGAGAGCGTCGGATCCTGCTCGCGCTGGATTTCGGTCACGACGTCGAGCACCGTCTGGTGCTCGCGCCGCGGCGTCTTGAAGGTCTGGAACGAGCCTTCCGCTGCGCCGCGCCAGATTTCGATTTCGAGCGCGGGCGCGCCTTGTGTCATTGCTGCATGCCCCACAGGTTCACGGTGCGCGCCTCGATCGCCCGGAAGATCACCGATTCGACCAGAAGGCCGATCAGGATGACGGTGAGAAGGCCCGCGAACACCGTCGCGGTGTCGAGTTCGTTCCGCGCCTCGAAGATGTACCAGCCGATGCCGCCCGAACGCGCCGAGACGCCGAACACGAGTTCGGCCGCGACCAGCGTGCGCCAGGCGAAGGCCCAGCCGATCTTGAGGCCGGCGAGAATCGACGGGAAGGCCGCTGGGATCAGGATGAGGCCAACGTAACGCGCGCCCTTGAGGCCCACGTTGCGCCCGCCCATGCGCAGCGTCTCCGGCACGCTGCGAAAGCCGCTCAGCGTATTGAGCGCGACCGCCCACAGCACCGAATGGATGATGACGAAGACGATTGACGGCGTGCCGAGGCCGAACCAGATGAGCGCCAGCGGCAGGAGCGCGATGGCGGGCAGCGGATTGAACATCGCCGTCAGCGTGGAGAGGATGCGTGTGCCGATGCCGCTCGCGACCGCGAAGGTCGTGAACACGCCGGCGATCAGCAGCCCGAGCGTGTAGCCGATCGCCAGCGTTCGCAGCGAAGTTATCGTGCGGTTGACCAGCGTGCCGTTCCGGATGTCGTGCCAGAACGTCGTGATCGTTTCGGTGAAGGTCGGGAACAGCAGCGAGTTGTTGAGCCAGCGCGCATAGACTTCCCAGATCACCAGGAGCGTGACGAGAATCGCGAAGCGCTGAAACGTCTCGTTGGTGACGATACGCTCGATCAGCGAAAGCGGCCGCTCGACATCGCCGATGGTGCCGGCCTCGGTCAGTTCGATCTCGATTTCGGGGCGGGCGAGGAGATTGCTCATGTCGATACACTCGCTTTTTTCGCAGCCGCCGCCTGCGGCTCGGCGAACAACAGGTCATGGATGCGCTTGGTCATCGCGCCGAATTCGGGCTTGTCGACCGCGTCGTAATCGAGCTGACTGGCGTCGAGCTCGGCGCGCACGCGGCCCGGATGCGGCGAAAGCACAAGGACGCGCGAGCCGACCAGCACCGCTTCCTCGATCGAGTGCGTCACGAACATCACCGTGAAGCGCAACTGATCCCAAAGCGACAGGAGTTCCTGCTGCATCGAGCGGCGGGTGAGGGCATCGAGCGCCGCGAACGGCTCGTCCATCAGGAGAATATCCGGCTCGAGCGCCATCGCGCGCGCGATCGCGACACGCATCTTCATGCCGCCCGACAGCATGTGCGGATAGATGTCCTTGAACTTCGACAGCCCGACCTTTTCGATCACGGAATTCGCGCGCGCCTCGGCTTCGCCGCGCGGGAATTTCTTCGTCGCCTTCATCGGAAACAGCACGTTGCCGAATACGGTCTTCCAGGGCATCAACTGCTCGAATTCCTGGAAGACCATCATCCGGTCCGGCCCCGGGCCGTCGACCTTGCGGCCGCGGATCGAGATCGAACCCTCGACCGGCGACATGAAGCCGCCGACCGCCTTCAGCATGGTGGATTTGCCGCAGCCCGACGGGCCGAGGATGACGTAACGGTCGCCCTGGTGAACGTTGAAGCTCACCCGGTAGGTCGCCGTCACCAGATGGCGCGGAGTCTTGTATTGCAGCGTGACGCCGCTGACATCCAGCAGGGCAGACGCCGCGCTAGGCGGCGTCTGCGGTGCCGTGGCTCGTACGGTCGCGTTCACGATCAGCTTCCGGGCAGGTTGTGGATGTTCTTGACGTAAAGATCTTTCCAGCTCTCCGGCTTCACCGGGATCATGCCGACGCGCGACATGTAATCGGCAAAGGCCATCGTCTTCTTCGGCGTCATCGTCCACTCGTTCTCCGGCAGCTTGATGATGCGCGCGGCTTCCTCGACCGGAAGCTTCGAGTTGTTGTTTTTCACCCACAGCTTCGCGGCGCCGTCGGGATCGGCCTTGATGTATTTCATCGCTTCCTCGAGCGCCGCGAGGAACGCCTGCACGACCTTCGGCTCGCCTTCGTAGAGCTTCGCCGTCGCCCACACCGAGTTGAAGGTGTGCGGCCCGCCGAGCACTTCGTAGCTGTCGAGCACCTTGTGCACGCGCTTGTCCTTCAGTTCTTCATACTGATAGGGCGCCGAAGTCAGATGCGCGGTGATCTCGGACTTGCCGCTCATCATCTGCGCCAAACCGTCGGGGTGGCTGAGCGAGACGGTCCACGGATCGAGCTTGTGCTCCTGGCCTTTGCCGAAAACTTTTTCGGCTTCCATCTGCAACACGACCGCCTGGATCGACACCTTCACCGCCGGCAGCGCGATGCGGTCCTTTTCGGTGAAGTCCTTGATCGTCTTGATCTCGGGCTTGATGGTGTTGAGGAACAGCGGCATCGCGTTGATCGCGGCGATACCCTTGATCTTGATGTTCTTCTGGGTGCGGGCCCATGCCGTCACCAGCGGGCCGACGCCGCCCGAAGCGAAATCAAGATTGCCCGAGACGATGGCTTCGTTCATGGGGGGCCCGCCCGTGAAGCGCAGCCATTCGGTTTTGAGATCGAGGCCGAGCTTTTTGCCCTCGGATTCGATCAGGCCTTTTTCCTCCATCACCGACAGCGGCAGGTAGGAAATGCCGAACTGCTTGGCGACCCGCACGATGCGGGTTTCGGCGCTGGCGTAGGGCGCGGAGCAGGCGAGAACGGCCGCTGCCGCAAATAGCGATAGTGCCCATTTCGGTCGAGATTTACGGGTCATCTCATAACTCCATGTGTTTTTTGTAGTTTATATTATTCCCCACATATCATCTGCTATTTGCGATGATGGCAACTGTTTTTTCTGCGGGGCGGCGTTTCCTCAAATGCGCTTTCAGGCTCCTTTCATTTCAGGTCGGACAGATAATGAACGATGTCGGTCCGGCAGACCGAGACGCGCCATTCGGTCGGCTTGCCGTCGAGCGAAAAGGCCGTGCGGTCGATCGACAGGAGCGGCGCGCCGGCTTTGACGCCAAGATGCTTTTCCTCGCGGCGCTTGGCGGCGACCGCTTTCAGCTTCTCGGTCGAGCGCGCGATCGTAACGCCAAAACGCGAGCGATAAAGCTCGTATAGATTGTTTGGCAGCTCGAGCTTCTCGGCGCCGTTAAACAGCGCGTAGGGGAGCGTGATCGTCTCGGCGATCACCGTCTTGCCGGACAGCGAGCGGATGCGCTCGATCTGCAAAACGCGCGCGCCGCTGCGCAATTTGAGCACCTTCGCGGCTTCCGCGCTGGCGTTGCCGACATCGATGCGCAGAATTTTGCTCGTCGGAAATTCGCGCTCGCCGCTATCGGGCGTCAGCTTGAAGAACTGGAAGATGATGCGCGCGTCGTCGTGACGCGCGACGAATGTGCCGCGCCCCTGATGGCGGACGACGAGATTTTCCGACTCCATCTCGTCGAGCGCCTTGCGCGCGGTGCCCGGAGAGATGCCGAGATCGGCGGCAATTTCCATTTCGCTCGGAATCGCCTGGCCCGCCTGCCAGGTGCCGTCGTTGATGCGGCCGACCAGCACGTCGCGCGCCTGCCGGTACAGCGGGCGAAAGCCAAGCGGATTGCGGGTCTCCATCGGCGCCATCCTAAAGCCGCGAGTTGCTCATTGACTCTGACTTATATCTTATAGAAGAATTGGGCTCTGGCAAGACAAAGGGGCGTGCGATGGCAATTCCGCATCTGCTGGTTCACGAGAAAAAAGACACCGTCGGTGTCGTGGCAATCGAAGGCCTGAAGGCAGGCACCGATATGCTGTGCGTCGTGACCGCCGATAATTCTTCCTTCAACCTGAAATCGAAAATGGATGTTCCGATCGGCCACAAGATCGCGCTCACCGACATCAAGAAAGGCGACACGGTCATCAAATACGGCCAGGACATCGGCAAAGCCGTCGCCGATATCGCCCAAGGCGAACACGTCCACGTTCACAACCTCAAGACCAAGCGGTGGTAATCATGGCCCAGGCCAACGGTAAGTCGAACATGAAGTTTCAGGGCTGGCGCCGCGAAAACGGCCGTGTCGGCGTGCGCAACCACGTCGTCATCCTCCCGCTCGACGATCTCTCGAACGCGGCCTGCGAAGCGGTCGCCAACAACATCAAGGGCACGCTCGCCATTCCGCACGCTTACGGGCGCTTGCAGTTCGGTGAAGATCTCGAATTGCACTTCCGCACGCTGATCGGCACCGGCTCGAACCCGAACGTCGCGGCGGTCGTCGTCATCGGCATCGAGGAGCAGTGGACCAATCGCGTCGTCGAAGGCATCAAGAAAACGGGCAAGCCCGTCGTCGGCTTCGGCATCGAATTGCACGGCGACATCGACACCATCGCCCGCGCCTCGCGCGTCGCGAAGGAATACGTGCAGTGGGCCTCCGAGCTGAAGCGCGAGGAGTGCGACATCTCCGATTTGTGGGTTTCCACCAAGTGCGGCGAGAGCGACACCACCACCGGCCTCGCGTCCTGTCCCACCGTCGGCAACATGTACGACAAGCTGATCCCGAAAGGCATTCACGGCGTGTTCGGCGAAACCTCCGAGATCACCGGCGCCGAGCATCTTGCCAAGGCGCGCGCCATCTCGCCCGAGATCGGCGAGAAGTGGATGAAAACCTGGCAGGCTTACGAGGACGACGTCATTCAGGCCCACAAGACCAACGACCTCTCGGACTCGCAGCCGACCAAGGGCAATATCGCCGGCGGTCTTTCGACCATCGAGGAAAAGGCGCTCGGCAATCTCGAGAAGATCGGCCGCACCTGCAAATACATCGATGTGCTCGGACCGGCCGAAACGCCGGCCAGGGGCCCCGGTCTTTATTACATGGATACGTCGTCGGCCGCGGCCGAATGCGTCACGCTGATGGCGGCGGGCGGCTACGTCATCCACACCTTCCCGACCGGGCAGGGCAACATCATCGGCAACCCGATCGTGCCGGTCATCAAGATCAGCGGCAATCCGCGCACGGTGCGGACGATGTCGGAGCACATCGATCTCGATGTATCGGGCATCCTGCGCCGCGATCAGACCATCCCGGAAGCGGGCGACGCCCTGATCGAGATGATCATGCGCACCGCCAACGGCCGTCTCACCGCATCGGAAGCGCTCGGTCACCGCGAATTCGTGCTGACAAAGCTGTATCGAAGCGCGTAATTTGCGCGCATCATGACAGATCTTCTCATTACCGAAACGATCGACGAGGACGTCTTCAAGGACGTCCTCGCCGGTTTTAACATCATCTACGAACCCAAGCTGTTTCTGCGCCACGCCGATCTTTGCAAGGCCGTCGCGGATGTGCCGGCGCTGATCGTGCGCAACAACACGCAGGTGAACGCGGAAGTTCTCCGGCACGCGAAAAATCTCGCCGCCATCGGCCGCCTCGGCGTCGGCCTCGACAATATCGACATGGCGGCCTGCAAGGCGCGCGGCATCGCGGTTTATCCCGCGACCGGCGCCAATGCGCAGTCGGTCGTCGAATATGTCATCGGCGCGACCTACGCGCTGCTGCGCCGCGCGTTTTTCGCAACGCCCGAAGTGCTGGCGGGCGATTTTCCGCGCGCCCGCTGGCAGGGCCGGGAAGTCGCCGGCAAGCGTCTCGGCATTGTCGGCTTCGGCGCGATCGGCCGCATGCTGGCCGCCACGGCGGCCGGGATCGGCATGGAAGTCGTCGGTTACGATCCGCACCTCAAGGCGGGCGATCCGGCGTGGTCGCAGCCGTGGGGAAAGGTGCCGTCGCTCGATCTCGACACGCTGCTTGCGACGAGCGATGTCGTCTCGCTGCACGTGCCGCTCACCGCGGAAACGAAAGACCTGATCGACCGCGCGGCTTTGGCGAAAATGAAGCGCGGCGCGATTCTCGTGAATGCCGCGCGCGGCGGCGTCGCCAATGAAGCGGCGACCGCCGAAGCGCTGCGCTCCGGTCAGCTTGGCGGCGCGGCTTTCGATGTCTTCACCGAGGAGCCGCTCTCGAAGGAAGGCGCGAAAGTTTTTGCCGATTGCCCGAACCTGATCCTGACGCCGCATGTCGGCGCGGGCACGGCGGAGGCGAACCAGCGCGTTTCGTTCATGGTCGCAGAAAAGATCCGCGATCACTTCAAGAAGTAACCGCGGAAGACAGCCATGCCGACGCTCTCGCTATCCGAAGCCCAGGAACTTGTAACGGCTGCGCTGACGCGTTCGGGCGCTTCCGCCGGGAATGCGCAAAGCGTCGCGCGGGCGCTTGTCGCCGCCGAAGCCGACGGCCTCAAGGGCCACGGCCTGTCGCGGGTGCCGACTTACGCGGCACAGGTCAAAGCGGGCAAGATCGACGGCAACGCCAGGCCTTCGCTCAAGTGGAACAGGCCGGGCGTCGCCGTGATTGACGCCGCGCACGGTTTCGCTTACCCGGCGATTGATCTTGCGCTCGGTGAATTGCCGGGCGCGGCGAGGAAGAACGGCATCGCGTCCGCCGGCATCCATCGCTCGCATCACTGCGGCGCGGCGGGCCTGCCGGTCGAGAAGCTCGCGGAACAGGGCTTGATGGCGCTGCTGTTCGCCAATACGCCGGGCGCGATCGCGCCGTGGGGCGGCTCGAAAGCGGTGTTCGGCACCAACCCGATCGCTTTTGCCTGCCCGCTGCCGGGCAAGCCGCCGATCGTCGTCGATCTGTCGCTGTCGAAGGTCGCGCGCGGCAATATCCTCGCCGCGAAACAGAAGAACGAGAAAATTCCCGAAGGCTGGGCGCTCGATGCCGGCGGCAAGCCGACGACCGATCCGAACGCGGCGCTCCAGGGCACCATGCTGCCGCTTGGCGACGCGAAAGGCACGGCGCTCGCGCTGATGGTCGAGCTGTTGAGCGCGGGGCTGACCGGGGCCAACTACGCCGCCGATGCTTCGTCGTTCCTCGATGCCAAAGGCTCGCCGCCCGGCACCGGGCAACTCCTGATCGTGTTCAATCCCGCGGCCTTCGGCGGATCGCTCGCGCATTTCGCGGTGCTCGCCCAATCCATCGAGGAGCAGGCGGGCGCGCGGCTGCCCGGCACGCGGCGGCTTCAATTGCGCGACAAGGCCAGGCGCGACGGCATTGCCGTCGCCGATGCGCTGATTGCCGAGATCAAGGCGCTGTAATTCCGCAAAGCTTCGCCAAGGATTGAAGCCGTTATGCCCGCAACAAATGCGGGCATGGCGGATATATGGCCCGGTGCTTGACATTTTTTGAATATAGGACTATATTCACTTAGTCTTTTCCCACGAGGGGCGTCTCCGGAGGCGTCTTGAGATGCGGGAGAGGAACGGTGGCTTTGCAGAGGTTCGCAGCCTTTGCATCGCGGCCCAAGCTGCGTGTTCCCGGCGAAGATGGCTCTTCGCCACGGACGCCGGT
>DATMFI010000013.1:0-91604 GCA_035556215.1 Xanthobacteraceae bacterium | reverse complement strand
GAGATCATGCAGCCGGGCGGCTCGGTCGAGCACATGAACGAGGAGGCGGGCGCGGTGTGGATGCAGCGCCTTACGCGCACCTATCCGCATGCGGTGTGGCTGAACCCGGTGCCGGAGGCGCACTGGGACTACACGCACTCGATCCGCATGGTGAAGCAATTGATGAGCGGGCGGATGTTCCCGCTGACGCTGGAGGGGCTGGACGCGGCGATGCGGGAGCTGGTGCGGTGAACGAAATCCTCATCCTGAGGAGCGGCTAAACAAAAACGACGCGTCTCGGAGGATGAGGTTCAAGCAATATTTTTCTGGCAAGGGGTGAAAGATATGGGTTGCCGCCGATCGTTCCTGTCGAGATTTTCCGCAACTATGCTGACGATGTCCGCCGGTTTGTTTGCCGCGACAACCGCGAATGCGCAGATGGCTGTTTTCCAGACCGAGCAGATGGCGCAGATGCACTGCCCGAACGACAAGGTGGTCTGGCTCGATTTCGGCAAGCGCCGCTACTACACGAGTGGCCAGAAACTTTACGCGCGTGGCCGCACGGCGTCGTTCGTGTGCATGAAGGAAGCGAAGCGGAGTGGATACAAGAAGTCGAGGTTTGGGAGGAGGTAGGGGCGAGTGTAGCGGATGTTCTGCTGATGTTGGAAGGATTGGGCGCGGCGATGCAGGAATTGGTGAGGTAGTTAATTTTTGAGCAATTGCTTTTCGATTGCTCGATCTGCTTTCCATTGATCAGAGATATATTTCAGCTCCTGCTTGTGTAGAATCTTCTTGAAGTGTTTTGCTTCAATCTTTTTCAACGCCGCAAGTAATTTCTTCCTGGCCTGTATTGTTAGCGGGCCAAGTCCTTCATGGCCCCTTCTTCTTCTTGGCCAACGAAATTTAGGGTTATTTCTTACATCCAATAGCAACTGCCGAAATTTCAAGAAATCTTCCATCTGTAGATGCCCCTTTTTTAAAAGGCTTTCTCCAGACTTATCACGTCTCACCACTGTGCAGGTCCAGCAACCAAATCTCCCGCTAGCGCAAGGACTCGCGTCTGGAGATTTTACTATAGGGCAATCTCCACCCGCGTCCGCGTACAAATTCCAGAGCTTATCACGTGGCAACGAGCGCGGATAATTTGTGAAGAAAATCGCATCCCAAACGTCTTCAGTATTTAATGCGCGTATCGGTGTGTAATATATGCGGCTGTTAGCACTGTCCGCTTTCATCCAAAATTTATTTGTATGGGTGGAGAGATATCGATCCCGTTGCTTACTTTCATTTTCCCTGACGCCAAGAATTACTAACGCATCGTGTCGATCGAGTAGATATCTTTCAACGGGTCTAATTCGCAAATTGGTCGTACACCAGCGAAAAGAATTCGTTGGCGGTGGGTATCCTCGCCCTAGGACTCGAGCAAAAAAGGTTTGATCATATTTTGGAGTAACTATAACGACACGGATATCAAGTTTGTCTTTTAGAGCTTCCAGTTTAATTCTTCGGAGAAATTTTTTTACATAGCTGTCAACTATCGGATTTTCTGTCCTTGTATCGCAGTATAAAATTTCAAGCGTTGGCTTTTTGCCGGCGAATTTTATTAGCTCACTATAAATTAAGCAAAGTATTGCGCTGGAATCTTTTCCGCCACTAAAGCCTAGCGTCCACTTAGGGTATTTTTCACTTTCAAGCGTTTTTCGTATGTGAGCGGTAGCTTTTAATAAGGCTGACATTTTATCCCGGTAATAATGCAATAAATTGCTCTTTGTGGTGTGCGAAAAACTGGTTCAATTGGTCAGCTATTAGTTTTATATGGCGTCGAGTTGTAATTTCGGAGCCAAGTAGGGAAGCGATGGCTAAGCAGGTCATTAGCAAGCCTGACCAAATCCATGGTTGAGGATCAAAGGAAAAGTAATAAGCAATATACCCTCCTATAGACCAGCAGACCATTAGAAGCAGCGAAGCCAATCTGAGATCAGCGCATCCCATCCAATAGAGACCGTTGAATTTTATTCTTTCGGAGAGAACGGTAAGCGAGGCATCGCTGTCAATAATTTTGTAAAATGCGGGTCTCATATTTTGAAATGATGGGATGTTCTTTCCTGTTTCCTCACGAGCGCGTGTGAGTATGAACTCATTCACTCTGTCGTACCAAGGCTTATTCAATATAAGCCGGAGATTGATAAGCAAGTAGTGGGCAACTGCAGCAACGACAAAGGGTAGCATTAGCGTTTTCAAGCTTATTGTTTGATTCCCTGCTTCAGGAAATAGATTCTCAAGCCCCGATTTGAATGGGGGCGGCGCCAAATAGAATAAAAAAACATAAATGAAGTAGGGAATTGCGAAATGCCGAAAATTTTGAAATCCCGACCCCAATTTTTCGGTCATAATTACCCCTATTTGTTTTTGGCAATATCAGCCTGTTTAGCAATATGAAAGCAATTAAGCGTGTTAGTACATGCCTTGACTTTGCTTGCATATAGGATTATATTCATTCTGTCTCGATCCACGAGGGGCATGTCCTGCAGGCATGTTCGATGTGCGGATCGGGAGCGGTGGCCGCGGCGGGCTTATGCAGGTCTGTCGCGGCGGTCGAAGCCTGCTGTGTCCGGCGCGCATTACGCCGCGTGCCACATGGGGCTCCAGGGACTGGAGCGTGCGTATGGCCCAAATACGGCGCATCTGGCGAGAGTTCCCGATCAGCGGCGGATAAAAGGGCCTGCCCCAAAAGGGAGGCTTGGTCAGTCCGCCGGGGCTCGCAGGGATAAGACTGGAAACCATCGCGCGCGGGACGGCCGGTGATGAACCGGTACCTGCTGAACGACAACTCTCGTGTCTTTCCACTTTTCGACACGAGACCGTGGAGACCGGCAAGTCTCCGGCGTCCCGCGCCGCCCTCATTTGGAAGGGCGCGTATTGGGCAAGCCCAAAGCACGCTGGAACGGCGAGCTTGGCGCCCAGGTGACGATGATCCGGCGCGGCAAAAACCGCGCGCGGTAACGATCACGACTGCTCAAATCACAAATGAAGAGATCGAATTGCTCCATCAGAAGATTTTGCAGCTTAGGTTCAACGCGCAGAGTGACGGCGGTCGCGGGCCTTCGATATCAGTCCTTGGTGAAGCCCGCTGTTTCGCGTGATTCTGATGTCCGCGCTGAATGATCTCCGTAGAATGACCATAATTGCCCGCACATACTCGCCAATCCGGCTTGTTGTCTTCGCTCCCTTTCCGTGTAGGCTTGTCGAAGCAGGCTGCTTCGGTCAGCCCGAAAGGCTCATCATGAAAATAGGCGATCGCGTGAAGTTCACGGCGGAATCGATCCTGTGGCTTTACTACAAGGATCTGTGGCCGGACTCGGTGGGCGTCGTTGAGCGAGAGTTGCCGGCAAAAAGCACGGCCACTACCTGCGTCGATGTGCGCTTCGCCGACGGCACGCTGGTGCCGAACGAACCGAAAGCGCATTTCAAGCCGGCTTAACCCGCTCTCTCAAGCTGGGATTCACGCGCTACGCGCTCATGCGGTTCGGCGCTGCTTCTGATGCGATAGAGCTGCTCTTCGTGTTCGCGCGGCAAAATTTTAACGACGCTATAGATGCTGGACGAACCCGGACGGCCGATCGTGTTCGACGTAAAGCGTACTTGCTGGCCTGTCTTGAATTTAGCGAGCATGGTTTGCCACCTCTATTTCCGGTTTTCTTTGCCGCAGATGAGTCAGACACGCGAAAACGGAGCGCAGGTCAGTTCGGTTTCGTGCCACGGTAGAGGCGGCTACTCGGCGGTTTGTGAACCGCCTTTTCGATCTCGTACTCGCCGCAACGGCCGCATTCGAAGGTCTGAATCATCGCGCGCCGCGGTTTGCCAGCGCCGTCAAGCCCGATGAAACGTCCGGTTTCGCCACATTTCGGACACGTACTCGTCGGCAGCTTGAATGTGGAGACAACCATCTGGGTTAAGCGGCGAGGCTCCATTCGGTTCCATTCGCGCGGAACACTCGCACCATGGCATGGTTTGCGGCGATCGCCTAAATTTACTTTGCGATCCTGGCGGGCCGCTCTTGTATTTGGTGTTTTTTCCTATATATTGCTTTTGTTCGATACTCTTTGTTTCTTGTTTCGCGCCCTTTTGGGGTTCTTCCAGGACAAGCAGTCGAATTGAAAGCCGGGCGATGTCGCCTGGCTCAATGCGCTTATGCGCTGGAGACTTCCAATGGTTACAGGCAAGGTAAAGTTTTTCAACGGGCAAAAAGGTTTTGGCTTCATTCAGCCGGATGAAGGCGGCCCGGACGTGTTCGTTCACATCTCGGCGCTCGAGCGTGCCGGTATCGGCAATCTGGTCGAAGGCCAGAAGGTGAAGTTTGAAGTCACTACGGAGCGCGGCAAGAAGGCCGCATCCAATCTCGAAGTCGCCTGAACGAAATAGCGCTTCTGGTTCCTGACCACGGATGTACTGGCACGAACTGAATTAGCGTTAGGAAAGGCCGGGTTTTCCCGGCCTTTTTGTTTTTTGATGCGGCTTCCATAGCCTCCCCGTGTTTCCACGAGGGCTTTGGTGTTCGTGCGCCGCGTGCTTACCAGCCGAAATAGAAACCGGGGCGATAGTAGCGCGGACCGTAGTAATAGCCGGGGCCGTAGCCGTAATAGCCGTAGGCGGGCGGGCCGTAATAGACCGGCGGCGCGGGGCGATAGTAATACGGCGCGCGATCCCAAACGCAGACGCCCCGCCACTTCGAGAAGTGGCGGCCGCGGCCGCAGCCGTCGCGCACCAGCGTCAGCGTGCCGGCCTGCTCGGCGCCGCTCACGGCAAGCCCGTTTGCCGGCGCGGCATTCGCCGCCTGCCCGCCCGCGAGGGCAAGCCCGCCGGCTATCAGCATCGAAAACACCAATCTGCGCATCGCAACCTCCTGTTTCGTGCGGATGACTTTAGCCTAGCGTAGCGCATGGCTTTCTCGTGGCAATCCGCCGCAGGAGAGCGAACGACAGAACCTGTGACGGCGGTCACAGGCTCGCGGGGTTTCCGGGTGCATAGACCCATCGCCGCCGCCCCGGCGGTTTTGATTTAAAGGATAACCCCATGTCTCAACTCACCCGCCGCGAACTCGCCAGCCTTGCCGCGAGCGGCGTTGCCGCTGCCGCTTTTGTCGCTTCCGCCATGCCCGCCGAAGCCCGCCAGGGCAATATGGATCATGCCATCAACGCACTGCGCGAAGCGCGCCGCGCATTACAGGCTGCGACGCCCAACAAGGGCGGTCACCGCGAGCGCGCGATCGATCTCATCGACCGCGCCATCGAGCAGGTGCGCGAAGGCATCAACTGGGCGAACCGCCGCTAAGCTGAAAACGCGCGAGAGGAACTCGTAACAAAAAACCCCGGCTGCAAGGCCGGGGCTTTTCGTTAATGTCACCACCAGTAGCGATCGTAATAAAGAACGTAGGGATCGCCGACCGGCCGGTAGTAGCGATAGGGCGAGTAGCGGTAGTAGGGCGGATAGCCATAGGCCGGGTAGCCGTAGGCGCCATAGCCGTACACCGGGTAGCGGTTGCCATAGACCGAATAGCCGTAGTCGTAATCGAGATCGTTGTACGGCGGATAATAGACCGGATAGCCGTGACGGTAGCGGCGATAATCGCGATAGACCGGGGCCGCCGCGCGCGGCGTGTTCCAAACGCAGATGCCGCGGCGATGCGCGTAGTGGCGGCCGCGACCGCAACCATCAGCGACAAGCAGCGGCGCGCCTGCTTTTTGAGCGAGCTCACCAAGTGCCTGCACGGGCGCGGCGCTTGCGACGTTGTTCAAACCAAGCAGCAGGCCGGCGGAAGCGAGAGCGGAAAGCAACAGAGCGCGCATTGCCGTTTCTCCTATACGCGGACTGGCGCAAGACTAGCGCGCGAGAAAGCGCGGGTCATGGCGCTCGCGAACGGCCTTCGCATTAGTATTAACGCGCCCGCGATTGCGCGATCGCCGTTCTGCGCCTTCCGGGCGCCGATAGCAGAACGCCGACCGCCGATCTCCGTTCCGCTTCGTTTTGTCGAAGTGTCACCGGTTCAGCGAGCGAACGAATGACCCGGCTCGGTCATTGGGCCGGGTAATTTCGTGCCGCACGCTTGCCGGCCCAGCGCTGTAGCAGCCACAGCAGAAAAGTATTGAGGCCGAGCGGAATAACACCGAGCGCGGCGAACAGAATCCATGAGCGCTCAAGGCCGGTGAGCAGGCCGACCATTCCAAAGCTCCACGGAAAACCGGCGATCAATACCGGAGCCGCGGCCAGCGGGTCGGGTTTCATGCTGTGTGGCGCGAACAGCAACATCGCGCCGATACCGAGGTAAATCAACGCGATCAGCACATAAAGCAGGAACACGAGGCGGAGAACCTTGTGGAAGATGCGCATGGCAGCCGTCGATTGCGTTATTTCGCGGGGCTGTCTTCTACCAGATATCTGCCGCGCACCCAGCCTTCGATGCCGTGGTAGCGGATGTGGCACCAGCGGTTCCTGCCGGCGGCGCGGCGGGCGGCGCCATGCAGCTTCAGCCAGTCGGAGAAGGAGGCCTTCTCCTTGCAACCGAGATTTCGGAGGCCGCGCGCATCATATGGGGCCTTGCCGGCAAGCGGAGCCTTGACGCTCGGCTTAACGTGAATCGCAAGCCCACTGCTTTGCTTGACGCCGGAGACAGCCCAGTAGTCCGGGCCGCCGGTTTCGGCATGCAAAGCGGCAGGCGCGAAGTATAACAACAGCAGGAATGCGATGCGCTTCGCGGCGGCCATCGTCGCGCGGTGTGTCACGGCGCCCATCAATCGTTATGGATTTTCTTTTTCTTGTGTTTGTATTTTTTCTTTTTCACATCAGCCGGTCTGCGATCGTAGTAGCGATCACCAAACCAGGCGTTGCGCGGGTAATAGGTTTCGTTGCCGTAGATATCGCGGTCATAGTCGCGCGGATTGTCGAAGCTTGGACGGCCGGTGTTGAAATTCTGCGCGAGCGCCGGTGATGCGGCGAGCAGCGCGACTGCGATCGCGGATGCGGTTAGAATTTTCATCGGCAATCTCCTCAACGAAGCGGATCTTCAAAATCACATCGAAAAGGTAGGGTGCCCGGTCCCAAACGGCAAGCGGCCCGGACATGCCGGGAGGACATGCCGGGCCGCTGCGTTCGATCCGGGAGCGTTAGCCGCCCAGACCGCCGATGTCACGTTCTGACTGCGAGCCGGGCGTGGCCAGGAAATTCGGGTGCGCCTCGTTGCGATAGGGTAATGGCCCATTCCCTACATCCGAATAGCCATAACCATAACCGTAGCCTGGGGCGTTCATCATCATTTGAGAAGACCCATAGCGTGAAGGCTGATCATAATAGCCGCGCGTCAGAGTCTGCGCAGATGCGGCAGTAATCGTCGTTACAAGTGCGGCGCCGATTGTCGCAAGCGTTAGGAAGTTTTTCACGGAACTCTCCTTCATCATTGCGTAGTGCGCCCCCGCCCGCGACAATGCGGGTCATGCCAATCTGTTCATCGGCGATCCGCTGATCAAGCAATCGTGATGGAGCCATTTCCGCGTTCGGGTGTGCCACAGCCGGAAGATGTTATTGCTCGCCCTCGTAAGGCTTCACGATCGCATGGCCGATAAAACGGCCCATGTTGTGACGCGTCGCGGGGTCGCGAAGCGTCTCCTCGAGGAGCGTTTCGGGCTCTTTCTTGAACGAAGCGAGCAGATCCTTCAGCGCCTGCTTTTCGGCGGTGAAGCTCTTCTTGCGGGGGCTGGCGGCGGCCGAGAGACTGCCCGGCCTGCGCACCGTGCTCGCCAGCTCCATTGTATGTTTGGGTCGATCCAGCACCGGCTCACCATCTTGTTGTCTCGCAATGCCAATGCGCAACAAATTGATCTTGTTCCGGTAAAAACAGGTTCTTCCCCGTATCGCTAAAAATTTATGAAAATGCGTGTTCCTGCGCCATTGGCGGCAGGCCAGCTCATTTGGCGCTGCCGGGCGGTTTGATCACCGGCGTCCTCGCACCGCTGGCGGGCGGTGGAACTTTCATCTCGGAGTCGCGCGTGGCAGGCGGGCAGATCACGCCCTTCGAGTCTGAAAGCTTCCTGCCAAGGTGTTTATTTTCCTTGCCGCCCTCCGCAGGCGCGCACGGCTCCTGCTTTGACGGCGGGGTTGCCTGGGCGAAAGCCGGAGTCCCGGAGAATAGCCAGAATGCCGCGGCGATCCCGCTCAGCAGCTTCCGGGCAGGCCGGGCGTGACGCTCGGATTGACGCCGCGGATGGAACCCGAAGAGGGCTGATTGGTCGCCGCCGGCAAACCCGTGTTGGATTGGGTTGCAGCCGCCGATGTGCCGACGCCGGCATTGCCCGAGATCGAGCCGAACGACGTCGCGCTGCCGCTGCATGGGCGGCCCGAACCGGCGAGGCCCGAACTCGGCAGCAGCGGCGAGGATACGGCTGGGGAAATGATCGTGCTTTGTCCGACCGGGCGGCCGGAGGGGATCGTGGGCGTTGTCGGCGTGGTCAGCGTTCCTTGCGCCAATGCGTCCGCCGCAAGCATCGCCGGTGCCGCGGAAAGCAAAAGAATGGTTGCGAAAACGGATCGCCACGGCTTCATCTCGTCTCTCCGCATTAACCGGAACGCCATGCTGATCGTTCCACTCATTTCGCCGCGAGTAAATCGCGAAATTCAGGGTGCTTGTCGATATAGCCGGCGACAAATTCACATCTTGGTACCACTTTCAGGCCGCGGGCGCGCGCGGCTTCAAGCTCGCCGCGCACCAGCTTCGAGCCGATGCCCTTGCCGCGAAATTCCGGCGGCACCTCGGTGTGTATGAAGGTGATGACGCCGTCCGCGATTCGGTAGGTCGTGAAAGCCGTGAGGCCATCGACGGAGATTTCGTAACGGTGTTTTTCGGGATTATCGACGACATCACTCATGTTCGTTTACGGCCTTCGGTCTTGCGTTCTGGAATCTTGCTCGAGGTGCTTCTGTTCGATTTCGCGGTATTCGACTTCGATCACGCCTTCCGGCGTTTCGGCCGGCTTGCTTCGCTTGCCGAATAGATAAGTGAGCGCACCGGCGACGGCCGCGACCGGCAAGGCCAGCAGCAGAACGCCTGCGGCGAGAATGAACAGCGCGAAGAACAGCGTCAGAAGAAGAGCAGCGCCGAGCGCGAGCTTCCAGCCGGAAATCTGAACGACGCGAAATTGGGCGAACGGCACGGCATCCTCAATGGTGATGACCCACTATAGCAAATATAGAGTGGGCCACCCGGTTTTTCACGGCGGCTGCCGTATTTCGGCACGGAGTTGCAACAATTCGGCCTTGTGTCTGAACCGCAGAAAACAGCCGTTTCAGGAACAGTTCAGCGCGCGGAGCGTTTTATTGTCGAGAGTTCGCATCTTTGCGGCTCGCGCGCCGACCACCAAGTTCGGCCTGACCCAAAGAACGAGAAAGGACAAACCATGCGTAGCAATGTGAAGAAACTGATGATCGCGGGCTTTGCGGCTGCGGCGCTGGCGGCCACGGCCACGACCTCGTCGGCCTTGCCGGTCAATTCGGGCAGCCAGACGTTGGGCAACGCGGCGCCTGCCGCCACGACGGATGTGCGTTGGCGCGGCCGCCATCACCATTATCACGGTTGGGGTTGGGGCGCGGCGGCGCTCGGCCTCGGTATCGCGGCAGCCACGGCGCCTTACTACTATGGCGGCTACGGCCCGTATTATGGATACTATGATCCGTATTACGGCGGCTGCTACCGGGATGGTTGGGGTCGCGTGTGGTGCCGCTAACGCGGGATCGCCGCGCCCGCTGAATCGGGCAAGCTGTTAATCAAGCTGTTAATGATGTGAACCGCCGCCGGGTCTCTCGATCCGGCGGTTTCGTTTTGGCGCTTGCGGTGCTGCAAAGCGTGCTAGATGACGGCGCATGAACGAGAGCACAGCACAGGCTGATTTCGAATACCGTTTTCGTCAGCGCCCGGTGGGCGGCGGGACAATTTTGCGTCTTCTGCCGGATGCATTCGAGATCGAGATCGAACCGGCGGGCCGCAAAACGCAGGTTCGCTATTCCGATGTCTCGCGTGTGCGGCTCGGCTTCCGTCCCGCCAATCTCGCAGGCCAGCGTTATCTCGCCGAAGTCTGGTCACGCACGGGCGGCAAGCTGTCCATCCCGTCGGTATCGGCGCGCGGCATGTTTCACTTCGACAATCAGGCGGCGGCATATCGTGCCTTCATCACCGAGCTGTGCAGGCGAATCGGGGAGGCGCAGCCGTCGCTGCAAATCGACGCCGGAATGCCGGCGTGGCGCTGGTGGCCGGGCGCCGTTTTCGGCGGTGCGGTTCTGCTCGCGATTCTTTATTTCTCGGTAGCCGCAATCCGCGACGGCAATTTTAGTCTTTTAGTTGTAACTTTGATTTTCGCGGCGCTCTTTTTGTCGCAGGTCGGTGCGTTGTTGTTGCGCAATCGCCCGCGCAAAGCGCGGATGAATCTCATACCGGCGCAAGTTTTACCTCCCGCATAAAAAGTTCCACACGAATCACAACGAAAAATTCTTGCACAGCGTTTTGTGCAGGTACTTCGGTATGGAGCATCACACTTTCGAGAGCGGTGCGTATGTCGTTACCGTTTTTATTTTGTGCGCAGTTTTCTTTGCGCGCGGATTTTGATCCGCATAAAAAGCGTTCATTGTGATGCGCCAGGCGGATCGCTTCGCGATCCATCGGGGGCATTGAACGGCTGAGCACATAAGCGCCGCCGTAAATTTCAAGGGGGACATCATCCGATGTGGAATCAACATTACGATCCACTGAACAATCAAGTTCTATCGACAATCGCCGCAGCGTTGCCCGTCGTGACGCTGCTCGTACTCATCGCATCCAATAAAGTGAAAGCGCATATCGCCGCGGTCATCGCGCTGATCGTTGCGAACCTGGTCGCGATCTTCATCTTCACGATGCCGGCCGGCATGTCGATCCGCGCTTCGCTGCTCGGCGCGGTGACCGGCTTCTTCCCGATCGGCTGGATCGTGCTGAACGTCATCTATCTTTACCGGCTCACGGTGGAGAAGGGCGTGTTTGAAACTCTCCAGAACACGATCGGCGGCGTAACCAACGATCGCCGCCTTCAGCTTCTGCTGATCGCGTTCTCGTTCGGCGCCTTCTTCGAAGGCGCGTCTGGCTTCGGCACGCCGGTCGCTGTCACCGGTGCGATCCTGATCGGCCTTGGCTTCTCGCCGCTTGCGGCTTCGGGCCTGTCGCTGATCGCCAATACCGCGCCGGTCGCTTACGGCGCGCTCGGTACGCCGATCGCGGGTCTTGCCAGCGTCACGGGCCTCGACCCGTTCGCTCTCGGCGCGATGGTCGGCCGCCAGCTGCCGTTCTTCTCGCTGATCGTGCCGTTCTGGGTCGTATGGGCCTTCGCCGGCTGGAAGGGCATGAAAGAGGTATGGCCTGCCATTCTGGTGACCGGCGTCTCGTTCGCGGTCCCGCAATTCCTGATCTCGAACTTCATCAATCCGTGGATCGTCGATATCGGCGCTTCGCTGATCTCGATGGCGGCCCTCATCCTGTTCCTGAAGGTGTGGCAGCCGAAGGAAATCTGGACCTCGGCGGCGTTGCGCGTGCATGACGAATCCGCCAAGGGCCGTGCGGCACCGAAGGCGCTGAAGAAGCCGACGACCGGCGAGGTTTGGTACTCGCTGATGCCGTGGATCATCGTCTGCATCATCCTGCTGATCTGGGGCACCAACTGGTTCAAGGGGCACGTCAATCCGTGGGCGACCTGGAATTACGCGGTTCCCGATCTGCACAACATGATCAACAAGGTGGCGCCGATCGCCGCGAAGCCGACGCCGGAAGGCGCCGTGTTCTCGTTCACCTGGCTCACCTACACGGGCTCGGGCATGCTGATCGCGGCGATCATCTCCGGCATCCTGATGGGCTTCTCGCCGATCGGGTTGATCAAGACGTATCTCAACACGATCCGGATCTGCGCCTATTCGCTCCTGACGATCAGCGCGATGCTGGCGATCGGCACGCTCACCCGTCTCTCCGGCATCGACGCGACGCTCGGTCTCGCCTTTGCCGCGACGGGCGTGCTCTATCCGTTCTTCGGAACGCTGCTCGGCTGGCTGGGCGTCGCGCTCACCGGTTCGGACACTGCGTCGAACATTCTGTTCGGCAATCTGCAGCGGATCACCTCGGAGCAACTGGGCATCTCGCCGATCCTGATGAGCGCCGCGAACTCCTCGGGCGGCGTCATGGGCAAGATGATCGACGCGCAATCGATCGTCGTCGCATCGACGGCGACCAACTGGTACGGGCATGAGGGCACCATTCTGCGCTTCGTGTTCAAGCACTCGATCGTGCTGGCGTGCCTCGTCGGCATCCTGGTGATGCTGCAGGCCAACGTCTTCCAGTGGATGATCGTGCCGATGAAGTAATCGGCCGGATACGCAACAAACGAACCCCGCGAGGCAACTCGCGGGGTTTTTTTATGACTTGAGATCGGCGGGCGTCACGAATTCGCGCAATCTGCCTTCGCCGGGCAGAACGTCTTTCCAGTCGCCGGCGTCGAAGTCGATGATCGCGAGTGCCGCCGTCGCGAATTTTTCGGCGAGCCGTTCGCGCGCCTGCCTGCTGCCGCTGCCGGCGAGCATATCGGCAAGGAGCGCAAAGCCCGGATTGTGCCCCACGAGAACCGCGGACTTGTGCGGCCGGGGGATGCCGTGGACGACCGCCAGCAATGCGTTCTCCGAGGCATTGTAGATCCGCGGATCGAAAACGGCCCTCGGCGGCTTCGCAAGCTCGGCCGCGATTTTCTCCCACGTTTCGACGGCGCGGCGGGCGGGGGAGACGGCGGCAAAATCAGGATCGTAGCCTTGCGACTTCATGTAGGCGCCGATCGCGCGGGCATTTGCCGGACCGCGGCCTGCGAGGGCGCGGTCGAAATCGGGGCCGTGGCCCGCGGGTTCGGTCTTGGCGTGGCGGAGAATCATCAGGCGACGCATTGATTCCTCTGGCGATTTCCCCTCGCGGGCCTTCCGTTCGGCGGCCGATCCGTCTAGGGAAAACAGCTCGGCCGGTCGAAAAAACGTGGCCGCCAGCGTAGCATGCGCTTTCCAGTGACACGCCTATGACCGAAGCAACCGACCACACCTTTTATGCGGCGTCCGCGCGGCCGGTTGCGGCGCGGCCTGCGCTTACCCAGGAAATCGAAGCCGATGTCTGCGTTGTCGGCGGCGGCTTCGCGGGTTTGTGGACGGCCCATGCGCTCGCGCTGCGCGGCAAGGATGTCGTGCTGCTCGAGGCGGATACCATCGCGAACGGTGCATCGGGCCGGAACGGCGGTTTCGTCTCGGCGGGCTATGCGGCCGAGCTCGAAAAAATCATCGCGCGCGTGGGCCTTGCCGATGCGCGCGCGCTTTACGATCTCTCGCGCAAGGGCGTCGAAAGCGTCCGCGCGCTGATCTCGCGCGATCCGGCCGCGGCCCAGATGAAAACGGGGCGGCTGCACGTTACGCGGACAGACGATGCGGCCGGATTGCAAGCTTATGGCGAGATGCTGTCGCGCGATTTCGGCCATGAGCTGGAATTCTGGAGCAAAGGCAAGCTTCGCCGCGCGCTTTCGACGACGCGTTACTATCAGGCGCTGCACGAGAAAGATGCGTTCCATATCAATCCGCTTATGCTCGCGCGCCTTCTCGCGGAGGAGATCGAGGACCGCGGCGGGCGGATTTACGAGCGCAGCCGAGTGATCGGAGCCGATATCAACGGCCTGCGGAAATCGGTCACGACGGCTGAAGGACGCGTGCGCATGTTCGATGTCGTGCTCGCGGGCAGCGCCGGGATCGGCGAGGCCTTTCCCTGGCTTGCCAAAACCATTCTGCCGATCCGCACGCATGTCGTGGTGACGGCGCCGCTCGCCGATGAGATGCGGGCGATCCGTTTTGAAGGCGCGATCTCCGACATGCGGCGGGCGGGCGACTATTATCACCTCGTCGGCGAGCGGCTCTTGTGGGGCGGGCGAATTTCCGCGCGCCGCAATCCGCCGCGTCAACTTGCGAGCGTGATGGCGAAAGACATCGTCAGCGTCTATCCGCAGCTTCAGGGTGTGCCGATCGATTACGCATGGTCGGGCGTCATGGGCTATGCGGTGCACTGGATGCCGCAAATCGGCATGGCGCAGCCGGGCGTCTGGGTGGCGAGCGCGTTCGGCGGACAGGGGCTCAACACCACGGCGATGGCGGGCGAGGTGCTTGCGGCAGCGATCGCCGAACATGACGATCGCTGGCGGTTGTTCATTCCGTTTGGCCTCGTGTGGAACGGCGGCTGGGCGGGGCGCGCGGCGGCGCAATCGATTTACTGGGGCATGCAGGCGAGGGATCGCTTCGAGGAAGCGCGAGCGCGAGCGGCCGAACGCGACAAGGCTGCGATGCGCGCCGGTCATGCGCCGGGCTATGTGGCGTATGTGGGCCGCCGCGTCAGAAATCGTTTCGTCCGCAGCCGTTTCGGCAAAGCGGTCATTCCGGTGTTCGGTGTCCTGCGGCGAGCGTTGAGGGCCGCGGCGCAGCCGGTCATTATGCTCGGCCGCGCGCTGACGCAGCTCATCTGGTGGGCCGCCGGGGCGATCGGTTTTGTCGCGAAGCTCGCCGGCAGAGGGATGGAACAGATCGCGGCGGGAATTGCAGCGCTTTGGCGGACAGCCGCCGTGCCTGCGGCACAGCGCGTGAGCGCAAGGGCCAGTCTTATTGTGAAGCGCGAGAAGGAAGCGGCGGCCGTCAAGGCCGCGGCTGAACCCGCTCAGGAAACGTCAACCGCAGCGATCGCGGATGCCGAGCCGGTCGAAGCGCAGCCGCAAAAGAAGGCCGCCAGGGGCAAGAAGAAAAAGTCGAAAGACAAAGACGAAAAAATAGAAGCCTGACGAGCGGCCAGCCGAATGTCCCAATCCTATTCGTTTTTCATCGTTCTCGGTGCGGCCTTCATCCTCGCCGGGTTCGTCAAGGGTGTGATCGGCATGGGCTTGCCGACCGTCGCCCAGGGCCTTCTCGGGCTCATCATGACGCCATTGCAGGGGGCTGCGATCCTGGTCATTCCGTCAGTGGTGACGAATACCTGGCAGCTCCTGGCAGGTCCCAGTTTTCTCCATGTCTTCAAGCGGATGTGGATATTGCTGGCATTCATCAGTGCCGGCATCTGGCTTGGCTTCGGGCTGATGAGTCCCGGCAATGCCGACTTCGCAACCACGGCGCTCGGCACCGTGCTCGTCATCTATGCGCTTCTTGGCATTTTCCGCATACAGTTCTCGGTGAAGCGAGAGATGGAAAAGTGGCTATCGCCGGTGATCGGTGTGGTCAGCGGCCTGGTGGCGGCGGCGACCGGAATCTTCACCGTGCCGGGGGTCATGTACGTCCAATCCATGGACTTCAGCCGGGAAGATCTAATTCAGGCGCTCGGCCTGATGTTCTCGATCTCGACCTTCGCGCTCACCGTTAATCTGTATCGAGATGGCGCGATGCAGCTGTCTATTTTACCGCTCTCGCTGCTGGCGCTCGCCGCGTCGGGGGTTGGCATGGCCGCCGGCACTTGGGTGCGGCGGCGCATCACGCCGGCGACGTTTCGCTTCGTTTTTTTCTGGGGGATGCTGCTGCTCGGCGCGCATCTCGCCTTGAAGAGTCATCTTTAAGCTAGCGGCCGCCCTCGCGGCGCGACAGGAACGCCAGACGCTCGAACAAATGGACATCCTGCTCGTTCTTGAGGAGCGCGCCGTGCAGCGGGGGAATGAGTTTTTTCGCATCGCGCTCGCGCAGCAGCTCCGGCGAAACATCCTCGACCATCAGGAGTTTCAGCCAGTCGAGCAGCTCCGAAGTTGACGGCTTCTTCTTCAAACCCGGCACGTCGCGGATTTCATAGAACATCGTGAGCGCTTCGGAGACGAGCCGCTTCTTGATGCCGGGGAAGTGCACCTCGACGATGGCCTTCATCGTCTCCTCGTCGGGGAAGCGGATGTAGTGGAAAAAGCAGCGCCGCAGGAAAGCGTCGGGCAATTCCTTCTCGTTGTTCGAAGTAATGACGACGAGCGGGCGCTTTGCCGCCTTGATGGTCTCGCCGGTTTCGTAAACGTGAAATTCCATGCGGTCGAGTTCGAGCAGCAGGTCGTTGGGGAATTCGATGTCGGCTTTGTCGATCTCGTCGATGAGAAGGACAGGGCGCTTCGCCGAAACGAATGCCTCCCACAGCTTGCCGCGGCGGATATAGTTCTTGATGTCGGAGACGCGCGGATCGCCAAGCTGACTGTCGCGCAGGCGCGATACGGCATCATATTCGTAAAGCCCTTGCAGCGCCTTGGTGGTGGACTTGACGTGCCATTCGATCAGCGGCGCGCCGATGGCTTTCGCGACCTCGGCGGCGAGCACGGTCTTGCCGGTGCCCGGCTCGCCCTTGATGAGCAGAGGCCGCTCCAGCGCGATCGCGGCGTTGACTGCAATCTTGAGATCATTATCGGCGACGTAGTTCTTCGTACCTTCAAAACGCATGGCGGCTCCTTGATTGCGCCGCACCCTAGAACCCGGCTTTGATGGAATCAAAGCCGGGTTCTAGATTTTTTGATTTGCCGCGTTTTCTTCACGCGAACCGGTACCCGCTTCGCTTGAAAACGCTCCGTGGGGTGAGCGCCGCCAGCCGCAAACAGGTTTTGCCCGGCAGATTTTGCCGCGAGCGGCCGGTTTCTGCCGGGCAGCATGCATTCGCAAATTGCGAAAAGCATTGAAAATCAACCGCTTGGATCGGTGCAGGCATGGCATGGGGCTTGCCACGGTGGCGTGGACAGCGTGCGCCTGACCGGCGGCGCGCCGCATCAGGAGACGTGCCATGGGTATCTTCAATGCTTTGACGACGGCGGTGGGCGGTCTGCAGGCGCAGTCCTACGCGCTGCAGAATATTTCCGGCAACATTGCCAATTCGCAGACCACCGGCTTCAAGCGCACCGATACGAGCTTTGCCAACCTCGTCGCCGACTCATCGGCCGCGCGCCAGGTTTCAGGCGGCGTGCAGGCGCTCTCGCGCGGCACCAACACGGTGCAGGGCGATATCCAGGCCGCTTCCGTTTCGACCTTCATGGCGATCAATGGCGACGGCTATTTCGTCGTGCAGCGGCCTTCGGGCTTCCCCGACAATCAGCCGGTGTTCGCGGGGAACGAACTTTATACCCGCCGCGGCGATTTCCAGATGGACAAGGACGGCTATCTCGTCAACGGCACCGGCTACTACCTGATGGGCCTGCCGATCGATTCCTCGACCGGCAACGTCACCGGTTCCGTGCCGCAGGTGCTGAAGATCACCAACGACTTCCTGCCGGCGCAGGAAACGACGACCATCCAGTATCGCGCGAATCTCGCGGCGACGCCGATGACGCAGCAATATGCTTCGGGGGGTAGCGAACTGCTCGATCCGGGCGACTATGGCACCGGCGGCGATCCGACGGTTGCGGGCGACGGTGTCGTGCTTGGCGCCGACGTAAAGACCTTCGAAAACCAGACGATCACCGGCGGCTCGATCACGGTTTACGATTCACAGGGCAATCCGGTCGATGTGCAGCTGCGCTGGGCCAAGCTCGACTCGAGCGCGAGCGGCGGCACCGATACATGGGAGCTGTTCTACCAGTCGAACACCAATCCGGGCGCGACCGATGTGGCCTGGACCAATGCCGGCACGACCTTCACCTTCAATGCCAATGGCCAGATGAATCCGCAGGTGCCGAACCTGACGCTCACCGGCCTTGCCGTTGACGGGCACACGGTCGGCGACATTGCGATGAATTTCGGCGGCAATGGCATCACGCAGTTCGCCGACTCGAACGGCGTCGCGCAGGTCGGCACCATCAACCAGAACGGCTTTGCCGCCGGCCAATTGAACGGCATCGCGGTGAGCGACAAGGGCCGCGTCGTCGCGAGCTATTCGAACGGCCGCACGCTCGACATCGCGGAAATTCCGCTCGTGAGCTTCAACGGCGACAACGGCTTGCAGCAGCTCGACGGCGGCGCCTTCCAGGCGACCGACGAGTCCGGCCCGCCGATCTTCGGCGCTTCGGGCAAGATCTCGGCGCAGTCGCTGGAAGGCTCGAACACCGATATCTCGGACGAATTCACCAAGCTGATCATCACGCAGCAGGCCTATGCCGCGAACACCAAGATCGTGACCACGGCCAACGACATGCTGCAGCAGACGATCGCCATGCTGCGCTAGGTAAGGGCTTGAAACATCAATAAAAACAGAGGCTTCGACCGATGGGCCTGAATACAGCGATTTCTTCCGCGCTGACGGGGCTGCATGCCACGCAGGTGGGGCTGTCGGTCGTCGCCAACAATGTCGCGAACGTCAACACGCCGGGCTACATCCGCAAGTCGGCGCTTCTGTCGAACACCGCCGCCGGCGGCAACGGCGTTTCGGTGCTCGGCATCGGGCGCGAGCTCGACCAGATGGTGCAGACGCAGCTGCGCACGGCGGTCGCGGGCGTCAACTATGCCGGATCGATCAGCGGCTACTATTCGCGGCTCGTGCAAATTTACGGCGCGCCGGGCGCCGGCAATTCGCTCGATACGCTGTTCAACAACTTCACCACTTCGCTCAACACGCTGACGGCAAGCCCGGACTCGACGGCCGCGCAGGGTGATGTGCTGAATCAGGCGCAGGTGCTGGCGCAACAGCTCAACGCGATGTCGGGCGATGTGCAGACGATGCGCTCGCAGGCGGAAAGCGGAATTTCCGACGCGGTCAATCGCATCAATCAGCTATTGCAAGACATCGCCGATGTTTCGAACCAGATCACGGCATCGAGCGAGCCGGATGCGGCATCGGCGGCGTTTCTCGACCGGCGCGATGCCGACATCATGGAGCTCGCGGGCATCCTGGACATTCGCGTGACGTCGCTCGGCAATGGCCGGGTTTCGATCTTCACGACTTCGGGCGTGAGCCTCTACGACGGCCAGCCGTCGCAGCTGTCGTTCGATGCCAAGACCGCGCTCAACGCCTCGATGACCTATAGCACCGATCCCGCCGAGCGCGGCGTCGGCACGATCTCGCTGACCAATCCGAACGGCTCGACGGTCGATCTGATCGCCAGCAATTCGATCCGTTCCGGCTCGCTCGCGGCGCTGATCCAGATGCGCGACGTGACGCTGGTGAAGGCGCAAAATCAGCTCGACGAGATTGCCAATTCGCTGGCGTTGTCGCTCTCGAACAAGCCAGTGTCGAGCACTCCGGTCGCGGGCGGTTTCAATATCGACCTTGCCGGCCTGCAGAACGGCAATACGATCTCGCTGAGCTACACCTCGGGCGGAACGCCCCACAAGGTCACGATCGTCCGCGTTGACGATCCCTCGGTGCTGCCGCTCGACAATTCGCAGACCGCCGACACCGGCGATCAGGTGATCGGGATCGACTTTTCCGGCGGCATGGCAAGCGTCGTCACGCAGCTCAATGCCGCGTTCGGCAGCGACAACATCACCTTCTCGAATCCGAGCGGCAGCCAACTGCAGGTCGTCGATGACGGCGCGGGCAATACCAGCGACATCAATTCGCTGAGCGCTTCGGTCACGACCACGACGCTGCAATCGGGCGATCCGACGCTGCCGCTCTTCACCGACGGGCGTTCGATCTATACCGGCGCGATCAACGCGGGCGGCGACCAGAAGACCGGGTTTGCTTCGCGAATTGCGATCAATCCGGCGGTGCTGTCGGATCCGTCGTCGCTGGTGCTCTATTCGAGCACGACCAATATCGGCGATTCGACACGGCCCGATTTCATCTACCAGCAGCTCAATACGGCGGCGCAGCTGTTCGATCCGGCGAGCGGCATCGGCACGCAGCAGACGGCATATTCCGGCACGGTGGCCGATTACATCCAGCAGGTCATCAGCCGCCAGGGCGCCGACGCGCAAAACGCATCGCAGCTCGATGAAGGCCAGCAGGTGGTGCTGAATTCGCTGCAACAGCGCTTCAACGACTCCTCCGGCGTCAATATCGACACCGAGATGTCGAACCTGATTACGTTGCAGAATGCCTACGGCGCCAATGCGCGCGTGCTCACCGCGATCAAGCAGATGTACGACATGCTGCTGCAGATTGGAAACTGATCATGACCTCGATCTCCGGCTTGACCAGCAGCGCGCTCATGAAGGCGCAGATGCTCGTTCAGATGCAAAAGCAGATGAACGATCTCTCGCTCCAGCTTTCGACCGGCAAGCTCACGCAAAGCTACGCCGGGCTCGGCATCGACCGCGGCCTCGACGTCAATGTGCGCGGGGCGATGTCGCGGCTCGGTTCCTACGAAGACGTAATTTCGACGGTCAATACGCGCGTGCAATTGCAAACGACGTCGCTCGAGCAGTTGCGCACGCTGCAGCAGGACATGCGCAGCAGCATGCTGCCGCCGCTCGATTTCACGCTCACCGCCAACGGCCAGACCACCGCGCAGATCCAGGCTGGCAGTTCGTTCGCCGAGGCGCTCGATGCGCTCAACCAGCGCGCCGGCAGCACATATCTTTTCTCGGGCGCCGCGACCAATACGCCCGCCACCGACACGGCCGACCACATCATGAACGGCAACGGCACGGCCGCCGGGTTCAAGCAGATCGTCGCCGAACGGCTCGAGGCCGATCAGGGCGCGGATCAGCGCGGAAGGCTCGATGCGCCGGCGGCGGCGGGCGATGCGGTTACGCTCTCCGAGCAGAATTCCGGCCCATTCGGTTTCAAAATCGCGGGCGCTACCACGACAATTCCCGGTGCGACCGTCACGGGACCGGCGGGAAGCCCCGCTTCGCTCTCGATCGATCTTAACGGCAATAATCCGGCTGACGGCGCGAAAGTTATCGTCCAGCTCAATATGCCCGATGGGACGCAGAAAACGATCACGCTCACGGCTTCGAGCGAGACGCCGCCGCCGAGCGGAAGTTTCGCGATCGGCGCGACGGCGGACGATACGGCGGCGAACATCGCCGGCGCGCTCGATGGCGCGATTCAGACGGCCGGCAAGACCGATCTCGTCGCGGCCTCCGCCATGGCCGCATCCAACGATTTCTTCAATATCGATGCCGATCACCCGCCGCAGCGCGTTTCGGGCACCGGCCCGTTCTACAATGCCACCAGTCTTCGCGATGCGACGGCGACCGATACCGTGCGCTGGTACACCGGCGATGACGCGACCGGCGATCCGCGCGCCAGCATGACGGCCCGTGTCGATGACGCGATCACCGTAAGCTACGGCGTGCGCGGCAACGAAGAAGCGATCCGCAACGCCGTGCAGAATTTCGCGACGCTCGCGGTGATGTCGTTTTCGGGCAGCGACCCCGATGCGCATGATCGCTATGTCGCGTTGACGCAGCGCGCCGGCGATAATCTTGCGGCCAATCCGGCGAAGCAGCAGATCTCGGCGATCGAAACGCAAATTGCCGGCGCCAATGTCTCGGCGAACGCCGCGCAACAGCGCATCGACGACCGGAAGCCGATCCTGCAGGGCATTCTCGACGACATCGAGAATGTCGACCCCAACGAAATCGGCGTGAAGCTCCTGGCGATGCAGACGCAGATTCAGGCGAGCATGCAAACGACGGCGATGCTTTCCAAGCTCACGCTCGTCAATTTCATGGGCTGACGGCCCGCCGCTGCAAATGCAAAACGCGCGCCTCGCGGCGCGCGTTTTTATTTGAAAACTTGAATATGTTCAGGCGGCAACAGCGTTGGTGCGCAGGCCGGCCGCGATCTCGCGGTTGATGTTGATAAGCACGTTGAGGCGCTCGGGGTTCATCTCGGTCGCGGTTTCGATAGTGCGCGAGCGGTTGAGAACGAACATCGCGAGCCTCGAAACGTTCTTCTTGATTTCGAGCGGCAGCGGGTTCTCGGCCTTGTTGAGGCCGTCAGCGAAAATCAGCCAAAGGCGGCGATTGTACCGCACGGCGGAGATGATGTTCTGATTGTCGGTAACCTCGCCGTCCTTGACGGCCTGCAGCCTGGATGCGGCGCGCATCAGAAGCTGGGCTTCGAGTTCGCGGATATTACCGGTTTCCTGTGCGTTCTTGGCGTAAGTCTGAGCCGGATTGGCCATGCGACAGCAGTTCCTCTTCGTAGTGCAACAATAGCTGCGCTTCCTTGAGCGCTTTGTAAAAGGAACCGGTTAATATCTCATTATTCATACGGTCGAGGTAAGGGAGTGTGGAGGGCGCCGCGAGCATGACGTCCTTCACCAGCCCGAAGTAAAGCTCGTGGTGCTGCTGCGGGTTGCGCGCGAGATACATCAGCTGGACGGCGAGGTAGATCTTCTTGCAGGGCGTATCGGCCTGCTGCGGGGTCATGATGTCTTTTTCGCGCAGGATCGGGGCATCTCCCTCGATGACCAGGCGAGTGCGCTGATCGTCGTTGGTGATGACGCTGTTGCCGACGATGATGCGCTCGCCCGGTTTCAGTTCGACCTTGAGGCCCATCGCGATGCTCCCGATGCTTTTTCGCGAATCAGCTGCGCTATTCTGACCGTAAATCGCGGCTTTTACAGGTGGCCGGAAAAGAAAACGGCGGGGTTTTGCCCCGCCGTTTCCGTTCATTGCGTCGAAGGTTATTACGAGAACAACCGCAGCACCTGCTGCTGCGCCGACGAGGACATCGACAGCGCGGCCGTCGAAATCTGCTGACGGGTTTGCAGCGCCGTCAGGTTCGCGGCTTCCTCGTTGGTATCCGCCAACGTCAAGTTGTCGGCACCAACCTGCAAGGTGTTGATGAGGTTCTTCGTGAAGTCCTGACGGGTCTGCACGACCGCGAGGCTCGTGCTCAGGGTCTTGGCCTGAGTACGGAGCGTATTCGTCGCCGCCGTGATGTCGGAGAGCGCCGCATCGATGTCAGTCTTCGAGGCCCACGAGTTGGCAGCGCCGCTAATGGCGAGGTCGGCGGACGTCGTGTCGTTGACGCCGTTGATCGTCACCGAAGAGGTGCTGGTTTCGTTGAAGTTGACGGTCAGGTCGTCGCCGGCCAGCAGGTTGATGCCGTTGAAGCCGGAATCAGCTGCAAGCTGGTCGATCTGCGTCAAGAGGTCGTCGAACTGGTCGGCGAGGTCCGCACGGGCAGCCGTGTCGGAGGTCTGCAGAGCCGAGTTCGCGAGCGCCTTGGCAGAGGAGACGAGCTTCTGGATGGCGGTGATGCCGTCGTTCGCGGCCTGCACGGTCTGAACGGCGTTCGACTCGCCGTCGAGAAGATCGCTCAGGTCGGAAGCGCGGCTCGAGAGAGCCTGGGCCGTGAAGAAGCTATTCGGATTGTCGAGCGCCGAGTTGACCTTCTTGCCCGTCGAGAGACGGTTCGAGGTCTGCTGGAAGAGGTCAGCAGTGCTCTGGAGAGCGAGGAGGTTCTGGCGAACGCCAGCCGAAAGAGTAATGTCACCCATCGTTCAGTCCTTTCCTAGGATACACACAGAACGGCCTCCGTCCTGGAAGCCGTGAACGCCGATTTGACACGACAATCGCTAATGGCTGGTTACGCCGGTTGCGCGGCCGGGGTGACGATTCGTGCACCAAAGCGAGCGAAAGGGCGGGGGTTTTCCGGCGCTTTTCGCCGCCGGCGGCGCGTTAGGAAAGCGTTAAGGAGCTTCGCTAACCCAAAAAGAAACGGCCCCGACGCGAGACCGGCGGGGCCGTGCAGCAGGTCCTGGAAGATCGGAAATCAGCTCGAGCGGCTGACCATCACCGGGCGCGTCGCGGCGCGGGGCGGGGTGCTGCGGCCATTGGCGTGATAGCCGCGCGGGTTTTCGCGGCGGCTCGCTTCGTCGGCGGCGCCGCGGATCAGGCCCTCGGCGACGGACTGCGCCGTCTGCACGACGCGCAGGTTGCGGCTCAGGATGTCACGGAAAGAATCGTGGGCGAGGCGCATTTCCTCGACGAGCTCGGGCAGCGTTTCCTTGATGAACTTGGCGTTCTGCTTCACCGTTTCGATGTCGCGGATATAGATCGAGGCAAGGTTGGTCTTTTCCGCCGCGAGATCCGCCGCCGCATTGATCTTGCCCGAGCGCACGAGACGGGTTTCGTCCTCAAAAACCTGCACGAGCGCCACCATCGTCTCGCCGACATGGTTCAACAGCGCTTCGGCCGCCGCCTTGCTTTCGATCGGGGGATATTTCAACGCGGTTTGAGCGGTCATTGGTGACTCTCCTGCAGGGATACAAGCTGCCGTTCGATTTGTTTGGCGACACCGATGCCGCCGGATTGCGCGATCGACTTCGCGTACTGTTCCGTCAGCATCGAACGCCAAGGGCCGTTGCCCGCACCGCTGCCGAACGGACCGTCATCTTCGAGGCCGTCGAACATATTTTCGAACATGTTGGTTAAAAAAATCGTTTCGAAATCCTGGGAGACGGCCTTGATCTTGTCCTTGCCCGCATTGGCCGGGATCTGGTGCGCAGGCATCCGGGCCATGGAACCGCTCACGGGAACCGGCGCAAAGCCCGTCTGGCCGATCACAGCCATTACATCACCTCGATTTCGGCCTGGATTGCGCCCGCCGCCTTGATCGCCTGCAGGATCGAAATCAGATCGCGCGGGCTGACGCCGAGCGCGTTCAGTCCGTCGACGAGATCGGAGAGCGACACGCCTTCCTGCACGAGGCCGAGCTTGGTTCCTTCTTCCTGCACGCCGACCTTGGTTCGCGGCACGACTCTCGTACGGCCGCGCGAGAAGGGCCCGGGCTGGCTGACGACCGGCGTTTCCGAGATCGAGACGGTGAGGTTGCCTTGGGCGACGGCGACGGTCGCGACGCGCACGTCGCGCCCCATGACGATGATGCCGGAGCGCTCGTCGATCACGACCTTGGCGGTGAGATCGGGTTCGATCTGCAGCGGTTCAATCTCGGTGAGGAGCTGCACGATGTTGCCGGAATATTTGTGCGGCACCTGCAGCATGATGGTGCCCCGGTCGATGGGTTCCGCGGCGGGCGCGCCGAGGAAATCGTTGATGGCGCCGGCGATGCGCTTCGCGGTGGTGAGATCGGGATTGCGGAGCGCGAGCCGGATATTGCTCATGCGGTTGATGGCGAAATCGATTTCGCGCTCGACCAGCGCGCCGTTCGAGATGCGGCCGACGGTCGGCACGCCCCGAACGATCTTGGCGGCGTCGCCTTCGGCCTGAAAGCCGGCGACGGCAACGGTTCCCTGCGCCACGGCATAGACGTTGCCATCGGCGCCCATCAGCGGCGTGACGAGCAGCGTGCCGCCTTGCAGGCTTTTGGCATCGCCCAGCGCCGAGACGACGACATCGGTGCGCGTGCCCTGCGTCGCGAAGGCCTGCAGATTGCCGGTGACCATCACGGCCGCGACGTTGCCGGTGCGAAGCTGCGCGCCGCGGATGTTGACGCCGAGGCGCTCGAGCATCGCGGTGAGGCTCTGCTTGGTGAAGGGGATATTGTTCAGCGTATCGCCGGTGCCGTTGAGGCCGACCACGAGGCCGTAACCGATCAGCTGGTTCTCGCGCACGCCTTCGACGTCGATGAGATCCTTGATGCGCGAGGCGGCGTTGGCCGTCTGCAGCATGGACATCATCGCAAAGGCGGCAAGCGCCCAGGCGGCGATCTTGTTCAGTTTGGTCATCGACTTTGGCTCCCCAGCTTGTCGATGGATGGACTCGGGGAAGAGAATGCGAGGGCCGTGCCAACCGGCGCGATGAATCAAGCCGCTGGTTTTGCTCGATATTTTTTGAAACGGGCGCGGCACCCGCCGGGGAATTCCTGCCGACCCGGCAAAACTTGCCGCCGTTTACCAGGTCTTAACCATCAAAACCCAATATCTGCGCCATTCGGGGATCATCCCGAGGGCTCGGGGGAGCAAACAAGATGCGGATCCAGGCGGCCACCAAGACTGGTGTGTCAGCAACGGGTGCTGCGCGGCGCACGGCCGGTAGCGGCTTCGCTATCGGCACCGGCAACGCGCCAAGCCGGGCTTCGGCGGCAAATGCCGCCAATGCCATGAATTCCATCGACGCGCTGCTCGCGCTTCAGGGAGTGGAAGATGCCGTCGAGCGCCGCCGGCGGTTTGCCCGCCGTGGCGCCAAGGCCCTCGATATGCTGGATAGCCTGAAATTGCAGATTCTCGAGGGCCGCATGGATGTCGCGACGCTGGCAAGGCTCGAAGCCATGCTGGGCGAATTGACCGAGCGGAGCGGGGAGCGCCGTCTCGACGAGACGCTCGATGCGATCGGCCTGCGGGTAGCGGTGGAACTGGCGAAACGGCGCGCGCAATAATCGCGCAATAGAATTTCACATATAAAGCATTTGGCATATCAGCAGCCGGGACGCCCGGCTGCTCGTCATATTGGCGTATCGACACGCCGCTATCGAAACAAACGACGATTCGGGTTGTTGACCGCAGGCGCAAGGCCGCTATAAGCGCGCCACTGAAAGGCCGGGTTAACGGCCGGTTAAAAAACGACACTGGGAACTGAAACCTGCAACAAGGGCGTTTGTCATGTTGGCGGCAGAACAAGAGTATCGGCCTTCTGAATCCGAACCGTTCATGAACGACCGGCAAAAGGAATATTTCCGCCAGAAGCTTTTGCGCTGGAAGGAAGAAATTTTGCGGGAGAGCAAGGAGACGCTCGATAACCTGCAAAAGGAAAACGAGAACCACCCCGACTTCGCCGACCGCGCTTCGAATGAAACCGATCGTTCGATCGAGCTGCGCGCGCGCGACCGTCAGCGCAAGCTGATCTCCAAGATCGATGCCGCGCTCGCGCGCATCGACGACGGCACCTACGGCTACTGCGAGGAGACCGGCGAGCCGATTTCGCTCAAGCGTCTCGAGGCGCGGCCGATCGCGACGCTGTCCATCGACGCGCAGGAGCGTCACGAGCGCAAGGAAAAAGTCTATCGCGACGAGTAATGCGTCGCGGCTCTGTTACGCAGAGTTTCCAATTCGTCATGGCCGGGCTCGTCCCGGCCATTTACGTTTTGTTTTCCGGCAGGCGGGCTGCGGCGCGGCTACTTCGCCACGAACACCGTCTTGATATTCACGAATTCGCGGATGCCGAAGTGCGATAGCTCGCGGCCGTAACCGCTCTCCTTGATGCCGCCGAAGGGCAGGCGGGGATCGGAGCGCACCGCATCGTTGACGAATACGCAGCCGGCTTCGATTTCCTCCGCCGCGATTTTTTCGGCTCGCGCGAGATCGCTGCCGATGACGCCGCCGCCGAGGCCGAAGATCGAGTCGTTGGCGATCTCGATGGCGTGCTTCTCGTTATCGGCGACGATGATCGCGGCGACCGGCCCGAACAGTTCCTCGTCATAGGCGGGCATGCCTTTCTTGACGCCGGTGAGCACCGTCGGCGGATAGAAAGCGCCTTCACCCTTTGGAACCTCGCCGCCGCATAACAGCCTGGCGCCCTTGCGGATACTCTCTTCCACCTGCTTGTGAAGATCGTCGCGCAAATCCTTTCGCGCCATCGGCCCTACTTGCGTGCCCTCGGCCATCGGGTCGCCGACCCTGGCAGCCTGCATCTTCTTCACAAAGGCTTCCTCGAACCTCGCGCGGTTCTTTTCGGTAACGATGAAGCGCTTGGCGGCAATGCAGCTCTGGCCGGAATTCACCAGGCGTCCCTTGGCGGCGATCGCCGCTGCCTGCTCGATGTCGGCGTCATCCATGATGATATAGGCGTCGCTGCCGCCCAGCTCCAGCACCGTCTTCTTCAGGCACTCACCGGCTTTCGCCGCGACCGCCCTGCCGGCGGGGGTGGAGCCGGTCAGCGTCACCGCGCGGATCAGCGGATGCTCGATCACGCTGGCCACATCCTTGCTGCCGATCATCAGCGTGCGAAAGAGATTTTCAGGAAAGCCCGCGTCCTTGAAAATCTGTTCGATCGCAAGGGCGCAGCCGGGAACGTTCGAGGCGTGCTTGAGGACGCCGGCATTGCCCGCCATCAGGCCGGGGGCCGCGAAACGGATCACCTGCCAGAACGGAAAATTCCACGGCATCACCGCGAGCACGACGCCAAGCGGCCGAAAGGCGACATAGCTCTTGCGCGCGTCGGTCGCGACGATCTCATCGGCGAGATGCCGCTCGGCATGTTCGGCAAAATAATCGCAGCAGGTCGCGCATTTTTCGGCTTCGGCAACGCCATCCTTGAAGGGCTTTCCCATCTCCTCGGCCATCAGGCGGGCATAATCCCTGGCGCGGTCGCGCAGGATCTGGCCGGCTTTTTTCATCGGGACGGCGCGATCGCGAAACGAAACATGCCGCCAGCCGAGATGCGCCTGGTGGGCCCGCTCGATGATCTGGGTCAATTCATTCCGTTGCGTTTCCGCGTAGGAAGAAACCGGCGTGCCGCTCGCGGGATTGATCGATTGAAATGTCATGGTTGCCCCCGTTCCTGGTTGCCGCCGATGCGGGTTTTGCAGATAACGCGGAAGCTAGCACATGGTTCGGGCAGGCGCGTTGCGGAAGGCGGGCGAATTTCCTAATATCGCGCGGGGTTGGCGATGAAATCTTTTCGCAGACGAACGACTGTCCGTTCCGTGGCCGCGGTTATCGCGGCCTATGCGATCGTTTTGCATGCCTTCCTTGGCGCGCTCATCCTTAGCCAAAGCGCGACGGCGGCGACCGGCCCATTCGTCATCTGTCAGGTCTCGGCTGCCGGGGCTGGCGGTAATGCGAGCCACGACAATGGTGTGGACGATCAGGCTCCGGTCACGCCGGTTTCCTGTTTTGTCTATTGCGCCTCGCACGCCGCGGGGGCCGTGCCGCCGGTGCTGCCCGAAGCGAATATTGTCGCGGCGCAATCCTCCGCGCTGCCCTTCGTTGCGGCCGCCGAAGCCGCGCGTCCGTCCGAGCATTCCCCGAAATTAGCGCAGGCGCCTCCGTTCAACGTGTGATCCGCGCGGCCGCAAGGCCGATCTTCCACGTTTCCCGGAGAGTTTCATGTCTATGCTCTTGCGCGCGTCATGCGCGCTCGCCACGATCGTCTGCGCAGGCGAGGCGCTGGCGCAAGCGGCCACCGATCTGCCGCCGATTACGGTGACGGCGCCGCAACCGCGGCCCGCGCGTTCCAGTGCGCCCGGAACGCCGACCGCCGTGGTGACGGTCCCCGTGCTGCAGAAGCGGGAGAGCCTCACCGCGAATTCCACCGAGCAGGCGATCCGCGAAATTCAGCAGACGCCGGGCGGCGTCGCCGTCGTGCCGGCCGAGGCTTACCGCGACACGCAGGCAGCGACGCTCAAGGATATTCTCGATTACGTGCCGGGCGCTTTCGTGCAGCCGAAGTGGGGCGAGGACACACGGCTCTCGATCCGCGGTTCGGGACTGTCGCGCAATTTTCATTTGCGCGGCGTGCAGCTTTCGATGGACGGCATTCCGATCAACACCGCCGACGGCTACGGCGACTTTCAGGAGATCGATCCGACCGCCTATCAGCATGTCGATGTTTACAAGGGCGGCAACGGCTTGCGCTTCGGCGCGAATTCGCTGGGCGGCGCGATCAATTTCGTTTCGCAGACCGGCCGCACGGCGAGCCCCTTCGAGGGGCGGTTCGACCTTGGCAGTTTCGGCTTCAGGCGCTTTCAAGCCAGCACCGGCGGCGCGAGCGGCCCGTGGGACGGTTTTCTCACCGGCTCGTACCAGCAGGCGGACGGTTATCGCGATCACAGCTGGGGGCACTCGGCGCGCGCCAGCATGAATTTCGGCTACCAGATTTCGCCGGATATCGAGACGCGATTTTATTTCAATGCCAACGAGATCCGCCAGCGCATTCCGGGCGAGGTGGACAAGCAGACGGCACTGACTTCTCCGAAGACGGCGAACCCCACCAACGCAACCTATGACTGGCAGCGGAACATCGATTCATTTCGCATCGCCAACATCACCACATTCCGCACCGATAACGGCAAGATCGATGTCGGCGTGTTCGGCGTCGATCGCCACCTGATGCATCCGATCTTCCAGTGGCTCGACTATCATTATGTCGAATACGGCGCGTTCACGCGGCTGCTCGACGAGCGCAAGATCGCGGGCTTCGACAATCGCTTCGTCGCGGGCGTCAATCTGCACAATGGCGACACCGATGCGAGAAATTATGTGAATCTTCCCGGCGCGGTCAAAGGCGCGCTGCTGACCTACGACAAGCAATATTCCCGCAACCTGACTGCCTATGCCGAGAATTCGTTTTACTTCCTGCCGCGCGTCGCCTTTGTCGCCGGCACGCAATACGTGAATGCCGGCCGCAAGCAGGATGTGCTTGCCGGCGGCGATGCGATCTTCGACAAGCATTACGATCTGTGGAGTCCGAAGCTCGGCCTTTTGTGGGACATTGACCGGACGTCACAGGTGTTCGCGAATATCTCGCGCAGCGCCGAGGTGCCGAGCTTCGGGCAGGGCATTGCGATCGATTTCAATACGCTGCAACCGCAGACGGCGACGACCTATGAAATCGGCACGCGCGGCCGCAAGCCTGATCTGACTTGGGATCTTTCGGTTTATCGCGCGAAGCTCACCAACGAGTTGCAGTGCCTGAATTTCAACATCTACGGCACCTGCAGCGAGCGCAACATTCCGCACACGATCCATCAGGGCGTCGAGGCCGGGCTGGGGATCGCTGTATTGAAGTCGCTGTTCGCGAGCGGCAGCACACCGGATCGGCTGTGGCTCAACACGGCGTACACCTACAGCGATTTCCGTTTCGACAACGACGCCATGTTCGGCAACAATCTGTTGCCGGTTGTTCCGCGGCATTATCTTCGCGCCGAGCTGCTCTACAGGCACCCGAGCGGCTATTACTTCGGCCCGAATGTCGAGTGGGTACCGGTGTCGTATTTCGTCGACAACGCCAACACCTTCAAATCGGAATCCTATGTGCTGTGGGGCTTGCGCGCGGGCTACGATCCGGGCGGCAACTACTCGTTCTACATCGAGGCGAGGAATCTCGCGGATCGCGCGTATATTTCGAGCGCGAACGCGGTCGATATCTACAGTCCCGCCAATCCCAATCTGTTCAATCCCGGCAATGGCCGCGCGATCATCGGCGGGCTGCGCCTCAAGATGTAAGGTGCGCGAAGCCAACCGGCCGCAAAGTCCACGCGTGCGGCGCGATCAGCAGCAAGGCCGCGCGCATGAGTGCAAAAAAAGAGCACGGCCCCGCGGGGGAGCAGCGGGGCCGTGCGGTGCCGATCTCCGGGGAGCGGGAGCGGCACTGAGGGTCGCGATCCGGTTTCGCGCCCTAGCAGGTGAGCTTTAGAACGGCAGGATTACGTCGGAGATCTGTTGCCCCCAGCGCGGCTGCTGCACGTCGGTGATCTGGCCGCGGCCGCCGTAAGCGATGCGTGCCTGCGCGATCTTGGAAGATTCGAGCGTGTTGTCATTTTCGATGTCCTCCGGCCGGACGATGCCCGCGACCTTGAGTTCGCGGATCTCGTAGTTGACGCGGATTTCCTGCTTGCCTTCGATGACGAGATTGCCGTTCGGCAGAAGCTGCGTGACGACAGCCGCAACGTTGGTCTTCAATTGTTCGGAACGATTGACCGAGCCCTTGCCGTCGCTTGACGATGTGGAATCGGCGGTGAGCAGCCGCCCCGGAATCGGCGTCTTGGTCAGCGGCACCTTGGAGAGTCCGAACAGGTTGGTGATGCCGGAATCTTCCTTGTTTTCGCGGCTGCGCTGCGTTTCGTTCGCGACATTGGCGCTGTCGGTGAAGTTCACCTTCACCGTGAGGATGTCGCCGACCTGATGGGCGCGCTGGTCCTTGAAGAAGGCGCGCGAACCGTTCCGCCACAGCGAGTTTGGATTGTAGGAGGCGGGGACCGGCTCCGGCATCGGCATCGTCACCGGCTTGTAGCCGCGCATTGCCGCCGGGTTCTCGACGGAGCTGAGCTTGGGCTCCCGGCCGACATTGGCGAGGCGATCGAGATAGGCACAGCCGCCGCTCGAACACATCACCAGTGCGATCGCGCCGAGCTTGAGAAGATTGCGGATAGACATGACAGCCTCACGAGGATGGAGAAACAAACTCACTTCACGGAATCGGCGGTTTCAATCGAAGCGGAACGGGCCGCCTTCATCGAACGGACGATCACGTGACCGGGGCCGTCGACGGTGGCTTGCACCGTGCGCTTCGATTGCGGATTGGTGACCGGAATGACGTCGCCTTCGGTGCCCGATTCGACCGCGCGGGCCCGGACGGAAAGCATGACGCCGGGGCTCTCGAAGGTAAGCGTCACGGTGTCGCCGCGGCCGACAAGCTCGGGCTTCATCATTTCGGAAACGCGGAGTGGAACACCGGCGCGCAGGTCGCGGCGCGCGGCGTGGCCGATCACGGCGGCGGTATTGCGAAGCGTATCGGCGGTAAGCTCGGCTTTCGGCCGCCGCTGCATTTCGATATCGCCGTCGCGGATGATTTCACCGCGGCTGAAGGCGCGGGCGAGCGTCGGCACTTCAACGCTCTCATAAAGATAGCCGGAAATGCGCGCGGCTTTCTTGCGTGTCACAGCGCTGCCGGGCATGTCGATGCTGGCATCGAAACGCTGCGAGCGCGGATCGTAATTGAACTGCACGATGCGCAGCGCGGTGGCGGCGTTCGGCTCGACGACGAGAGGGCGCACGCTCGAGTCGAAATAGACCGAGACGTTGCTCGCGTTATCGATGCCGATTTGTTTGGCAGCGGTCTCCGCGACGGCGCGCTCGATCTCGGCGATCGGAATGGTGCGGGCTGCTCTCGTAATGACGACTTCGCTAATGCCGCGGGTGTCGAATACCGATACGCCGTTGGCGCGCGCCGCCTCGATGACGCGATAGACCTGGATGGTGCCGGACTGGCCGAGCTCCGGGGCGCGGAATACCGGCGTTTTGGCGTTGGCCCCGATGTTTTCGATCAGATCGCCGAGGCGGACGAATTCGCCTTCGACCGAGGCGGTGTCTTTCAGCGACGGGATCGCCGGATCGGCCGGCGTGCTGGCGAGCGCCGGCGCGGCGAGGGCGGCGGCAAAGGCGAGGGCGAGAAACATGCGCATGGTCATTCTCCTCAGCGCAGCATCTGCACGGTCGATTGCAGCATGTCGTCGGCGGCGCTGACGACCTTGGCGTTCATCGAATAGGCGCGTTGCGCGGTGATGAGGTCGGAAATCTCGGTGACGGCGCTGACGTTCGAGGCCTCGAGCTGGTTCTGCAAAAGATTGCCCATGCCGTCGACGCCGGGATTGCTGATCTGCGCCGTGCCGGAAGCGTCGGTTTCGAGATAAAGATTGTCGCCGATCGATTGCAGGCCGACCTTGTTGACGAAACGCGCGAGCTGGATCTGTCCCAGCACCGTGTTCTGCGACTGGCCCGGCAACAGCACCGAGACTTCGCCCTGCTGGCTGATCTGGATGTTGCTGGCGTTCTGCGGGAAGGTGATCGACGGATCGACGAGATAGCCTTCCGGCGTGACGAGCCGGCCCTGATCGTCGGTCTCGAACGAGCCGGCGCGGGTATAGGCGGTACGGCCGTCCGGCATCAGGACGCGGAAGAAGCCTTCGCCGCGGATCGCGACGTCGAGATCCTTGCCGGTCGGCAGGAGATTGCCTTGCGTCATGACGCGCGGCGTGCCGGTCGTCTTGACGCCCGCGCCGATGTCGAGGCCGACGGGCAGGCGGTTGCCCTGGTTCGACGAGTTGGCGCCGGCGCGGCGCAGGCTCTGGTACATCAGGTCCGAGAACTCGGCGCGCTGCTTCTTGTACGCCGTGGTCTGCATGTTCGCGATGTTGTTGGAGATGATCTGAACGCTCATCTCCTGAGCCACCATTCCGGTCGCTGCCGTATAAAGTGCGCGCATGTTCGTGCTCCCCTATCCGCTTTACGAAGTGGTGTCGGCGAGCTTGTTGATCGCCGTCTTTCGCAAATCGTCGGTGTTGGTCATCATGCTCGAAAGCGATTGATAGGCGCGCATCACTTCCAGCATGCGCGACATCTCGATGATCGGGCGGACATTCGATTTTTCGAGCGTGCCTTGCGTCACCGAAGTCTTTTCGGTGGCGGGCTGCGCCGTCTGGCCGGGAGCGGCGTAAAGTCCGTTGCTCTCGCGCACCAGCGCGTTCTGGTTGTTGAAGCGAACGATGTTGAGCTTGGCGCGCTCGATCACCTGGTTCTGGATGCCGTTGATGGCGGTGATGGTGCCTTCGCGGCTGAAGGTGATGTTGCTGTCCTGCTGGTCGAACTGGATCGGGCCGTTCTGGCCGCGCACCCGGTAACCCTGCATGTTCACAAGCTCGCCCTTCTCGTTCATCGTGAAGGCGCCGTTGCGCGTATAGCGATCGCCCTGCGGCGTCTCGACGACGAAGAAGCCTTCGCCGCGGATCGCAAGATCGAGCGTGCCGCCGGTTTGCTGCAGCGAGCCCTCGGAAAAATCGGTCGTCGATCCGCTCTCACGGACATAAGACACACGCTGGTCGGCCGGCGAGGGATGGGCGATGCGCGCCTTGGAGGAGAGGTACTCCTCGAAGGTGACGTCGTTCGCCTTGAAGCCGTTGGTGTCCATGTTCGCGAGGTTGTTCGCGATCACGTCCATCTCACGCCGCAACGTGACCTGCTTCGACAGGCTCACGTAAAGTGCATTCTGCATGGGCCTAGCTCCCCTAATGCCCGTTCGGATCGTGCTCCCCAGCTCGATCCGCCGTTCTCATTGCAGGGGGCGTGCCAGATCGGTTTATTTAGCTATTTCAACGGATTAGCGAAAAATGCCGGCCAAAAGGCCCGGCACAAGCGGCACTCCCGGCAAGGATCGCCCGGCAAAAATTGCCGCTTAAAGGCTTCGTTAACCATAGTTACCTAGCGTTTACGCCAGCTCTCGTTTCGCGGCCGCCCGGATTCGCGAAATGCAAATGGAGGATCGGAGCATGGCGGAAGCGGCAGCGGCGGACGGCCCGGAAACCGAAGGCGCAGAAGGGGCAGCCAAGCGCGGCCTGATCGGCTCGATCGCCGGCAAGATCCTCGGCCCGCTCCTCGGGCTCAACAAATTCGTCCTGATGGGCATTGGCGCCGGCGTGCTGCTGCTCGCGGGCGGCGGCTATTTCCTGCTCGGCGGCAGCCATCACGAGAAGGCGGCGGAAGCGCCGAAGGCGCTTTTCTACGATCTGCCGGACATGACGGTGAACCTCTCGGCGTCGCCGGACCGGCCGCAATACCTGCGCATGAAGATCACGCTCGAGGTCGAGAACACGCACGTCGTCGAGGCGATCAAGCCGGTGATGCCGCGCGTCATCGATACGTTCCAAACGCATTTGCGCGAGCTGCGCATTACCGACCTCGAAGGCTCGGCGGGCCTGTTCCGGCTGCGCGAGGAACTGACGCGCCGCGTCAATCTTGCCATCGCGCCCAATCGCATCCGCGCGGTGCTGTTCCGCGAAATCGTCGTGCAATAGCGAGCGCCCATGCCGACCGATCAGGAACTCGCCGACGAATGGGCAAAAATGGAAAGCGGTGGCAGCACCACCGCGAGCGGAGGCATGTCCAACGACGACATGGCCGCCCAGTGGGCGGCGATGGTCGAGGAAAGCCCGGCTGACACACGCGCCAAGGGCGGCGCCGACCGTATTCTGAATCAGGACGAGATCGACGGCCTGCTCGGCTTCAGCCTCGAGAACCTCGCGCTCTCTGACCATTCCGGCATCCGCGCCATCATCGACTCGGCGATGGTGTCCTACGAGCGTCTGCCGATGCTCGAGATCGTCTTCGACCGCCTGGTGCGGCTGATGACGACGAGCCTGCGTAACCTCACCTCCGACAACGTCGAAGTCTCGCTCGACCGCATCACCTCGGTGCGCTTCGGCGAATATCTGAACTCCATTCCGCTGCCGACGATCCTCTCGGTCTTCAAAGCGGAGGAGTGGGACAATTTCGGGCTGCTCTCGGTCGACTCCAACCTGATCTATTCGATGATCGACGTGCTGCTCGGCGGCCGCCGCGGCCAGAGCAAGACGCGCGTCGATGGCCGGCCCTATACGACGATCGAGACCAATCTCGTCCGCCGCATGATCGAGGTCGTGCTGGCCGATGCCGAGGCCGCGTTCCGGCCGGTGTCGCCGGTGCGCTTCACCATCGACCGGCTCGAGACAAACCCGCGCTTTGCCGCGATCTCGCGCCCGACCAACGCTTCGATTCTGGTGCGCCTGCGGATCGACATGGAAGATCGCGGCGGCAACATCGAATTGCTGCTGCCTTACGCCACCATCGAGCCGATCCGCGAGACGCTGCTGCAAGCGTTCATGGGCGACAAGTTCGGCCGTGATCCGATCTGGGAAGGCCATTTGGCGAACGAAATCTGGCAGGCGGAAGCCGAAGTGAATGCCGTGCTTTACGAGGGCCTGTTGCCGCTCAAGAAGCTGATGAATCTCGAGGTCGGCGAAACGCTCGTCCTCGACATCAAGCCCGACACGCTGGTGAAAGTGCGTTGCGGCGAGGTGGTGCTGACCGAAGGCCGCATGGGCCATGTCGGCGAAAAGATCGCCGTGAGTGTCGCGAGCCCGCTGCGGCGCTCGCGCACCACGCTGTCGATGTTCGAAAACGCAGGAACAATGAAAAGAGCGGAGGCCTCATGATCTCGAACAGCTACGGATTGATCATTGAAGGATTGGTCGCGGTGCTGCTCGCACTGACCATCGGTTATTGCATGTTGCTCAATCGCCGCCTGACGCGGCTTCGGAACGACGAGCATTCCTTCAAGGACACGATCGCCGAACTCATCACCGCGACCGAAAGCGCCGAGCGCGCCATCGCCGGTCTCAAGCTGACGGTGCGCGAGAGCGAGGAAATCCTCGCCAAGCGCCTGCGCGATTCCGAACTGATCGCGGCCGATCTGCAGCGCGAATTGAAGCGCGGCGAGGGCGTTCTGTCCCGCATCATCCGCATCACGGAAGCCGCGAACGATCCGCGGCCGCAGGCGCAGGAGGCGGCGGTGGCGATGCCGGCAGTGCCCGAACCGGTGCTGAACGCGCAGGCGCTGATCCGCCGGCGCGCGGCGGAAACCGTCGCGGCAGCGCAGGCGCTCGCCAGCCGCGCCCGGCTGCGTGCCGGACAGGCGGCCTGACTTGAGCAAGAGTTGAGCGATGGAATTGCGGCTCATTCCAGTGGTGGCTTTCGCGGCGGCGAGCCTGCTCGCCGTCAAGATCGTCACGCTTGCGGAACTCGGCCGTGCGCTGCCGGATGCGGCGGCGCTTTCGCCCAACGAACTCGCTTCGCTTAACGATGGCGACATCACCGGCTCGACGCCGGGCCCGAAGAAAGAGGACCGGCCGCACGGCGCGCCCAAGGGCGTGACGACGACGCCTCCGCCCGAGACGCCGATGATCGGCGGAGCGAAATTCGTCGCCGGCGGCGGCTCGCAGGCCGAGCGCGCGCTGTACGAGAAACTCGGCGAGCGGCGCGAGGCGCTCGACAAGCGCCAGCGCGATCTTGAACTGCGGGAGAACATGCTGAAGGAAGCCGAGCTGCGGCTACAGATGCGGCTCGACGAGCTGAAGGACATCGAGAACCGCCTCAACGGCAAGGGCGGCGAGCAGCGCGCCAAGCTCAAGAACATCGTCTCCATGTACGAGTCGATGAACCCGAAACAGGCGGCGCAGATTTTCGACAAGCTCGATCAGAGCGTGCTGCTCGATGTGGCGATCGCCATGAAGCCGTCGAAGCTTTCGGCGGTGATGGCGGCGATGACGCCGGACGGCGCGCAGCGGCTCACGGTCGAGCTTGCCAAGCGCACGGAAGGCGGCGAGCAGGGCTTGCCCTCGACCGACCTCAAAAAAATCGAAACAAAACCAGCTAGTTAGCTCGCAGCCATCGCGCCCCGCGGCGTCCCGCGGCCGTAAGCCCGCATTAAGGACGTTTCATTAGGGTTTGCCGCAGATTGGCTCCTATTCGGGGCCGCGGCCGTTTTTACGAGTACGAGCGTCATGCGTAGCGTTTCCCCGGCGGGCTGTGCCATTTCCGCGGCTTTCTTCGCCGCCCGCCGTTTTCTCATCAACCCGCTGCTCGTCATGCTGGTCGGCATCGCGCTGACCTTCGCCGCGCGCGCGCAAAACGCGCAGAACTCCGCGCCGATCAGCGCGGATGTCGCGGCCTATACCGATCAGGGCTACGGCCGCCTGCTGATTACGTTCTCGCAGGAGATCAAGGCCAGGGTGCGGGTCGAGAACAGCATCATGATCGTCGACTTCGGCAAGCCCGTGCGCATGAATGTCGGCAAGCTCGCCTCGCGCCTCGAAGGTTATGTCACCGCCGTGCGGCGCGACCCGGATGGCACCGCGCTTCGCCTTGCGCTGAACGGCAAGCCGACCGTCAACGTGATGGAAGCGGCGGAAAAGCTGTTCATCGATCTTCTGCCCGAGGATTGGGTCGGCTTGCCGCCGGGACTTCCGACGGCGGTGGTGGACGAGCTCGCGCGGCGCGCCCGCGAAGCCGAGCACAAGGCCAAGATGGATCGCTTCGCGCCGCAGAAGATCTATCAGCCGGTGAAGCTGCATTATGCGAACGCACCGACTTTCGCGCGCTTCAGCTTCGAGATGGCCGAGCCGCTGCCGGTCGTGAGCGAGCAGGACGGCCAGGAAGTGCGGATCATTTTCGGCGCGCCGGTGAAAGTCGATTTCGGCGAGATCTTCGCCGCACTGCCGCCGGGCATCGTCGGGTTGGATGCCGACTATCAGAACGACCGGACGATCGTGCGGCTCGTACTCGCCCCGGCAGCAAGCGTGCGCACCTTTCAGGAGAACGCGGCGTTCATCGCCGATGTGACCCAGGGCAAGGCGGAAACGCCGAAGGATATTCAGGGCCTGTTGAAAACGCTTGATGCGAGCGAACAGCTTGCCGAGGCGAAGCCCGTCGGAAAATCCGCCGGCAAACAGGAACTCGCCGCCGCCGCGCCGCCGCAGGCCAAAGAAGAAGTAAGGTCGCCCGCCGTTCCGGTCGTCATGCCCGATGCGCAGGCCGAAACGAAAGCGCCGCATGCCGATGCGCAGGCTGAGACTGCCGCGAAATCCAGCGAGGCGGTTTTCGCGAGCGTCGCCCGCCAGCCGAACGGCGTGTCGATCGACCTGCCATTTAACGAGCCGGTTTCCGGCGCGATGTTCCGGCGCGGCGACTGGACGTTTCTGGTGCTCGACACCGCGCGCCAGATCCGGCTCGGCGATCTCGTCCATGAAACCGCGCAGAACGTGAAGGGCGTCGAGCAGAGCGCGCTGGAGGGCGGCCAGCTCATCAAGCTCAAGATCGAGGCATCGCGCCTCGCGAGCCTTTCGACCGGCGACAAGGGCTGGACGCTGCATATCGGCGGCAACCTCTCGAGCCCGACGCGGCCGATCCCGGCGCGCCGCGTGTTCGTCTCGCAAGGCCGCGGCGGCGTGTTCATTCCGCTTGTCTCGCCTGTGCACGCTTACAGCATCAAGGACAGCGAAATCGGCGACGACCTCGTGGTGGTGACGGCGGCCTCGCCGGTGCGCGGTCTCGTGCGCGGCCAGGATTTCGTCGATTTTAACGCGCTCGCCTCGGTGCATGGCGTCGCGCTCGCGCCGAAGGCCGACGACCTTGCGGTCGAGCTTACGATGGAGGGCGTGACGATCACGCGGCCGCGCGGGCTCGAAGTCTCCGAGATGAGCAGCGTGCTGCCGGCGCTGCCGGAAAAGACGCGCGGCGCGGAAAACGCTTCGGCCGCGCTCGACCCGGATCGCTGGAAGGAGGAGCGGGCGGCCAATTTCGAGGAGCGCGAAATTGAACTCGCGCGCGCGCTCGCCGAAGCGCCGATCTCGGCGCGCGCCGAGAAGCGGCTGACGCTGGCGCGCTTTTATCTCGCGCGCGGCCTTGCCTCGAACGCCGTCGGCACGCTCGATGCCGCGAGCGAGAGCGAAGCCAAATACGGCTCCGACGTTTCGCGGGCGCTGCTGCACGGCTATGCGCAGCTTTCGCTCGACCGGCCGCGCGATGCTTTCCGCGACTTCAGCAATCCGGTGCTCGCGAAGTTGCCGCAGGCGGCGCTCCTGCGCGCGAGCGCGCTCTCGGGCCTCGGGCGCTATCCGGAAGCGCGCGATCAGTTCAATTCGGGCAAGCAGGCGGTGGCGACGCTGCCGGTCGATGTTCAGCGCCGCGTGCTGATGGATGCGCTGCGCACGATGGTCAATGCCAGCGACTTCGGCGCCGCGACCGATATCCGCGGCGAGATGGATGTCGTCGGCGTGCCGCCTGAGATGAAGGCGCCGCTCGCCGTGCTTTCGGCGCAGCTTGCGGCCGGCCTCGGGCGCCGCGATCAGGCGATCCATCTTTACACCGAGGCCGCCGCGGGCCCGGAAGGTCCGGCGCCGGCCGAAGCGCGGCTCAGGCTCGTCGAGATGCGTCTTCAGAACGGCGATTTCGACCGCCAGCGCGCGATCGAAGGGCTCGAGACGCTTTCATTCGTCTGGCGCGGCGACGAGACCGAAGTGCAGGCGATGCAGATCCTGGCGCGGCTCTATGTCCGCGAGTCGCGCTATCGCGATGCGTTCAATCTGCTCGACGGCGCGATGCAGGTGCGGCCCGAGAGCGACACGACGCGCGGCTTCTATAACGAGATGGCGGCGACCTTCGAGGATCTCTATCTTTCGGATCGCGCGAAATCGATCGAGCCGCTCGAAGCGCTCGCGCTCTATTACGATTTCTCGAAGCTGACGCCGATCGGCCGCCGCGGCGACGAATTGATCCGGCGGCTCGCCGACCGGCTGGTCTCGGTCGATCTTCTCGATCAGGCGGCGGAGCTTCTCGACTATCAGGTGAAGTACCGGCTGACGGGCGTCGCCAAGGCGCAAGTCGCGGCGAAGCTCGCCTGGGTGCAGCTTCTCAATCACAAGCCGGGGCCCGCGGTGCAGGCGCTTGCCGAAACGCGGGTCGCGGAGCTGCCGGGCGAATTGCGCGACCAGCGCCTGATGCTGGAGGCGCGCGCGCTCTCCGAGCTTCATCGCTACGATGCGGCGCTCGAGCTTGCCGCCGGTCTGCCGGGCAAGGAAGCCGACCGGCTGCGCGGCGACATCTTCTGGTCGGCGAAGCGCTGGCGCGAGGCGGGCGAAGCCTATGAGAAACTGCTCGGCGCGCGCTGGCAGACCGCGAAGCCGCTCGACGACATGGAGCGCGCCGATGTGCTGCGCGCCGGCATCGCCTTCACGCTCGGCAATGAGACGATCGGGCTTGCGCGGCTGCGCGATCGCTACGCGGCCAAGATGCCGGAGAGCAACGAGCGCACGGCCTTCGGCCTCATGACGGCGGCGAATAACGATCCGAAGAAGATGACCGACGTCTCGAAGGTGCTCTCGACAGTCGACAGCCTGCGGCTGTTCCTCAAGCTCTATCAGGCGCGCTATCCCGACAAGCCGCTGCCGGAGACGGCGGAAGCGAAGCCGCAGAAGGTTTCGGCGCGGTAGAGCTAAGTCTGGAAGCTCTGCACCAGCGAGCCCGCGATCAGGCTCCAGCCGTCCACCAGCACGAAGAAGATGAGCTTGAACGGCAGCGAGATCATCGCGGGCGGCAGCATCATCATGCCCATCGACATCAGCACCGACGCGATCACGAGGTCGATGACGAGAAACGGCACGAACAACAGAAAGCCGATCTCGAAGGCGCGGCGCAGTTCGGAAATCATGAAGGCCGGCATCAGCACGCGAAGCGGCACGGCATTGGCGTCGGCGGCCGGCGGCTCTTTTGCGAGATCCATGAACAGCGCGAGGTCTTTTTCGCGCACGTTCTTGATCATGAAGGTGCGGAACGGCACGACGCCGCGCTCGAAGGCCTGTTGCGGCTGAATTTGGCCGGCGACGAGCGGCTGCACGCCTTGCTCATAGGCGGTCTGGAACGCGGGGCCCATCACGAATGCAGTGAGGAAAAGGGCGAGCGACACCACCACCGTATTGGGCGGGGCGCTTTGCAGGCCGATGGCGCTTCGGAGCAGCGACAGCACGATGACGATGCGGGTGAAGGACGTGACCATCACCAGGATCGCGGGCGCGATCGACAGGACGGTGATGAGCGCGACAAGCTGGATGACGCGCTCGGTCAGGCCCGTGCCTTGTCCGAAATTGATGCTGACGTCTTGCGCGAAGGCAGGCGAAGCGAATGCGAGCAGAGTCGCAGACGCAATTGCGCCGGCTACGGCAAAGCGAAGCCGGCGCATTCGGTTCATGCAGGGTCTTTTCCGCTCGGCTTCAGAAGGTTCGCCATTTCTTCTTCTAGCGTCGAGAAGACATCGCCGGCTTTGTCGGCGGGGGCGGCCGCCGCGGTTGCGGCGGCAGGCGCCGCAGCCGCGGCTTGCGGTTCGGCACGGAGCGGCGGCGCGACACGCGGTTCCTGACGCGCTTCCGGCGCGGGACGCGCCGGCGGCGGCGGCACATCGGGCGCCGGTGCGCGCAGCGCGGCTTCGAGGCGCTGTGCCATGTCGGAGTATTGCGGCTGCACGCGTGGTGCCGCTGCCGGTGCGGCAGGACGGGGCGCCGCGGGCGGCGGAGGCGGGGGCGGCGGGGCCATGCGCGGCGCGGCGGCCGGAGGCTGCGGCATCGGAGCCTGCGGCTGCGGTGCCGGTGCGCGCATCGCGGGGCGCTGTGCCTGCGGCGCCGGACGCGGCGCGGGCGGTTCTTCGTAATAGGGCTCGTCCATCGGCACGAGCGACGGATCGTATTCGGGCTCGACCGGTTCGATCGGCGCGCGCTGCGGCGCGTGACGCGGCTGCGGCGCGAGCATCGGCGCCGCGGGATGAGCCCGCACGACATTGGCCTCGACGACCACATCGGTCGGGCCGCCGATCATCAGGAGGTGCTCGACATTGTCGCGGCGGATCAGCACGAGACGGCGGCGCGCATCGACGACCGCCGAATCAAGCACCGCGAGCCGCGGCTGACGGGCGCGGCCGCCGGCGGTGCCGGACGGACGGGCCGAACTGAACTGGCGGATCAGCCAGGCGGTGAGGCCGATCAAAACCATCACCAGCACGAAGGCGATGACGAATTTCAGCGCCGAATTTTCGATACCCAGGAATTCACTCATCTTGGCTCCTCGGGCGCTACTCTAGCGAGCGGCGCATTTGCGGGCAGCTAGGCAAAAAATGCCGTCCGCATACCTAATAAACGGTTAACGCTTGAGACCGATTCCGCCAAGTTTGAGGCGAAAAGGGCATGGAACCACACGTTCCATGGCCATTTGATCCCATTAACCCCGCTTTAACTATACGCCCGGCAATTATTGCCGACAAAGACGTCGATCGGAGCGCCGCTGGGGAGCGGGAGCGCTCCTGAAACGGGGCCTCGAAGCACGGCTTCGAAGCGGAATCTGGGAGCACGGTCATGGCCATCACCGATCTGCCGCTGTTTTCAATGCTGAAAACCCGGATGCACTGGCTCGAGCAGCGCCAGAAGCTTCTGGCGGAGAACGTCGCCAATTCCAACACGCCGAACTATCGCGGGCGCGATCTCAAGCAGCTCGACTTCAAGAGCACGCTCGAGGCTTCGCTCGGCTCGGCGGGCAATATCCCGGCAAGCATGGGCATGACGGCGACGCAGCCCGGCCACCTGCGCGGCGGCAGCGGCACGCGCGGCTTCGACGTCAATCCGTCCGGCGGTTTCGAGACGACGCCGAGCCAGAACTCGGTGGTGCTCGAAGACGAGATGATGAAGGTCGCGCAGACGCAGCTCGATCACCAGACGGCAATTTCGCTCTACCAGCGCGGCGTCGGCATGATCAAAACCGCGCTCGGCAAGAGCTGAGGGAGGGCGCTCATGGATTTTATTCGCACGATGATGATCGCGGCGTCCGGCTTGCGGGCGCAGACCGACCGCATGCGGATCATCTCCGAGAACATCGCCAATGCCGATTCGACCGCGGCGAACCCGCAGGCCGATCCCTATCGCCGCCGAATCCCGACATTCCGCTCGGCCTTCGACAAAGAGCTGCAAGCGAATGTCGTGCAGCTCGGCAAGATCCAGACCGACAAGTCCGACTTCACGGTGCGCAACGAGCCGGGCAATCCGGCCGCCGACGCCGCGGGCAACGTCAAATATCCGAACGTCAATACGCTGATCGAAACCGTCGACATGCGCGAGGCGCAACGCTCTTACGAAGCGAACCTCAATGTCATCGGCGCGACGCGCCGGATGATCTCGCGCACGCTCGATCTTCTCAAGGCTTAGGGGGCTAGACCATGACCATTCCATCGACTGCCGCAAGTGCTTATGCAGCGCTCCAGCGCATCGCCCCGAACGGCGGCGCGCAGGATCTGTTGAAGCCCAAGGGCGAGGGCGGCAGCTTCGGCGCGATGCTGGAGAGCGCGATGGAGAAGGTCGTCGCGCAAGGGCACGCCACCGATATGAAGGCGCGCGAGCTTGCCGCCGGCAAGGGCGACCTCATCGACGTCGTCACGGCCGTCGCCGATTCGGAAGTCACCGTGCAGACGCTCGTTTCGGTGCGCGACAAGGTGATCTCCGCCTACGAAGAAATCATGCGGATGCCGATCTGAGGCATGATCCCGAAAACGGCGCAGCGGTTTTCGGGCAATCGCGCTCCATCAAACAGGAACAGGAATCATAAAATGACCGGGGCTGATGTTCTCGACATCGCGCGCGACGCGATCTGGACGGTGCTGCTGCTGTCGGCGCCGATGATGGTGGTGGCGCTCATTGTGGGCGTTGCGATCTCGCTTCTGCAGGCGCTGACGCAAATCCAGGAAATGACGCTCGCTTTCATCCCGAAGATTCTCGCGATGTTCGTGACGCTGCTGCTGGCGCTGCCGTTCATGGGCGACGTGCTGCAAAGCTACATGGCGCGGATCGCCGAACGCATCGTTTCGCCGGGCTGAAGCCGTATCGCAAGGCCCAAGGTCTTATGACCATCAATCTCACTTTCCTGCCGTCGCTTGCCGCAGCGTTCATGCTGATGTTCGCGCGGCTCGGCACGATGGTGATGCTGATGCCGGGGCTCGGCGAGCAGGGCATCCCGATGCGGGTGCGGCTCGTCATCGCCATCATGCTGACGCTGGTGATGATGCCGCTGCATCAGGCGGCCTATACGAGCGTCGATCTTTCCAATTTCGCGCCGGTGATCGGGCTTCTCATTAAAGAGGTCATCATCGGCATTGTGCTCGGCATGGCCGGGCGGCTGACGATCTCGGCGCTGCAGGTCGCGGGCGTCGTCGTCGCGCAGCAACTCGGCATCGGCTTTGCAAGCACGGTCGATCCCTCGCAGCACGAGCAGACGGCGATCGTCAGCAGCTTCCTGACGATGCTCGGCGTCGCGTTGATCTTCGCGACGGACCTGCATCATCTCGTCATCGGCGCGCTCGAGCAGAGCTACCGCATCTTCATGCCCGGCGCGCCGCTCCCGGCCGGCGATTTCGCGCAACTCATTCTCATCACGACGGCAGGCGCATTTCGTGTCGGCGCGCAGATCGCGGCGCCGTTTCTCGTCTTCGGCCTTCTCTTCAATGTCGGCCTCGGCGTGCTCGCGCGCCTGATGCCGCAGGTGCAGATCTTTTTCCTCGGCATCCCGGCCTCGATCATGCTCGGCTTCCTGCTGCTATCGCTCATCCTCGCGGCGGTGACGGCGGTATTCCTCGGCTATGTCGGCTCGATGCTCGGCGACCTCGCGCTTCGGTAACGGAGAGATCAGGTGGCCGATACCGACGATACCGAAAAGACAGAAGACCCAACCCAGAAACGGCTGGAAGAAGCGATCAAGGAAGGCAACGTCGCCAAGAGCCAGGAGGTCAACACCTGGTTCATGCTCGCGGGCGCGACGCTGGCGATCGCGGTCTTCGGCGGCAGCGCCGCGACGAGGATCGCATTGTTGTTTCGCGATTTCCTCGGCCGTATCGGCGGTATCGGCGAGCATAATTTTTCGTACACGCGCTTTGCCGCGGGCCTGCTCGGCGACGTGGCGATGATCGTCGCGCCGTTCGCGGGCATTCTGCTGCTCGCGGCGCTTGCCGGCAATTACGTGCAGCACGGCCCGCTATGGACGGTGAAGGCGCTCGCGCCGAAACTGTCGCGGCTTTCGCCGCTCTCGGGAGTGCAGCGCATCTTTTCCAAGAACGGGCTGCTGCAGCTTGCGAAAAGCATCCTGAAATTCGCGATCATCGGCAGCGTCATCTTCTTCGTCGTCTATCCTGAAGTCCCGCGCATCAAGCTGCTGGTCAGCAGCGACGTCGCGCAGATAATGCCCGTGCTGCTGACGCTGACGCTGCGGCTGATGTTCGGTGTCTGCGCGGTGATGGGGCTGCTCGCCGCCGCCGACTGGTGGTGGGCGCGCTATAGCTGGTACGAGAAACTGCGCATGACGGTGCGCGAGATCAAGGAAGAGCATAAGCAGTCCGAAGGCGACCCGACCGTGAAGGCCAAGCTGCGGCAGGTTCGCCGCATGCGGCTTCGCAAGAACATGATGAAGAACGTCGAAAAGGCGACGGTCATCATCACCAACCCGACCCATTATGCCGTCGCGCTGCAATACGAGCCGGGCATGAACGCCCCGATCTGCGTCGCCAAGGGCATGGACCTCATTGCCCTCAAGATCCGGGCCATCGCCGAGGACCACCGGATTCCGCTCATCGAGAACCCGCCGCTCGCCCGCGCGCTGCACAAAACCGTGGATATCGACCAGGAGGTGCCGCCCGAGCACTACAAGGCGGTGGCTGAAGTCATCGGCTACGTCATGCGGCTCAGGCGGAACGTCCGCTATCAATAGGGGCAGGGAAACGCTTGCGAAACAGTGGGGTTGTCGGGCAAACCGGAGTTGCGGGCGCCGCTTCGCGGAGCGGCCTCGTGCAGGAGATGTTGGAAATGGCCGTTGACGACGCGCCCAGTGCCCCGGTCGACAGAAGCGCCGCTACCGGCTCGATCGGCCTCGTGCTGCTCGTCGCGCTGGTGCTGGTCGGCACCGCGGTGTTCCTCCTGTTCGTCGGCCGCGATCAGGCCGAGCCTTATATTCTGGCGGTGCTTGCTTCGCTTGCCGTGATCGGCGTCTTCGCGCTGTTCGCGGGCGCGGCGGGGATCGTCGAGTTCGCCGGCCGTGCCGGCCGCAACGATCTCACCCGCGCGGTGATCGACTCGTCCCCCGAAGGCATGTCGATCGTCGATGCCTCGGGCCGCGTGCTCTACGCCAATCACTCTTATCTCGGCCTCACCGGCGCGAGCGGCCCCGACGATGTGCGGCCGCTCGAGCGGCTGTTCACCAGCGATCCGGAAGTTTCCGAAGCGATCTATCGTCTCGCGCAGGCGGCGCGCGAAGGAAAATCGCAGCAGGAGGAAATCCGTCTTGCCGGTACCGGCGATACGGCGCTGCGCTGGGTTCGCCTGCGCGTGCGGCCGCTCGCCAAGCAAGGGCGGCTCTCCAAAATCGTGATGTGGGGTATCGCCGATATTTCGCGCGAGCGCGACAAGCAGGAAAACACCTTCCTCGAGTTGCAGCACGCCATCGATTTTCTCGATCACGCGCCGTCGGGTTTCTTCTCGGCGGAGCCGTCGGGCAAGATCGTCTATCTCAACGCGACGCTTGCGGGCTGGCTCGGCTATGACCTTGCCGAAGTGCCGCCCGGCGGTTTGCAGCTCGGCGATCTCGTTCAGGGCCCGAGCGCGGCGCTCCTGTCGGGCATCGTCCCGGTGCCCGGCGAAGTAAAGACCGAAATCTTCGACGTCGATCTTCGCAAGAAGAACGGCGAGATGCTGCCGGTGCGTCTCCTGCATAAAGTCGCGTTCGCGGGCGACGGCACGGCGGGCGCGTCACGCACGCTCGTCCTGTCGCGCGCCCGCGATACGGGCGACGCGCTGCGCGACGCGGAGGTGCGTTTTGCGCGCTTCTTCCACAATACGCCGGTCGCCATCGCGACGATCGCCCGCGACGGCAAGATCGGCTCGATGAATGCGAGCTTCATCCGGCTGTTCGGCACGGGCGAGGGCACGGAACACTCGATTTTCTCTGTCGTCGCCGATGCCGACCGGGCGAAATTCGAGAGCGAAGTACGCGGCGCGCTCGACGCCAAAAGCGGCATGCGGGAAGTCGAGGTCACGCTCAAGGGCGACGAGCCGCGTTCGGCGCGCTTCTACATCACCACGGTCGAGGCCGAGGACGGCGAAGCGGCGATCGTGCACGCCATCGACACCACCGAGCAGCGCGCGCTGGAAGCGCAATTCGCCCAGTCGCAGAAGATGCAGGCGGTGGGCCAGCTCGCGGGCGGTGTCGCGCACGATTTCAACAACGTGCTGACGGCGATCATCGGCTATTCGGATCTTCTGCTTGCCAATCACCGGCCGACCGATCCTTCGTTCCAGGATCTCATGCAGATCAAGCAGAACGCCAATCGCGCCGCCGGCCTCGTGCGGCAATTGCTTGCGTTCTCGCGCCGCCAGACGATGCGGCCGCAGATGTTGCAGCTTGGCGACGTGCTCTCGGATCTTTCGACCGGGCTTTTGAAGCGCATCATCGGCGAAACGGTGAAACTCGACGTCAAGCACGGCCGCGATTTGTGGCCGGTCAAGGCCGACCTCAACCAGTTCGAACAGGTGATCGTGAACCTTGCGGTCAACGCGCGCGACGCGATGCCGGGCGGCGGCAGGCTCTCGATCGCGACCCGCAACATCACCCGCGAAGGCTGCGCCGAATTCGGCGAGCGGCTGCTGGTGCCGGCCGATTATGTGATGATCGAGGTGAGCGACACCGGCGAGGGCATCGCGCCCAATCTCCTCGACAAGATTTTCGAGCCGTTCTTCACCACCAAGGAGGTCGGCAAGGGAACGGGCCTTGGGCTTTCGACGGTTTACGGCATCGTCAAGCAGACCAACGGCTTCATCTTCGCGGATTCGACGGTGGGCGAGGGCTCGACCTTCCGCATCTTCCTGCCGCGCCATGTGCCGACGGTGGCGGAGACGGAGAAGAAAGAGGCCGCCGGCGAGCAGCGCGCCGATCTCACCGGCCGCGGCACCGTGCTGCTCGTCGAGGACGAGACGGCGGTGCGCGCCTTCGCGGCGCGCGCGCTCGCTTCACGCGGCTATCAGGTCGTCGAGGCGGGAAGCGGCGTCGAAGCGCTCGCGGCGATGGAGCGGATCGACGGCGAAGTCGATCTCGTCGTTTCGGATGTCGTCATGCCGGAAATGGACGGCCCGACGCTGCTGCGCGAGCTGCGGCAAAAGCGCCCAGAGATGAAGGTCATCTTCATCTCCGGTTATGCGGAGGGGGCCTTCAAGAAGAATCTCCCCGAAGGCGAGCATTTCACCTTCCTGCCGAAGCCGTTTTCGCTGAAGGACCTGGTGGCGGCCGTTAAGGAAACGATGGCTTCGTGACAGTCTCGTATTCTGTATGCCTGCAACTAGCTTAAGTTTTACTTCGCGGAATATGGTCATTCTTTTGGCATCCGGGCCCAGACCCCTACCGGAACTGTGTTAATCGGCGGTTGGAATGACAATAAATGGACGATGAAGTGTGACGGCCGTCACATTGCATACCGGTTCAGCTTGACCGTTTTCACAGATTTAGGTCTATTCGCGCCTGCGAGATCGGTTTTCGGCGGCTTGTTTTCTGACTCCGGCTTTTGGCCCGCGATCAAGACAACTCCAAAAACGGATGCGCCCGTTCCGACGATACCCGTCGGACGGACGATTAACAGGAAACGAGGAAGACTAAGATGCCTGTAGGGACCGTGAAGTTCTTCAACACCCAGAAGGGCTACGGATTTATCCAGCCGGAAGACGGCGGCAAGGACGTGTTCGTGCACGTTTCGGCCGTTGAGCGTTCCGGTATGCACACGCTCAACGAAGGCCAGAAGGTGTCCTTCGAAATCGTCACCGAGCGCGGCAAGACGGCGGCAGCGAATTTGAAGTCGGTCTAAGCAATCACGGAAGGATTATCCTTCCAGATGAAAAACCCGGCGTCTCGCGACGCCGGGTTTTTTGATGGGCAAAAATTGCGGATCAGCCGACGGCGTCGGTGACACACTTCTTGGTGAAGGAGTTTTTCGCGGCGCCCGAGAGCTTCTTGTCGGCGGCCTGCTTGTCGCAAGCAGCCTTGGCGTCGTTTTCGCACTTCTTCATATGGCTGGTCTTCGCGGCACCCGAAAGCTTGGCGGAGCTTGCCGCGCAGGACTCGGCTTGCGCCGCGCTGGCGGCAAAGACAAACGCGGCAGCGAGCAGGATAGCTTTCATCGAGGTCACTCCCTATGCCCGGCGGAATCGCCGGCGCGGAACGAGAGGCTAGCACTCGCCTGAATGACGTAAAGAGCGGTGCGGCAACCCCGCCGCGCGGGGCGCGGCGGGGGTATTTATCAATTTGGACAAGTACCGCTTAAGTGCTTGTACCCATTACGCCGGTTAGTCGATGACCTGAACGACGCGGCCGGAGCCCGGATCGACCAGAACGGTGCGATCATTGACCACGGTGTAACGGTACTTCGTAACGCCGTATTCGCGCGGCACTTCGTAATAGGTCACGCGGTCACGCGGCAGCATGACGCCGACGCGCACGTCGCCTTCATAACGGAACGAGCGCGGACGTTCGTGAACGACGTACTCGTTGAACCTCGTGCGGTTGGCATCCGAAATGCCGCCCGCGATGGCGCCGACACCCGCGCCGACTGCGGCACCAACCGGCCCGCCGACAATGGCGCCGGTCACAGCGCCGGTACCGGCGCCGACGGCCGTATCGCTCTGGGCGTTCGCCGCGAGCGGCGCGGCAGCAAGCGCCGCGGCGCCGAGCAGAAATGCAAGTTTCTTCATGGAAGCGTCTCCTTTGGACTGGTTCATCTGGACTGGTTCATCGAAATGGTTTGCATGATGGTTTGCATGGATGTGCACAGGCTTGCATTCCCCGCTGTAAGCAAACGCCGGAAGCCGTGCCGCGTTCCGGCAATATTTTTTGCGGGAACCCGGAATTTCAGCGGAACCATCTGCTCGCCATCCGCGCGGCGAATGCCGGCGATGGCCGCGCGCGCAGGCTGAGCGCCTCAAGCGCCAAACGCGATAATTTGGCGCGGCTTTTGCGAAAGCCCCGGCTGCGCTATCCATAGAAGAACCGCAGCGGGGGCTGTCTCCATGTTTCTGACGACGTTGCCGACCTGGCAGGCCGCGATCCTGATCGTCGGCGTGCCGACGCTTCTTGCCGTCACGGGGCCGTTCATCGTGCGGCGCTACGTGGATTTCAAAACCCTGAAGATCAACAACGAGGTCGCCGGTTTCAAATTCGCGACCGTCAGCGTGCTCTATGCGGTGCTGCTCGCCTTCGTCGTTGTCGTCGTGTGGCAGAAGTTCAACGATGCCGACAGCGTGGTTTCGCAAGAGGCGGCGGCCGCCGCGACGGTCTACCGGATCTCCAATGATCTGCCCGGCGATCACGGCCAGCATCTGCGCAGCGCGCTGAACGATTATTTGCGCGCGGTGATCGGGCAGGAATTCGCAACCATGGCGAAGGGCCAGGCGAGCGGCGAGGCGAAGCTCGCGCTCGACAAGCTTTACGCCGAATTCCTCGACATCAATGTTTCGGCACCTGGCGATGTCGTCACCTATGGCGAATTGCTGCGGCTTCTGGATCGCATAACGCAATTGCGCCGGGCGCGGCTGTTTGCCTCGAACGGCGTCGTGCCCGCGGTGCTGTGGGTGACGCTGATCATCGGCGCGCTCGGCACGATCGGCTTCACGCTGTTTTTCGGCACCCCCAACATCCGTGCGCAAGCGGCGATGACCGCCGTTTTGTCGGTGCTGCTGTTTTGCGGGCTGCTGATCGTCGCGGCCTTCGACCATCCGTTTGCAAGCTCAGTGCGGGTCACATCCGAGCCGCTCGCGACGGTGCTCAAAGACTTCAGCAGCTTGCCGGCAAGGAGCCGCTAGCTAGCTCAACCGGTCGATCAGCTGGGAGAGCTTTTTCTGCAGCTGCATATCCCCGGCGCGGCGCGAAAGCCCGCGCCGCAAGCGGCCGCCTTCATCCATCAGGCGCTCGCCATAGCCGCGGCTGCCGAAGGCGGAGGGCGCGTTGCTGGCGGCAAGGCCCACCATGCAGCCGAGAATAAATGCGCCGCCGAGCCAGAGGTAATCGGGCTCGATGCGGCGGCTGACTTCCCGCTTGAGGGTGCGCGCGGTGTCTTTGGCGGATTCGATGGTGTCCTTGACCGCCTGCTTGCCGGTCTGGCCGTGCTGCCTGGGCGCGCCGCTGCGCGAACTTGGCTGGGTCATCGAGACGGGATCGGAAGCGGGGAAGGAGTCTTCAAGGGCTTCGTCGAGCTTGTCTTGCCTGCCATTGCCGTTCTGCATTGGAATTCTCCCTTTCATAGGCAACGCGGCCGCCGCGCCGCGGTTCCGCTAATATGCGCGCAAACGAAAGCCGCCCCCGGAATTCGGGAGCGGCTTCGCTTCGCGCCGGTCAATTCAGGCGCGACGTCCAGTTGTCGACTTCATCGCGGATGGCATCGCGCTGCTTGCCGTAGCGCTCCTGCAACTTGCCTTCGAGCTTGTCGCGGTTGCCGGCGATCTCGGTGAGGTCGTCATCGGTGAGCGCGCCCCACTGTTTCTTGACCTCGCCCTTGAACTGCTTCCAATTACCCTCGACACGGTTCCAATCCATCGTCCACTCCTTCTGTTGCGTTCTGTTGCGGAAAATCCGTTGTGCAGGGCTAATCGCGGGCGGCGCGGATGGTTCCGAAATCCGTGGACATCGTGCCGCGAAACGCAGCGGGCGTGCTGGCGTTCGACTAGCTTGCCGCCATGTGCGGGCGGATCGTGCAAAAGAGCGGTGTCGCGGGGCTCTCCATCGTCGAGGCGACGGAAACGCGCGCGGGCGAGGGCGGCAATATTCCGCCGCGCTACAACGGCGCGCCGGGGCAGGATCTCCTCGTCATCCGCCGCAACCCCGCGAGCGGCGAAGTCTCGATGTCGCCGCTCAGGTGGGGCCTCATTCCGTCCTGGATGCAGGACGCGCGTGGCGGGCCGAAGCCCATCAACGCCCGCGCCGAGACGGTGCGGCGCCTGCCGATGTTCCGCGAGGCCTATGCGAAACGCCGCTGCATCGTGCCGGTCGATGCGTTTTTCGAATGGCACGCGAGCGGCAAGCCGCGAAAGCAGGCCTATGCCATCGGGCTCAAAAGCGGCGCGCCGTTCGGCCTCGCGGCGCTGTGGGAGAACTGGAAAGACCCGAACGGCGAATGGCAGCGCACCTTCGCGATCGTCACCTGCGAGGCGAACGAATTGATGCGCGAGATTCACGAGCGCATGCCGGTCATCCTGCAGCCGGACGATTATGTGCGCTGGCTTTCCGATGCGCCGGAAGCGGACGATCTTCTGCGGCCGTTCCCGGCTTCGCTGATGAAGATGTGGCGCGTGGGCGCGCGGGTGAATTCGGTGCGCAACGATGATGCCGCGCTGATGGAGGAAGAAGCGGAAGAGGAAGCGGCGGCGCAGTGACACGCGCGCAAATGCAAGGAAGCCCCGGCCGGGCGGCCGGAGCTTCACTCGCAATGATGAATTGACGCAACGATTACTTAAGCCGGCCCGCCGCGACCGGAGTCTTCGCGCCCAAGCGCTCTACGTGCGCACGCGGACAATCTCGAATTCTCTCAGGGCATCGCCCGCGCCGATCGTCACGCGGTCGCCTTCCTCCTTGCCGGTCAGCGCTCGGGCGAGCGGCGAGACATAAGAGAGCGAGCCCTGCGCGGGATCGGCCTCGTCCTCGCCGACGATGCGATAGCTGCGCTCGCCGCCTTCGCCGCGCAGCGTGACGCGGCTGCCGAAACGGATGCGCCCGTCATCCTCGCCGGGCGGGACAAGCCGGGCCGATTGCCGCCGCGCCGTCCAGTAGCGCAATTCGCGCGCGGCGCGGGCGAGGCGGGGGCGGTCATCCGCAGCCTGCGCCTCGGCGTAGCCGCGCTGGAATTCGGCAACGCGCGCCTCGATCAGCGCGAAGCCTTCGGCCGTCACGTAATTCGGATGCGGCGAAATCTCGCGATCGGGCAACTCGTCCGAGCGGACGGCGTCGCTTTCCTTGACGAAGGCTTGGCTCATGCGAGGAGGATAAACACAACTGTGGACGGAGGATAGGGCGGCGTTTTCCTCGACGCGCAAGCAGGCCGGCAGCGATTGTGAGGTGAATTAGTTGTACGAACAGGAATCAATGCTCTTAATTATCTTCTTCGATATTTGTATCGAGGGTCACCGTCCGGACTAAAATTCGGATCTGCATCTAGATTAAAATTCGGATCCGCATCCAGGTTAAAGTTTGGATCGGCGTCTAGATTAAAATTTGGGTCTGCATCCAAATTAAAATTTGGATCGGCGTCTAAATTGAAATTGCTATCCCCATAGATATTTCCTCCTGCTTCATTTACCCACCGCCCTTCAGAGTCTTGATGCATTTGGGCAACTGCGATCGAGTTGCTGAAGGCAATAAATCCGAAACTTAAAACCTGCAGCAGAAAAAATCTCGATCGAAAATTTCTTTTCATTTTAACCTCTAACTTTGCGACTCGCGAGAGAGGTGGGAAATACCTGACCAGAGATATCATTCCTGTGGGCAGCGGAGGAATGAATTTTTAATAAATATCTTGACTAGCTCGACGATATATGTTTATATTCCTATCACCTCACCCACGAGGGGCGCGCTCATGAGGCGTCGTGTTCGCGGGGTGGGGGCGGCGCTCGCTCCTTCGGCTAACGTGGCCGGAGGACCGGGAGGCGTCAGGTAACCGTCCGCGGGTAACACAGGCCCGCTGCCTTCGCGGCTGGACGTGGTACCGGTTTGGGCGGGGAGATCCCGTCCGCGGCACGGTTGAAGTGCCTTCGCACCGGCGGCGACGCCGCGCGCGAAGCCTTCCCCGAGGCCGCCAGGCGATCCGCCAAAGTAACCGGCACCCGGAAGTGCGGTCCCCACGCCAAAAATCGCCGAAGGCGGTGCGAGAGCATCGTCATGCTGGAGCGCCGCGAGGCGCCCGCCGTCCTCCGTTCGTCGCGGAAGGCGGCCACGGAATGCCTGAGACGCCACGCGGCGCTCCGGCCCCCTTATGTTTTGCGCGAATGGGGCAAGCCCCAAACGCGCGGAGCATCGAGGGAAAAGAGAAACGCCCCGGCCGCGCCGGGATCCGAAATGGGAGGAGAGCCAATCCGCGCGAATGTCTCGCGCGGAAACGAAGGAGCATGTCCGAATGGAAGAAGCGAACGAGAAAGCGCGGGTCATTACCGCGAACCCCTATGTCCTGCAGGAGCTTGCAAAGCCCGAAGGCGAGCGCGAGCACGAAATCCTTTCGCGGCGCCGGCGCGGCCTTGTGCCGCTGCACGGCTATCCGCCTTCGGGTTTCGATGCCGAGGGCCGGCAGGTTCTGATCCATTCCGGCGAGAAAGAGCGCTTCGATGTCCCGCAAGCGTGAGCGCGATCCGTGGCACGCCGCGCGGCAGCGTTCGAACGCGCTCGAGCATGAGGCCTTGAGCGCGCATATCGAAAGCTGCAGCGGCATCGCCGTGTTGCTCGCGCGCGATAACGAGCGGCGCATCGCGCAGGCGATCGACGGAGGCGAGGGGCGCGCCGCGATCGAGGCCGAATGGCGGGCGTGCAAGCGGCGCATTCCGCTCATCCAGTTCTTCGCGAGCCGCGCGCTTGCCCAGCTTCGCTGCTCGCACGCCGCCTGCCGGCGCGCGCGCCGCTGCGCCTATGGCGGGCTGCGCTGCCTGCGCGGGCTCACCCTTACGCATGAGGAAGAAGTTGCGGCGCGGCGCGACTATGCCGAGTTCATCGAGGCGATGACGGCGCCGGAAAACGAGTCGGAACAGGCGCTTGGCGGCGGAAGCGCAAAATCCGATTCAACGGGCGGCCGGAGGTGACGGGGGCGGATTCGGAAAATGCCGGAATCGCATTTTACCGCGCCGCGTTGCGGCTTCACGCGATGATTCAACGGCGGCGGCCAAGCGGCTGCAAGAGATTCGGCTTGAACTCACACCGCGCCGCGCGCCCGCTTGAGGTGGTGCTTCAGCGGGCGCGCTTTTGGGGGCGCGGATTCCGGTTCATTCAATGCGCGAGGCTTCGGCTGTCGAAGCGGCTGCGGCGGCGCGGCGGTCTATGCACGGCGTGCAGGGACTTCAGCGAAGCCTCGGCGCGCTCGGCAAGCTCCGCCGCGGTGATCCAGCGATCGGCCAGGCTCTTCCAGGCCGCCCTCGAATCGCGGTCGGCGGTGGTGCGCGCCATGCGCTTGCACTCGGCGGCGTGGCGGCGAAATTCGGTTGAGGCGATCATGGTCGTGTTTCCATAAGACCAGCCGCCCCGCTAACGCGGGAACCGCGGCCTGGTTCCTCGCCAACCGCGCTAAGCCGCTGGGGCAAGGGGGAATTCGAGAATAGACGCGGCTAAAAAAACGGATGGAACAGGAAGAGAACACTTGCCAATAAGAACAAACATGGTACATTGGCCTTCTTCTGTTCTCATTGGTTCAGAGGCCAAAAGGCGGAAAACGGCATTCTTCAAAGCCTTTTGAAGCTCAACCCTTTACTCCATGCGGGAGCCCGGCAATGTCATCTGCAGCCTTACGAGTCGTTGAAAGCAATTCCATGGATAAGACCAAGGCGCTCGACGCCGCCCTCTCGCAGATTGAGCGCAATTTCGGCAAGGGCTCGATCATGCGTCTCGGCAAGAAGGGCGCTTCGATGGATGTCGAGGCCATCCCCTCCGGTTCGCTCGGGCTCGATATCGCGCTCGGCATCGGCGGTCTGCCCAGGGGGCGGGTCGTCGAAATCTACGGGCCGGAATCCTCGGGCAAGACGACGCTCGCGCTGCACGCCATCGCCGAAGCGCAAAAGCGCGGCGGCACCTGCGCCTTCATCGATGCCGAACACGCGCTCGACCCGGCCTATGCGCGCAAGCTCGGCGTCAATGTCGACGATCTTCTGATTTCGCAGCCCGATGCCGGCGAGCAGGCGCTGGAAATCGCCGATACGCTGGTGCGCTCCGGCGCGATCGACATTCTGGTCATCGATTCGGTCGCGGCCCTCGTGCCGCGCAACGAGCTCGACGGCGAAATGGGCGACGTGCAGCCCGGCTCGCAGGCCCGCCTGATGAGCCAGGCGCTCAGGAAGCTCACGGCCTCGATCTCGAAATCGAAGACGATGGTGATCTTCATCAACCAGATCCGCATGAAGATCGGCGTCATGTACGGATCGCCGGAAACCACCACCGGCGGCCATGCGCTCAAATTCTACGCTTCCGTCCGCCTCGATATCCGCCGCATCGGCGCGATCAAGGAGCGCGACGAGGTCATCGGCAACCAGACCCGCGTCAAGGTCGTCAAGAACAAGCTCGCGCCGCCCTTCAAGCAGGTCGAGTTCGACATCATGTACGGCGAGGGCGTCTCCAAGATGGGCGAGCTGATCGATCTTGGCATCAAGGCCAATGTCGTCGAGAAGTCCGGCGCCTGGTTCTCCTGGGACAGCCAGCGGCTGGGGCAGGGGCGCGAGAACGCCAAGACCTTCCTCAAGGAGAACCCGGAGATCGCCGGCAAGATCGAACTCGCCATCCGCCAGAACGCCGGCCTGATCGCCGAGCAGATTCTCGGCCCGGTCGAGGCCGAGGATGACGGCGAGGACGATTCCGACGCGGCCGAAGCCTGATCGGGACCCCCGCACCCGCTCTCATGCGTTGAGGGCTATCCGTCGCTTTGCCGCTTTTGCCGCGGATGGCCGGCTTCGGCCTTGCCCGCCCGCCCTGGACACTGCCAGTCCGGGCGGGCGGGTTGTTTTCTGGAGGTAAGGCCTTTCGGGAACGGGGCTTTTTGCCAATGAAGCCCCGGAAAGTCTCGACACCGCCGCCGCCGCTCTATAGACATCGCCCGTCATGAGTGGCGTCAACGAAATCCGTTCCACCTTCCTCGACTTCTTCAAGCAAGAGGGCCACGAGGTCGTCCCTTCGTCGCCTCTGGTGCCGCGGAACGATCCGACGCTCCTGTTCACCAATGCCGGGATGGTGCAGTTCAAGAACGTCTTCACCGGCGCCGAGAAGCGCCCCTATGTCCGGGCGACGACCGCGCAGAAATGCGTGCGGGCCGGCGGCAAGCACAACGATCTCGAAAACGTCGGCTATACCGCGCGCCACCACACCTTCTTCGAGATGCTCGGCAATTTCTCGTTCGGCGACTACTTCAAGGAGCGCGCGATCGATCTTGCCTGGCGGCTGATCACCAGGACCTACGGCCTGCCGAAGGACCGCCTGCTGGTCACGGTTTATTCCGAGGACGACGACGCCTTCAATCTCTGGAAGAAGGTCGCGGGCCTGCCGGAATCGAAGATCATCCGCATTTCGACATCCGATAATTTCTGGGCGATGGGCGACACCGGCCCGTGCGGCCCGTGCTCCGAAATCTTCTACGATCACGGCGACAAGGTGCCCGGCGGCCCCCCCGGCTCGCCGGACTCCGAGGGCGACCGCTTCATCGAGATCTGGAATCTCGTCTTCATGCAATTCGAGCAGGCGGCGGGCGGCGCGCGTACCAATTTGCCGAAGCCTTCGATCGACACCGGCATGGGCCTCGAGCGCATCGCTGCCGTGTTGCAGGGTGTTCACGACAATTACGACATCGATCTTTTTCGCGCGTTGATCCGCGCGAGCGTCGAGCTCACGGGGGTCGCGGCTGACGGCGCGCACAAGGCGAGCCATCGTGTCATCGCCGACCACTTGCGCGCGTCGTCGTTTCTCGTTGCCGACGGCGTGCTGCCGTCGAACGAAGGCCGCGGCTACGTGCTTCGCCGGATCATGCGGCGCGCGATGCGCCATGCGCAGCTTCTCGGCGCGAAAGACCCGTTGATGTGGCGGCTCGTCCCGGCGCTCGTGCGCGAGATGGGGCAGGCCTATCCTGAACTCCTGCGTGCCGAAGCGCTGATTTCTGAAACGCTGAAGTTGGAGGAGACGCGCTTTCGCCGCACGCTCGAGCGCGGTCTCGCGCTCCTGGAAGAGGAGAGCAAGGGGCTTCAGTCAGGCGCCAAATTCTCCGGCGACACCGCATTCAAGTTGTACGACACCTATGGTTTTCCGCTCGATTTGACGCAGGACGCGCTGCGGCCACGCGGAATTTCGGTCGATCTTCCGAAGTTCGAGTCCGCGATGGAAGAGCAGCGCGAAAAGGCGCGCGCCGCCTGGGCGGGCTCGGGCGACGCGGGCGACGAAGCCGTGTGGTTCGCCATCAAGGAAAAGCAGGGCGCGACCGAGTTTCTCGGTTACGAGACCGAAAGCGCCGAAGGCGTCGTTTCCGCGCTGGTGAAGGACGGCAAACCTGCCGATGTCCTGAAGAAGGGCGAGAAGGGCGCGGTGGTGCTCAACCAGACGCCGTTCTACGGCGAATCCGGCGGCCAGGTCGGCGATACCGGCGTGCTCAAGACCGAAGGCGTCAGCTTCCGCGTCGAGGACACGCAGAAAATGGCCGGCGATGTATTCGCGCATTTCGGCACCGTCGAGAGTGGTGAGTTGAAAGCTGGCCAGGCGCTGCAGCTCGAAGTCGATCATCGCCGCCGCGGCGACATCCGCCGCAACCATTCGGCGACGCATCTTCTGCATGAAGCACTGCGTCAGGTGCTCGGCGATCACGTCGCGCAAAAGGGCTCGCTCGTCGCGCCCGAGCGGCTGCGCTTCGATATTTCGCATCCGAAGCCGATCGAGCTCAAGGAAATTACCAGGGTCGAGGACATCGCCAACCGCATCGTGCTCGAGAACGCCCCGGTCGTGACCAAGCTCATGGCGGTCGATGACGCGATCGCGTCCGGCGCGCGCGCGCTGTTCGGCGAGAAATACGGCGACGAAGTGCGCGTCGTGTCGATGGGCGCGGGCAGCGGCAACGCGATGGGCTGGTCGGTCGAGCTTTGCGGCGGCACGCATGTCGCGCGCACCGGCGACATCGGGCTGATCGCGATTGTCGCGGAAAGTGCGGTTGGCGCGGGCGTTCGCCGTATCGAGGCATTCACCGGTGATACCGCACGCCACCATCTCGAGAGCGAAGCGCGTGGTCTGCGCGATGTCGCGGCACTCATCAAAGCGCCGATTCAGGATGTGCCGGCGCGGCTCGAAAGCCTGATCGAGGATCGCAAGCGGCTGGAGCGTGAGCTTTCCGAAGCGAAGAAGAAACTCGCGATGGGCGGCGGCGGCTCATCGGGCGATAGCGCCGTGCGTGCAGTGGGTAACATCAAGCTTCTGGCTCGTGCGGTTCACGGCATCGAGATGAAAGATCTCAAGAGCCTTGCCGACGAAGGAAAAAAGCAGGTCGGTTCGGGCGTCGTTGCGATCGTCGGCGTCAGCGCCGACGGCAAGGCGGGTGTCGTCGTCGGCGTTACCGAAGACCTCGCCAAGCAATACGATGCGCGCGAGCTCGTCCGCGCCGCTTCCGAAGCGCTCGGCGGCAAGGGCGGCGGCGGCCGTCCGGACATGGCGCAGGCCGGCGGCCCGGACGGCTCGAAAGCCGATGCCGCGCTGCAGGCCATCGAAGCGGCCCTGGCCAAGTAAGTTTCGCAAGTAAGTTTCGAAAGAAAAACGGCGCCGCTTTTTTAGAAGCGGCGCCGCGAAGCTGTTTCGAAGTGAAGGCGGTTACGCCGCCATCGCCTTCTTCATGTTTTCATCGATCTTGTCGAGGAAGCCGGTGGTCGAAAGCCACTTCTGGTCGGCGCCGACGAGGAGCGCGAGATCCTTCGTCATGAAACCGGCTTCGACCGTCTCGACGCAGACCTTCTCCAGCGTATTCGCGAACTTGGCGAGATCGGCGTTGTTGTCGAGCTTGGCGCGGTGCGCGAGGCCGCGGGTCCAGGCGAAGATCGAAGCCATCGAGTTGGTCGAGGTTTCCTTGCCCTTCTGGTGCTCGCGATAGTGACGCGTCACGGTGCCGTGCGCGGCTTCCGACTCGACAATCTTCCCGTCCGGCGTCGTCAGCACCGAGGTCATCAGACCGAGCGAACCGAAGCCTTGCGCAACGGTGTCGGACTGCACGTCGCCGTCGTAGTTCTTGCAGGCCCAGACATAACCGCCCGACCACTTGAGCGCCGAAGCGACCATGTCGTCGATCAGCCGGTGCTCGTAGTGGATCTTCTTTTTCTCGAACTCGGCTTTGAATTCCTTGTCGTAGACTTCCTGGAAAATGTCCTTGAAGCGGCCATCGTAGATTTTCAGGATGGTGTCCTTGGTCGAGAGATAGACCGGATAGCCGCGCGACAGGCCGTAGTTCAGCGAAGCGCGGGCGAAATCGCGGATCGAGTCGTCCAGGTTGTACATCGCCATCGCAACACCGGCGCCCGGCGCCTTGAACACTTCGTGCTCGATGGTCTTGCCGTCTTCGCCGACGAACTTGATGGAGAGCGTACCCTTGCCCGGATAGGTGAAGTCGGTCGCGCGATACTGGTCGCCATAAGCGTGACGGCCGATGATGATCGGCTGCGTCCAGCCCGGGACGAGGCGCGGCACGTTGCGGCAGATGATCGGTTCGCGGAAAATCACGCCGCCCAGGATGTTGCGGATGGTGCCGTTCGGCGAACGCCACATCTTCTTGAGGTTGTATTCCTCGACGCGGCCCTTGTCGGGGGTGATCGTCGCGCACTTTACGCCGACGCCGACCTTCTTGATCATTTCGGCGGCGTCGATAGTGACCTGATCTTCCGTCTTGTCGCGATATTCGACACCGAGGTCGTAGTAGAGAAGATCAATGTCGAGATAAGGGTGAATCAGCTTATCCTTGATCAGCTTCCAGATGATGCGAGTCATCTCGTCACCATCGAGCTCGACAACCGGATTTTTGACCTTGATTTTTGCCATGATCGGACGACTTCCCTCGATGCGCATGGATGTGGGGCGGAAGGGGAGTTAGCTATCTCCCCAAGGAACGGCGGTGAGGCTATAGCATCGCAAGGCGATGCGAGAAAGCGAGCGTTCGCCAGATACCCTAAATTGCTAATACGAAATGGAAGCAGATTTCATGCCCGGATCAGGGACCGACAGAACGAAAGAATGGCTGACCGGCGGCCCGTGGATCATCCTGGTCGAGCCGCAGATGGGCGAGAATATCGGCTCGGTCGCTCGCGTCATGGGCAATTTCGGGCTGTCGAAGCTGCGCATCGTCAAGCCGCGGGATGGCTGGCCGAATATCGCCGCCAAGCGCTCGGCATCAGGCGCCGATCGTATTCTCGATGAAGCGCAGATCTTCGATACCGTAGAGGCGGCGGTGGCCGATTGCAGCTTCGTCGTGGCCTCGACCGCGCGCCAGCATGCGCAGGCAAAGGAGGTCTTGGGACCGGAAGAAAATGCGCTGCGCGTCGGGCAGAAGATCGCGGGCGGTGAGAATGTAGGTATCCTGTTCGGGCGCGAGCGCAGCGGCCTTGAGAGCGAAGAAGTGGGGCTTGCCGATATCGTCGTGACGATGCCGGTCAATCCCGCGTTCGCTTCGCTCAATCTTGCGCAGGCGGTCGCGATCGTCGGCTACGAATATTTCAAGCTGCAGACGCAAGGCGCGACGCCATTCACGGCGCCGGAGCGCTCACCGGCGGCATCGAAGCAGCAGCTCTATTCGTTTTTCAACACGCTCGAGACGGAACTCGAGCGCGTCGAGTTTTTCCGGCCGCCGGAAAAGCGTTCCACGATGCTCATTAATCTTCGGAATATTTTTAATCGGATGACTTTGTCGCAGCAGGACGTTCGCACGCTGCATGGGGTGGTGATGGCGCTGGTCGAAGGCCGCCGGGGGCCGGCGCGCGGCGGCGTGCTCGACGGGCAGGAAGCCGAGGTGCTGCGCACATTGCTCGCCGAACATGCGGCGGGCAGGGTGCCTTCGGAGCGCGGGCCGGTGCGGGGTCTTGCGCGGCTTCTCCGGCGCAATCCGACGGAATCCGAGCGGCTGTTATGGACTAGCCTCACCAACGACCGGCGCTTTGCGGGGCGCGGTTTCAAGCGGCAGGTGCCGGTCGGGCCGCACATCGCCGATTTCGTTTCGTTTCCGCTGCGTTCGGTGATCTCTCTTATTCCTGCCGACGAAGGCGAAGAGGCGGCGCGCGTTCGTCTCGCGCGCAACGAATGGCTAACGGAGCATCGCTATAAGATCGTCGAGATACCGGCGGCGGCAGTTGATGCCGATGTAAAGGGGCTGCTCGATCGGCTGGATGCCGAATGCGCGCAGAGCGAAAAAGCGTGACGGCAACAAAACGTCATTCGGTACTGGTTTTCGACTCAGGGCTTGGCGGTCTGACGGTGCTGCGCGAGATCGCCCGGCAGCGCCCCGATCTTGCGCTGAGCTATGCGGCGGACGACGCGGCCTTTCCTTATGGCCGTCTTGCGGATGACGCGCTTGTGGAGCGTGTCGTCACCGTGATGGACCGGCTGATCGAAACGGTGAAGCCGGATCTTGCCGTCATCGCTTGCAATACTGCTTCGACGCTGGCGCTCCCGGCGCTTCGCGCGAAGTTTTCGATTCCGTTCGTCGGCACGGTGCCGGCGATCAAACCGGCTTGCGAGCGCTCGCAAACCAAGCGCGTAAGCGTGCTCGCGACCGCCGGTACGGTGAAGCGCGAATATACGCAGGCCTTGATCCGGCAATATGGCGCGGGTTGCGAGGTGAAGCTCGTTGGCAGCGCCAAGCTCGCGAGCATCGCCGAAGCGGTATTGCGCGGCGAGGCGGTGGCGGCCGAAGAAATTCAGGCTGAGCTTTCGCCTTGCTTCGTCGATGGCGGCAGCCGGACCGATACGGTCGTGCTCGCCTGCACGCACTATCCGCTGATTTTGGATCAGCTCGAGGCTTTGGCACCCTGGCCGGTGACCTGGATCGACCCGGCCGAAGCGATCGCCCGGCGGGCATCGAGCCTCCTCGGCGCACAGAATCGCGAGCCGGGCGGGCCCGAGGCGGGCGTTGTTTCGGCCTACTTCACCAGCGGCCGCGAGCCGAGCGAAGCCCTGATCCGCTCGCTGGCGCTATTCCGGGCCGAACCCTTGAAAAGCGGGGCTTTTCTCGTCCCGGTTTGACATTTCGGGCCTTATCCGGCTATTTCCTCGCCGTCTCGCGGGCCTTCGGGCCCGCGCGGCGTTTTCAGCACCCGCGACAGGCACCGGCGCACGGTTTCCTGTCTGTCGGCCGGCGACGGCAGAGGAGGGCGCGATCCAAACCTGAGAAAGAAGGGATCTGCGATGTCAAAGCGTTTGTCGGCGAAACATAAACTCGACCGCCGCATGGGCGAAAATATCTGGGGCCGCCCGAAGAGCCCCGTCAACCGCCGCGAATATGGTCCGGGTCAGCACGGCCAGCGCCGCAAGGGCAAGCTCTCCGACTTCGGCGTGCAGCTTCGCGCCAAGCAGAAGCTCCGCGGCTACTATGCCAACATCACCGAGCGGCAGTTCCGTAACATCTACAAGGAAGCCTCGCGGCTGCGCGGCGATACCGGCGCGCTGTTGATCGGTCTTCTCGAGCGCCGTCTCGACGCGCTCGTTTATCGCGCGAAGTTCGTGCCGACGGTGTTCTCTTCGCGTCAGATTATTTCGCATGGCCACGTCAAAGTGAACGGCAAGCGCGTGACGGTGCCAAGCTATCGTCTCGAAGTCGGCGACGTTGTCGAACTGCGCGACAAGGCGAGGGATCTTGCGATCGTCATCGAAGCTTCACAGTCGACCGAGCGCGAAGTGCCCGATTACATCGAAGTCGACGAGAGCAAGAAGACCGCGAAGCTCACCCGCGTGCCTACGCTCACGGAAGTGCCGTACCCGGTGCAGATGGAGCCGAATCTCGTCGTCGAGTATTACTCGCGCTAATTCTCGCCAGAGCAGAAATAAAAAAGGCCGCTCTTAAAAGCGGCCTTTTTGTTTTTGCGAATTTATTTTCGCGAAGCGATCAGGCCTGCGCAGGCGCGCGCAACGCGATGCCCTTATCTTTCAGCGTCGACTGCAACTCGCCGGCCTGAAACATCTCACGGATGATGTCGCAGCCGCCGACGAACTCGCCCTTGACATAGAGCTGCGGGATCGTCGGCCAGTTGGAAAAGGCCTTGATGCCCTGACGCAGCTCGTCGGAGTCGAGAACGTTCACGCCCTTGTAGGGGACGCCGAGGTAATCGAGGATTTGCACGACCTGTCCGGAAAATCCGCACTGAGGGAACTGCGGCGTGCCTTTCATAAAAAGCACGACGTCATTCGACTTGATCTGTTGTTCGATGAATTGCTGTGCGCTCATTTGTATCGTTCCCAAGTATCCTTAACCGAGCATCCTCACGGGGTCGTGGTTTGCAGCGCGAGTGCATGCAGGGCCTCGCCCATGGAGCCTTTCAGCGCAGCATAGACCATTTGGTGCTGCTGCACACGGCTTTTACCTCTAAAGCTTTCGGCTACGACCGTGGCGGCATAATGGTCGCCATCGCCCGCGAGATCGCGGATTTCCACGTGGGCGTCGGGGATCGCCTCCTTGATGAGGCGTTCGATTTCCCGGGCATCCATCGCCATTCGAATTCTCCTGGGGCAGGCTCACTTCGTATCGGGTTCGCCTGCCATATAGGTCGGCAGCCACGACTCGTGAAGGTGATGCAAATCCGCAACCAATATTGGGTCGGCGCCCGGCAGCGTCAATTGCCGGCCGCCGGTTGTTCCAAGACGCTGCAGCGGGACGCCGGCCTTGGTCGCGGCTGCTTCCACCTTGGACAGATCGGCGGGCTTCACAGTGATCACATAGCGGGCTTGATCCTCACCAAACCAGAAAGCGTGAGGGGGCAGGCCGACAGGCGAGGCCGCGAGCGTTACACCGATGTCGGATGCCATTGCCATCTCAGTGAGTGCCACCAGCAAACCGCCATCGGAAAGATCGTGCACGGCGGTGGCGAAGCCGCTGCCGATCAGGCCGCGGACGAAATCGCCGTTGCGCTTCTCGACCGCAAGATCGACCGGCGGCGGCGCGCCTTCTTCGCGGCCGAGAACGGTGGCAAGGAAAGAAGACTGGCCGAGCCAGCCCTTGGTCTCGCCAACCACAAGAATTTCCTCGCCCTCGTTCTTGAAGGCGAGCGAGGCGGACTTTGAAAGATCGTCGAGCACGCCGACGCCGCCTATGGTGGGGGTCGGCAGGATGCCGCGGCCGTTGGTCTCGTTGTACAGCGAGACGTTGCCGGAGACGACCGGGAAGTCGAGCGCCTTGCAGGCTTCGGCAATGCCGTGCACGCAATAGACGAACTGGCCCATGATCTCCGGCCGCTCGGGGTTGCCGAAGTTGAGGTTGTCGGTGACGGCAAGCGGGCGCGCGCCGACGGCGGTGAGGTTGCGCCAGGCTTCGGCGACGGCTTGCTTGCCGCCTTCGAACGGATCGGCTTCACAGTAGCGCGGCGTGACGTCGGTGGTCATGGCGAGCGCCTTCGGCCCGTCGTTGATGCGCACGACGGCGGCGTCGCCGCCCGGACGCTGCACGGTGTTGTTGAGGATCAGGTGATCGTACTGCTCCCACACCCAGCGCTTCGAGCACAGATCCGGCGAGCCGATGAGCTTCTTCAGCGCCTCGCCAATCGAAACCGGGCAGGGCACGTCAGCCGCATCCAAAACCGGCAGTTTCTTCGGTTCGGTGAAGGGCCGGTTGTATTCGGGCGCCTCGTCGCCGAGTTCCTTGATCGGCAGATCCGCCATGGTGTCGCCGTGGTAGCGCACGATGAAGCGGCGGGTGTCGGTGGTCTCGCCGACGATCGCGAAATCGAGCCCCCACTTCCTGAAGATCGCCTCGGCCTCTTTTTCCTTTTCGGGCTTCAGCACCATCAGCATGCGCTCCTGGCTTTCGGAGAGCATCATTTCGTAAGCGGTCATCGCCGCTTCGCGCGTCGGCACCGTTTCAAGATCGAGGGTGATGCCGAGATCGCCCTTGGCGCCCATCTCGACCGCCGAACAAGTAAGGCCCGCCGCACCCATGTCCTGGATGGCGATGACGCAGCCCTTCCGCATGATCTCAAGCGAAGCCTCGAGCAGCAGCTTCTCGGCGAAGGGATCGCCGACCTGCACGGTCGGGCGCTTCTCTTCGGAGGCGTCGTCGAATTCGGCCGAGGCCATGGTCGCGCCGTGGATGCCGTCGCGGCCCGTCTTTGAGCCGAGATAGACGACGGGGCGGCCGACGCCGGTCGCCTTGGCGTAGAAAATCTTGTCGGTCTCGGCGAGGCCGACAGCCATCGCGTTGACGAGATTGTTGCCGTCATAGCGCGAATGAAAGCCGACCGAGCCGCCGACCGTGGGCACGCCGAACGAATTGCCGTAACCGCCGATGCCGGCGACGACGCCGGAAACGAGCGAGCGCGTCTTGGGATGCTTGGGATCGCCGAAGCGCAGCGAGTTGAGGCATGCGATCGGCCGCGCGCCCATGGTGAAGACGTCGCGCAAGATGCCGCCGACGCCGGTTCCCGCGCCCTGATAGGGCTCGATGAAAGAGGGATGGTTGTGGCTTTCCATCTTGAAGACGCAGGCGAGGCCGTCACCGATATCGATGACGCCGGCGTTTTCGCCCGGTCCCTGGATGACCCACGGCGCCTTGGTCGGAAGGCTCCGCAAATGGACTTTCGATGACTTGTAGGAACAGTGCTCGTTCCACATCGCCGAAACGATGCCGAGCTCGGTGAAGGTCGGGTCGCGGCCGATCAGCTTGCGGAAGCGCTCGTATTCATCGGGCTTCAGGCCGTGCTGGGCGACGAGTTCGGGTGTGATCTTGGGTTCGTTGGGGATCATCAGGCGGCAAGGGTTTCGACAAGGCTCTCGAACAGGCGGCGGCCGTCGGTGGGGCCGACAACCGGATCGACATGGTTTTCCGGGTGCGGCATCAGGCCGAGGATGTTCAGTTTCTCCGAGAAAATACCGGCGATCGCATTCATCGAGCCATTGAAATGCGGATCGACTTTCCCGTCAGCGGAGGCGTAGCGGAAGGCGACGCGATTTTCGCCTTCCAGCCGCGCGATGGTTTCGGCATCGGCGATGTAGTTGCCTTCGCCATGGGCGACCGGCACGCGAATGACGCTGCCGGCGTTGTAGCCGCGGGTGAAGGGCGTATCGGAGCGCTCGATGCGAAGATGCACTTCCTTGCACATGAACTTCATCTTCGCATTGCGCATCAGAACGCCCGGCAGCAAACCCGCTTCGCAGGCGATCTGAAAACCGTTGCAGACGGCGAGCACGAGGCCGCCCTTATCGGCGTGCTTGCGCACGGCCTGCATGATCGGCGCGCGGGCGGCAATCGCGCCGCAGCGCAGATAATCGCCATAGGAAAAACCGCCGGGAATGACGACGAGATCGGTGCCGGCCGGCAGCTCCGTCTCGGTGTGCCAGATCATCGCCGCTTCTTTTCCGGAGATCAGCTTCAGCGCGCGAGCCATGTCGTGCTCGCGATTGATGCCGGGGAAGACGAGAACGGCGGCCTTCATAGGATTTCGACCCGGTAATTCTCGATCACGGTATTGGAGAGCAGTTTGTCGGCGGCTTCCTTGAGCTTGGCTTCGGCTTTCGCCCGATCGGCGCCCGCGACTTCGATCTCGAAAATCTTGCCCTGCCGCACGCTCTCGACGCCTTCGACGCCGAGCGATTTCAGGGCGCTCTCGATGGCCTTGCCCTGCGGGTCCAGCACGCCCGTTTTCAAGGTAACGATCACCCGCGCTTTCATCTCTAAAAGCTCCGAAATAGAGGCGGGGGCAACACGCCCCCGCTGAATTACGTCACGCTAGCGAGTGCTCACTGCACCAGAACCGGCCCGCGGCCCTGCGGCGGCTCGCCTTCGGCCATGATGCCGAGGCGCTTCGCGACTTCCGTGTAAGCTTCGATCAAGCCGCCGAGATCGCGGCGGAAGCGATCCTTGTCGAGCTTGTCGTTGGTCTTGATGTCCCACAGCCGGCAGGTGTCCGGCGAAATCTCGTCGGCGACGACGATGCGGAGCATGTCGTTTTCCCACAACCGGCCGCACTCCATCTTGAAATCGACGAGGCGGATGCCGATGCCGAGGAAAAGGCCGCTCAGGAAGTCGTTGACGCGAATGGCCAGCGCCATGATGTCGTCGATCTCCTGGGTGTTCGCCCAGCCGAAAGCGGTGATGTGCTCTTCGCACACCATCGGATCGTTCAGCTTGTCGTTCTTGTAGTAGAATTCGACGATCGAGCGGGGGAGCTGCGTGCCTTCCTCGAGGCCGAGGCGCTGGGCCATCGAACCCGCGGCGACGTTGCGGACGACGACCTCGAGCGGAATGATCTCGACTTCGCGGATCAGCTGCTCGCGCATATTGAGGCGGCGCACGAAATGCGTCGGCACGCCGATCTCGTTCAGCCGCTGGAAGATGTATTCCGAAATGCGGTTGTTGAGGACGCCCTTGCCGTCGAGAATGTCGTGTTTCTTGGCGTTGAAGGCGGTGGCATCGTCCTTGAAATGCTGGACGAGGGTTGCAGGCTCCGGCCCTTCGTAAAGGATCTTTGCCTTGCCTTCATAGATCTTGCGCCGACGGCTCATGGCACCATACCGTGTTTTGATGAAATCCATCGTTGTGGACGACTCCAGCGTACAAACCGCTCAGGTTGAGGCTCGCGGTTGAGACCAGGCCCCTGGATACGGGCGGCGGTAGCGGCAAGTTTTGCGCTGCACATCGCTGTCGGAACCTAGCCGAACCGGGGGGTGGTTACAATGCAAACAGGCTGTTTTCCAAGGCCTTTCCCTACCAAAACTTCATATAGGGCGCAGTTGATCCGGCGCCAGCCGACCGATATCAAGGCGCTCCAGTGCCCCCTCGAGCGTCCCTCGGGCGGTTCCCATCCACGAGTTTGTGAGGCCGAAAAATGACGACCTTTGATAAGCGCGAAGAGGGTTTCGAGAAGAAGTTTGCGCTTGATGAGGAGCTTCAATTCAAGGCGAACGCGCGCCGGAACAAGCTTCTGGGCGCTTGGGCGGCGGAAAAGCTCGGCCTTACGGGCGCCGATGCGGAAGCCTATGCCAAGTCGGTGGTGCTCGCCGATTTCGAGGAAGCGGGCGAGGACGATGTGTTCCGCAAGGTGCGCGCCGATCTCGACGCCAAGGGCAAGACCGGCATCACCGACCAGATGCTGCGGCAAACGATGAGCGAGCTGCTCGCGAAAGCGGTCGCGGAAGTCAAAGCCGCCAGCTAAGCGGCTTTCGCTCTCAGCCAAAGACGCGATCGAAGATCGTGTCGACGTAACGCAGGTGATGGCCGAGGTCGAAGATCGAATCGATCTCGGCATTCGATAGTTTTGCCGTCACATCGGCATCGGCCTTGAGTAGCGCGGCGAAATCGCCTTCGCCGTGCCAGGCCTTCATGGCGTTTCGCTGGACGAGCTTGTAGCCCGCCTCGCGGGTGAGGCCCTTGTTGACGAGCGCGAGCAACACGCGCTCCGAATGCGGCAAGCCGCCGAGCGTTTCGAGATTGCGCTTCATCGTCTCGGGATACACCAGCAGCTTGTCGACGATGCCGGTGAGGCGGTTCAGCGCGAAGTCGAGAGTCACCGTTGCGTCGGGGCCGATCATGCGTTCGACGGAGGAGTGCGAGATGTCGCGCTCGTGCCAGAGCGCGACGTTTTCCATCGCCGGCAGCGCATAGGCGCGCACCATGCGGGCAAGACCCGCGATGTTTTCCGAAAGCACCGGGTTGCGCTTGTGCGGCATGGCCGAGGAGCCTTTCTGGCCCTCGGAGAAAAACTCTTCGGCTTCGCGAACTTCGGTGCGCTGGAGATGGCGCACTTCGGTCGCAAGGCGCTCGATCGAGGAGGCGACGACGCCGAGCGTCGCGAAGAACATCGCGTGGCGGTCGCGCGGGATGATCTGGGTCGAGATCGGCTCGATGGCGAGGTTCAGCTTCTTCGCGACATAGGCCTCGATGCGCGGGTCGTTATTGGCATAGGTGCCGACGGCGCCCGAGATGGCGCAGGTCGCGACTTCCTTGCGGGCCTGTTTCAGGCGATCGAGCGCGCGCGAAAATTCGGCATAGGCGAAGGCGAGCTTGAGGCCGAAGGTCGTGGGCTCGGCATGCACGCCGTGCGAGCGGCCGATGGTCGGCGTGTGCTTGAACTCGAAGGCGCGGCGCTTGATGGCGGCGAGCAGTTTCTCGACGTCGGCGATCAGGATGTCGGCGGCGCGCGAAAGCTGCACCGCAAGGCAAGTATCGAGGACGTCCGACGAGGTGAGGCCGAGATGGACGAAGCGCGCTTCGGGGCCGACGATTTCGCCAAGATGGGTGAGGAAGGCGATGACGTCGTGCTTCACCTCGCGCTCGATGGCGTCGATGCGGTCGATGTCGAATTTGGCGTTCTTGCCTTTTTCCCAGACGGTTTTTGCCGCTTCCTTCGGCACCATGCCGAGTTCGGCCATCGCCTCGGTGGCGTAGGCTTCGATCTCGAACCAGATACGGAAGCGGGTTTCGGGCGACCAGATCGCCGCCATTTCGGGACGCGAATAACGTGGGATCATCAGGCTGCCTCGCCGCGCGCGGCGGCGGCCGCGTTGCGGATTGCGGAAATGTTCTGGCGGTAGGCGTCGAGGTTGCCGCCCTTGAAGACAGCGGAGCCCGCGACGAGCACGTTCGCACCCGCCTTGACGACTTCAGCCGCGTTGTCGGGCGTGACGCCGCCATCGACTTCGATATCGATCGGGCGGCCGCCGGCGAGCGCACGGCAGTTGCGGATCTTGTCGAGCGCGGCGGGAATAAATTTCTGGCCGCCGAAGCCGGGATTCACCGACATGACGAGGATGAGATCCACGAGATCGATGACATGCTCGATGGAGCTAACGGGCGTGCCGGGGTTCATCGTGACGCCGGTTTTCTTGCCGAGCGCGCGGATCGCCTGCAGCGAGCGATGGATATGCGGGCCGGCCTCGACGTGAACGGTGATGACGTCGGCGCCCGCCTTGGCGAAGGCTTCGAGATAGGGATCGCACGGCGCGATCATGAGGTGGACGTCGAACGGCTTTTTCGTCACCGGCCGCAGCGCCTTCACGACATCCGGGCCGATGGTGATGTTCGGCACGAAATGCCCGTCCATGACATCGACATGGATCCAGTCGGCACCTGCCGTCTCGATGGCGCGGACCTCTTCGCCGAGGCGCGCGAAGTCCGCCGACAGGATGGAGGGTGCGATCAGGAGAGGGCGGTTTTGCATAATCTGTCTATGCCAGCAGCAAAGCCGCGCCGCAACCGCGCTGCGAAAATCGTGGTGAATTACTTGCCGCCGAAACGGTCGCGCCAGGCGGGCAGAACGCCCGGATAGGGCAGCGCCGTAGCCTCATAGATGGCGCGCCCGGCGGCGCGCGCGAGGCAGGCGGCGGCGGTGGCGCCGATCAGCGACAGCTCATGATGCGGATCGCCGACCGGACGGCGGCCGGTCGCGACGGCGAAAATGATGTCGCCATCGAGCGGCGTGAAAATCGGCCAGATGGCCCGGGCGAGCCCGGCGGACGCGAGCATCGCGAGGCGCTGGGCCTGCGGCTTGGTGAGAACGGCGTCGGTCGCGACCAGCGCGGGCGTCGTGCTTTTGGGCGGGCCGCCTTTGACGTGCGGCGTGAGATCGCTCTCTGCGATTTTGGCGGGAAAGCCAAGCCCGCCGAATTCACGGCCAACCTCGAACGGCGCAGGCCATAAATGCGGGCCGCCGCCGATGGTGACGCGGCCGACGGCGTTCACCGCGACAATCGCGCCGACGATGTGGCCGGTCGGGGAAATGGCCGAAGCCGAGCCAAGACCGCCCTTGAGATTTTCGGTCGTGGCGCCGGTGCCGGCGCCGACACTGCCGAGCCCGAATTCGGCGGCGGCGTTTTTTGCAGCTTCATAACCAAGCTCGCGATAGGGCGGATTGCGGCCCCAGTTCTTGTCGCCGCCGCTTAGGAGATCGAACAGAATCGCGCCCGGCACGATCGGAATGCGCGCCGCGCCGACCTGAAAGCCGCGGCCCTGTTCGGCAAGACACGCCATCACGCCGGCGGCCGTCTCCAGGCCGAAGGCCGAGCCGCCCGAGATGGCAATCGCATCGACTTCCTGCACCGTCGCGCCCGGATCGAGGAGGGCGGTCTCGCGCACGCCCGGACCGCCGCCACGAATATCCGCCGCCGCGACGGCGGGCCTATCGAAAACGATCGCCGTCGCGCCGCTGCCGATTTTGAGATCGGTGGCGTTGCCGACGAGAACGCCGGGGACATCGGTGATGAGATTGCGCATTCGAGCCAAGATCGTCACCTCATTTCCAGCAAGAAAGCCGATTGCCGGATCAGCCGCAAGCCGGATGATTTTGCCGCTCATTTTATCGTTCACTTGCGATCACATCGCAGCGAGCAGGAGGCCGAAAGGTTGCGCTTTTCCGCGGCTGGCGGCACAAGGAACCTATGGCCGACGTCACCATTCCTGCCGCACTGCTCGCGGGCATCATCAGTTTTCTTTCGCCTTGCGTGCTGCCGCTGGTGCCGCCGTATCTGTGCTTCCTCGCCGGATCGACCTTCGACCATCTGATGGCGCGAGAGCCGGGGCCGCTGGTGGAGCGCAAAGAGCTTGCGACGGCTTTTCTGTTTGTGCTCGGCTTCAGCACGGTATTCGTGGCGCTCGGCGCGAGCGCATCCGCGATCGGCGATTTGCTGCGTCAGTATTCGGCGGTGCTTTCGACGGTGGCGGGCGTCGCCGTCATCCTGATGGGGCTGCACTTCCTCGGCGTTTACGAGTTCGCATTCATGAGCCGGACGGCGCGCATTCAGGTGGACGAGAGGCCCGCCGGGCTGTGGAGCGCCTATGTCATGGGCCTCGCTTTCGCCTTTGGCTGGACGCCGTGCATCGGGCCGGTGCTCGCGGCGATCCTTGCGGTGGCGGCATCGGAAGCAAGCGTTACGCGCGGCGCGACGTTGCTCGCGGTTTATTCGCTGGGTCTTGGCATCCCATTTCTGCTTGCGGCATTTGCGCTGCGGCAGTTCATCGGCCTCCTCAGCAAGATGCGCAGCCGTCTTCGCTATGTCGAGCGGATCATGGGCGGGCTGCTCGTCCTTACCGGCATCGCGTTTCTCGGCGGCTGGATCAGCCAGGCGAGCTACTGGATGCTGGAGAATTTTCCGGCGCTGTCGCGCTTCGGATAAAAAAGCCCGCCTTCCGAGGCGGGCTTTTCGTTTGCACGGAATGTTCCCTTACATTTCCGAATACGTGCCGTCGCCCTTCCATACGTAGATGACGTAGTCGAGCGCGGTGATGTCGCCCTTCTTGTCGTAGGAGATAGGGCCAAGCACGGTATTCCAGGTGCCGGCACGGATCGTTTCGGCGACCTTCTTCGGGTCGGTGGTGCCGGCTTTAGTCGCGGCCTGCGACCAGATCTGGAAAGCGGCGTAGGTGTAGAGCGTATAGCCTTCCGGATCGATGCCCTTGGCCTTGAACTTCGCGACGATGTCCTTCGCCGTCGCGCGCTTGCGCGGATCGGGACCGAAGGTCATCAGCGAGCCCTCGCCGAGCGTGCCGGTGATCGCCGCGAATTCTTTATCCGCGAGCGCGTCGCCGGCCATCAGCACCGTCTTCATGCCCTGATCGCGCATCTGGCGCAGGATGAGGCCGGCTTCCTGCTGATAACCGCCGATGTAAACGACATCGATGCCGGCTGCCTTCATGCGGGAGACGAGGGCGTTAAAGTCCTTGTCGCCCTTGGTGTAGGACTCGAACATCTTTTCCTGCACGCCTGCCTTGTTCAGCGCCTTCTTGGTCTCGTCGGCAAGGCCCTTGCCGTAAGTGCTCTTGTCGTTGAGGATCGCGATGTTCTTGCCCTTGTAGGTCTTGGCGAGATATTCGCCGGCGACCGCGCCTTGCTGGTCGTCGCGTCCGCAAACGCGGAAGACGTTCCACAAGCCGCGCTCGGTGAACGTGGGGTTGGTCGAGGCCGGCGTGATCTGCAGGACATTGCCTTCGTTATAGGCGTCGGATGCCGGGATCGACGACGACGAGCAGTAGTGACCGGCAACGAACGGAATCTTCGAGGAGGCGACCTTTTCGGCCACCGAGCGCGCCTGCTTGGGGTCGCACTGATCGTCGCCGATTTCGAGCTTCAGCTTGCGGCCGAGCACGCCGCCGGCCGCGTTGATGTCGGCGACGGCAAGTTCGGCGCCGTCGCGCAACTGGCGGCCGAATACGGCTTCGCTTCCCGTCATCGGCCCGACGACGGCGACCGTCACATCCTGTGCATAGGCGCCTTGCGCGGCGAAGGCTGCGAGCGCAAAGGCTGCCAACCAAGTTTTTCTCATGTTCGGTTTTCCTCCCGGGGATTGGGGTTTAGTGGTTTGGCTCTTGCTACCGGATGGGCGGCATTTTGGCTGGATTTCCGGCGAAGTCACTTGAAAAAACGGCTCAGCTTTTAGCGTTTTACTGCCGCTTCTCGCGCCAGGCGAAGGGGCCGGCCCGCTCATAGAGCCAGCGATATTGCCGAACCATACGCTGGACGAGCGCGAGGCGCCACGAGATGCCGCCGACGAAAATGAGGAAGGCGGTATCCGCGAGATAGGCCGGCCACGAAAACAGTTCGGCCTGGAAAAGCGCGAAATGAACAAAGCGCACGGCGGCGCCGAGCAGCAGGAGATAAAAAACGGTCTGCGCGAGCGAGCGCCAGTTATTGGCAAGCGTATGCCCGGTGATCCAGGCGGTGCCGCCGCCGATCAGGCAGGTGACGAACAGCACCTGCCAGAACGATTCCTTCCCGTAGATCTCGGCAAGCCAGCTCATCAGTTGCCCTCGAGATAGGCGCTGCGGACTTCCGGCTTCGCGAGCAGTTCCTGTCCGGAGCCTGTCATCGTTACCGCACCGTTCACCAGCACGTAGCCGCGGTGGGCAAGCTTCAGGGCATGGAACGCATTTTGCTCGACGAGAAAGACGGTCAGTCCTTCTTTTTCGTTGAGATCGCGGATCGCGCCGAAGATCTGCTTGACGATCAGCGGCGCGAGTCCGAGCGAAGGTTCGTCGAGCAGCAGGAGGCGAGGGCGGCTCATGAGCGCGCGGCCGATCGAAAGCATCTGCTGTTCGCCGCCCGACAACGTGCCGCCGCGCTGGCTTTGGCGCTTTTCCAGAATGGGAAACAGATCGAAGACGCGGCGGACGTCGTGGTCGAAATTGCGGAGGCCGTCGATCGTCGCGCCCATTTGAAGATTCTCGTACACGGTCATGCGCGGGAAGATCCGGCGGCCCTCCGGCGATTGCGCGATCCGGCTATGGACGATTTCGTGGGTCGGCCAGTGCGTGATGTCCTGGCCGTCGAAAATGATACGGCCTTCGCGGGCGCGCGGGTCGCCGCAGATCGTCATCATCAGCGTCGATTTGCCCGCGCCGTTCGCGCCGATGAGGCTGACGATCTCGCCCTCCCGGACTTCGAGATCGACGCCGTTCAGCGCGGGGATATTGCCATAGGAGGTCTTCACTCCCTCGATCTTGAGCAGCGGCGCGGGCATCAGGCGACTTCCTGTGCTTCGACGCCGAGATAGGCGGCAATGACTTTCGGATCGTTCTTGATCGCCGCGGGCGCGCCTTCGGCGATCTTCCGGCCGTAATCGAGGACGACGATGTGATCGGAGATTTCCATTACCACGCGCATGTGGTGCTCGATCAGCAGAATGGATGTGTTGGTTTCGGCGCGCAGGTCGAGGAGAAATTTGTTGAGCTGCTGCGCCTCGCGCGGGTTGAGGCCGGCGGCCGGCTCATCGAGGCAGAGCAGCACGGGTTCCGCGCACATCGCGCGGGCGATTTCGAGCCGCCGCTGCTGGCCATAGGCCAGCGCGCCGGCCGGGTCGTCGGCGCGATCGAGCAGGCCGACACGGTCCAGCCAGAAGCGGGCGCGATCGATCGCCTCCTTTTGCGCTTCGCGATAGCTCCACCAGCCGATCAGGCCGAGCAGCGTGAAGCCCGACGCCTTCATCAGCCGGTTATGTTGCGCAATGAGCAGGTTCTCGAGCGCCGTCATGCCGGGAAAGAGGCGAATATTCTGGAAGGTGCGCGCGACGCGCGCCTGCTTGGCGATTTTGAATTCCGGCAGCCGCTCTAGCAGAAATTTTCGATTGTCGTCGCGGGTGAGGGTGAGCATTCCCTCGGTCGGCTGGTAGAAGCCGGTGATGCAGTTGAACAGCGTCGTTTTCCCGGCGCCATTCGGACCGATGATCGCGGTGATCTTGCCGCGCTCGGCGGTGAATGAAAGGTCGCTGACCGCGACAAGACCGCCGAAGCGCATCGTGAGATGCTGGACATCGAGGATGAGGTCGGGCGCGGAATTCACTGGCGCGCCTCCTCGATAATGGAGGCGGGGATCGCCTTTTTACTCTCCAGCGAAACCGAGGGCGTTCGCGTTGCGACAAGCCCGCGCGGCCGCCAGACCATGATGCCGACCATGGCCGCGCCGAAGACGAGCATGCGGAACTGCTCGAAATTGCGGAACAGCTCGAAGCCGCCGATCATGGCGAGCGCCGCGATGGCGACACCGAGCTGCGAGCCCATGCCGCCGAGCACGACGATGGCCAGCACCAGCGCCGATTCCATGAAGACGAAAGATTCGGGGCTGATGAAACCCTGGCGGGTCGCGAAGAACGAGCCGGCGAAACCGGCGAACAGCGCGCCGGTCGCGAATGCGGTGAGTTTGGTATTTGTCGTGTTGATGCCGAGCGAGCGGCAGGCGATCTCGTCTTCGCGCAGGGCTTCCCAGGCGCGGCCGATGGGAAGCTGGCGCAGGCGGATCGTGACGAGGCAAGTAATCAGCGCAAGCACCAGAATGACATAATATAAGAACACCACGCGATGCGTCGGCGTGAATTCGAGATTGAACAGTGCGGCGAAGCCACCCGGTTCGTTGTTGAACGGGATGCCGAAAAAACTCGGGCGCGGAATGCCGGAGATGCCGTTGGGGCCGCCGGTGAAATCCTGCCAGTTGATGAGCACGAGGCGGATGATTTCGCCGAAGGCGAGGGTGACGATGGCGAGATAATCGCCGCGCAATCGCAACACCGGAAAGCCGAGCAGAATGCCCCAGAAGGCGGCAAGGATGCCGGCGAGCGGCAGGCAGAGCCAGAACGAGAAGCCGAAATTCTTGGCAAGCAGCGCGTAGGAGTAGGCGCCGACCGCGTAGAACGCGACGTAACCGAGATCGAGCAGTCCCGCGAGGCCGACGACGATGTTCAGGCCCCAGGCGAGCATCGTGTAGGTGAGCACGAGGATGCCGAGATCGAGCAGATAGCGGTTCGAGAAGAACAGCACCGGCACGAGCAGCGCGAACAGCAGCAGCAAGGGCGCGGCGAAGCGCTCCAGCTTTTGAATCGCGTCACGTGCATGCGGCGACAAAATCGGTTTTGCGTGATGCCCGCCGCGGTAGCGCGCGAGCAGCGCGATCAGGAAGCGCCCGGCGAATACAATCGCAACCGATCCCGCGAGCAGGCCGGGGCGGGGGCTCACGGTGAGCGTGCCGCTCGAGCCCGTTTTCGTCACGACGCCGAGCATCAGCGAGAACAATCCGAAGGCGACGAGCGCCGCGACGAAAGCGTCCTTCAGCGCGCCGCTGAAGTCGAGGCGTGATTTGCGTGCGTTGCTTTCGGCATGATCCTGCACCGGAATCTCATTCAGACTTTTTCGACTTCCGGCCGGCCGAGAATACCGGACGGCATGAAGATCAGAACGAGGATCAGGATCGAGAAGGCGGCGACGTCTTTATATTCGACGGAGAAATAGGCCGACCAGAACGTTTCGATCAGCCCGATCATCAGGCCGCCGAGCATCGCGCCGGGCAGCGAACCGATGCCGCCGAGCACGGCGGCGGTGAAGGCTTTGACGCCGGCGACGAAGCCGATGAAGAAATCGATCGCGCCGTAGTAGAGGAGGTACATGATGCCGGCGACAGCGGCGAGACCGGCGCCGATCACGAAGGTCAACGAAATCGTGCGGTCGGTGTTGACGCCGACGAGCGAAGCCATCTTGAGATCCTGCTCGCAGGCGCGCATGTCGCGGCCGAAGCGGGTGGCGGCAACGAGCCACCAGAACAGCAGCATCAGCACCACGGTCGTGACGATGATGATGATCTGGATGTTCGAAAGCTGAACGATGAATTTGCCGTCGTCGAGCAGCACATGGGCGCCGGTAACGAGCGGCGGCAGCGACTTCACGCGCGCGCCCTGTGCGATCTGCACGTAGTTTTGCAGGAAGATCGACATGCCGATCGCCGAGATCAACGGCGCCAGGCGAAAGGAACCGCGGAGCGGGCGATAGGCGATGCGCTCCACGGCCCAACCATAAAGTGCCGTGAGGAGCATGGCGATGACGAGGACCAGGAACAGCGCGAGCGGTATTGCGGTGACGCCAATTGCTATCAGGCCCAGAAATGCGATCAGCGCGAGGAACGCTCCAACCATAAAGACATCGCCATGGGCGAAGTTGATCATGCCGATGATGCCGTAAACCATGGTGTAGCCGATCGCGACCAGCGCGTAGATCGACCCCAGTGTCACGCCATTAATCAATTGCTGCAGGAAATATTCCATGCCATCCCCATCCGCCGCTAGAATGCCGACAGCCTTATGCTGTTTCAAGAAAAGAGTTAAGCTGTTGGCGCTTTTCCAATGGAGGGATGGATGCTGAAAAAGCTCGTTTTGAGTGCGTTTGTAGCTGTGTTCGCCTTCGCGGGCCCGGTGGTGGCGCAGGATTTTCCCAACCGTCAGATGACCTTGATTGTTCCGTTCGCAGCCGGCGGTCCGCAAGACGGCATCGGCCGTATCATTGCGCAGCGGATGAGCGAGATTCTCAAGCAGCAAGTGATCGTCGAAAACGTCGGCGGCGCGGGCGGCATGATCGGTTCGGTGCAGGCGATGCGCGCGGCGCCCGACGGTTACACTTTCCTGCTCGCGAGCGTCGGTACGCACGCACAGAATCAGACGCTGTATAAAAAGCCGGCTTATAATTCCGTGACGGAGTTCACGCCGGTTGCGTTGATCGCCGAGACGCCGATCGTCATCATCACCAAAAAGAATCTCCCGGCGAAGAACCTGCAGGAATTCATCGCCTACGCCAAAGCCAATCAGAGCAAGATGTCGTACGGCTCGGCCGGCGCCGGTTCGGCGACGCATCTTGGCTGCGTCGTCGCGAACTCGGTGATGGGCACCGACATCGTTCACGTTCCCTACAAGGGAACGGGACCGGCGATGCAGGATCTCCTGGCCGGGCAGATCGACTTCCTCTGCGACATCCTCAATACGGCAAAACCGCAGATCGACGGCGGCAAGGTGAACGCGATTGCGATCATGACCAAGCAGCGCTCGCCGGCCTTGCCGAACGTGCCGACCGCGCTTGAGCAAGGCGTGAAGGGCATGGAAGCCTATACGTGGAGCGCGGTCTTCCTGCCGAAGGGCGCGCCTGCCAATGTCGTCAAGACGCTGAACGATGCGATCGTCCAGGCGATGAACACGCCTTCGGTCAAAGAGCATCTCGCGCGGTTGGGCGCGGAAGTCGTGTCCAACGACCGTGCGACCTCCGCTTATCTTGGCCAATTCCTCAAGGATGAAATCGTCAAGTGGGCCGAGCCGATCAAGAAAAGCGGTGTTTCGATCGACTGATCGCTTTGCATAACGAAACAGAAAATGGGCCCCGCGTGGGCCCATTTTTATTTCGGATCCGGGAAAAGCTCAGGCGAGGAAATCCTCGACGGCGCGGGTGAACTGTCCGCTCTGCTCGAGATTGGAGAGGTGCGCGGCTTCGAGGGTGACGAGTTTCGCGCGCGAGATGCGTTGCGCGATAAACTCGCCGCCCTCCGGCGGCGTGGCCGGATCGAGGCTGCCGGCGATCACGAGGGTTGGCAATTTCACGCCGCCGATGGCCCAGCGAAAATCGGCATCCCGGATCGCGGCCGAGCAGCCGGCATAGCCATGCTTCGGCGTCGTCAGCAGCATGTTGCGCACCTTCTCGATCACCGGCGGTTTGGCGTCGCGGAATTTTTTCGAGAACCAGCGCTCGAGCGTCGCGCCCGTCAAAGCCTTCATGCCCTTGTCGAGCACGGTCGTGATGCGCGCGTTCCAGATGTCCTGGGTGCCGATGCGGGCGCCGGTGTTGGCAAGAATGACTTTCTCAAAGCGCGCCGGCGCATTGCAGGCGAGCCACATGCCGGTCGTGCCGCCCATCGAGAGGCCGAGGAAATGCGTTTTCTTGATCTCGAGATGATCGAGGATCGCGAGCACGTCGCGGCCGAGCTGATCGACAGTGTAGGGGCCCTTCGGTGCGCCGGACTTGCCATGCCCGCGCTGATCGTAACGAATGACTCGATACCGTTTGGACAAAGCCTCGGCCAGTTCGTCCCACATATGCAGGTTTGTGCCTAGGGAGTTCGATATGACGAGCGGGGGAGCGCCCGGCGCGCCGTCGATTTCAACGTTGATCTTGCAGCCGGGTGCATCAATCGTGGGCATGGAGCTTCCTCGTTTGTTGCCGTTGTGAGCGGCCGGCTTGGTAAACGGCAAGCCGTTCGGTGCCTGATTATATCGCCACACGGTTTGCTCGCGAAGAAGTCCGTGATAGCGTCCGCCGCATGAAATTCGGTTTGACACCCCTCCCGGAAGCGCTTGGTGCGATCGCCGTCCATTCGGTCCGCACGCGCGACAGGTTAGTGCGTAAAGGCGCGGCAATTTCGCGCGAGGATCTTGTCGCTCTCCATACGGCCGGTATTTTCGAGATCATGACCGCCCGGCTGGAGCCGGGTGACGTGGGTGAAGACGAAGCGGCGACGGCGCTCGCAAACGCGATTGCCGGTGACGAGATCGAGGTCGAGGCGGCTTTCACCGGGCGCTCCAATCTTCGCGCTGTCCGGCCCGGTATCGTGGCCATCGACCGTGCGGGCGTCGATCAGTTGAATGCCGTGCATGAAGCGGTGACATTCGCCACCCGTTTTCCGTTTCAGCCGGTGCTGGCGGGCGAGGTGGTCGGCACCATCAAAATCATCCCGTTTGCGATTCATGAAGACGTGCTGCGCAAGGCGCTCGCGGTGGCGAGGCCGGTTCTCGCCATCACGCCTTACACGGTGAAATCGGTGGCGTTGATCTCGACGCGCTTGCCCGGTCTTTCCGAAAAGGTCATCGACAAAACGCTGCGCGTCACGGAAGCGCGCCTGCAACCGGCTGGCGCGGCCATCTGCTCCGAGCAGCGCGTGCCCCATGCGCCGGATGAGATCGCGAAGTGTATCGGCACGGCGATCAAAAGCGGCGCGGAGCTGGTCATCATACTGGGCGCTACGGCAATTGCGGATCGGCGCGATATCGTGCCCTCGGCGCTTACGCGGGCCGGCGGCAAGATCGAACATTTCGGCGTGCCGGTCGATCCGGGCAATCTCATGCTGATCGGCCGCGTCGATGGTGTGCCGGTGATCGGCGCGCCCGGTTGCGCGCGCAGCGCCAAGCCAAGCGGCTTCGACCGTGTGCTTGCCCGTTTGCTGACGGCGTTGCCGATCACGCGTGACGACGTCACGACGCTCGGCGTCGGCGGATTGCTGCTCGAAGCGGGCGCGCGCCCGCAGGAGCAGGAAAACCTTTCGTTGCGCATCGCCGCTCAGAAGGGCGCGTAAAGCGAAATCGTCGTGTAGGCACCGGTGCCGTTATCGGCGCTGGTCGCGACCCCGCCGGCCATCGTCAAACTGCTTTTCGGAAGCGTGAGCGTTGCAACGAGACCGGCGCGTTGTTCGTCGTAACGCCGGTCGCCGATGAGGGCGCCCTCGACGCCGAGCGCGAAGCCCGGCGCGATCTCGTGATGGAGAGCAGCGCGCGCGCTATAATTGCCGAACACGCTGGAGACATTGCCGTAAGCCGTCATGAACCAGCTTGCGGCCGTTCGCGTATAAAGTTCGATCGCGGCCTTGATGCCGGCATGCGTGCCGGTTTCCTGATTGGCTGGATCGGCATCCTGCAGGCTGTAGCGCTTCACATCGAGGCCGAGATAACCGGTCACAACCGTGGCTCCAAACGACTTGTGATAGCCCGCCATCAGCTCGCCGCTCGAGATCGTGCCGCTGTTCCGGCCGCCGGGGGTGGCCGATGTCCGATATGTGTATCCTCCGAAGCCGCCCATGGCGCGTAGCCGAAGGCCGTCCTCGACAAGCGTGCCGAACGGAATCGCGGTTGCGCCTGCCCAGGCGAAGGTGGAATTGCGGGAGGCATCGACACCGCCGAAAACGAAAGCGCGGCTCGGCACCGGTGCAACCAGCTCGTCGGCATGCAAGTGAAAGGGAAGAGCGGGGCAGATTAATACCGCCGCCAAGGCCACAATTCTGGCCGCGCCCCGGATCATTCTTTCGCCCCCGATCCAGCATGCGTACAGGTTTGCGCTGCTGGTGCCGAAGCGATTTTGAGCCGTGTACAACCTACGCGCTATAGACTAGGAATTGCTGTGCAACGCCGTGAGGCAATCGCAGATTGATTCCGCAAGGCGGGCGAGTTGCTGCCTGTTAGCGGCAAGCGTATTGAAGAATAAGTTTCAGCAATGAAAGGTTCCGCTCGATGAGCGAAACGAAACGCCAGCTCGCCTTCATCAACATTGCCCACTTTGCCGACCACTACGTCCTGCTGATTTTCCCGACGGTGGTGATCGGCATGCAGGCCGAGCTTAATCGCTCCTATTCGGAACTGATTGCGCTCTCGACCGCGTGCTTTGTCGCGTTCGGCCTGTTTTCGTTGCCGGCGGGCTGGATCGGCGATCACTGGAGCCGCCGAAACATGATGGCGATTTTCTTTTTCGGTTGCGCGGGTTCGCTCGCCGCCGCCGCGATGGCGCCGAATTTGATCATGCTGGCGATCGCATTGTTCGTTCTCGGCGTATTTGCCGCGATCTATCACCCCATCGGTACGACCGTTCTGATTGCGAATTCAAAAAATCGCGGCCGCGATATCGCGACCAATGGCGTGTTCGGCAATCTCGGTGTTGCGCTGGCGCCCGGCATCACCGGCGTCATCGCATCGCTGCTTGGCTGGCGGATGGCCTTCGTCATTCCCGCGCTGATCTGCGCGGCGATTGGCGTCGCTTTCCTTGTCATGACCGGCCAGGAGAGGGAGCGTCCGGCGGAGCGCAAGCGCACCGCCGAAGCGAAGATGACCTTCGCGATGGCGGCACTGTTCTTCGGCGTTTACGCGGTGATATCGTTCTCGGGCGGGATCGTGTTCAACACCATAACGATCTCGATTCCGAAAATTGTCGACGAAGGAATTCGCGGCGATATTCCGCTGGCATGGATCGGTTCGATCGCGACCGCTGTGCTGCTGTTCGGCGGCATTGCGCAACTCACCGTCGGTCAACTCGTGCAATATTTCCGGCCGCATATTCTGTTCGCGATCATCGGCGTCATGCAGGGCATCGGAGTCGCGCTGACGACCGTCACCACAGGCTACGCACTCTTGTTTGCACTCGCGCTTTCGATCGCGGCGATCTACGGGCAGATCACGGTGGGCGACCTCGTGATCGCGCGATATACCGCCGATGCGTGGCGCGGGCGGATCTATGCTGTCCGTTTCTTCCTCACGTTCATCTCCAGCGGTCTTGCCGTCGCGATGATCGCTGCGTTGTACGGGAAGGGCGGTTCAGGCCTGCTGCTCGGCACAACCGCGATCTTCGCCGCGCTCTTTGCGTTCTGCACGGTCATGATCGCAGTGCTCGCGACGCGGGTCGAGCGGACGAATATGCGGATGCAGCCCGCCGAATAGGCGAATTTCCCAATGGAACAAACGGGTTAGCCGGCCGTTGGGGCTGGCTATCGACTCCATTTCCGCTTCTGCTATAAATGACTGACTAGTCAGTCATAATTTGAAGAAACGATCATGACGAGGCCTGTTTCCAAGCGTGCCGGTTCGCGGCAGCCGGCGTCTTCCCGGGTCAGCGGCTCGAAAAAGGGCACGCGGCAGCGGCGCGACGAGCAAAGCGCTGCGCGGCGCGACGCCATTCTTGCGGCGGCGCTCGAGGAATTCGCCGCCCGCGGCTTTGCAGCGGCACGGCTCGATGACGTCGCCAAGCGCGCGGGTGTCGCGAAGGGTACGATCTATCTTCATTTCCGCGATAAGGATGCGCTGTTTCGGGAAATCATCCGCTCGTTGATGGGGCCGTTCGTCGGCACCATCGAGCAGGTGTTGCAATCGGACATTCCGCTGAAAGTCCTTGCGGGGCAGGTGGTCGAACTGTTCGTGCGCGAAGTATTCGAAACGCGCCGCAAGGACATTATACGGTTGATGATGACGGAAGGGCCGCGCTTCCCGAAACTTGCCGAGTTCTATTATCGCGAGGTGCTGTCAAAAATCTTCGGAGGAGCGCGCAAGCGCTTGCAGCGCGCCGTCGATGCCGGCGAGATCAAACATGCTTCGCTCGTGCGCTTTCCGCAATTGATCGCGGCGCCGGGCATCATGGCGATCATCTGGTCGGGCCTGTTTGATCGCTTTGAGAAACTCGACGCGCGCGAACTCCTGCGCGCGCAAATGCAAATCCTGTTTGGCGAAGTGGAGTCCGCATGATCGCTTTGCAACCTCTTTTGCGGTTCGCGCTTGTGGCGGCGGCGCTTGTGCTTGCGGCCTGCGGCAGAAACGGCGACCTCACCGTGCAGGGCTGGGTCGAGGCCAATCTCATCTTTGTCGGGCCGGACGAGCAGGGCCGCGTCGAAACGCTTTCGGTGCGGGAAGGCGACAAGCTCGAGAAAGGCCAACCGGTCTTCACCGTCGATGAAGATCTGCAGAGCGCCGACCTGCGGGCGGCGCGTGCGACGCTTGCCAATGCCGAGCAGGCCTTGATGCGCGCCGAGACGCTGCTCAAGAACAAGACGGGGACGCAGGCGACATTCGATCAGGCGCAGGCCGCCAAGTTGCAGGCAGAATCCGCGGTGCGTTCGGCGCAGACGCGGCTCGATCGCCGCAAGCTCGTAAGCCCCGTGACCGGCACGGTGCAGCAGGTTTATTTCCGCCCCGGCGAGCTGGTGCCGGCCGGAAAGCCGGTCATCTCGGTGCTGCCGCCTGGCAATATCAAGGTGCGTTTCTATGTACCCGAAGCGCTCTTGCCGCAGATTTCTCCCGGCGACGAGGTGGCGGTCAGTTGCGACGGCTGCGCGACCGATCTCAAGGCGAAAGTCAGCTTCATCTCGCGGCAATCCGAATACACGCCGCCGGTAATCTACAGCCAGGACGAGCGCTCGAAGCTTGTCTTTCTGATCGAGGCGCTGCCGGCGCAGCCCGACGCATTGCGTGTCGGCCAGCCGGTGAGCGTGACGCTGCAACCGAAGGCGCAGTAGATGGCGAACGGCACCGGAAGCGATGTCGTCATCGACGTCGAAGGGCTGACGAAATCCTTCGACGGCCGCACGGTCGTGCGCGATCTTTCGATGCAGGTGAAGCGCGGCATGATCTACGGCTTTCTCGGGCCGAACGGCTCGGGCAAGACGACGACGATCCGCATGCTGTGCGGGCTGCTCACGCCCGATTCCGGTCACGGCACTTGTCTCGGCTACGAGATCATCACCGAATCCGACAAGATCAAGCGGCTGGTCGGCTACATGACGCAGCGCTTCAGCCTTTATCAGGATCTTTCGGTGCGCGAGAATCTCGAATTTGTCGCGCGCATCTACGGCATCAAAAATCCGCCCAAGGCCGCGCGCGACATGATCGAGCGGCTCGGCCTCAAGGGTCGCGAGGAGCAGGTGGCCGGGGATCTTTCGGGCGGCTGGAAGCAGCGGCTCGCGCTCGGCGCCTGTACGCTGCCCGATCCGCAATTGCTGCTTCTTGACGAGCCGACGGCGGGCGTCGACCCGAAAGCGCGGCGCGAATTCTGGAGCGAAATTCACGCGCTCGCCGCGGACGGGCTCACGGTGCTCGTCTCGACGCATTACATGGATGAAGCCGAACGCTGCCACGAGATCGCTTACATCGCCTATGGCGAAATTCTCGCGCGCGGCACGGTCGATGAAGTCGTCTCGCATTCGGGCCTCACCACCTACAACGTCAGCGGCGACGACCTGATGCCGTTGCAGGTCAAGCTCGAGCACACGGAAGGCGTCGATATGGTGGCGCCGTTCGGCAACAGCCTGCATGTCTCCGGGCGCGACGGCAAAAAGCTGGAGACCGCGATCAAGCCGTTCCGCGCCGACAAGAAATACAAGTGGGGGAAGTCGGAGCCGTCGCTCGAGGACGTCTTCATCGACCTGATGAGCCGGTCGAAGGACAATTTCCAATGATGCGGCTTGTCGAAATTTTCCGCGCCGACGGCTTTCTCCGCAAGGTCTTCGCGATGATGCTGAAGGAGGTCCTGCAGCTCCGGCGCGACCGCGTGACGCTGGCGACGATGATCTCGGTGCCGTTGATGCAACTCATCCTGTTCGGCTACGCGATCAATACGACGCCGCGCGATCTGCCGACGGCGGTGCTGTTGCAGGAAAATTCCGATGTCGGCCGCTCGATCCTGGCGGCGCTCAAGAACACCAAATATTTCAAGATCGAGTATCAGGCCCGGACGCCCGACGAATTCGATCATCTGCTCGCCTCGGGCAAGGTGCTGTTCGGTGTCGAGATCCCCGCGAATTTCGAGCGCGGTGTCCGGCGCGGCGATACGCCGGCGCTTTTGGTGGCGGCCGATGCGACCGACCCGGTGGCGGCGGGCTCGGCGCTCGCGGCGCTCAACGGGATCGTAAAGACGGCACTGATGCACGATCTCGGCATTCCCGAAAGCGGGCCGCCGCCGTTCGAGATCCGGACGCATGCGCGCTACAACCCCGCGGGCAAGACCGAGCTCAACATCGTGCCGGGCCTGCTCGGCACCATCCTCACCATGACGATGCTGATCTTCACGTCGCTTTCGGTCACGCGCGAAGTCGAGCGCGGCACGATGGAGAGCCTGCTTTCGATGCCGATCACGCCGCTCGAAATCATGCTCGGCAAGATCGCGCCTTATGTGCTGATCGGCGTGATGCAGGCGGCGCTTATCATCGGGGCAGGGGTGCTGATGTTCCATGTGCCGATCGTCGGCAACTTCTTTCTGCTGTCGTTGCTCACCACGTTGTTCATCGCAACCAATCTTGCGATGGGTTTCACGTTTTCGACACTCGCCGACAATCAGTTGCAGGCGGTGCAAATGTCGATGATGTCGTTCCTGCCGAGCATGCTGCTGTCGGGCTTTCTGTTTCCGTTCGCCGGCATGCCGCAATGGGCGCAGTATCTCGGCGAGATTTTTCCGCTCACGCATTTCATCCGAATCGCGCGCGCGGTGATGCTGAAAGGGTCGACGCTTACCGATCTGCGCTTCGATGCGACCGCGCTTTTGGTCCTGATGCTGATCGCCATGGCGATCGCGGTGACGCGGTTCAGAAGGACATTGGACTAAGCCGCATTCAGGGGCGCGTAGTTTTCGCGATCCGGGGAGACGGTGTCATGCCGTAGCCGCCTTCGGACTGCGATTGATGGGGCTGCCGCGTACTGCATCACGCACACGATCAATGAGCGGCTGCGTCATGGCTTGATAAAGAATGGCGAAGCCCAGGGACACGATAACGCCTGCAAGGAAAACAACCGGCCCATTGCCGATGAAGTTTTTAAAAATAATCTGCACAATGATGTGGGTCAGATAGAGCGAATAGGACAGGCTACCGAGCCAAACGTCCCAAGCTTTAAACGCCGGAAATTCCAGGTTCCGTGTGAAATAAGCAGCAGCCAGAAGTCCGATGAGCAGCACGCATTGAGCCGTGAAATTCGGCCAAGGCACAGACCATACCGAGCCATGAAATCCGATGACGCTCAATACGAGCAAAATCGGTATAGCGAACTTGATTGCCTGCATTCTCTCGGCGGCAAGAAACGCTGCAGCGCCTAGAGGAAAGAATGTGACGATTCCGGGGTACAGCGCATCCCAGGTCTGCGGCCGAGCATCGATGAGAAGATAAGAGCAAATGAATGCCGTTGCTATCACGGCGGCGAGGCATACCCGGTCTATAGCCGCCGGCCGTGATGACTTTGGCATTAAATACTTCGCGATGCACAGACCCGCAAAGCAGACAAGATAAAACGCGAATTCGATGCGCACTGTCCAGAACGGCACTAAAAGTTCGGAACGAAACTCGTGGAAGAATGGGAATCCACCGTTCACCCAAAGATAGAAAGCGTTTGATCCTATATTTTCGGCGCTGAGATCGTTCCAGCCCAGAACGTTGTTTACATGGCCCTCGATATTCGGTGCACCTGAAAGGAAGAGATAGGTCGAGAGCAGGGCAATCGATCCGATCAAGAGCGGATAGTAAGGCGCCAGGATTCTGATTGCCCGGTTGGCAATAAACCGTCCTGGCCTGTCGGAATAAACGCTGTAAATGGCCTCGAGAATTATGAAGCCTGACAACGCGAAGAACACCATCACGGCTACGGTGCCCGGAAGAAAAAAACCGATAGCGGAATTGATCGTGGGCCCGCCGATCACTCTGAAATGATGGAGGACAACCAGCAGCGCGAGAAAGAAACGGAGAGCGCCCCAATAGCGATATTTCATTTGCCCCATACGGCATCATATCGTCGGAGCGCGCGGCCGCGAAGCCCCGCGCACCGAGTACCGCCAACCACTTCGCCGCGATGCGGGATGGCGGACTAAAGTCCAAGTACCTTCGCTAACAGCCGCCTGACAGCTTCTCCGAAGTTCTCTATCCGGCTGCTTCCAGGTGTTGAATTAAATAGGAAGCCGCCGCGGGCGCGCGAACCTTGCCCTCGTGAATGAAATATAGAAACACATCGCGCGGGGCGGGCTTGGCCTTTGTCTTCTCGACGCGCGGCAGATCCGAAGGCTCCTTGCCGGAAGCCCAGAGCTTCGCGCGCTTCGCCCAGGCTTCGAGCGCTTTCGCCGGATAACAGGTCTTGATCGTGTCCTTGCCTTTTTGCAGCCGGGCGTAAACGAAATCGCTGGTGATGTCGGCGATCGCCGGATAGCTCGCATGCTCGGCGAAAACGACGGCGGTGTTGAACCGTTTCAACAGCTTGATGAAGGCGGGCGTGCAGAAACTGTCGTGGCGCACTTCGACGACGTGGCGCAGCCTGCGGCCGCCGAACTTCTCGGGCAGCAATTCGAGAAACCTGCCGAAATCGGCTTCGTCGAATTTTTTCGCCGGCTGAAACTGCCAGAGCAGGGGGCCGAGATGATCGCCGAGTTCGGTGATGCCCGAATCGAGGAAACGCTTCAGCGAGTCGCCGGCCTCGGCGAGCACGCGGCGATTGGTGACGTAGCGCACGCCCTTCAGCGAAAACAGAAAGCCGTCCGGGACCTCACTCGCCCATTTGCGGAACACGGCAGGTTTCTGCGTGCCGTAAAAGGTGCCGTTCACTTCGATGGAAGTAAGCTTCGAGGCGGCGTAGGCAAGCTCCTTCGCATGCGCGAGGCCCTTGGGATAGAAGACGCCGCGCCACGGCTCGAACGTCCAGCCGCCGATCCCCGTATAGATTTTTCCTGCTTTCATACCGGCACCGCGTAAAGGTTTTCGATCTTCTGGCCGGTGCGCTCATGCATGATCCCGGCGATCTTGCTGCGATGGCACTCGGCGGGCTCGCGCTCGTAACAGAGCAGGCATACGCGCCTGGTCTTTTGCAAAATGGTTTCCAATTCGTCGAGCGCGGCTTTGGCTTCCCGCGTGCGAAGATGCTTGCCGTAAACTTTCCAGAGCTTCTTGAAATCACCGGCGCGCGCGGCCGCGCGCCCATCGGCGGGCGTGCCGAGCTTTTGCAGATGAAGGTAGGCGATGCCGGCGGCTTCGAGCGAAGCGGCAAGCATCTTCTTGGAGAAGCCGGCGCGGCGCGATGCGGCGACGGCGCGGGTGTCGATCAGGAGCTTGATCTTCGCGGCCTTCAGCGCCGCGATGACGTCATGGAGGGAGGCCTGTTCGTAGCCGATGGTGTAGATCGAATTCATGGCGCTATCCCGGATTAGATGAGCGCTCCGTGCATGACTGTCAAACGGAAGTAAACCAATAGGCTAATTGCGGGCGACTTCGAAATCCTGCCGCGTAATCCGGCGCTCGCCATACCAAAGCTCGCAAGTCCAGATGCCCGTCGGCACTTCATTCCAGATATCGCCGGTGTTCCAGTAAAGCCACTGTTTATGGCTGAGCTGCAATTGCGTTTCGTATTCATCCGAGAATTTCATCTTGTCGCCGGCCTTGATACCCGGATCGGGGTAGCGCCAGATCACGCGTACTTTCACGCTTGCGTTGCGCGGCTGACCATCGAGGACAAAAAAGAAACCGAATACGGTGTTCTCCGCCAGCTCGATGCGGTTTGCGGATTTGGTCAAGGTTGCGATCGCCTGAGTCCGTTGCCCTGTCGAGATTGAGCTGTCGTTGATGGTTTTCGATTCGGTGATCTCCACATAGCCGCGCTCGATATTCTTGATCCCGTCAATGCGCGTTTATGCTTCGGCGATTCCGAGCCCGCCGACCAGAACAAGCAATCCGACTAGAAATATGCGCATCGCCCCGCTCCCCCCTGAAAGGCCGCAACGAAAGAAGGTTAGCCAATGGCCTTGGGCCAGACAATTGGCGCGGATGCTTAAAATAGCCGCCATCGTTACCGCGCGAGGATTTTTCCTGCCGGATCATCGTCACTTTGCCTGCCCGAACAGCGCGTTTGGGGTTTACCCCATTCGCGCCCTTCCAAATGAGGGCGGCGCGGGACGCCGGAGACTTGCCGGTCTCCACGGTCCATGTGCGAAAGGTGGGAAGCACATGGAGTTGTATTTCCGCAGTCGCCGGTTCGTAACCAGCGTCC
>DATMFI010000012.1:0-4122 GCA_035556215.1 Xanthobacteraceae bacterium | reverse complement strand
CAGTTCAAGGCAACCGGCACCGAGAAATTCACGACGGGCTGCGATAACATCAAGTCCACGCTCGTGAACCTCTCGGTGAACTACAACAACGTCGCGGCGCCCAAAGGCACCAAGGCCAGCGTGAAGATCGGCGATCAAGTCATCGCCTCCGACACGCCGAACCTTGCGGCCGCTATCGGCAATGCGGTGAAGAACCACGGCTATCCGGCCGCGGCGGACGTGAACCAGATCAACTATCCGATGACGGTGCTCTTGCTCACCATCCTCGTCATTTACGTGACGATGGTGTACGGGCCGATCGCCGCGTGGCTGGTTGAATTGTTCCCGACCCGCATCCGCTACTCGGGCCTCTCGCTGCCGTATCACATCGGCAACGGCTGGTTCGGCGGCTTCCTGCCGGCGACGGTGTTCGCGATCGTGGCCGCGACCGGCAACATCTACTCGGGCCTGTGGTACCCGATCATCGTCGCCAGCATGAGCTTCGTGGTGGCGCTGATCTTCCTGCCCGAGACGAAGGACCGCGACATCACCAGGATGTAAGCGAACCGGCGCAAAGGAAAACGCCCCGGCCAAGCCGGGGCGTTTTTCATTCCGGCCGGCTGGCCGGCCGATTTACGTGCGCTTGGCGCCATCCTCGCGCTGCAGGTTGTCGATCATCGACTTAAACCGGCGAAGGATGTTTTCGAAAAACGTCATCGCCTTGTCGACCTCGGCGTCGCTCGGCAATTTCATCTCGGTCTTGTCGCCGGTGCGAAGCTCCCGTTCGAGCTTCGCCACCTTGTCCTGCAAGCGGGCGATCTCCTGCTCATAGGCGCCGCGATCATCCGCGGCGGCCTCGCAGGCCCAGGCGTCGCCCTTCTGCCGGCAGATCGAAATCTTGCCGGTGCGGGTATCCATCCGCATCACGCCGCCCGCGACCGGGCTCATGGTGAAGCGGCCGTTCTCGCTTTCGGGGGCGAGCTTCGAGTTGTCGATGACCTGCGCAACCGCGGGCGATGCCAATGCCAGCGTCAGGAGAAAAACGGCCGATCTCATCGCGAACCTCCTCGCCCGATCAGGCGGCTTTCTGTCCTGTGCCCTGAAAGCGGCCATAGAATGTCTCGCCGTCCCTGGCCATTTCACGCAACAGCGCATTCGGCTTGAACCGCTCGCCGTATTTCCTGGCGAAGCCATCGCACAGTGCGGCGAATGCTTTGGCGCCCATGCCGTCGATATAAGAGAGCGGCCCGCCGGTGAACGGAGCAAAACCGAAGCCGAGAATGCCGCCGACATCGGCGTCGCGCATATCGGTGATGACGCCCTCTTCGACACAGCGCGCCGTCTCGAGCGCCTGGATCGCGAGCAGCCGCTGCTTCAGTTCCTCGATGGCAAAACGATCTGCGGATTTCGGTGTCACGATTTCCGCGAGGCCCGGCCACAGCCGCTTCGGCTCGTTGCCGGGATAATCGTAAAAGCCCTTGCCGTTCTTGCGGCCGAGGCGGCCGCGCTTCACCGACATTTCCTCCAGCAATTTTTCCTGGCGCGGATCGACGCTCGCAGGCCCGAGATCGGTTTTGGTCGCCTGCAAAATCTTCCAGGCAAGATCGACCGCGACTTCGTCGTTGAGCGACAGCGGCCCGACGGGCATCCCGGCCATGCGGCCGGCGTTCTCGATCATCGGCGCCGGCACGCCGTCCATCAGCATCAGATGGCCTTCGCGAATATATGTGCCGACGACGCGCGAAGTGTAGAAGCCGCGCGAGTCATTGACGAGGATCGGCGTTTTCTTGATCGCGCGGATGAAATCGAACGCCATGGCAATCGCGGCATTACCGGTCCTTTTGCCTTTGATGACCTCGACCAGCATCATCTTTTCGACCGGCGAGAAGAAGTGAATGCCGATGAACTGCTCGGGCTTGGGTGAAAATTCCGCGAGCGACGAGATCGGCAGCGTCGAAGTGTTCGAGCCGAAGATGGCGTTCTCCCCGAGCACGGCTTCGGCTCTCTTGATGACGTCTTCCTTGATCTTGCGATCCTCGAAGACGGCTTCAACGACGAGATCCGCATCTTTGATATCGTTGTAATCCGCTGTCGGCTGGATATGCGCGAGCAGCGCGTCGCGCGCTTCGGCCGTGGCGCGGCCCTTGGCGATCTGCTCCGAAATCAGCTTGTGCGAGAGCTGTTTGCCCTTCTCGGCCGACGGCATGTTGCGGTCGAGCAATACGACCTGAAGCCCGGCCTGTGCCGAGACATAAGCGATGCTCGCGCCCATGAAGCCGGCGCCGAGGATGGCGATTTTCTTGAGGCTGCTCGGCGGAATTTCCTTCGGCCGCCGCGCGCCCTTGTTGAGTTCCTGCATCGACAGGAACAGCGAGCGGATCATCGCCTGCGCTTCCTTGCTGCGCAAAATCTGCGCGAAGTAACGCGACTCGACGGTGAGCGCGCGGTCCATCGGCAATTGCAAGCCTTCGAAAACGGATTTGAGGATCGCTTTTGCCGCCGGATAATTATCGTAAGTCTCGCGGCGATAAATCGCATTCGCCGGCGGCCAGGTCATCATGCCGCCCTTCGACCACACCGGGCCGCCGGGCAGCTTGAAACCTTCGATGTCCCACGGCTGCACGCCCTTGCCGCCGTTTTTGATCCAGGCCTTGGCCGACGAGATGAGTTCGGCAGGCGGTACGACCTCGTCGATCAGCTTCATGTCTTTGGCTTTGGACGGCCGCAACTGTTCGCCCTTGAACAGGAACTGCAGCGCATCTGCGGTCTGCATCATGCGCGCCGCGCGCTGCGTGCCGCCCGCGCCGGGGAAGAGTCCGACCTTCACTTCGGGAAGGCCGAGCCGCGACTTCGGGTTGTCGGCGGCAATTCGCCGGTGGCATGCGAGCGCCAGTTCAAACGCGCCGCCCATGCAGGTGCCGTTGATCGCCGCGACCCACGGTTTCCCTGAAGTCTCGAGCTTCCGGTAAATTTGCGAAAGCTTGCGGGATTCGTCGAAGAAATACTGCATCGCAGCCTGACGGCCCTTCGACCTGGCAAGCTCCTCGAACGCACGGCCAAGACTCTGCAGCATCGAAAGGTCGGCGCCGCCCGAGAAAGTCTCCTTGCCGGAGGTGACGATTGCGCCCTTGATGGCGGCGTCGCTTGCGACCTTGTCGACGATTTCGGAAAGCTCCTGAATGACCGACGGGTCGATCACATTCATCGACTTGCCCGGCATGTCCCAGGTGACGAGTGCAATGCCGTCAGCATCGATATCGAATTTGAAATTGTTCATGACCCTGCCCTCACACCCGCTCGATGATGGTCGCGGTGCCCATGCCCGCGCCGATGCAGAGCGTGACGAGCGCGGTTTCCTTGTTGGTGCGCTCAAGCTCATCGAGCACCGTGCCGAGGATCATCGCGCCGGTTGCGCCCAATGGATGGCCCATGGCAATGGCGCCGCCGTTCACGTTGATCTTGTTCCTGTCGATCCTGAAATACTGCATGTAGCGCAGCACCACCGCGGCGAAGGCCTCGTTCAGCTCGAAAAGATCGATGTCGGAAATCTTCATGCCGGCTTTTTGCAAGACGCGCTCGGTGACATCGACCGGGCCCGTCAGCATCAGCGCGAGGTCCGAGCCGATCGACGCGAACTGGCGGATTCTGGCGCGCGGCTTCTTGCCGAGCGCCTTGCCGCCTTCCTTCGAGCCGATCAGCACGGCGGCGGCGCCATCGACAATGCCGGAAGAATTGCCGGCATGATGCACGTGGTTGATGCGCTCGACTTCGGGGTGCGCCTGAATGCCGACGGCATCGAAGCCGCCAAGCTCGCCCATCTGCACGAAGGAGGGCTTCAAACTCGCGAGCGACTGCATGTTGGTGGAGGGCCGCATATGCTCGTCGTGATCGAGCAGCGGCAGACCGTTCACGTCGGAAACCGTGAATACTGAGTTGGCGAAGCGTTTTTCCTGCCATGCCTTGGCGGCGCGTTCTTGGCTCATCACGGCATATTCATCGACATCGTCGCGGGAGAAGCCGTATTTCGTCGCGATGAGATCGGCGGAAACGCCCTGCGGCATGAAATAGGATTTGATCGCGACCGAGGGATCCATCGGCCACGCGCCGCCGGACGCGCCGATGCCGACGCGCGACATGCTCTCG
>DATMFI010000011.1:0-63794 GCA_035556215.1 Xanthobacteraceae bacterium | reverse complement strand
TCGAACATCGCCGAACAGCTGACGATCACGCCCGATACCGGCAAGCTGACGCTGCGCGTCGATACCGAATATCCCATCCGCATGGCGGGCGTGCTGAGCAAGCTGATGCCGCCCGACATCCCCATATCTTCGACCACCGAAGTCGTTTGGGGCCAGGGCAAGGTCGAGGTCGCGCTCGCGCTCGACAACACCGGCTCGATGGCCGGCAACAAGCTCACGCAGTTGATCTCGGCTTCGCATAACCTCATCGAAATTCTTCGCAACGCTTCGCGCAATCCGGGTGATGCCAGGATCGCGGTCGTTCCGTTCGGCGTTCAGGTGAAAGCCGATCCCGTCACCTATGTGAACGCGAGCTGGCTGCGTTGGGATCTATGGGAGGAAAACCACGGCACCTGCAGCATCGCTGGCCGGACGACGCGCACCAATTGCGGCTCGTGCTCCGTCTCGGGCAACAACACGCCCGGCAGCTGCGGCTCGGCCGGCACCTGCTCGCGCAGCGGCAACAATTCGGAGAACTCGTGCGAGCGCAACGGCGGCCGGTGGACGCCGGCGACATGGACGCCCGGCACCTGGACGCCCAGCACCGATCACTCGAGCTGGAAAGGCTGCATCCAGGATCGCGACAAGGACCCGAGCCTCGATTATGACGTCAACGACACCGGCGTGTCGGGCGGCAACATCGTGACCAAATTTCCCGCCGTCGAAGGCATCAGCGGCGATTGCGGCAGCCTCGCCACCGTGATGCCGCTCAACGACAACTGGGGCGACAGCAGCAGCATCGATCCGGCGACATTGCACGGCAAGATCAATTCGATGATCGCGACCGGCAACACCAACGTCACCATCGGCCTGCACTGGGCGCTGCAAATGATTGCGCCCACCGGCACCCTGCCGCTGTCGCAAGGCGCCGCTTACGACACGGAGAAGCTGACGAAATATGTCGTCCTGCTCACCGACGGCGACAACACGCAAAACCGCTGGAACAACAACGCCTCGTCGATCGACCCGCGCACGGCTGCCGCCTGCGCGGCCATCAAGGCGAGAGGCATCAAGGTCTATACGATCCGCCTCCTCAGCGGTAACGCCACGCTGCTGCGCAACTGCGCGACCGAACCCGGCATGTATTTCGAGGTCACCGACGCGAGCCAGTTGCAGAGCGTGTTCAACACGATCGGCACCACGATCGCCAACCTCCACCTCGCCCGCTAACGCGCAGACCGGGTTACCTCTGGCGGGAAATCGGCGGCATCCCGGAAGCCTTTCTTAACCACGCTTTCAGCGCGTCTGCGCGCCAGGCGGTTGTAGCGCGGCAATACCCGAAAATCCGGGGCTCCTTGCAAGATTCAATTAAAATACAACTGGCAAGGTCGCGGCGCTTTTCATGATGCTCTGGGAGCCGGTCATGCGCCTGCTATCGAAGTGCCGCCGTTTCCTGTCTGACGTGCGGGGCAACATCGCTATCCTGTTCGGCATCGCCATTGTGCCGATGTTCGGCATCATGGGTGTCGCGCTCGATTACAGTATGGCCAACATGCAGCGCGTTGCGCTGCAAGCCGCCGCCGACAATACCATCCTCGCGCTTTCGAAGATGCCGCAGCCGATGGGCCAGGCCGACCTCGACAAATACGGCTGGCAGATTTTCCAGGCGAACGTCGGCAGCAGCACCCTGCTCTACAAGCAGGAAGACCTCGTCATCACCGCGTCGGGCAGCGGCAAGCTCAACCTGAACATCCAAACGCAATACCCGATGACGCTCGGCCGGGTGCTGAATACGATCTTCGGCACCTCGCCCATGATGCCGGTCAGCGTGAAGTCCGAAGTGCTGTGGGGCAATACGCGCCTTCGCATCGCGCTCGTGCTCGACAACACCGGCTCGATGGCCGACGACGGCAAGATGGAAGCGCTCAAGACCGCGACCACAAGCTTGCTGACGACGCTGCAGAACCTCGCGAAGAACCCCGAGGACGTCTATGTCTCGATCATTCCGTTCAGCAAGGACGTCAATATCGGCGCGCTGAGCGAGGACAAGTTCGGCGTGAAGACCTACCAGCAGAGCGGCTGGATCTATTGGGACAACGCCGCGAAGGACGACAACAAATCGTGGGATGCCTTGAACGGCACTTGCTCGATCTCCAGCAAGAAAAACCGCAACTCCTGCGTCACCTCCGGCGTCTGCTCGGATTCGGCTTACACCAGCCAGGGCACCTGCCAGGCCAGCGGCGGCTCCTGCTCTGTTTCGGGGAACGACAGCCCGAGCGCCTGCTCGAATGCGGGCACTTGCTCGACCAACGGCTCGACCAAGGCCCAGTGCGAGAGTGCGCATTGCTCGAGCTCGAAATACACCACCAAGAAGGCGTGCCAGGACGCAGGCAGGACCTGGTACAACGCCGGCACCTGGACGCCTGCCACCTGGACCGGCGCGACCTGGACCGCCGGTGTCTGGACGCCGAAAGACCACAGCGAATGGAACGGCTGCGTGACCGACCGCGGCACGCCGACCGGACCTACCAGCGCGACCGCCGTCGGCTACGACCAGAAGGTCGATTTGCCGAGCGGCACCGACGAGACGCTGTGGCCGGCCGAGCAGTTCGCTTCCTGTACGGCGCAGATCGTCGGACTGACCAACAACTGGTCCACTCTGAGCAGCACCGTCGACTCCATGAAATCGGTCGGCAATACCAATACGCCGATCGGTCTCGTCTGGGGCTGGCAGTCGCTGGTCGGCGGCGGCCCGCTCCTCGCTCCGGCGAAGGATCCGCAATACGCCTATAGCGATACGATCATCCTGATGAGCGACGGCGAGAACACGCAAAATCGCTGGACGACGAGTGCGGGCAACATCGACAAGCGCATGCTGAACGGCACCTCGCCCAATTTCGCGGGCACCTGCGCCAACATCAAGGCGACGGGCGTGCAGATCTACAGCGTGCAGGTCAATACCGGCGGCGATCCGACCTCGACGCTGCTCAAGAACTGCGCGACGAACCCGAGCATGTTCTTCGAGTTGAAGACGGCCGGCGCGCTCGTCACCACCTTCGACCAGATCGGCTCGGCGCTCGCCAACATCCACATCTCGCGCTAACGCCAAGCCGCGCTGACGCAAAGAGATCGCGCAAACGAAAAGCCCGGCATCGCTGCCGGGCTTTTTTGTTGTCTCAAAAACAAAGGCCCGGCGAACCGGACCTTGAAAATTCTTACTGCTTGGCCTTCGCCAGCGCCGCTTCGAACGGCTTGTAGGTCTCTTTGGCGAGGTCGGCATAGAGCTCGCCGATCTTCTTCGACTGGGCGACGAAGCCTTCATAGGCCGACTTCAGGTAATCGGTCTGGGTCTGGATGACACCGTCGAGCGAGCGCGAAGCGAACAGCTTCTCGATGGCAGCGGTGCCCTGCTCGAACGACTTCTTCTGGTAGTCGGCGACTTCGACCGCAATGGTCTGAAGGCCCTTGGAAACGGTATTGAGGTTCTTCAACGCGAGTTCGGCGTTGTCTTTGCTGATCTTCTGGAAATCTTCGAAGTTCTGAAACATCGGCCTCTCCGGCGCGCGCCGTTTCGGCGAGCGGCATGGGGTTCAGGGGGTGTGAGGTCTTGGTCTTCTGCTTGTCCGAAACGGCTTAATCGCCAGCCGTCATGGGAAAGCCTTATATTGCACCGCACCATATCTGTCAAGAAAATATCGCAGCGCACCATCATTTCTTGGCCCATTGGCTAAGGTCTTTATAGGCTTAACGAAATTCTAACCGCACTCTCCCTATTTTCGGCGAACTGGCAGAACACTTTGGCGGCGCGGCGGGCAGCAATGCCTGTCGGGGAAGCCGCCCACAAGACGGGTTCGGAATACGAGTATGCGTATGCGTAGGGGGAAGGCGCGCCTTTCGCGCCACATGGCGCGTCATGCGGCGGGAGTTTCGGCGCTGTTGCTAACGGCGCTGTTCGTGACCGCGACCACAGCCGATGCCGCGCGCTGGCGGCGCCATCATCACACCTCCTCGTCCTCGAATTCCGACAGCGGCTGGCGCGAGGGTTATTCCTCGATCGTCGTCGATGCCAAGACCGGCAAGGTTCTGCAGGAGTCGAACGCCGACAAGCTGCGTCACCCTGCTTCGCTCACCAAGATCATGACGCTCTACATGCTCTTCGAGCAGCTCGAAGCCGGCCGCATCCGGCTCGATTCCAAGATCACCGTTTCCGCGCACGCTTCCGAAGCCGCGCCCACCAAGCTCGGTCTTGCCGCCGGTCAGAAGATCGACGTGGAAGATGCCATCAAGGCCGTCGTTACGCGCTCGGCCAACGATATGGCGGTCGCGATCGGCGAGACCATCGCCGGCAGCGAGGAAGCTTTCGCCGCGCGCATGACCAAAAAGGCGCGCGCGCTCGGCATGAACAGCACGACCTTCACCAACGCCTCGGGTCTGCCCGACAAGCGCCAGGTCACGACGGCGCGCGATCTTGCGATCCTCGGCCGCGCGATTCAGGACCGCTTCCCCCGCTACTATCATTTCTTCTCGATCCGCACCTTCGTCTGGCACGGCACGCCGATCGGCAATCACAATCGCCTGCTTGGCTCGGTCGAAGGCGTTGACGGCATCAAGACCGGCTATACCCGCGCCTCTGGCTTCAATCTCGTGACGTCGGTGAAGCGCAACAACCGCTACATCGTTGCCGTCGTGCTCGGCGGCCGCACGAGCCGCGCGCGCGATGCGCGCATGCGCGAACTGGTTGCCGAATACACCCCGCGCGCTTACGCGGGCGCCCGCACCGCGCCGCTGATCGCCGAAGCGCAAGAAACTTCTGGCGGAGCGAAGCCCGCGCCGAAATTCGCCGCCAGGATCGCGCATACGCCGCTGCCGCGCCCGGCGCCGCGCATCGATTCACGCGAGCCGATCAAGCCGATCCCGGTCAAAACCGTGCAGATCAATACGGCGAAGGAGCAGCAGGTTGCCGACATGATGCCGAGCAGCGGAACGCTCGGCACCCTCACCATCTCGCCGTTCGGCGACGTCAATGCCGGCCCGCCGCAGACCATGCAGATCGCGGCCTATGCCGACACGCGTAACGCCGGCTCGCCCGCCGTTTTCACCCCCGCCGCGAAGCCGCGGACCGTCGAAGCCGTCCAGGCCTCCGCCGAGGACAGCGCGGTCGCGGCCGAAACGGCCAAAGCCGGCGACGACAAGCCCGCCGCCGTTCGCGTCGCCGCCGCTACGATGTCGGCGCTCCAGTTGACCACGACCGCCGAGGCCGCGCCGGCTCGCGCCGCCGCCCGCGACGACAAGAAGCCGGTTTTCCATGCCGCGCTCGTGCAGCCCGTCCCCGTCCCGGCCGGCTGGCAGATCCAGATCGGCGCCTTCACGGCCGAGCCCGAAGCGCAATCCACCCTTCAGGCCGCGCGCTCCAAGCTCGGCGCCGCCTGGGGCAAGGCCCATGCTTTCACCGAGAAGACCGTCAAAGGCTCCGTTGAATATATCCGCGCCCGCTTCGCCGGTTTCCGGAACGAAGCGGACGCCAAAAAAGCCTGTGAAGCATTGCGAAAGAACGACTTCGCCTGCATCACGGTAAAAGATTGAGAAAACAGGACGGCGTCACTAACCGCGTAGCGTTGTGGAGTTAGTGATGAGTACGCAGCAGAATTTCCTTGGCCTCGTTGACCCGAGCGGCCAGATACGTCGATCCGCCGTGGTCGGGATGGAGCTTCAGCATCAGCGCGCGGTGCGCGCGTCGTATCTCGGACGCGCTCGCGCCTGGTTTGACTCCGAGGATCTGACGCGCCTCTTCCTCGGACATCGCGCGATGGCTCGTCGTCTCAGTGCGCCGCGTACCCGCATCTTCCTCGACGTTTTCACGCCAGCCGGGCGCCCGGCGGTCGAGATAAACTTCGAGTAGCGCACAGCTCTCCTCGTCCATCGAGGCGAGCATCGCAACCAGCGCTTCCGGCGTCAGCGCATCGAGCGGGGTGCCGGCATGCGGCCCTGCGGTGAATGTCCCGCTTATCGTCCCGCTGTCGTGATCGAGCTCCATCTCGATCATCGCCGAGCGCACCCTTGAGGTCTGCCCCGGCGCCGGTTTGGCCCAGCTTCCGAATGCATTGCGGCCCGGCAGCCAATCCAGAAGGCCCATCGCCAGAAAGCCGAGCGGCACCGCCATCGAGAACCGCCCCGTGGCGGCCAGAAACGCCGCGCCTGCGAGCGCGGCAAAGCCGCCGCCCTTCTTGAGGCTTTGCACCACGACATGCGGATTGGCGCCCGCGAATTGGCGCGCGGCCCAAAGCACGAGCAGCAAAATGGCGATGCCGATCAGAAGCGTAGGCATGTCACCTCATACGGGCCATTGGATGCGCGGTTCAAGATATGCGGCTCAAAATACGCGCTTCACGTGCGCATCTGGCTGAGGAGGCGCATTGCGGCTTCGCTGCCGCCTGGGCCGCCCTTTCGCCGGGAAAGGTCGCTGAGCGCCTTGTAGCCGCCCGCTGCGTAAGCGGCGGCGGCGCGGAGCAATTCCCGCAGCTGATGCGCCGCCCCCGCGTCGAACGGGCACCACGCGCCCTTGGTGAGACGAGCGATCTCCTTGAAGGCGCGCTCGGCGACCGGATCGCCGCCCTCCTGAAAGACGAAGACAGGCACACCCATCAGGCCCAGTTTGCCCGCTGCGGCGCAAACCTCGTCGATCGCCTCCTCCATGCAGTCACCGACGAAAACCAGCGCATGAACCTTGCGCAGCTTCGACTCCCTGGCGACGTGATCGAGCATGCGGCGGATCTGCGTCTGGCCGCCCGCGCAACTGATCTTCTGCATCAAACTCGCGAGCCGCTTGGGATCGGAAACCCACTTCGAGGCCCCGCACTCGGCAATCCCCCGGTAATAGACGAGCTGAACGTCAAGGCCGCCTGCGGCCGCCGCCTCCTCGAACATCTCCGCTTGCAGCTTGCAGGCCATGTCCCAGGCCGGCTGGCGGCTCATGGTGGCGTCGAGCGCAAAGACCAGCCGCCCGCGCCCGCCGTCACTGCGCGGCCCAAGCGCCCGCGCCTGGTTCAGGAAGGCGTCGATCTCGGCCTTGCGTGAAGCAGGCTGCGAAGCCGGCTTCGTAACGTCGCGCGGGTCGTTCTGGCCCATCAGCCATCCTTCGGGGAAAGCGGTATTATCCTCTTCCCTGAAGATTGTGTTTTTTCAGGCTTAACGCAAGTGGAGCCGGTCAGAAGTGGAGCCGGTCAGTCGGTGGTCAGGCCGTCCTCGAACGGGCGGCGCGAGGAGCGGAACCACTCGGCGCGGGCCGCCGCGCGGCGCTTGCCGCGCTCGTTGATCGGCAGCTTGAGCGTGGCGATGAATTTCGCCACCTCGTCCCGGGCGACATAGTGGGACGCGGTCGGGCTCATGCCGAGCGTGCGCTCGTCCAGCGTATCGAGTACCGTCAGCCCGCGCGGAAACATCTCGCGGTAAACGACGCGCTCGGCGAAGCCATCGGCAAGCCGGAACGACATCCGCCGCGACAGGGCTTCCAGCCCTTCGGCGATGTTGCGGCCATTGCGCGTCTCGAGCTGGCCGAGGCGGTTGCGGATCACGATCCAGTCGGTGTCGATATCCTCCACCAGCCGCCGCTGGCGCCGCGCGTCGCGGACCATTTCGGAATAATGGCTTGTGCCGATGACCTCGAAATTCTCGGGATCGATGCTGGCCAGCACGTCGAAGTCGATGAAGCTGTCGTTGAGCGGCGTGATCAGCGTGTCGGCCATCGAATGCGCGAGCCGCATGAGGTAGCTGTCGGTCGCCGGCGTATCGATGACTACGAAATCGTGCGTATTCTCGATTGCCGTGATCGCGGCGGCAAAGCCGGCGAATTCGGCAGCCTCATTGTCGTCGACGCTGCGCGAGTTGCCGCGGTCGATGACGTAAGGATCGGGCAGCTCCAACGGGATGCCGCTCTTCTTCGCCCAGTTCTTGCGATTGGTGATGTAGCGCGTGAGGCTTTTCTGGCGGCTGTCGAGGTCGATGGTCGCGACCTTCTGTCCTGCCTTCAAAAGCGAGACGACGACATGCATCGCCGAGGTCGTCTTGCCGGAGCCGCCCTTTTCGTTGGCGACCACGATGACGTGCGAGGTACGCGCCGCTCTCGCCCGGCCAACAGCCCCTGCGAACGCCTGACTCTCGATACGCATGTGTCACTGACCCCGAAACCCCGAGAGGTTTCTACCAGCATTGTGCAAACCAGTTGCTAACAACGTCAAGCGCGAAACGACGCAAAAGCTTTCACCGCGAAAATTTTTCTTCGACCGTCTCTCTTTGAGAACACTTCTCGATAAACGCTTCCACGATACGGCATGGTTTCGCGGCTTGGCCGCCGCGAAGCACGTCTGCTAAAATCGATTCCGCTTCCCGATCATGCAGAACCGGAGACAAGAATGACGGCCAAGCCACGCGTCATGCGGCCGCGTATCGTGCGCAGCGTGAAGGCACTCCGCACCGCGGTTGCCGCGTTGCGAGACAATCGCCGCACCCTTGCACTTGTGCCCACCATGGGTGCGCTGCATGACGGCCATATTGCGCTGGTGCGTTTTGCAAGGGAAAAAGCCGACCGCGTTGCGGCATCGATTTTCGTCAATCCGACGCAGTTCGGCCCGACCGAGGATTTCGGCCGGTATCCGCGCACCTGGAAAGCCGACATCCGGGCCCTCGCCAAAGAGAAGACCGATCTCGTCTTCGCGCCTGACGTAAAAGCGATTTACCCCGATGGGTTTGCGACCCGTGTCATTCCCGAGGGGCCGGCACGCGCCGGGCTTGAGGATCGCTTCCGCCCGCATTTCTTCGCGGGGGTCGCAACCGTGGTGGCAAAGCTTTTAATCGAGGCAATGCCCGATATCGCGATCTTCGGCGAAAAGGACTACCAGCAGCTTCTGGTCATTCGCCGCATGGCGCTTGATCTCGACCTTCCAGTGAAGATCGTCGGCCATCCTGTTGTCCGCGAACATGACGGCCTCGCCTACTCGTCCCGCAACGCTTACCTGTCGCCCAGTGAGCGCGAGACGGCGCCGGTGCTGTATCGGACTTTGAAGGAAACCGCCGCCGCCATCAAAAAGGGCGAGCGTGTCATGGACGCGCTTGTGAAAGGCCGGGAAAAGATCGAGCAAGCGGGCTTTGCCCTCGATTATCTCGAGGCCCGAAACGCCGAAACGCTGGAAACGGCCCGCTCGCGCGCCGAGGGGCCGCTCCGGCTGCTGGTTGCCGCGAAACTCGGTAACACACGCCTCATCGACAATATCGGTTTCCGTTAGGCCCGCCGGTTAGCTCTCCGGGCGTTAGCTCGGATTGCTCCACAACAGGAAGATTGCCCCGAAGAACAGGATCGTCAGCACCATGCCGATGATCAACATGTAGAGCGTGTCCGTATCCATCAGACCCGCACGCGCCTTGCTGGGCGGCAGCACCTTCTTGCGCGAGACGTTTTCCTGCGGTTCTTCGTAAGAGGGGCTTGCGGTTTTCGCCATGACTTCCCTCCCATCTAGATGATGTATGCCGGATTAACGGCCATACATCGCGAGGGTTCCCGCTTACCTTCTCTTTTCTCGCAATTTTATAATGGGCCGAAGCCCTACAGCAGCCCGAGTTCCCGAAGCTCGCGCCGCATCTCCTCCGGCAGCTCCGCAAGGCCCTTGCCGCTCTTGGCGAGATCCGGCGGCGCTTCGTTGGCGGGAAGATACCGCCAGCCCTGAAAGGCCGCGCGCGGCCGCGGCACCACCGGCGTCACCTTGCCGTCCATGACGAGGCGGCAGCGCTTGATGCCGTCCTTGTCCACGAACGGCCGGATATCGACGAGCCTTTCGCGCGCCGCGATCTCGCCCTTGATGACCCAGTAGAGCGAGCCGCCGTCGAGGATCTCATCCTTGCGCGTCGGCATCATGCGCGTGGTGTGGATGTGTTCGAGCGGCTGCTTGCGGCGCTTGCGCTGCTTGAGCCGCTCGTCGATCCATTCCTGCAGGTCGGCGATGGAGTCGGCGCCTACGCAAAGTTTTACAAGATGAAGTGTCATTCCGCCTCGGCCTTCAACGCTTCCTGCACGATTTCCCTGATGACGGCGATCCTGGCGCGCTCGGCGACCTGATCGCCGGCAGCGACCGCAAGTTCCGCCACCTCGCCGTCGATCGGGGCAACGATGGCGTGTTCCATCTTCATCGCTTCGATCACGCCGATCCGCTGGCCCTTCTTCACGCGCTCGCCCGCGCTGACGAGAACGGCCAGCACCTTGCCATGCATCGGCGCGAGGATCACGCCATCCCCGCCCGTTTGCATGGCGTCACTCGCCGCGTGATCGTCCAGCATCACCACGGTCTGCCGGCCCTTGTGCCAGGCGATCACTTTTCCGTCCGCCGCGATTACCGGGCAATCGGCGGCCTTGATGCCGTTGACGGTGACGTGCATGCCCCCGGCATCGAAGCGCACGCGCGCCGTGACCCGCTTGCCGTCGGCGTTGAGCGCATAGCTCGTCTCGCGCGCGCCGCTTAAGCCAAACGCATCGAGCGTATTCCATGACGAGGATTTCTCGTTCGAGCGCTTGCGGGCGCGAACGGCGATGCGCTGCTGCTCGCGCTCGATGAGAAAGGCCGCGGCGCGCGCAACGGCCGCGCAATCGAGCTGATGCTGCCAGGTGCCGAGCGATGTCGCCTCGCGTGCGATTAAGCCGGTATCGACCTTGCCTTCGCGCACGGCCGACAGCGTCGCAAGCGCATGCAAAAACGAAACATTGCCGCGCGGCCCCGCGACGACCGTATGCGCCAATGCATGCGCGAGCCGGTTGAACGCGCCTTCGCGCGAGGGCGCATGCGCGATGACCTTGGCGATCATCGGATCGTAATGGCCCGAAATCTCGTCGCCTTCTTCCACGCCGCTGTCGATGCGAATGCCGTCGCCCTGCGGCATATGCAACCCGTGCAGTTTGCCCGGCGACGGCAGAAAATTATTCTCCGGGTCTTCGGCATAAATCCGCGCCTCGACCGCATGGCCCTTGAGGCGAATTTCATTCTGGCTGAGCGGCAGCTTTTCGCCCGCCGCGACCTTGAACTGCCACTCGACGAGATCGACACCCGTTACCGCCTCCGTCACCGGATGCTCGACCTGAAGCCTCGTGTTCATTTCGAGGAAATAGAAGCTGCCATCCTCATAGGAGCGCCTGGCCGGATCGACGATGAATTCGACCGTGCCCGCGCCGCGATAGCCCGAAACCTTGGCGGCACTGATTGCCGCGTTGGTCATCAATTCGCGCAGCGCTTCGCTGAGCCCCGGCGCAGGCGCCTCCTCCATCACTTTCTGGTGGCGCCGTTGCAGCGAGCAGTCGCGCTCGAACAGATGAACGATGTTGCCGTGGTTGTCGGCGAAGATCTGCACTTCGACGTGGCGCGGATTCTCGATCACCTTCTCGATCAGGATGCGGCTATCGCCAAAGGCGGCCTCCGCCTCGCGCTGCGCGCTCACCAGCGCTTCCTCGAATTCGATGGCGCGCGTGACGGCGCGCATGCCCTTGCCGCCGCCGCCCGCGACCGCCTTGATCAGCACCGGATAGCCCGTCTCATAGGCTTTCTCGCGCAGGAACTTGGTGTCCTGCCGCTCGCCGTGATAGCCGGGCACGACCGGCACCCGCGCCTTCTCCATCAGCGCCTTGGCTTCGCTCTTCGAGCCCATGAGGCGCATCGCGGCAGGCGGCGGCCCGACGAAAGCGATACCGGCAATCGCGCAGCCTTCGGCCAGCTCCGGCCGCTCGGACAAAAAGCCATAGCCGGGATGCAGACACTCGGCCTTCGCCTTGCGCGCGGCTTCAATGATCCGCGTGACATCGAGATAGCTGTCGCGCGCGGCAGCCCCGCCGATGTAATGCGCCTCGTCCGCGAGCTTGACGTGCAGCGCGTTGCGGTCGGCTTCGGAAAACACCGCGATCGTCCGCATGCCGAGCGCGCGCGCCGTACGGATAATCCGCACGGCGATCTCGCCGCGATTCGCAATCAGCACCGATTTGAACATCGCGCGATAGTAACGCGGGCCCCGCGGGCGGGGCCAGCGGTTATGCACGGTTTCGCGTCAGGCCGTGATCCTCACGGCTTTCAAACCGTCACTTGCGTGCCGATTTCGACGACACGGCTCGACGGCAGCTTGAAATACGCGGTCGCGTCGTTTGCGCTGCGGGTCAGCGCAATGAACAGCCGGTCCTGCCAGCGCGGCATGCCCGAATGTTCCGCCGGTTTCAGCGCGCGGCGCGAGAGGAAGAACGACGTCTTCATCGGATCGAACTGCCAGCCGAGCTTCCTCGCCGCGGCGAGCGCCTTGGGCACGTCCGGCGATTCCATGAAGCCATAGCGCAGATGCAGCCGCGTGAACGAGCGGCTGAGGCCCTCGACCACAACCCTCTCCTCAGGTGCGACGCGCGGCAACTCATCCGTGGTGATCGTCAAAATCACGTTCTGCTCGTGCAGCACCTTGTAATGCTTGAGGCTGTGCAGAAGCGCCGTCGGCGCGCTTAGAGGATCGCTGGTGAAAAAGATCGCGGTTCCGGGGCTGCGGTGAATTTCCTTCTTCTCGAGATTCTTCACAAGATCAATCAGCGGCACCTCGAGCTTGCGCGTCTTCTCGAACAGCGCCCGCGCGCCGCGCCGCCAAGTCAGCATCACGGTCAGCAGCATGCCGGCCACAAACAGCGAAATCCAGCCGCCTTCCGCGACCTTCAGGAGGTTCGCCGCAAGAAACGTGAAGTCGATCAGTGCAAACGGCACGATCAGCGCGAGCGCTGTCCACAGCCTCCAGCCCCACATCTTCCAGATCACGATGAAGGCCATCAGCGTCGTAACGATCATCGTGCCGGTGACGGCGATGCCGTAAGCCGAAGCGAGCGCGCTCGACGAGCGAAACAGCACGACCAGCAAAAGCACGCCGGCGAGCAGGATCCAGTTCACGCGCGGCACGTAAATCTGCCCGGCGAGCGATTCCGAGGTATGGCGAATATCGAGCCGTGGAAAGAAGCCGAGTTGCACCGCCTGCTGCGTCAACGAATAGGCGCCGGTGATGACCGCCTGACTCGCGATCACGGTTGCAATCGTCGCCAGCACCACGGCAGGCACCAGCGCCCAATCCGGAAACAGAAAGAAGAACGGATTCTCGATTGCCTTCGGATTGGCGAGCAGCACCGCGCCCTGCCCGAAATAATTCAGGATCAGCGCCGGAAACACGAGCACGAGCCACGCCGCCTGAATCGGCTTTCTGCCGAAATGGCCAAGATCCGCATAGAGCGCCTCGGCCCCCGTAACGCACAGAAACACCGCGCCGAGGGTGAAGAAGCTGACGATGCCATGCTCAAACATGAACGTGACCGCATGGCCCGGCGACAGCGCCTGCAAAACCTCCGGTTGGTCGAAGATGTGCGAAAAGCCGCTCAATGCCATCGCCAGCAGCCATAGCGTCATCACCGGCCCGAAAAACACCGAGACGGCATTTGTGCCGTGCGATTGCACCAGAAACAAAGCGATCAAAATCGCCGCGGTCAGCGGCAGTATGTAAGGCTCGAAAGCCGGTGTCGCGACCTTGATGCCCTCGACCGCCGACAGCACCGATATCGCCGGCGTGATCATCGCGTCGCCGTAGAACAGCGCCGCGCCCGTGATGCCGAGCGCCAAAACCCACGAACTGTGCCGCGCGAGCGCGCGCTGCGCGAGCGCCATCAGCGATAGCGTGCCGCCCTCGCCCTTGTTATCGGCACGCAGCAGAACGAAGACGTATTTCACCGTGACGACGATGATCAATGTCCACAGGATCAGCGACAGAATGCCGAATACCGCCTCGCGCGTCGGCGTTCCGCTTGGGCCGACAGCCGCGACAATCGACTCGCGCATCGCGTAAAGCGGGCTCGTGGCGATATCGCCGTACACCACGCCGACGCTGCCGAGCGTCAATTTCCAGAGGCTGGTTTGCGGATGAGCGAAACCCGGCCCCGCGCCCGGCGCGGCGGCAGGTAATTCATGGCTTGTCATGCATGACCCCGGAGCACCGAGAATGAAGGGCGCGGCTTCTAGACCCGCATCAGCGTCTTGGCAATCCCCCGCGAAGCCGCGGTTTCCGCTGTTTCCGTTACACCGTAACTTGCGTGCCGATCTCGACGACCCGCTCGGACGGAACCTGGAAATAGGTCGTCGCGTCGTTCGCGGCCTGCGCAAGCCCGATGAAAAGATGATCCTGCCAGCTCGGCATGCCCGAATGCGCCGCGGGCTTGAGCGACCGGCGCGACAGAAAGAACGACGTCGACATGATGTCGTAGTGCCAGCCGAGCTTTTTCGCCTGCGTCAGCGCCTTTGGCACGTTCGGCGTTTCCATGTAGCCGAAAGTGAGTTTCACGATAAAGAAGTGCGGCGAGACGCCTTCGATCACCACTCTCTCCTCCGGCGTCACGCGCGGCGTGTCGGCGGTATTGATGTTGAGAATGATGTTCTGATCGTGCAGCACTTTATTGTGCTTGAGATTGTGCAAGAGCGCCGTCGGCGCATAGTCCGGATTGGCGGTGAAGAAGATCGCCGTGCCCTTGACGATATGCGGCGGCTTTTTCTCGAGGCTTTTCACGAGGTCGTTCAGCGGAATTTCCGTCCGCCGCGTTTTGTCGAGCAGGATGCGCGTGCCGCGCCGCCAGGTGAGAATGATGAGCACAAGCCCGCTGCCGAACAGGATCGGCGCCCACGCGCCCTCGAACAGCTTGAGAAGGTTCGCGGTCAGGAACGTCGTATCGACGAGAATGAACGGCGCCATCAGGAGCGTTGCCCACCAGCGCCAGCCCCACAGCACCCAGATCACGACAAGGCCCAGCACGCCATCGACCACCATCGAGGTCGTGACGGCTACGCCGTAAGCCGAGGCAAGATTGCTGGAGGTGCGGAACAGGCCCACGAGCAGCAGCACGCCGGCGAGCAGCGCGAAATTGACGCGCGGAATGTAAATCTGCCCCGAGAATTCCGCCGAGGTGTGGCGGATTTCAAGGCGCGGCAAAAGCCCCAGCTGAATCGCCTGCCGCGTCAGCGAATAGGCGCCGGTAATCACCGCCTGGCTCGCGATCACCGTCGCGACGGTCGCAAGCGCGACCATCGGCAATTGAAACGCGTCAGGCACCAGCCGGTAGAACGGATTCTGGATCGCCGACGGGTGGGAAAGAATAAGCGCGCCCTGCCCGAAATAATTTATGACGAGCGCCGGCAGCACGAAACAGAACCACGCGAGTTGAATCGGCTTGCGGCCGAAATGGCCGAGATCGGCGTAGAGCGCTTCGCCGCCGGTGACGGCGAGAAACACCGCGCCGAGCGTAACCAGCCCGATGAATTTGTGATGAATGAGGAAATCGATGCCGTACCACGGATTGATCGCGGCGAAGATCGCGACATTGTCGAAGATGTGCACCGCGCCAAAGAACGCGATCGCCGCGAACCACACCGCCATGATCGGGCCGAACAGCGAGGACACTTTCGCCGTGCCGTGCGACTGCACGGCAAATAGCGCGACGAGAATGAACACCGTCGCCGGAATGACGTAATGCTCAAAACCCGGATGCGAGACCGCGAGCCCCTCGATCGCCGACAGCACCGAGATCGCCGGCGTAATCACCGAGTCGCCGTAGAACATGGCGGCGCCGACGATGCCGATGCCGATCACCCATGCCGCGCGATGCCCCATGGCGCGGAAAGCGAGCGCCGTGAGCGACAGCGTGCCGCCCTCGCCGTTGTTGTCGGCGCGCAGCAGGATCAGCACGTATTTCATCGTCACGACGACGATCAGCGCCCACAAAATCAGGGAAAGCACGCCGAATACAACGGCGGGTGTAATGACGTTCTCCGGCCCGCCGGCCGCCGCCAGCACCGCTTCGCGAAAGGCGTAGAGCGGGCTCGTGCCGATGTCGCCGAACACGACACCGATCGAGCCGAGCGCAAGCGTCCAGACGCCTGTCTTGCCGTGTTCTTCGCTACCTTGCGGGGTAGCCGCTCCGGTCCTCTCAGGACCGGTTTCCGGAAAACTCATGCGCAATTGGTTCGGTTGCCGCTGCGTCCTGTGCAGCCGCGCGGCTCTAGCATGGCCTTGCGCCGCCTGTCATGGGGGGCGCGCTGGAACCCGATCAACGCACTTGACTCGAAGCGATTTTGCATGCCGCGCCAATCAGCTCGGCTGGCAATAGCCTCGGTAATGCGAGACCACGGGGTTGCGCCCGATCATCATGTGCCGCGAATGCGCCGCCGGGTACCAACCGCTGCCCGAGCGATCCTTGCCGGACCGCAAGTGGCTGAAGAACACGGTGGTGAATGCCTGATTGCCGTCCGGCATGATCTCGAGAAAGTTCAGCGAATTGTTGCCGCGAAACAAAAGCACATCGCTCATGCCGAATGGGCTGACGATCTTTGCCTTTGCCTTCGAGGTGTCGATGCCCTCGAAACTGAATTCGACGCGGTCGCTCGCGCCTTTGACATCCCAGTCGTTGTCGAAACGCGCGCTGGTGCCGCTCGTGAACTGACAGGTAAGCGTGCGGAAGCCGGTCTGCGCGGAAACAGGAGCGCCGCCGGCGCAAAACAGCGCCAGCGCCATGATCCCGGCTGCGAATTGAATGAGCCTGCCACGCATGAGCGATCTCAAATCCCCCGTCATGGCGGAAAGGCTTTGCCCGGCTCGCCATTGCTTGTCAAATGGGCGTTCAAATACCGCTTGCGGCGCGGACGCCGATCTGCCGTATTCCATGCCCAACTTGCCGTAACTTATGCGTGAGGGAGCCAGATCGATGCGCCTCCTGTTCGGAATGATCCTCGGGGCTGCCGCAACTGTTGGCCTCGCTTACATCCATGACTCCATGTACGCCACGGTCTCCACCGAGCCTCCCGCCGCGGGCAGCGAAGCCCGCCCGATGGTGAACTGGGACGTCGCCAGCGCCTTCGCGCGCCGCACTTCTTCGGCCGCACGCGAGCAGTGGGACAAGTTCAGCAAATAATTCCGATCGCTATTTCTGCACCGGCACCGCGATCGGCTTGCCCTTGGCGTTCACGCGCACGACGACAACCTTGGCCGGGGCATTCGAGTCGTTGAAGGCGCGATGCACCGTACCCGGCTGAATATGAAAGCCCTCGCCGGGCTTCAATTCGCGCACGCCCTGCCCTTCGATCTCGAGCTTCGCGGTGCCTTCGACGAGATAGCTGATCTCGTGACCGTCAGGATGCTTATGCCACGGGATCGAGCCGCCGGGCGCGATCACCGCTTCCTGCATGATGACCTCCTGGCCATCGAGACCGTTCAGGTCTTCGCGCAGCACCGTGCGCGGCGGTGTCGGCGCCTGCGCGCGGGCGTAATCCGAGAACACGAGGAACGCGCTGAACGTCACGGCAAGCGTCGCGCCTGCCAGCAGAAACTTCCTTCGCATATCGGCCCCCTCGAGGTTGGAGATGCAGGTTGGAGATGCACGTTCGAGACGAAATAGAAGTTATTTCCTTGCCGCGCGCAACCAGCGTTTCGCCGCCGGCGTGAAGACAAACCAGAACGCCGCCGCCTGAAGAATAAAGTACATCGCCGTCAGCATCCGGACCGTAACGGAATCGATGTGGAAGAAGGTCGGGACGTAAAGAATGAAGCGCGCGATACAGAAAACAATCAGCAGCCATATCGCCCAGGACTGGCGCAACCCGGCGATGAGATAAACGAAGCCGCCGGTGACCGCGATCACCAGAATATCAGGCAGCAGAATTTCGAGCGGCGATGCGATCTCCATCAGGCGCGGCAACGCGAGCGCTGTCGTGGAGAGCCCGAGCGCCAGCGAAAGCGCCATCAGGGATACGAAGATCAAAATATCCTGCGGGCGGCCCCACAAGCCGTGCGCTTGCGGTTGCCGCGCGGCTTCCGAAGGCCGCGAACGCGGCTGCGGCATGGCTTTCGGCGTGGCGCCTTTCGGGGCGCCGCCCTCACGCGGTGCGCCCGGCGGCGGAGCGTTACGCGGCATCGGCCGCTGTCGCGGCAGCGGCGCCGGTTGAGCGGGCGGTGCGTTGCGCGGCTCGCTGCCGGAACCTTGACGGAAATCGCGCCCCGGATCACGGCGCGGCGCTTGATGCGGCGCGTTGCGCGGCGGCGGCCGGTCGGCCGGCGCCCCGCGGCGCGGCGAGCTTTCGTTCGAATCGTCGCGAAACCGTTCGAGCCAGCCAGGCCCGGACGAATCCGGATCCGGCTTCGGCTTCTGCCGGTCGTCGCGGAATTTATCGAGCCAATCGTCCGACACGCCGCCTCACATCCTGAATACGCCGAACTTCGCCGGGTCGATCGGCGCATTGAGCGCCGCTGAAATCGCCAGCGACAGCACGCGCCGCGTTTCGGAAGGCGCGATGATGCCGTCATCCCACAACCGCGCCGTGGCAAAATAAGGATTGCCCTCGCGCTCGAATTGCTCGCGTAGCGGCTGCTTGAACTTTTCCTCTTCTTCCTTCGGCCACTCTTTATTTTCAGCGGCCAGGTTGTCGCGTTTGACCGTCGCCAGGACCGAGGCCGCCTGCTCGCCGCCCATCACCGAGATGCGCGCATTCGGCCACGAAAACAGAAAGCGCGGCGAATAGGCCCGCCCGCACATGCCGTAATTGCCCGCGCCGAACGAGCCGCCAACGATCACGGTGAACTTCGGCACATTGGCGCAGGCCACTGCCGTCACCATCTTGGCGCCGTCCTTGGCGATGCCGCCCGCTTCGTATTGCTCGCCGACCATGAAGCCGGAAATATTCTGCAGGAACACGAGCGGCGTGCGGCGCTGGCAGGCAAGCTCGATGAAGTGCGCCGCTTTCTGCGCGCTCTCCGAATATAGAATACCGTTGTTCGCGAGGATCGCGACGGGAATGCCGGAGAGCCGCGCGAAGCCCGTCACCAGCGTCGGCCCGAACAGCGTCTTGAACTCGTCGAAGTCGGAAGCATCGACGAGCCGCGCGATGATCTCGCGCGCATCGTATTGCTGCCGCAGATCCCGCGGCACGATGCCGTCGAGTTCGTCTGCCGCATATTTCGGCTCGATCGGGTCTTCGTATTCGAGATCGACGCGCTTCGGCTGGTTCAGATTCGCCACGATCGAACGCGCGATCGAAAGCGCATGCGTGTCGTCGTTTGCGTAATGATCGGCAACGCCCGATTTTTTCGTGTGCACATCCGCGCCGCCGAGCGCTTCCGCGCTCACCACTTCGCCGGTCGCGGCCTTCACCAGCGGCGGACCGCCGAGAAAGATCGTGCCCTGCCCTTTGACGATGATCGTCTCATCCGACATCGCGGGCACGTAGGCGCCGCCTGCCGTGCAGCTTCCCATCACCACCGCGATCTGCGCGATGCCGGCGGCGGAGAGCCGCGCCTGATTGTAGAAGATGCGGCCGAAATGCTCGCGGTCGGGAAAAACTTCCGTCTGGTGCGGCAGGTTCGCGCCGCCGCTATCGACGAGATAGACGCAGGGCAGCCGGTTCTCGCCCGCGATCTCCTGCGCGCGCAGATGCTTCTTTACCGTCATCGGATAGTAAGTGCCGCCCTTGATCGTCGAGTCGTTCGCGACGATCACGCATTCGCGGCCTTCGATGCGGCCGATGCCGGTGATGATGCCCGCGCCGTGGATCGCTTCGCCATAGAGGCCGTTCGCCGCGAGCGGCGACAGTTCGAGAAACGGCGAGCCGGGATCGATGAGCCGCGCCACCCGCTCGCGCGGCAGGAGCTTGCCGCGCTTCACATGGCGCTCGCGCGCCTTCTCGCTGCCGCCGAGCGAAGCTTCCACGCGGCGCTTGTCCAACTCCTCGACCAGCGCGCGCATATGCGCGGCATTCGCCCTGAATTCCTTTGATTGCGGGTCGGCGGAGCTTTCAAGAATGGCCATAGGCTATCTAGAACATGATGCCGAACAGAGTGAAGTGATTTTCGGGATCGCGCTCTGCTGCGAAACAAAGTGCCGCCTTAAGGCTCGAAATCGCTTGGCGCTGCGGGGGTCGCGGAAAGACGCGAAACGGAAGGCGCCACGCGAGGAGTAGAGAGGGCCATCTCTACTCCTCACCGCCATAATCAGGCTTCCCGATTGCGGATCGGGGGGCGCAGAAACATCCTCCATTGCGGCGGAGGACGTATCTCTTTCGTGGTGCGGAAGCTGCAGTGAGTCGGGCAAAGAGTCGAGTCAGGAACCGAATCGCGCGCGAACCGCGATTCGCCTTCGTGAAAAAGAGTCAATCGGTTTTACGCGCCGCCGCGTTCGTCAGCCGGAATGAAGCGAAGCGTGCCCGCCCGGCGCACCGGCTTGCCGGTGTCGTTCGGGTGATTGACGCCATCCACGACGGGTACCTCGGGGAAATCGAATGGGCTGACGCCATCAAGGCAAGCCACGTTCACGCCATAGCGGCTCGGGTCCGATCGCCTTTGATGATGCGTGTAGATTCCGCAGCGAGAACAGAAGAAGTGCTGCGCCGCTCCAGTATGAAAGCGGTAACTCGTCAGCGCATCCTCGCCCTGCAGGATCTTGATGCCGCCCCCTTCCGCCGTAACGGCGACCGCGCCGCGCATCCGGCAATAGGAACAGGTGCATCGGCGGATCGAGTTGAAGCCGTCGCTGAGCGTCGCCTCGAAACGCACCGCGCCGCAATGGCATTGGCCAGTCCGAACCTTCGCATCGTCCGCCATCGCTCGTGTGCCTCCATTCAAACCGGCTTACCACGCGACTCAAATCGAATCGTAATGCGAAACCCAGCTTTCCTTGAGCGCGGCGTCGAGCCACTGCCCGAATGCCGGCAATTCGTAAATTGTGTCGATATAGGCGCTGCTCACGAGGTCGATCGGCACTTCATAGCTTTTGAAGCGCGTCGCGACCGGCGCATACATGCAGTCGGCGATCGAGAATTCGCCGAACAGGAAATGCCCCTGCTTGCCGTAGCGCCCGCGGCAATCGTTCCAGATCGCCTGCACACGCTCGACATCGACATGCGCGGCCTCCGACAGCGCGACCGGCCGCGCTACGCGCTTGAGGTTCATGGGCGTCGCCTGCCGCAACCCCTGAAAGCTCGAATGCATCTCCGCCGAGATCGAGCGCGCATGCGCCCTCGCCGCCGGATCCTTCGGCCACAGGTTCAGCTCGGGAAATTTTTCTGCGAGATATTCGAGGATCGCCAGCGAATCCCACACCAGCGTCTTGCCGTCCTTTAAAATCGGCACCTTGCCGGCCGGCGAATGCTCGCGGATGCGCGCCTTGGTGTCGTCGGCGTAGATATTGATGACGACTTCCTCGAACGGGATCTTGTGATGCGCGAGCGCGAGCCACGGCCGCAACGACCACGACGAGTAATTCTTGTTGCCGATGACGAGCGTTAAAGACATCGCAGCCTCCCCCGGCGACAATGGCCGAGGGAGGCTGCTGGAGGCAACAAAACTTTAGGTCAGCCGGTCTGTCAGTCGGCCTTGCGCAACGAGCGATCGAGGCTCCAGGCGCCGCCGCCGGCCGCCGCGAGATAAAGGCAGGCGAAACACAGCACGATGGCGAAGCCGCCGCCATTCACGATCGGCAGAAATGCTCTCGGAAAATGACCGATGAAATAGGCAAAGGCCATTTCGCCCGACAGGATAAACGCCGCGAACCGCGTGAACAGCCCCGCCGCCAACAGGGTGCCGCCGATCAGCTCGATCATGCCGGCGAACCAGATCAGCGAGAACACCGGGATATTGGCGAACATCGGTACGCCAAACATCCCGAACACCTTGGCGAGGCCATACTGCAACAGCAGCAGCCCCACGAAAATCCGCAGGATGCTCAGAATTTGGGAAGAATACGGGCGCAGAAAGTCCATCGAATCCTCCTGATTGAACTGCGTCAATCTGTCAGGAGGATTCGAAGAACGTCAATTCACGGAAAGTTTTTCCGGCGTCTGGAAAGCCAGGCTTGCGCGGCTTTAAAGGCAGCACTCAGCCTGGGCGAAGAATCCCTTGATGCGGGACGCGACGCGCGGGCGAACGAAGCTCCGTGCATGCTCGCTCAGAGTCTCATGGAGCTCATGCGCATCGACACGGTCCGCCGCCATCACCGTCGCCACCAGCGGATCGTTGATCAGCTGGTCGAGGGAGAGTTCGCAATTCCATTTGCTGTTTTTATTCTTCATGGCGGTGTCTTTCGATATCGGGTTTTACTTTCAACTTCACGCCCGCCCGTTATGCCGGGCGAGCATGACTTTTGTTTGTTCCGTGAGGGCAGAAGTCGAATGGTTTAGAGGCGATTTCAGGGCGATACGCTCTCACGTTTAAAAATCCGTTGCGAATGTGTGACGCGCGTCACACAAGCACAGGATAATCGACGTAGCCCTTCGCCTCGCCTTGATAGAACGTGGCCTGGTCCGCCGTGTTGAGCTTCGTCTTTCGGCGATAGCGCTCCGGCAGATCCGGGTTGGCGAGGAACGGCACGCCGAAGGCGACGAGATCGGCCGCCTTGCGGTCAAGCTCGGCCTCCGCGCTCTCGGCATCGAAGCCGCCGTTGACGATGTACGTCCCCTTGAAAATGCCCCGCAGGAGCGGCGAAATCCGCCCGGCGCCGTCCGTCACCGGATCGACGGCGTGCAGATAGCCGATGCCCCGCTTGGCAAGCTCGCCGGCAAGGTACGAAAAGGTCGTCACCGGGTCGGAATCCTGCATCGAATTGAACGGGCTGTTCGGCGAGATACGATAGCCCACCCGCTCTTTGCCCCACACGCCGATCACGGCATCGGTCACTTCGAGCGGGAAGCGGACGCGGTTCTCGATGCTGCCGCCATAAGCGTCGGTCCGATGGTTCGAGCCGTCGCGGGTAAACTGGTCGAGCAGATAGCCGTTGGCGCCGTGGATTTCGACACCGTCGAAGCCGGCCCGCCTGGCGTTCTCGGCAGCCCGCCGGAAATCATCGACGACGCCTTTGATCTCGGCGACCGTTAACGCATGGGGCGTCACGGTCTTCTTGGGGCCGCTCGCGGTATAGACGTCGATGGCCGGATCGATCGCCGAGGGCGCGACCGGCAATTCGCCGTTATGGAAATCGGGATGCGAGATGCGGCCGACATGCCAGAGCTGGACGAAGATCTTGCCCCCGGCCTTGTGCACGGCGCCGGTGATCTTTTTCCAGCCCGCGACCTGCGCCTCGCTATGGATGCCGGGAGTGCGGATATAACCCTGGGCACGCGGCGAGACTTGCGTCGCCTCGGTCACGATCAGGCCCGCTCCGGCGCGCTGAGCGTAATAGGTCTCGGCGAGCGGATTGGGCACATTGCCCTCAATGGCCCGGCTGCGGGTCATCGGGGCTAGCACCATGCGGTTCTTTAACTCGAGGGAGCCGAGGCGATAGGACGAAAACAGGCTCTCATAGCCCTCTTCGGGCTCAACCTGCGGGATACGGACGCTGGCATTGGTGGTGGATACGCTCATGGCTGATCTCCTGAAATCCGGATGGCCGGCCGGTGCCCCCTCTGAAAGTCCGTGACTTTCGCTTCGAGGTATGGTACCGATCGGTAACATTGCCTATGTAGTTACTGACCGGTAACACCCCTGTCAAGCCGCCCGCGCCTGATCCCCGGTCACCAGAGCGTGATCGTCAGAGAGTCGTCGCCATGCCTGTTGCTAACGCCAAAGCCGAAGCCCTGCCGCCGCGCGAGCGCATTCTCGCCGCGGCGAGCGATCTTTTCTATCGGCTCGGCATTCGCGCCGTCGGTGTCGAAGCCATCGCCGAAGCCGCCGGCACCAACAAGATGACGCTCTACCGGCATTTCGAGTCGAAGGACGAATTGATCGCCGAATATATTCGCCGCCTCGCCGCTTGCTCGGAAGCGGTCTGGGGCGAGCTTGCCAAGCGCTATCCGAACGACGCGAAAAAGCAGCTCGTCGGCTGGCTGAAGCTGATGGGCGATCACATCAACAATCCGAAGGAGCGCGGCTGCGCGATCGCCAATGCCGCGGTCGAACTGCCCGAGAAGCATCACCCTGCCCGCTGCGAGATCGAAAAGCACAAGCAGGGCGAGCGCGCCCGCCTCGTAAAACTTTGCAAGGACGCAGGCGCGTCGAAGCCCGATATGCTTGCCGACGAATTATTCCTGCTGATCGAAGGGGCGCGCGTCTGCGCGCAGAGCATGGGTCAGGAAGGCCCCGCCGCCCGGCTCGGCCGCATGGGCGAAGCGATCATTGCTTCGCATATGGGTTAAGCGAGGCGGCTGCCTGCTGCTTTTCCAACCGCTCGATCGTCTGGCGGAATTCCACAACCGTATTCTCATCGGCGATCAAATGCTTGAACCGCTCGCGATTGGCCCGCAGATAATCCGGGAAGCGCTCGTCGAACGGCACGAGATGCGCGCCGTCTTCCCCCTTCCCCTCCAGCAGCCGCAGGATGCGCCTCGCCAGGCCCAGCTCCGATACGTCGTCGCGGACATGCGCATACGAGTTAAACTTCTCATAGACAGCAGCGAGGCCGTTCAGCGAAGTGAAGTGCCAACCCGCATCCTCAATTATCACCCAGGATCGCGGCAAGCGCGTCGCGAGCATCGTGCGCCGGAGATGCCGTATTCGCCGCCACAGTCCTCGCTGGTTCGGCTCAGGATGCCATTGGGGGCCGCCCGAACGGAGCATCTGTAGCGAACGAATATCGCCGAAGCGCGCCATTCGCGCTCTTTGCCAGATTCTCGTGTTGATGAGATTAACGAAGAAGCAGCAGTACACCAGATCGAACACCGTCACCGACCGGTCATTGCGCGCGATGCCTGCCGCAACGGCTTTGGCGGATGGAATTTCGTCGAGATCGGACAGGATCACGAAATCCTCGTCACGTGCCGACGTAAGACCGCGCATCAGCGCCATGCGCTGAAATTTTTCTTTCACCCAGAAATCGGCTTCCCGAAATTTTCCCTGCGGCATGTCATCGACGACGACATGAATGATCTTGGGCAGAAAGCGCGCAAACCGCTCGCGGTTTTCCTGAAAGACAAGCGGCTTCGGCTGTCCCCGATGGGTGACCGTCGCTTCGCACAGCACGAAATGATCCACGACGGGATCTAGTTCATTCAGGCGAATTTCAAGAACGTCCAGTTCGTTGAAAAACGGGAAGCAGTCGTAGACCTTTGTCATCGACCTTTGTCATCCGGCTATTTCTTTTCGCCGTACTCGACAGGGCCGCCCGCTTTTTTCCAGGCACCGAAGCCGCCGGCGATTTCCGCGACTGGCGAAAGCCCCATATCCTTTGCCATCTTCGCCGCGAGCGCCGAGCGCAGCGCGCCGGCGCAGAAGAACACGTACTTCTTGTCCTGATTGAAGATCGGCTTGTGATACGGCGAGTCCTGATCGATCCAGAATTCGAGCATGCCGCGCGGCGCATGGAAGGCGCCCGGCATTTTGCCCTCGCGCTCCAATTCGCGCGGATCGCGGATATCGACGAACACGACGTCGTCGCGGCCAACCATCTTGATCGCTTCCTCGGTCGGAATCGTTTCGATGTCACGCTTGGCGGCTTCCACCATCGACTTATATCCCCGCGTGATTTTCTGCGACATCGCATTACTCCTTGCCTTTTCTGGGAAATTAACTGCTCTTCCCGTCGCACCTTTGCCCCTGCATGGTCAAGATTGAGCCATGGTCGATGCGGATGCTCCGGCTGGAATGGGGATGAAAATGCGACTGGCATTGATCGCAGCGGTGGTTCTGGCACTGGTTCATGCGATGAGCGTGCCGAGCACGGCGCAACCGCTCTCGCCCGAGCGCGTGCTCGGCGCGCAGATGCGGCTCTCCGCGAACCTCGCCGCCGAGATGGCGAAACAGCCGCGTAACGACCCGAACATCGTCATCTCGCCGGCAAGCGTCGCGGGCGTCATGGCGCTCATTGATATCGGCGCCGACATGAAAATGCGCGGCGCCATCTGGGACACGCTCGGCTTCAAGCCCGCCCTCGGTCATGACGCGGCGTCCGATCTTGCCGCGCTGCGCGCGACGATCACGCAGGCGCCTGAAAAGCAGGCGGACGATACGAAATTCGATCTCGCCAATGTCGTGATGTTCGACCCGCAAGCAAAACCCTACGACAAGGCGATGAAAGAAATGCGTGCAACGGGCGCCGAGGTTTCCACGGCGCCGCTTTCCGATGTCGAAAACATCAGGCGCATCAACCGCTGGGTCGCCGGGAAAACCCAAAACCTTATTCCCGGCATTCTCGCCGAACAGCCGCTGCCGCCCGGCCTCGTCGCGGTGAACGCACTCTATTTCAAGGGCCTGTGGCCGCGGTCCTTCAGCAAGGATCTCACCAGGCCGCAGACCTTCCATATGGTCGCGGGCGAAACGCAAGTTCCGATGATGCATGCGCAGGAACGCTACAACTTCAAGCGCGACGGCGATTTTGCCGCCATCGAGATGCCCTATCGCGGCGGACGCTTTGCAATGGTGGTGTTGACCAACACCGCGCGCTCGCTGCAATTGCAGGATTTCGCGCCTGTCGCCGGTTGGCTGAACGGCAGCGGCTTCACCTCGCGGGAAGTTTCGCTCTCGCTTCCCCGCTTCACCCTGGAAGCCAGCGAGGAACTGCTCGAGCCGTTGAAAGCGCTCGGCCTCAAGCACGGCATGGATTCCGTCACCGCCTTCGAGAACCTCGCGATGCTGCCGCAGGAAATCTCCCGCATCGTCCAGAAGACCTTCATGAAGGTTGACGAGGAAGGCACTGAAGCCGCGGCCGCGACCGGCGTCATCATGGAAACCGCCTCGCTGAAGCCGCGCGAGCCGGAGCGGCTCGTCGTCGACCGCCCTTTCCTGTTCGCGCTGCGCGATCGCGAGAGCGGCCTCATCCTGATGTCCGGCTATATCGCCAGGCCCGCAACGGGCCCTGCCGCCTCCCTCGGCGAGCCGAAGAAATTTGCCAGCGAGACCCCAAACTCACCGCGCAAGGAGTAACGTCATGGCGGAAACGCAACTCGAAAACCCGACCGCAGAAATCGCAAGCCCCGCAACCAGTCCGGCGCTGCCGCTCGTCGATGACGAAACGCTCGACACCTTTCTGCGCGAGCCTGCCAAGGTCGCGCGGCTGCCGGTACCCCCGACGGAATACCGCCGCGAATTCCAGCGCATGATCGTCAGCGCCTTTCTGCAGGATCAGGCCGCCTGATAGCCTCGCAGGCGGCCCGCCCCTCCTAGGATTGCCGCAGGAGTGATGGCAACATCGCGGCTCGATTCTCGAAGAGAGCCGCGATGTACGTTCTGTCCCTGCTCGACTGGTTCGCAATTGCCTGGTTCGTGCTGGCCTGGGCCGGCTACAGCGTCATGATGGAAATGACACCGGTCGGCGCCGGCGGCCTCAATGCGAGCATGAACCGGTATCGTTCAGGCTGGATGCAGGAGATGGTCCAGCGCGATAACCGGATCATGGACGGCCAGATCATGGCCTCGCTTCAGAACGGCACCGCCTTCTTCGCTTCCACCTCGCTGCTCGCGGTCGGCGGCGCGCTCGCGCTGTTGCGCTCGGCGCCCGATGTCGCGCAGATGTATACCCAGTTGCCGTTCGCCGAAAAACCTTCGGCGGGCCTGCTCGAAATCAAGACCGGCGGCCTCCTCGTCATTTTCATCTATGCCTTTTTCAAATTCGCCTGGTCGTATCGCCTGTTCAATTACGCCGCGATCCTGCTCGGCTCGACGCCGCCGCGTGACCATAAGGACAAGCGCGGCACGAAAGCGGCGGTCGAACGTCTCGCCCGCATGGTGACCATCGCCGGCCGCCACTTCAATCGCGGCCAGCGTGCCTTCTTCTTCGCCCTTGGCTATCTCGGCTGGTTCATCAGCCCATGGGCATTGATCGCGACCACGGCCGCGGTGCTGGTGGTGACGGTCATCCGCCAATTCGGCCCCGCCGCGCGCTGGGTAATCCATAGCGGGCACAACTAGCCGTTATGGCTGATCTCCAGCAAAGCCGTCTCAATCTTCTGCGCATCGCGGCGATCGCCGCGGGATTCGCCGTTGCCACGCTCTTTATTCTTGTTGGCGTTACTTTCCGCCTGCAGATGTACGGCGACGGCTCGATCTTCTCTTATGCCGTCGCGATCCACGACGCCTGGGCGTTTCACTGGCACAACATCGCCGCGCGCAGCACGGTTTACTTCGTCGCGATGGCGCCGGCCGAAGCCTATGTCCGCCTCACCGGCGATCCTTACGGCGCGATCTTCATCTACGGACTGCTGTTCTTTTCGGCGCAGCTTGCGGGTCTTCTCATTACCTATGCAGCCGACCGCTCAAAAGGCCGCGTGATCTTCACTTACGCCTGTTTCTCTACTGCCTGCCTGTGCCCGCTCGTCTTCGGCACGCCGACCGAAATGTGGTTCGCGCATGCGCTGTTCTGGCCGGTATTGGCGCTTGCCCATTATGCCCGGCGCAATGTTGCCGGCACGCTCCTCTTGTTCGGGCTCATGCTCGCGCTCGTGTTCTCGCATGAAGGCGCGCTGATCTACGCAACCGTCATTCTGATGACGCTGTTCCTGCGCGGCACGCACGACTTCGCTTTCCGGCGCGGCCTTGCCGCGGTTGCGGTCGCGCTTGCCGTCTGGATTTTCGTCAAGCTGACGATCCATCCCGACAGCTACATCGCTTCGGCGCTGTCGCGCGCCGCCTTCGATGTTTTCGGCATCAATGTCTTCATCGGCAATCTGATGCTGCTGCTCTACGCGGCGCTCATTCTTTATCTTGTTTCTTTTGCGGTCATCGCCCGCTTTGAGGGCACGCGCCCCCACTTTTTCGCGGCAGCTTTCGTCACGCTAATGCTCGCGGCCTACTGGCTCGGCTTCGATCATTCGGTTCACGCCGAGAACCGCTATTATTTGCGCACCATCGTGCTTTTGGGCGCGCCTGTCTTTGCGCTGCTTGCCGCCAGTTATGTGATCATCGCCGAAGGCCGCCTCGCCTATCCGCAGCCGCTGCGGAAATATCTCATCGCGGCGCGCGATAGCCGGATCGTTTTGCAACTCATCACCGGCGCGTTTTCGCTCCTGCTCCTGATACACGCGGTCGAAACGGCGAAATTCGTCTCGGCCTGGGCGCAGTACAAGACAGCAATTACGAAGCTCGCGACCGGCAGCGGCGCCGACCCGTCGCTTGGCGATCCGCGCTTTGTCTCCGCGGCACGCGTGCCGGAACGGCTCCAGCCGCTCGGCTGGTTCTCGACAACGCCGTATCTCTCGGTGCTGCTCGCGCCGAACCTGACGCCGCAGCGCCTCGTCGTCGATCCGATCGGAAATTATTTCTGGCTATCCTGCGCGGCGGCAACCGAAAGCGCCGAAGGCCGCCCCTACTTCCCCGCCGCGCCGCGCGAGATGATCCGCGTCTATTCCTGTCTCCACCGGAATTAATCCCAATTGCGCTTAATCCCAATTGCACTTAATCCCAAGCCGGCGACCACGACGGCTGCACCAGCCGGTTCTTCGCATGAGCAAGCCGCCCGATCGACCGCATCTCCGCATCCGATAGCGCGAAGCTGAAGAGATCGGCGTTTTCCGCGAGCCGCCCTGGCTTGCTGGTGCGCGGAATAACGATGATCCCTTGCTGCACGAGATAGCGCAGCGCCACCTGCGCCGGACTTTTGCCGTGCGCCGCCGCGATCTGCTGCAGCATCTGGTCGCGCGTCACCGCCCCTTTCGCGACCGGGCTATAGGCCGTGAGCGAAATACCGAAATGTTCGCACACCGCCATCACCTTGCTCTGGTCGAGATAGGGATGAATTTCGATCTGATTGGTGACGAGCGGCGCCTTCGAAAGCTCGACCGCCTGCCGCACGAGATCGACGGTGAAATTGGCGACGCCGATGTGCCGCGTCAGCCCCCGCGCTTTTGCGTCATTCAGAGCGCCGATCGTCTCTTCGAGCGGCACCGCCGGGTTCGGCCAGTGCAGCAGCAGAAGATCGACATGATCGAGCTTGAGCTTGGCAAGGCTCTCCTTCGCCGACATCAGCAAGGCCGCCGGTTCGAAATGCGTGTACCAGACCTTGGTGGTGACGAAGAGCTCGTCGCGCGAGACGCCGCTCGCCCGGATGCCCTCGCCGACCGCCGCTTCGTTCTCATACATTTCGGCCGTGTCGATATGGCTATAGCCAAGCTTGAGTGCGTCTTTCACCAACGCCGTGCAAACATCGCCGCGCAGCTCCCACGTTCCCAGCCCGACTTGCGGAATACGCGCTCCGTTCGCTTCGACGATTTGCATCTGCATTGCTCAATTTCCGATCATGTTTTCGGCGAAAGACGGCCGCCGCCGAATAAGGCGCACGACGCGGCCCGCCGATGGGATTGAGCCTTATCTTTAGATCAATCGGGATTTATGCGCCAATCACGATGCGCGGCAATCAGGCGGCGGCGAGTCCGATTCGCTGGTCGCGCTTCCACATCCAACGCGCGAACGGCAGCGCCGCGAGCACGACGAAAACTTTGGCGGCTGTCTGCCCCGCCACGAGCTCGAGCGAGCCCAGGGCAAACCACAGGAACACCACCGAGTCGACGGCGGCGCTGGCGACGCATGAAATCGCCACCGCATAAACGAAATGCCAGCGCGACAGCGCGGTGTAGATCGCAAGATCCACGAAACCCGCAATCAGCATCGCGGCGCCCGACGCGACCACCAGCGGCGGCGGCGCAAGATAGCCGGCAAGCGCCGCGCCCATCATCACCGTGCAGGCTGAAATCAGCAGCCCAAAACGCCGCTGAACGAAATCCCGCAGCACAAAGGCGGCGCCGATCAGCAAGGAACCCGTCGTCGCGAACAGGCCGGGCCCGACCGGAATTTTGCACGGCCCCTGCGGATCGCATGAGTGTCCGACATGCATCGTCATATAATCCGCCAGCGGAACCATTAGGCAGAACAGCACAAGGAACAGCAGCCCCTCGGCGAGGCGGCGGCCGTCGGTCGCTACGTTTTCCTCGAAGCGTTCCACTGTTCCCATCCCCGTGCACGCAATTGACAGGCCGGGCATTCGCCGCAGCCATAGCCCCAGTCGTGGCGATGCAAGCGGTCGCCGAGATAGCAGCTATGGGTGTCCTCGACGATCAGGCGAATGAGCGCATCCCCACCTATTTTATGTGCAAGAGCGAAGGTTTCGGCTTTATCGATCCGCATCAGCGGTGTTTCGATCAAGAATTCCTTATCCATGCCGAGCGTGAGCGCGCGGGCCATCGCCTGCACCGTGTCATTTCGGCAATCGGGGTAGCCGGAATAATCGGTCTCGCACATGCCGCCGACGAGGCGCGACATGCCGCGGCGATAGGCGAGCGCGCCGGCGAAGGTGAGGAAAATCAGGTTGCGCCCCGGCACGAATGTCGTCGGCAGGCCGTTCTCGCCGATCTCGATCGCGACTTCGCGCGTCAGCGCCGTATCCGAGATCGAGGCCAGCGCATCGAGCTTGACCACATGATCCTCGCCGAGCCGCTTTCGCCATTCGGACTTGATGCCGATGATTCCGGCGCGGATCTTCGGCCGCACGTCGAGTTCGACGCGGTGCCGCTGGCCGTAATCGAACCCGACCGTCTCGACCCGCTCGAAGCGGTCGAGTGCCCAGGCAAGACACACGGTCGAATCCTGCCCGCCCGAAAACAGCACCAAGGCGCTGGACGATTCCGCCATCAGAGTCCCTGCATGAATTTCAGGAGCAGCGAGCGCCGCGCCGTCTCGCGCAACCGGCAGGCCGCGCCCATCGGCACGGCCATCGAGCCGTGAATCTTGTGCCAATAGAAATCGCAGGTCGTGTCGCGATAGGCAATCCAGGCGCGCTGCATGTCTTTCAGCTTGTCCTGATCCTGCCTGTCTTCAATGGAATCCATCAGGCTCTTGTAATTCTCGTTGAGAAGCCGGTCCCAGATCGCTTCCTCCATCCGGTAACAATTCGCCGTGCCAAGGTTGGAGCCGCCCTTTTCGATGCATGGATCGGCAACGAGCTTGAAGGCGCAAGCGCTTTCACCCTCGCCGTCTTCGACATGCTGCGCGGCGCAATCGCGGATGAGCCTGGCTTCGCTGTCGCTGGCTTGCCTGTCCTGCGCCCGCAGCCCCGCCGTGCAGCACAGCAGCAGGCATATCGCCATCAGGTTTCGCATGAGCGTCTATTTCGTCTTCTCGAAAATCTCGCGCCCGATCAAAAGCCGCCGGATCTCGCTCGTCCCCGCGCCGATTTCATAAAGCTTGGCGTCGCGCAGCAGGCGTCCCGCGGGAAATTCGTTGATATAGCCGTTGCCGCCCAGAAGCTGCACGGCGTCCAGCGCGAGCTTCGTTGCATTCTCTGCCGCGAACAAGATGGCGCCGGCCGCGTCTTCACGCGTCGTCTCGCCGCGATCGCAGGCCCGCGCAACCGTATAAACATAGGCGCGCGCGGCATTCATCTGCACATACATGTCGGCAACCTTGGCCTGCACCAGTTGAAAGGTGCCGATCGGCTCGCCGAATTGCTTGCGCTCGTGGACATACGGAATCACGATATCGAGCGCCGCTTGCATGATGCCCAGCGGGCCCGCCGCGAGCACCGCGCGCTCGTAGTCGAGCCCCGACATCAGGACCTTCACGCCCTCGTTCGGCTTGCCGACGACGTTCTCCTCCGGCACCTCGCAATCCTGAAACACCAGCTCGCACGTATCGGAGCCGCGCATCCCGAGCTTGTCGAGCTTCTGCGCGGTCGAAAAACCCTTCATGCCCTTCTCGACGATGAACGCCGAAATCCCGCGCGGGCCGGCCTTGGGGTCGGTCTTGGCGTAAACGATCAGCGTCTCGGCCTCGGGCCCGTTGGTGATCCACATCTTCGAGCCGTTCAGCACATAGCGGTCGCCTTTTTTATCGGCGCGCGTCTTCATGCCGACGACATCCGAGCCCGCGCCGGGTTCCGACATCGCAAGCGCCCCGACATGCTCGCCGGAAATCAGCTTCGGGAGATATTTCTCTTTCTGCGCGGCGCTCCCGTTACGCCGGATCTGATTGACCGCGAGATTCGAGTGGGCGCCGTAGGAAAGCCCGACGGCAGCGGAGCCGCGGCTTACTTCTTCCATCGCAACGCAATGCTCGAGATAGCCGAGCCCTGCCCCGCCATCCTCTTCCTCGACGGTGATGCCCAGCAGTCCGAGCGCGCCGAGCTTGGGCCACAGATCGCGCGGGAATTTGTTGCTGCGATCGATCTCGGCGGCGCGCGGCGCAATTTCCGAATCCGAAAATGCGCGCACCGTATCGCGCAGCATGTTCGCGGTTTCGCCGAGATCGAAATTAAGCCCCTGCCAGCTGTTCTTCATCGCCGGCTCCGGATTTCGTCAGGCACACCCTCAAGGCACATCATCGTCGCCAGCATCTTGCCGATCAGCTTCCTCTCGCTGCCCCGGATCGCTTCGATATCGCACTCGACGACGGTAAGCGCCTTGCCCGGCTTCAGCACCTGCCCGATGGCAACGAAGCGCTCGCCTGCCGCCGGGCTCAGGAGGTTGATCTTGTATTCGGCGCCAAGCACCGAGGAGTTCGGCGGCATCAACGAGAACGCGGCATAGCCGGTGGCATTCGCGGCAATCGCCGTGATGAGACCGCCATGCAGATAGCCGTTCTGCTGGCAAAGGTCCGGCCGGAACGCGATCTCCACCTCGCAGCGGCCGGGCGAAAGCGCGATCAGCTTGCCGCCGACCGTCTCCATGAAGGTCTGGCGCTCGAAACTCCGCCGCACCTTGGCGTCCCAATCGGGATCCCTCGGCACGAAGGCTTTTTTGCTGACAACATTCGGCTGCATCCGGCTAACCTAGCGCATGATCCCGCAAAGTGGGAGCCGGTGTCAGGCCGGATGGCTCTGCGCTCAAAGCGGATTGCAGCGGAACGAATTCTAGACGTTCGAGGATGCAAGCCGGATCAGTTTTTCGCGTTTCGACGGGTTCAGCATTTCACCAAACGCATCGGCAGGGATGGCCTTCGAGAACAGGAAGCCTTGCAGCTGATGACAGCCCGCAGCGCGCACGAAGCGATGCTGCTCCTTGGTTTCGACACCCTCGGCGGTGACCGTGAGGCCGATGGCGCGGCCAAGGCGCGCGACGCATTCGATGATGGCCGCCGACTCTTCCGTGACACCGAGATTCTGCACGAACGACTTGTCGATCTTGATCTTGTCGACGGGGAAGCTGCGAAGATAGCCGAGCGAGGAATAGCCCGTGCCGAAATCGTCGAGGACGATCCGGATGCCCATCTGCCGCATCTCCGCGAGCTGGCCGAGCACTTCCGGCGTCGCATTGAGCAGCGTGCCTTCGGTGATCTCGATTTCGAGCCGCCGCGGATTGAACCCCGTCTCGTCGAGCACGCGCGTCAGCCGCGCGACCATGTCCGAACTATGAAAATTCGACGGCGACAAATTCACCGCGAGCGAGACGTCCGGCCAGCGCTGGGCTTCCTGGCAGGCGCGGCGCAGCACCCACTCGTCGAGGCGGACGATCAGGCCGGAATGCTCGGCTGTCGGCACGAATTCGTTGGGCGGCACCACGCCGCGTTCGGGATGGTCCCAGCGCACCAGCGCTTCAACGCCCACCACCCGCTCGCCGTCGGCGGAAAGCTGGGGCTGATAGCGAAGCACGAGTTCTTCATTGGCGAGCGCCGCTGCAAGCTCGCGCTCCATCTTGCCGCGTTTATGCAGCGCATCTTCATAACCCGGATCGAACATCCGCAACGTGCCGCGCCCTTCGGTGCGCGCGCGGTAAAGCGCGATGTCGGCGCGCCGCAGCAGCGTCTCGGGATCGCTCGCATGTTCCGGAGCGATCGCGACGCCGATCGAAGCCGAAACGGTCAGCACGTGATCGCCGGCCGGCGTTTGCTGTCGCAGATTTTCGAGGATGTGACGTGAGATGACGCCGATCTCGTCGTGGCTATCGAGCGGCAGGAGCAGCGCAAATTCATCGCCGCCGAGGCGCACCGCCGCGAGGCTGTTCTTGATCGCCGCAAGGCGCCAGGCTGCGACGGTCAACAACTCGTCGCCGACGTGATGGCCGAGCGTGTCGTTGATATCCTTGAAGCCGTCGATATCGATGAACAGCAGCGCGAGCTTGCGGTCGGGCTTCAACGTCTCAATGCTCTCGGCGAGAACCTCGAGGAGCTGCGCCCGGTTGCCAAGACCCGTCAGCGTATCGCGGAAGGCAAGTTCTTTCGCGCGCCGCTCGCTGTTCTTCAATTCTTCGCTGGCGAGCCGCGCCTGCCGAAGCACCATCGCGCCCATGAAACCCAGGAACAGGACAATGCCGACCAGCGCCGGCAGGAGCTGCCGCAACATCGCGGTGCCCGGCGTTTTCGGTGCCCAGACCAGCCATGCCGGACGGCTGTTGTTGTCATTGCCATAAAGCGGCAGCGGCAAGCCTGCTTCGCCGTCTTGTGCCTGGCTGTCGCGTATTGCGATGTTATCGGCTGAATAGTTGCTGCCAAGATCCGACAGAAAACGGCCCCCGGCAAAGCGCACATTGATGGCGATCGCGGGGGTATCGCTGTCGGCCCCTTTATCGCGGGCAACGCCGACAACGCCGACCAGCGCCGGACGCTGATCGATGCGCGTAAAGACGACCCGCGACACCGGTTCGGGCGAAGGCGTGATATCGGCCTCCGCCATATGGATCACATCGTTCAGCCGCCGCAGTTTGTAGGTTTCCCTCACCTCGGCGATGATCGGGCGGATATTCTCGCCGACGACTTCGAAGATGTTCGTATCGACCAGCCTGCCGTTGATCGAGGCATAGACCGGTTCATTCTCGCCGTTGAGCACATAAGTTTGATCGTAACCGCTCGTCTCATGCAGGCGGCGGCCGAAATTGCGATGCATCCAGGAAGCGTCGCTGCGCGACACGCCTTGCGGCACGGTTTCGTCCCAGCGCGACAGTGCGCGCAGGTCGTTGCGCATGCGCGTCATTTTCGATGCAACACCGTTGCGAACGGTGGCGACTTCGCGCTCGATACTGTCGCTATCGACCCGATGCGCGACCAGAATGGCGACGGCGACGAGCACAATCGCCGCAAGCGCCATCAAGCCGCCGACGGCCATTAGCCAACGATCGCCCCACTGATGCCGCTGCCAGAATTCCTGCATGGTCCGCCACCCGTAATTTCGGGCATTTCAGCAGAAAGACGTCGGCAAGCGCTTAATTTTGCTCTGTTTTCCGAAGTGATCAGAACAACGGTAAATCAACTATGAACCTTGTGAAGCCAAGGACTTAGCCGAATGGCGCGCCAAACTGCGCCACTAAGCGTCAAGATTTTCGTTAAAATGCGACAAATTATTCCTGCCGGGCAAAGCGTTCTGCGCAAGCCTTTATCATCATTGATCGGCGGCGGGCTTAGTCCTACCCAAGCGCCGGCCCCCACGGGATTCGAGCTCTCGCCTTTCATGTTCATCGCACGCTGTTTTCTTGCCGCGGTTCTGATCGCGGCTTTGACCCACGCGGCCGCGGCGGAAAACTGCCCCGGCAACCCCGCCGCGCTCGGCACCGCGCGCGTCCTGCCGGTAGCGCCCGGCCATTACGGGAAGAAACATTTTCCCGGCACGCTGGCGCTTAAGCCGCGCGAGGTGGTGCTTACATTCGACGACGGCCCGAGCCCTGCGACCACCGCGATGGTGTTGAAGGCGCTCGCACGCGAATGCGTGAAGGCGACCTTTTTCCTGATCGGCCGCAACGCGGCAGCTCACCCCGATTTCGTCCGCCGCATCGCGGCTGAAGGTCACACGGTCGCCCATCACAGCATGACCCATCCGATGACGCTCGCGAGCATTTCGTATGGCGCCGCTGTCGACAACATCGAGCGCGGCATCAAGGCCGTCGAGAAAGCGGCCGCGCCCCACAAGGCGGCGCCGTTCTTCCGCTTTCCGGGTTTCGGCTCTTCGCCGGCGCTGCTCGGCTACCTCGATCGCAAAGGCTACGCCGTCTTCGGCGCAGACCTCTGGGCGAGCGACTGGAATCCGATGACGCCGGAATACGAACTCTCCCTGGTGATGGCGCGGCTGGAACACACCGGCGGCGGCATCGTTCTTTTCCATGACACGCAGGGCCACACCGCTCGCATGCTGCCGGCTTTCCTCCGGGCGCTGAAGGCCGGCGGTTTTCAGGTCGTCCACGCCGTCCCTGCACGGTAAGGTTGATAACGAATCATGCAGCCAAATGGGCAAAACACCGCGGCACGGCTTTTTCCGCCCCCGCCGTTCAGGTTAAATTCATGCGGGGTAAGGGAATTCACTGCATGCGCTTGAAATCCGTTTTGCTCGGCGGCTTTTTTGCCGCGAGCCTCGTCGCGGCCTCGTTGCCGTCCACGGTCCACGCCGAGGATTGCCCGGGCAATCCCGAAGCCATGGGCGTCTCGCGCACCATCGCGATCGACCCCAAGGAAACGCCGACGCTCGGCGGCCATCAGTACAACAGCCGCCTGCCGCTCGAGCCCAAGGAATTCATCCTCACCTTCGACGACGGCCCGATCAAAAAGACGACGCCGGAAGTCCTCGATTTCCTGAAGAAGGAATGCGCCAAGGCGACCTTCTTCCTGATCGGCGTCAACGCGCAGGAAAATCCCGACCTCGTCCGCCGTATCGCCGAGGAAGGCCACACCATCGGCACGCATACCCGGACGCACGCGTATCTGAGCCGTCTGCCGATTGAGAAGGCGCAGCAGCAGATCGATGACGGCTTCCGCATGGCGCAGGCCGCGCTCGATCCCATCGGCAAGAAGGTCTCCCCCTTCTTCCGCTATCCGGGGCTTCTGGATACGCCGCAGACCGAAGCCTATTTGCGCGAGCACAACATCGCGACGGTCGGCATCGATGTGCTGGCGAGCGACTGGTTTCATCGCCTGCAACATAATCCCGAAGGCATCCTGCAGCGCGCCGTCTCGCGCCTCGAGGAGCGCGGCTCGGGCATCCTGCTCCTGCATGACGTGAAGAAAGTCACCGCCGGGCTACTGCCCGAGCTGTTCAAGCGGCTGAAGGCGCGCGGCTTCAAGCTCGTGCATATGGTTGCGAAGGACGGCGCCCTGCCCGTCATTCCGCCGGCGCCGGAGCCGACACCGGAAGAGATCGCCGCGAAGGAAAAAGCCGCGAAGCAAAAGACCGCCGAACATCCGTCCGTTCGCAGCAAACGCGCCGCGCACTATCGCCGTATCGCGCGGCACTATCGCTCATCGCCGCGCCATCACACGCAGCATGTGCAGCGCTTGCGCTCGAGCGCCTACAACGATTTTATTTACGAGCGCTAAGCCGCGATTGGCGGCCCCGCCGCAAAACGAAAGGGCGCGCAAAATTTGATGCGCGCCCGGAAATTATCGTCTCAAAGAACTGGTGCGGCCGAGAAGACTCGAACTTCCAAGGGTTGCCCCGCTAGCACCTCAAGCTAGTGCGTCTACCAATTCCGCCACGGCCGCTGATTGGATGGTCTGATAATCAGATCAGACGCGCGCATGTAACAAATCGTACGCGTTGTCTCAAGGGTGAAAAGCCCTTGTTTTCCCTAGATTCTGCCTAGATTCGAGGGGCCGTTTCGGGCCGCGGCAGAAGGCTCGTGACCGTCACCCCGATACGATTCCCGTTGATCGAGACCGTTCCCCGGGCGACCGGCATGTTGTTGGCGAGGATCGTCACCTCGTCGTCCTCGGTCGCCTCGAGCTCGATGATGGCCCCGCGGCCCATGCGCAGCATCTGGTGGATCGGCATCGTCGTCGAGCCGAGCACAACCGAGATATCGCAGCTAACCTGATGAATTGTCGTCACGTCCTGCCCCCAAACCCGCGTAAAACCTGCCTGTTTATGGTGAACGAAGAGTTAATGCCCGCCATTTTCGGCGGCCAATGCATGGCCGGGGCCCCGGAACGGAGCTAAAAGGCCCTATGCACGGCACCAGCGACCCCGCCTCGCGGCTCGATATTCCCCCGCTTGCGCCCTCGCGCCAGCGCGAACCCGCGGCCTGGCGCGTCAGCCAGGGGCTCACCGGCTATGCCGAAGCCGTCGCCTTCATGGAACAGCAGGTTGCGGCGATTGCCGCCGGGCAAGCGGGCGAAATGGTCTGGCTCGTCGAGCACCCGCCGCTCTTTACGGCCGGGACCAGCGCCTCGGCGGCAGACCTCGCGGGCGCCGACCGTTTTCCGCTGCACACCACCGGCCGCGGCGGCCGCCTCACCTATCACGGTCCCGGCCAGCGCGTGGCCTACCCGATCCTCAACCTGAAGGAACGCGGCGCCGATGTGCGCCGCTATGTCGCCGCGCTCGAGGAATGGATCATCGCGACGCTTGCCGGCTTCGGCGTGGCCGGCGAGCGGCGTGAAGACCGTGTCGGTGTCTGGGTGCGCCGTCCCGACAAGGGCCGCGGCTTTGAGGACAAGATTGCCGCCCTCGGCATTCGCGTAAAGCGCTGGGTGACGATGCACGGCATCGCCATCAATGTCGCACCGGATCTTTCGCATTTCGCCGGCATCGTGCCTTGCGGCATTTCCGAGCAACGCTACGGCGTGACAAGCCTTGCCGACCTCGGCGTCACGGCTTCGATGGCGGATGTGGATCATGCGCTGAAGCAAAACTTCGAGCGGCTGTTCGGGCCCGTTGCGCAATAAGCTTCCCCGCTCTCACAAAAGCGTTAATTGGCGAACGCAGCCGATCGGCTAGAATCTTTTCATTTCTCGCGTTTTCTTCGCACGAACCGATACCCGCTTCGCTCGAAAACGCTCTTTTCCGCGCCATTCCTATGGGAGAGCCTCGATGAAAAAGCGCCTGACGCCGATGCATCTTCGCCGCCGCGATATCTTGATGGCGGGCAGCGCGCTCGCTGCCCTGCCGCTGCTCTCATCGCTTCCCGTTCTCGCGCAAACGCCGGCCGATACGAAAATCGCTGTCGTCGGTTCCGGCCGTCTCGGCGGCGCCGTCGGCACGATCTTCGCAAAGGCCGGCTATAAGGTGATGTTCTCTTCTCGCCACCCCGAGCAGTTGAAAAATCTGGTGGCCGATGCCGGCCCCAACGCAAGCGCCGGCAGCGTGCAGGAAGCGATTGCCTTCGGCAACATCATCCTGCTCGCGGTTCCCTATAAGGCCCTGCCCGATGTCGGCCGCGAACATGGCGCGGCGATGAAAGGCAAGATCGTGCTCGACGCCTGCAACCCGATCCCGTCGCGCGACGGCGAAATCGGCAACGAGGGCCAGAAGAACGGCCCCGGCGAAACCACGCTCAAATATCTGCCCGGCGTTCGTCTCGTGCGCGCCTTCAATTCGTTCGGCGCGCGTTCGTTCGCGACTGAGGGTCATCGCAGCGGCGAAAAGATCGGCGTTCCGCTCGCAAGCGACGACCAGGAAGCGCTCAAGATCACCGAGAAACTCGTCCGCGATCTCGGCTTCGAGCCGGTATCGGTGCCGCTTGCCCGCGGCCGCGAGTTCGCGCCGCCCGCCCCCCTCTTCACCCGCGCGCTGCCGGTCAGCCAATTGAAGAAAGAGCTCGGCATCCAGTGACCAAGGAACCCGCGAATGCCGCCGGCGAAAACGGCGGCGTTCTTTTTCCCTGGCTGCGGCGATTGATCGACGTGCGCGCGCCGGAAGTTCCGGCGCTCGCCTGGGCGTGGCTCTATATCTTCGCCGTCCTCTCTTCCTATTACATCATGCGGCCGATCCGCGAGCAGATGGGGGTCGCGGGCGGCGTCAACAATCTGCAATGGCTGTTCACCGGCACTTTGATCGGCATGCTTCTACTGAACGTGCCGTTCGCCTATCTCGTGAAGAAGCTGCCGCGCTCGCGCTTCATCCCGCTCGCCTATCGTTTCTTCGCGCTGAACATTCTGGTCTTCGCGGCCGTGCTGCATTACGCGACGCCCGAACAGACGATCTGGATCGGGCGCGTCTTCTTCATCTGGATTTCAATCTACAACCTCTTCGTCGTTTCGATCTTCTGGGCGCTGATCGTCGATTTGTTTTCATCGGAACAAGGCAAGCGGCTGTTCGGCTTCATCGCTGCCGGCGCCACCATTGGCGCCATCGCGGGCTCCAGCATCACCGCCTCGCTGGCGCGTTATGTGCCGGTGCCGCTCTTGCTGATCGGCTCGGTGATTTTGCTCGAAGTTGCCGTCTATGCCGTGCGGCGGCTGTCGAAGCTCTCGGGCTCGTTGCACAAGCAGCCCTCGCAGGATCGCGCTGTCGGCGGCAGTATCTGGGCCGGCATCACGCATCCGTTCAAGTCGCCTTATCTTCTCGGCGTCAGCCTGTTCATTCTTCTGTTCGCCATTACCGCGACCTTTCTCTATTTCGAGCAGGCCGCGATCGTAAAAGCGAACTTTTCCGATCGCGGCGCACAGACGGCGTTCTTCGCCTCGATCGATCTCGCGGTGAACGTCATCACGCTCGTCGTGCAATTGTTCTTGACCGGCCGCATCGTGCGCTGGCTCGGCGTCGGCATCACGCTCGCGCTCCTTCCCGCACTGACGCTGTTCGGCTTTGCGGCACTGGCCTTCGTGCCCGCACTGTCTTCGCTGGTGATCTTCCAGACATTGCGCCGCTCGAGCGATTATGCGATTGCCCGCCCGACGCGCGAAGTGCTTTACACCGTGCTGCCGCGCGAGGATCGCTACAAGGCCAAGAGCTTCATCGACACCGTGGTCTATCGCGGCGGCGATCAGGTCGGCGCATGGACCTATGCCGCCTTCGCAGCGCTAGGGCTTGGCACATCGGCGATTGCTTTCGTCGCAATTCCGCTCGCCGCGCTCTGGTTTCTGAATGGCCTCTGGCTCGGCCGGCAGCAGGAAAAGCTCGCGGCGGAAAAGCAGCCTTAAGCCGTGGGCAGTACCGAGAACTTCTCGCCTGCGTGACGGTGCATGAGATCGGCGCCGCTCGCGGCTACAACGTCGATTTTCTCGACCCGCGACACCGGCGGGCCGCGCCGCAGCGCCTCGATCATGCCATCGACCCGCGCCTCATCACCGGCGAGCACGACTTCCACCGAGCCGTCGCGGCGGTTCCGCACCCAGCCCTCAAGGCGGCTGACTTCCGCTTCGCCCGCGACGAAATAGCGAAAGCCGACGCCCTGTACGCGGCCGCGTATGAAAATCCGCACGATCTTCATGCGGGAAATCTAGCTTCAAGCGGGAGCGCGCGGAAGAAATTTTTCGAGATGCGCGAGATACTCCGCCGGGAACTCCCAGCTTCGCGCGGCCGCAATGACATTTTCCTGATAGCCGGGCCTGGGAACGCCGGGCTTCGCCTCGCACGCATAATAGATGAGCGCACGAAGCAGCTTGCCGTTGTGCCGTACCGGAATCGCGGCGGAAGCGTAAAGCCCGGTCTTCACGCTCTCATATTCGTCGAGCTTGGCGATGTGTTGCGCATTGATCTTCCACAGCACGCCGTAGGTGCGCGTATTGCGGCGCGGCGTCATCGACGCATAACCGCAAGCTGCGATGTAATAGAGCTGGTTCTCGGCGCTCGCGACACCAAGCGCCTCCGCGCCGCGGCACAGCTTCGCCATATGCGCGCGATCCATGTTCGAGCCATAGGCGAAGTAAAGACGCATGAGCGTCAGGAAAATTCCAGAATGACCGCGTCCACCGCGAGGCTGTCACCCGGCTTGACGTGAATTTTCTTCACCGTCGCGTCGCGCTCGGCACGCAGCACGTTTTCCATCTTCATCGCTTCGACGATGGCAAGCTGCTCGCCGGCCTTCACTTCCTGACCTTCCTTGACGGCGATGGAAATGACGAGCCCCGGCATCGGGCACAACACCTGCTTGCCGCTGTCGGCCGTCGTCTTCTCGGGCATCAGGCGCGCGAGCGCCGCCTCCGCCTCGGTATAGACATGCGCTTTCGTCTCGACGCCGCGCCAGGCGAGCGAAAAACCGTTTCGGATCGCGCGCGTCTGCACCGCGATTTCCTTGCCGTCGAAGGTCCCTGCCCAGATCTGATCGCCCGGCTTCCAGTTCGATTGCAGGACATGCACCGCCGGCTCGTGCGTGCCGTTGGTGAGAAAACGCACGGCCACCGCCTCGCCCTGCCGCATGATCTCGAGACCGATCTCGGTGCCATCTAATCGCACCATTCGCCGTTTCTCGCGCGTTACCGCGCGGCCGATCATCTGGCCGGAAATCTTGCGCTTGCGCTCGCCGAGCACGTGATCCATCGCGGCGGCGACTGCCGCCATCTTCCTTGCCGCCTCGCCTTCAGGAAGGCTCGCATGGAAGCCATCGGGATATTCCTCGGCGATGAAGCCGGTCGAAAGCCGGCCCTCCTGCCAGCGTGGATGCTGCATCAGGGAAGCGAGGAACGGAATGTTGTGGCGGACACCCTCGATGGTGAAAGCGTCCAGCGCTTCGCTCATTGCTTCGATCGCGCTTGCGCGCGACGGCGCATGCGTCACGAGCTTGGCGATCATCGGATCGTAAAACAGCGAAATCTCGCCGCCTTCATAGACGCCGGTGTCGTTGCGAATTTCGGCGCCGCCGCGTTTGCCTTCGCGCGGCGGCTGGTAACGCATGAGGCGCCCGGTCGAAGGCAGAAACCCGCGGAATGGGTCCTCGGCATAGATGCGGCTTTCCACCGCCCAGCCGCCGATCTTCACATCGCTCTGCTTGATCGAAAGCTTCTCGCCCGCCGCGACACGGATCATCTGTTCGACAAGGTCAATGCCGGTGATCAACTCTGTCACCGGATGCTCGACCTGCAGCCGCGTGTTCATCTCCAGGAAGTAGAAGCTCTTGTCCTGTCCCGCGACGAACTCGACGGTACCGGCGGAGTCGTAGCCGACCGCCTTGCCGAGCGCGACGGCCTGCTCGCCCATCGCCTTGCGCGTTTTTTCATCGAGCAAGGGCGACGGCGCTTCCTCGACGACCTTCTGATTGCGGCGCTGGATCGAACATTCGCGCTCGTTGAGATAAATGCAGTTGCCGTGCTTGTCGCCGAGCAACTGAATTTCGATGTGACGCGGATTGACGATGAACTTTTCGATGAATACGCGGTCGTCGCCGAACGAAGATTTGGCTTCCGACTTCGCGCGTTCGAATCCTTCGGCGACCTCGGCTTTGCTGTGGGCGATGCGCATGCCCTTGCCGCCGCCGCCGGCGGAAGCCTTGATCATCACCGGATAGCCAATCTCATCGGCGATCTTCGCCGCGTGCTTGGCGTCCTCGATCACGCCGAGAAAACCCGGCACCGTCGAAACTTTCGCCTGGGCCGCGAACTTCTTGGATTCGATCTTGTCGCCCATCGCTTCGATGGCGCGCACGTTCGGCCCGATGAAGGTGATCTTTGCCGCCTTCAGCGCTTCTGCGAACGCCGCACGCTCCGAGAGAAAGCCGTAGCCGGGATGCACGGCTTCCGCGCCCGTCTGCTTGCAGGCGGCGAGGATTTTATCGATCAAAAGATAGGACTGCGCCGCCGGCGGCGGCCCAAGATGCACCGCCTCGTCCGCCATGCGGACATGCAGCGCATCGGCATCGGCGTCGGAATAAACGGCAACCGTCTTGATCCCCATTTTGCGCGCGGTCTTGATGACGCGGCAGGCAATCTCACCCCGGTTGGCAATCAGAATTTTGCTGAACATACGGCGATCCACCCTGGGCGTCTTTGTTGCGGTGCGGCGCGAAGAATGTCAATCGCACCATTGGCTTGCAACGGTAATTCCCGGCCTCCCCGTCGCGAGCCGCGAACAGGGGGAAACCCGGACTACACCAGAAAGATCAAATCGCGAGAAGACGCTGCAGCGAGGTATCGGTCTTGATCGGCTCGCTGCCGATCAGGAGCAGCAGCTCGAACTCCGCGAGCGTCGGCTGGCCGTCGCGCATGATCCGCTCCGAAAGCCATGAGACCTGCTCGGGACTCGGCCGCAGCTGCGCGCTCAGTACATATTCCGGCGACAAGACCTCCTTGCGCGGCTCAAGCGCATGACCCGACGCCGCGAGCACGTAATTGGCGATCGCGCGGTAGAACAAATCGTTGAACGCCGTATTGTTCTGCGAGCGCGCCATCGCATCGTGCAGATCGAACAGCGCTTCGGCTTCCTCGCGCGACACCGGACGCCCCTCGGAGCCGCCGGCCGCGACCAGCATACGGTGCAGCATCGCGGTGTCCTGGGCATCCATCATCCGCGAGAAATGCACACGTTCACCGATCAGCGCGCCTTCGCCGTTGATGCAGGCCGCGCAAAGTTGCCGGATCGCAAAAGCCGAGAGTTGCGGCGTAACTTCCTGCGCGCGCTCGAACGCGCGCAGCATCATCTCGAATGCCATCGCGCTTTCGACGCGCCCTTCCGGCGCGACACGGCGCATCATCCATTCGCTCTTCTCGCTATCCAGCAACCCTGCCGGCTCCGCCGCCACGATGTGCTCGGCGATCGCGGTCGCGGCGAAGTCGCGCCACAGCGGCGTGCTATCGGGCTGCAAGCGATCGAGCGTCAGCAGCGCCTCGGCTTCCGCCCGGCTGATCGCGCTATCTCGTTTGTGACGTTCGCGGATGAGTTCGGCGGCAGCCACGGCTTCGGCAAGGCTCGGCTGCAACGCGCCGGCAGATACACGCATGGAAATTCCCGTCCCCAATGTCGGCGTTCGAATTGGCCCGCAGCGACTGTGCGCGAAACGCAGTTACTGGAGCCCTAATGGCTGCGAGTGGAAGGCAGTTTTTCAAATCACATTATATAAATGTTTTATACCTTTTTCTGCTAGCAATTTATGTGAAAGGGGCTATATCAAGTTCCAGAACACGCCGGCAAAAACGCGTAATAATTCGCGACAAGCCGACATAGAGGAGGTTCTGACGATGGCACTTTCAATTGGCGACGTGGCCCCCGATTTCGAGGCCCAGACCACCGAAGGCAAAATCAAATTCCACGACTGGATCGGCGATAGCTGGGCGGTCCTGTTTTCGCATCCGAAGGATTTCACTCCAGTCTGCACGACCGAGCTCGGTTACATGGCCAAGATCAAGCCGGAGTTCGACAAGCGCGGCGTCAAGATCATCGGCCTCTCGGTCGATCCGGTCGATCGTCACGCCGAATGGTCGAAGGACATCAAGGAGACGCAGGGCTTCGCGCCCAACTACCCGATGATCGGCGACACCGATTTCAACGTCTCGAAACTCTACGGCATGCTCCCCGCCGCGACGAGCGGCGACCCGCTGAAGCGCACGCCGAACGACAACCAGACCGTCCGCAACGTCTTCGTCATCGGCCCGGACAAGAAGGTCAAGCTGATCCTCGTTTACCCGATGAGCACCGGCCGCAACTTCGACGAAGTGCTGCGCGTGATCGACAGCCTGCAGCTCACCGCCAAGCACCGCGTCTCCACCCCTGCCCAGTGGAAGCAGGGCGAAGACGTCATCCTCGGCGGCGCCATCTCGGATGATGAAGCCAAGAAGCTCTACCCGAACGGCTGGAAAGCACCGAAGCCCTATATCCGTATCGTTCCCCAGCCGAAGTAACAGCTAAAAATAATAGAGATGCATCCGGAAAAGGGGCGCTTTCAGGCGCCCCTTTTTTTGCGCGCTCAACTCCCCGGCAAAGCTGGAGCCGGCTTCTTGCCCGGCTTGTTGACGAGAAACACACCCGCCGCGCACAGCGCCATGCCGAGGATGCCGAGAAAATCGAGCCGCTCGCCGAACAAAACGAACGCCATCAAGGCCGTCGTCGCCGGCACGAGATAGAACAGGCTGGCCGCCTGCGTCGCCGTGCCCCGCCGAATCAACCAGTAAAGAACCCCGACCGAGCCGATCGACAGCACGATCGCGAGCCAAAACAGCGAGAGCGTGAACTGCAGCGACCAGTCGACATTTCCCGTCTCGAACAGCCAGGCGCCAATCCCGCACGCCACCGCCGATACCGCAAACTGCACGAGATTGCCGCTGCGCCAGTCGATCTTGCCGCAATAGCGTTTCTGATAGAGCGTGCCGAGCGTGATGCTGACGAGCGCGATGCAAGTGCCCAGCCAGGCCCAACCCACCTCGCCGGTCATTTGGCGGCCATGCAGCACCATGGCCACGCCGATGAGACCGAACACGAGACCTGCCCATTGCAGTTTGGTGACCCGCTCGCCGAGCCAGCGATTGGCGAGCGTGGAGGTCAGGATCGGCTGCATACCGGGGATCAGCGCTGCGAGGCCTGCCGGTACCGAGTGATACATCGCGACCGACACGCTGCCGAGGTAAATGGCTTGGATTAGCAGGCCCGCGATCGCGCTGTGACCGGTTTCGGCGAGGTTCGGCAGCTTCGGCCGCCCTATGAGGACAATCACCGCCATGAGTGCTGCAACAAGCGCCATGCGGAGCGTCAGATATGTCAGGGGCTCCGCGCCATCGAGCACGTATTTCGTGCCGATAAAGCCGGTGCTCCACAGCACGACAAAAATGCCGGGTGCGGCGCGAGCCACACTCTGTTCGAGGTCGCGATTCATTTGCGCGCCTGCTTGCCGGAACCTATGCTGCCCGGCAATGGCCAAATCGGCAGGGCTGCCTTGCGATTGGCCGGTTCAATCAAACCGAAGTCTGAGGAACGTCATGGATGTACGCGCTGCCGTCGCTTTCGAAGCCGGAAAGCCTCTGGAAATCGCCACTGTTCAGCTCGAGGGCCCCAAGGCCGGTGAAGTGCTGGTTGAGATCAAGGCGACAGGAGTCTGCCACACTGACGAATTCACCCGTTCGGGCGCCGACCCCGAAGGCCTCTTCCCCGCGATTCTTGGACATGAAGGCGCGGGCATCGTCGTCGATGTCGGACCCGGCGTGACCTCGCTGAAAAAGGGCGATCACGTCATCCCGCTTTACACGCCCGAGTGCCGGGAATGCGAATACTGCCTCTCCCGAAAGACCAACCTCTGCCAGAAGATCCGTGCCACGCAGGGCGCGGGCGTCATGCCCGACGGCACTTCCCGCTTCTCGCTCGATGGCAAGAAGATCCACCACTACATGGGCACCTCGACTTTCGCCAATTTCACGGTGCTGCCGGAAATTTCGCTGGCCAAAGTTCGCGAGGACGCCCCCTTCGACAAGATTTGTTACATCGGCTGCGGCGTCACCACCGGCATCGGCGCTGTCATTAATACCGCGCAAGCCGAACCCGGCTGCCGCGCCGTGGTCTTCGGCCTTGGCGGCATCGGCCTCAACGTCATTCAGGGCCTGCGCATGATCGGCGCCGAGATGATCGTCGGCGTTGACCTCAATCCGGACCGCAAGAAATGGGGCGAACGCTTTGGCATGACTCACTTTGTCAATCCGAAGGAAGCCGGCAACGACCTCGTGAAATATCTCGTCGATCTCACCAAGGGCGGCGCCGACTACACCTTCGAATGTGTCGGCAATGTCGATCTGATGCGTACGGCCCTCGAGTGCTGCCACAAGGGCTGGGGCGAAAGCATCATCATCGGCGTCGCCCCTGCCGGCGCCGAGATCAAGACCCGCCCCTTCCAGCTGGTGACCGGCCGCGTCTGGCGCGGCACGGCATTCGGCGGCGCCAGAGGCCGCACCGACGTGCCGAGGATCGTCGATTGGTACATGGAGAAGAAGATCGAAATCGACCCGATGATCACGCATACGATGCCGCTGCAGGACATCAACAAGGCCTTCGACCTGATGCACAAGGGCGAGTCGATCCGCGGCGTCGTGCTGTTCTAAAAGCAGACGCCGCGGCCAGGGCCGCGGCGTGAAACCCGAGCTTGGAAACCGCCGCGGTCAGGCCGCGGTGGTTTCTTTCTTTTTGGCCTCATCGCGATAGTAGTAATTCGCGTTCTTGCCGAGCACGATCCGGCGGAGCGCGCGGCGTACGCTCTCGGAGCGGCGCAGCGGTGCGACGGCCGCACTGGCCGTGCGGAACGCGGCGACCTTCAGCGTATCCAATGCAGGAATCTGCCCCGGCGCCGGCTGCGGCAGGCCAAAGCTGCGCAGCATCGAATTGGTGACGACGAGATCGTTACGGCGGCGTACGGCCGCCGTCTTCCAGGTGATCGCCATCGAGATCGAATAGCTGTTCGCGGTCTTCACCCAGTGCGGCCACTGATACGGCAGGAACAACCCGTCGCCCGGGAACAAATGGTACGAAACCGCCTTCGCGTCGAATTTCGCGTCATAAACGAGGTTGCGGTGCTTCGCGATAGTGCCTTCCAGCGCCTCGTCGCTCGCGATCGAATAGTCGCGGTTGTCGTAAACATGGAAGAACTTCTCGCCGTGAATCTGGACGAAGAAGTTATCTTCTGAATCGGCATGGAACGGCGTCGTCGAATTCGGCGACGAAACGAACAAGAATCCCTGAATCGACTCAAACCCCGCCTCGTCGAGGCTCTTGCATCCGCGCGCTTTCGCAACGGACATCAGCGCTTCCTCGAGTAGCGCCTTGTACTCCGGCGCGACTTCGATGCCCTTCAGCACCATCCACGCGCCTGCCGTTTCGATCTTGCGGACGATTTCTTCCGGCGAGAGGTCGACGAGCGGCGTCGCATCCGGGTCCTGACTCACCGCCGCTTTGCCCGAATTATATTCGATGCGGTCGCGCGGCAGCTGCTTCACGAGATCCAGGATAGCCGGAAGCTTGAACAACGGGTGTTCGGCGAAGCCATGACGGATGCCGAAGGTCTCCAGCGGAAACTGCTGCGTGAAGGAATCGCCCTGTTTCGGCTCGATGATGCTCATTTATGCTTCTCCCGGAGTGATCGAATTTTGTGAACGACGGCGCGCGCCTTTCCATAAAGGGAGCGCTCGATCGAAAACACGCTATGAATGGCGGACGCGCGGATACGATTTTTTGTCAGCGGCACGAATACATCGCCAAGCGTGAGACGATCGCGCCAGATATGGTCGATCATCGGATGGTTCGCATCGGCCGTTGAATCGACTTCCTCAATCTGGCCATCGGCGCAAAGATGCCGCGTGAGATCGAGCGTGATCTGCACGCCCGGTGATGTTTTCGATTCCGTTTCGTCATAGGCGAGCTTGAAGAAATACGCGCGGCGCCCGCTCTTGATGACAAGGCACGACGCCGCCGTTTGGCGGCCGGCACAGAGCGTCAGCACCTCGAATTCGCCGCGCGCGGCGAGTTTCTCCGCTGCCTCGCGGATGAATGCGGCGTCGCCCTCGTCCTGCACGAGTGCCGTGCCGCGCTTTCCCTTCCAGCCGGAAGCCTCAAGCGCAAGGAAAGTTTCCAGCGCGCTCGTTACGTTCTCGGACTCCGACGCGATATGCAGTATAACCTCGCCGTGATCGGCCAGACGATTGCGCTGCCGCCGCAGCTCTTTCATCTTCTTCGCGCCGAGCGAGCCCAGTAGCAGCGTGTCGGCGTCGGCGCGCGTATTGAGCCGCGCGCGCTCATGCCGGTTTTGCACGACGCAATCGAAACCGCGCTTTTTGAACGCGCGCCGCAGCGTGCGGAAAGCAGGCCCATCGAGCGTCTGGAGCGGCAGCGAAAGCGCCTCCATCCCCGCCCCGATCGCGGCGTCGATCAGGCCGTGGGCCGCGGCGTCGGTCATCTCGCCGTCGAGGAGCGGCGTGCGCAGCGGCGCGTAAGCCTGCCATGCGACCAGCATCGGTAGCGGCAGCTTCAGCGCGCGCCAGGCGCTCCAGACCGGCATCATGCCGAGAAGCCGCGTTCTCGCCGGGCCGTCCCAGGCGAGCAGCGCTTTGGCGCCTTTGTAACGGCGCGCATGATCGGAAACGGCGCGCAACCATGCCGGCTCGTAGAAAACGTTCGGCTCGACGGCACGCTCCGCGAGCTCCTGCCAGGGTTTCACCGGAATGTCCGCGGCGTCGACCAGTTCGTGCATCAGCGAACGCGGCGCGACACGCATGGATCGCGTGACCCGCGTATCGTTGTCGGCCAGTAAATCGCTTATCAACATGACGGCGCCCGAAGCCCTGAATCGTGATGAGGCTTAGCTTCAGATCGTATAAAATGCGTTGGACAGACCGAAGACTTGAAGGCATTTAGGGTAAATTCGAACGAGTTTCTTCGGCGCCTTGCAAACAGCATGTGCGCAAGGTTAATGCGGCCGATAAAATTTGAACGATCCCGAAGTGAGTGATCTTGAGGCCGCCTTCAGGCCGCTCTCCCCAACCCAAGGAAGAATGAAGTGATCGATCTCTATACCTGGACGACGCCGAACGGCCGCAAGGCCTCCATCATGCTCGAGGAAATCGGATTGCCCTACACGGTGCATCCGATCGACATCAACAAGGACGAGCAGTTCGCGCCGGCCTTCCTCAAGATCAGCCCGAACAACCGTATCCCGGCGATCGTCGATCAGGACAACGGCCTCAGCATTTTCGAGTCCGGTGCGATCCTGATGTACCTCGCCGAGAAGACCGGCAAGCTTCTGCCCAAGGACCTCAAGGCGCGCTACAACGTTATCGAATGGCTGATGTGGCAGATGGGCGGCATCGGCCCGATGCTCGGCCAGGTCCACCATTTCGTGAAATACAATGCCGGCAAGGCGCCCTATGCCGAGCAGCGCTACAGCAAGGAGGCGCAGCGCCTGTATGGCGTCCTCAACAAGCAACTCGAGGGCAAGGACTTCATCGCAGGCGAATACTCGATCGCCGACATCGCCACCTGGCCATGGATTTCGCGTTTCGAATGGCAGCAGATCGACCTCAACAAGTTTCCGAATGTGAAGCGCTGGTATGTCGCCATCGCGAGCCGCCCTGCCGTCCAAAAGGGCTATCAGGTGCCGAAAGACATGGGCCCGATTCCAATGCCGAAATAACGGAGGGACGATGAGCGATTGCAACAAGCCTTTGTGGTTTCTCGACTCGCTCGCCTATATCCGCGTTGCTGCGAAAGACGGCGCCGACGGCCTGTCGGTCATCGAGTTCCTTCATCCGCACGGAAGCTCGCCGCCGTTGCACATCCATCTCGAAGAAGACGAGCTTTTCCACGTGATGGAAGGCCGGCTGCGTATCCTCAAGGACGGCAAGGAGCTTGTTCTCAACAAGGGCGAGACCGCGCTCGCCCCGCGCGGCAAGCCGCATACGTTTCGCGTGGAGTCGCAAACCGCCCGCGTTCTGATCGTGACCCGCAACGGTCAGTTCGAGAGTTTCGTCCGCGCCATGAGCAGCCCGGCTCAGAGCGAAACGCTCCCGCCCGCGGGCGAACCGGCGCCGGAGCAAATCGAGACGCTGAGACGGATCGCCCGCGAGCACAAGATCGAGATCATCGGGCCGCCCCTTTCCTAGGCCGGGCGTGACCGGCATTCAGTCTTGCGGCAAATCCGTGTCCTCTCTCGCCGAAATGACCTTTATGCCGCCATTAACGGCGCCCTCGCAAAACCTCCCCTGTCACGAAATTGCCCCGCAGCTTTGGTGAATTGGAAGCCGGTGGGGAGCTTCCGTCATGTGTTTTGCGTATGCGCTGTTTGCGCGAACGGGAGGGGTAATGCGTTCGATCGCGCTGATGCTGGCCGCGGCCGCTGTTTGCTTCACGTCTCAAATCCCCGCGCAGGCCGCCGCGCCGCAGCGGGCTCAGCCCCTCACCGCTGACGGCCTGCTCCGCTGGATCGGCGACTATCGCTTCAAGCCCGATCCGATGCGTGTGCCCGAAATCATCCGCGCGCTCAGCCAAAGCGGCTCGTTCAAGGAGCCGGAGAACGCCGCCGTCCACATCGGTTTCTTCGCGGGTGTCATCGCCCGATCCGACAAGCCCGAAGAACTCATCAAAAAGACGCTGCCGCTGCCTTACGAAGATCAATGGGTGCTGATCAAGGCCATCGCCTATTCCGGGCATTCGCAATGGAAGGCCTTGCTGCGCAAATACGCGATGTACATGCCCGGCCGCCAGGCGATGGTGCAGAAGTTTCTCAACGACAAACTTCCGACGCTCGACCAGATCGCTTTCGATCGCCCGCTGGCCTGGCAGGAGAAGCTGAAGGTCTATTTCACCGGCAAGGATCCCGACAAAGGCAAGTTGCGGCTGGAGCCGACACCTGAACTCGTCGATATGCTGTGGGGCTATTATTTCGCGACCGGCGCCTATCGCCCGGTCGCGCAGATCGTCGGCATGTTGCGCTGGAGCAAGGAAAAGAACAGCGTTGACAAGCTCACTGTCGGCTCGATGGCGAAATATACCCTCGCCACCAATGCCGCGCGCGACGGCGATCTTCTGAAAATCCTGCGCTGGCAGTACAAGCAGATCCAGAACGACGACAAGCCGATCCTCAAGGAAGTGATCGACGCCGCCGAAACGGTCGATACCGTGAAACTTCGGAAGATGGCGCTGGCCGCCATCGAGGAGCGCAAGATCAAGGGCCCCGGCTACAAGGAAAACATCAACACCTGGGGCCAGGTCGGCCAGGCCGCGATCGGCCTTGGCTGCATCGCGGCGGCAGCCGCCGGCGCAGTCGCCCTCGGCCTCCCCTGCGTGATCGGCGGCGCCGCTTCGACGGCCGCCCTCAACGCCTGGGCGAAGCAATAGAGTTAGCCGCCTCGTTGCCGGCACCGGCTGGTGGAACCAATTCCTCGTTCCGAGATTAGCTCCCCAGGAAGGAGGCCCGCCATGAACGAGCCCTATTCACCGCGTGAAGACCATCCCGTTTCTTACGAGAATGCGGCAGCGCGCGACCTGCGCCTGCAGGCCGATCCCGAACTTGCCGCAAGTGAGGGCCGCGCCAGTCCTTCCATGATTATGATTTATTTTTCCGCGATGGTGTTTGCGGTCTGCGTCGTGTTCTACGGCCTCAGCCACCACAGCGAGGAAGTCGCCGCGGCGAACCCGGCGCCCGGCGAAACGATGCAAACCGCGCAGGTTGCGCCCGCCGAAAACACGACGCCGAAGCGCGACGTCCGCGATGCATCCAATCAGCAGAAAGATGGCCCGCAAGGTGAGCCGAAGCTGCCGCAGCAAGGGCAGAGCGGCGGCGGTGAGAAAGGCGCGACGCCCGGGCCGAAATAATAATCAGCTCGCCGAACATCGCGCCGGTCATGCCCTTTTCTTGAATGTCGTGGCGTTGCTTCTCGGGTTCATGCCTTTTTGATAAGACGCGAAAGCCCGAATGCCGCCGCCGCCGGCACGCCGAAAATGACCGCGAAGGCCAGAAGTTCGCCCTGCAGCGCCGCACCGTTCGATACATTCATGTAAGCGTTGACGCCGGCGCCCACCGCGCAGGTGAGCGTGGCTTTCGTGAACGCCTCTTGTCTGCCCGCGCCGAGCAAACTCGTAGCCAGGATCATCGTGGACGCGATGCCGAGGCCGATCAGTGTCATCAATAAAACAGGGTTCATAATGACCTACAGCGGTAAATTGTCGTGTTTCTTGCGCGGCCGCTCGACCGACTTCGACCGCAACATGCCGAGCGCGCGAACGATGCGCGCGCGCGTTTCATGCGGCTCGATCACGTCGTCGATATAACCGCGCTCGGCGGCGATGAACGGCGATAAAAACCGCTCCTCGTATTCTTTCGTGCGGGCGGCGATCTTGTCCTTGTCGCCGATATCGCCGCGGAAAATGATCTCCACCGCGCCCTTCGCGCCCATCACTGCGATCTGCGCCGACGGCCAGGCATAGTTCACATCGCCGCCGATATGCTTCGACGCCATGACGTCATAGGCGCCGCCATAGGCCTTGCGGGTAATGACCGTGACGAGCGGCACCGTGCATTGCGAATAGGCAAAGAGCAGCTTCGCGCCGTGCTTGATGAGCCCGCCATATTCCTGCGCCGTGCCAGGCAGAAAGCCCGGCACGTCCACAAAAGTCACGATGGGAATATTGAAGGCATCGCAAAAACGCACGAAGCGCGCGGCCTTGCGCGAGGCGTCGCTGTCGAGAACGCCCGCCAGCACCATCGGCTGATTGGCGACAAAGCCGGTCGGCCGGCCGGCGACACGGCCGAAGCCCACGACGATATTCCGCGCATAGCCTTCCGAAATCTCGAAGAAGTCGCCCTCGTCCGCGACCTTCAAAATCAGCTCCTTGATGTCATAGGGCTTGTTCGGATTATCCGGCACTAGCGTGTCAAGCGAAGGCTCGATGCGGCCGATGTCGTCGGTCGAGGGCCATTCCGGCAGCGGCGCGCCGGATGACGACGGCAGGAAATCGATCAGCCGCCGCATCTGCAGAAGGCATTCCACATCGTTCTCGAACGAGCCGTCGGCAACCGAGGAGCGCGTCGTATGCACCCTCGCCCCGCCCAGTTCTTCCGCCGTGACGTTCTCATTGGTCACGGTCTTCACGACGTCCGGCCCGGTGACGAACATGTAGCTCGTGTCCTTCACCATGAAGATGAAATCGGTCATCGCCGGCGAATAGACGTCGCCGCCCGCGCACGGCCCCATGATGACCGAGATCTGCGGAATGACGCCGGAGGCCAACACATTGCGCTTGAATACTTCACCGTAGCCGCCGAGCGCCGCGACGCCCTCCTGAATGCGCGCGCCGCCGGCATCGAACAGGCCGATGATCGGTGCGCGGGTCTTCAGCGCCATGTCCTGAATCTTCATGATCTTCAGTGCGTGCGTTTCCGAGAGCGAGCCGCCGAACACCGTGAAGTCCTTGGCGAAGACGAAGACCTGGCGGCCGTTGACCGTGCCCCAGCCGGTGACGACGCCGTCGCCGGGGATCTTCGACTTGTCCATGCCGAAGTCGGTCGCCCGGTGCTCGACGAAAGTATCGAACTCCTCGAACGAACCCTTATCCATCAAAAGTTCAATGCGTTCGCGAGCGGTTAACTTGCCGCGCTTGTGTTGCGCTTCGATACGCGCGTCACCACCGCCTTTTTGTGCTTTGGCGCGCCGCTCTTCGAGCTTGTCGAGAATGTCTTTCATCCCGGCCCCGTTTCACTAACTGGAATACGTCGGTATGGCGTGATTCAAGAGCATTATATAGCATTCGCAAGGCCGCTCGGGTGCGGCCTAGGGGAATGGAAAATGAAGGTTTGTATCTACGGCGCCGGCGCCATCGGCGGCTATGTCGGCGTTTTGATGAAGCTCGCCGGCGCGGACGTTTCCTTGATCGCGCGCGGCGCGCATCTGGAGGCGATCCGCAAGAATGGTCTCAAGCTCCACATCGGCGGTGAGGACAAGGTCGCGAAGATGACCGCGACGAATGACCCGGCCGAGCTCGGCCATCAGGATTACGTCATCATCGCGCTGAAAGCGCATCAGGCCTGGGAAGTCGCCGACCAGATGAAGCCGCTCCTTGGGCCGAACACCGCGGTCGTCACCGCGCAGAACGGCCTTCCCTGGTGGTACTTCCACGGCTTTGAGGGCCAGTACGCCGACCGCCGCATCGAGAGCGTCGATCCGGGCGATCGCCAGTGGAACGCCATCGGGCCCGAGCGCGTCATCGGCTGCACGGTTTACCCGGCAGCCGAGATCGTCGCGCCCGGCGTCATCAAGCACATCTCCGGCGACAAGTTCGGCTTCGGCGAGCCGACGCGCAAGGTCACCGACCGCGTTCAGAAGATCGCCGCCATGTTCGAGAAGGCCGGACTCAAGGCCGCGATCCTGCCGGAAATCCGCAACGACATCTGGCTCAAGCTCTGGGGCAATCTCTGCTTCAACCCGATCTCCGCGCTGACCCATGCGACGCTCGACGTCGTTGCGACCGAGCCCGGCACACGCGCCCTCGCCCGCCATATGATGGAGGAAGCCGAGAAGATCGCCCGCCGCATCGGCGTGCATTTCCGTGTCGATATCGAACGCCGCATTAACGGTGCCGCCCGCGTCGGCGCGCACCGCACGTCGATGTTGCAGGACGTCGACAAGAACCGGCCGATCGAGCTCGATGCGCTGCTGACTTCCGTACAGGAGCTTGGCCGTCTCACCGAAGTGCCGACGCCGCATATCGACGCGGTGCTCGCCCTCGCCCAGCAAATGGGCCGCGTCAAGGGAATCTATCCGACCTTCCCGGAAGACGTCATCGAGACCGAAAACGCCGTCGACTGAATTATTCCGCGCGGGTACATGAGAGCATCCGCGCGGCCGCCTCGAATTCGGCAAGCCGCAGCGCGCGTTTCGCTGTGGCTTCTCTGTCTTCGCCCCACGTGCGGGCATTCCAGTCGTCATCGACATGCGCGGCGTTCCACGCCGCGACCGGTGCGATCTTGCCGTGCCCAAGCATCAGCGCAATCAGTGCCGACCCCGTGAGTTGCGTGACGCTGGCCAGCGCCGCGAGCGCAAATGGCGGCGCGAAGGCGTCAACGGCTTTCGCCACCGTTTGCAACGACGAATCCGGCTGGCTGACGAAATTCACCCCCGAGGCCAAAACGAAATGGGCATCGAGCGCCTCGTCCGCCCAGCGCAGCACCGGATCCCAGTGTTTCGCCTGTTCTTCGACCAGACCTTCCGGCTCCCCGGCGCGATAGAGCACGAGATCGGAAGCAGCATAGCGCTTCACCTCCTGAGCCGTCTCGCTGGCGGTCTCTGCAATCCGGTCGATGGCAAGATTGGCAAGCCGCGTCATCGGCATCGTGCCGGGATCGATCTCGCTCTGCTGCGCATCCCACTCTCGCGCCGCGATTTCCGCGAGCGCCCGCACCGGCAGCGCGAACAACCGCTTCGCCGGCGTGCGCATGGCCTTGCCGTCGAGCAGCACGGTAAACGCTCCGCCCTCCTCGCCGACGCTGACGGTCTTGTAAAAGCGCTTCGGCAGCGGCGGCCGCATGGCGCGCTGCGCCGCCTGCATCGGGCCAGGACGATCCCTATCCGCGCCCGCCATCATTCCTCCGGCGCATCGACGATCGGATCGTATTGCGTGGCGTCGAAGCCGAGCAGATTCCACGATTGCTGCATGTGCGGCGGCAATGGCGCGGTGACGTCGATTTTTCCCTTGCCGCTCGGATGTGGCAGCACCAGCCGCCGCGCCAGCAAATGCAAGCGGTTCTGGATTCCGCCGGGAAGCTCCCAGTTCTCGATATCGAAATATTTTGGGTCGCCCACAATCGGATGGCCCATATGCGCGGCGTGTGCGCGCAGTTGGTGCGTCCGGCCGGTCACGGGCTTCAACGACAGCCACGCCAGCAAATTCGCCGCCTTTTCGACGACCGCGTAATAGGTCACGGCGTGATCGGCACCCTCCTCGCCGTGTTTGGCGACGCGCATCAACTCGCCTTCGGGGCCGCCGCCCTTGGCAAGATAGGTCGAGATCCGCCCCTGCTTGACCTTCGGTACGCCGGCGACAAGCGCCCAATAGACCTTGCGCGCGGAGCGCGAACGAAAGCTTTTGGCGAGCGTCGCCGCGGCCAGCCGCGTCTTCGCGATCAGCAGGATGCCGGATGTGTCCTTGTCGATCCGGTGAACGAGGCGCGGCTTGACGCCATCGCGCGTCCGCAGCGCCTCGAGCATTCCGTCGATGTGCCGCAAGGTGCCGGAGCCGCCCTGCACCGCAAGCCCCATCGGCTTGTTCAGCACCATCACTTCGCGGTCTTCATAAAGCGTGATGGATTTCAGGAACGTGGCATCATCCGGCTTCGCGCGGGCGCTTTTTTCCTTCAATACATGCGGAGCCTCGACGCCTCCCGCTTCCGCCGGTTTGCGGCCTTTCTCGAGCGGCGGCACGCGCACCTTCTGGCCGGGCTCAAGCCGCGTACTGGTTTTCGCCCGCGCGCCATCGACACGCACTTGTCCGGTGCGCAACAGTTTCTGCAAATGCCCGAAAGCGAGCGCCGGGTAATGCGTCTTGAACCAGCGGTCCAGCCGCAGCCCCGCCTCGTCCGCCTTGATCGTGCGTGTTTCGACAGCCATGACTGCTTCTAGCGCATCACGCGGAAAGAAGCGAAGAAAGCCTCGACGGCGGGATCATCTTGGCTGCCAATCGGGCCGACATACATATTCTGATAGACCCGGTCGCCCTCGATAAAGAAGCGCTGCCGCAGGACGAGGCCGCCCGGCACGACGGCAACCACCTCGCGCCCCTGCAACACCCCGACGGTGATCGGATCATTCGCGCGCAAATCGCCCTTCACGGCCTTCAGCATGCGCTTGACGGCGTTTTTAATGACATCGGCATGGCCGAGATCGGCAAGAATTCCCGCCGGCTTGCAATCCTGATAGGACGCCATCCAGACTTTGCTGCGCTCCTGAAAACGATATTCATGGCGCGCCGCAACGCAGGAACCGATATCCCGGATCGTGCTGGCAGCTGGTGCGCCGGGAAATTCCATCGAGAATTTCCCCTCGTAGCTTTTGACTTCAAACGCATCCGCATACGTCGCGCTGGCAAAGATCGCCAGCAGCGCCGTCAGCAATATCGTAAAGCGGCGCATGATCAGCCTATGGCGCGGCCCACATAGAGACCGAGAAAGATCGCGGCCAGCGAAATGCCGACGGAGCCCGCGACATACAGCATCGCCGGCACAAACGCGCTGCGCTCGAACAGCATCGCAAAATCAAGCGAGAACGAGGAAAATGTCGTGAAGCCGCCGAGAATGCCGGTGATGAGAAAAAGCCGCGCCGATTGCGTCCAGTCGGCGCCCGCGCGAAACGCGAAATAGGCGGCGAGCCAGCCGATCGCGAAGGAGCCGATGAGATTGACCGCGAACGTGCCCCACGGAAAATCGAGGCCGAACAGCCTCGCGCATAAAATGTTGACGCCATGGCGTGCCACGGCACCCAGCCCGCCCCCGATGAACACCAGCGTTACTGCAAGCATCTTGTTTCCCCCGCCATGGCTGATTTCTATCCCGGCTTTCCGAATAGTCTACCCTGCAACTCTATATGAAGCCGCCATAACCTAGCGCCGCGGCAACCGCCATGAGCCAGAGCGGATTGAGCCGTGTGAAATAGGAAAATGCCGCCGTCGAAAGCGTCAGCGCATAGGCGGCGACGGAATGATCGGCTGCCCGCGCCAGCAGATAAGCGCTCGCCGCGATGAGCCCCACCGTCACCGGGATGAGCCCGGCCTGCACGGCGATCCGCCACGGCGCGTCCTTGAAGCGTTCCCAAAGATGCCCGACGGCATAAGTCAGCAGACAGGTCGGGGTGCAGAGCGCCAGCGTCGCGAGAATCGCACCCGAAACCCCGCCCAGCGAATGGCCGATCAGCGTGACGATCAGCATGTTCGGGCCGGGCGACGCATTGGCGATCGCGAACATGTCGGCAAATTGCCGGTCGTTCAGCCAGCCGTGGCCCTCGACTACCTGGCGATGCAATTCCGGAATGACGGCGTTGACGCCGCCGACGGCGGCGAACGACAGGATCAGCGAGAGCAGAATGAAGGAGTTGACCGGGCTGTCGTCCCTCACCGCAGCCTCCACCAGAACGCCGCGACGCTGAGCGGCGCGAGCGCGATCAGCGCCCACCACAGCGGCACGCGAAGAAAACCGACGGCGACGAAGGCAACGGCCGCGAAAAAAATCGCCATATAGCGCCGGCCATGAAACATCGGCTTTGCGAGCTTGGCCGTCATCGCGACGATCAAGCCGACCGCCCAGGCCGACAGGCCTTCGAGCGGCCCGTTCAGCCACGATGCGTCGCCGAAGCGGGAATATAGCTCGCCGAACGTGATCATCAGAATGACCGGCGCGATCATCAGGCCGACACAGGCGGCGAGCGCCCCGGCCGGGCCGCGCCAGCGCGAACCGACCACGATCGAGAGATTGATGATGTTCGGGCCGGGCAGGAATTGCGCGAGCGCGACGTCCTCGGCGAATTTTTCGTGCGACAGCCAATTCTTCCTTTCGACCAGCATCCGGTGCGCCCAGGGCATCACGCCGCCAAAGCCCGAGATGGCGATGCCGAAGAATGCGAAAAAGATCTGGGAGAGGGTCGGAACGCTATCCGGCGCTCCGCTTGCGGTCGAGTCGGCCATTTTTGCGATTATAATGAGCGCCTGCTATCGCTCCAAATAGTTACCATGCGGCGCTTCGGCGCGCCCGGACGGATGCACGAAGCGGAAATTATTTCCGTTCGCGCCGGCGCTCTTCCCGCAGCTTCGCCCAGTACTCGAGACGCTTGCGAATTTCACGCTCGAAGCCGCGCTCGACCGGCGCATAAAAGGTCTGGCGGCCGAGCGCTTCGGGAAAGTACTCCTGCCCCGAGAAGGCCTCGGGCGCGTCGTGGTCGTAATCGTAGCCGGCGCCGTAATCTTCTTCCTGCATGAGCTTGGTCGGCGCGTTGAGAATGTGCTTCGGCGGCAGGAGCGACCCGCCCTCCTTGGCAACCTTCTTCGCGGCGCCATAGGCCCGGTAGGCGGCATTCGATTTCGGCGCCGTCGCGACGTAAAGCACGGCCTGCGCGATGGCGAGTTCGCCTTCCGGGCTGCCGAGAAAATCGAAGGCATCCTTGGCGGCATTGGCGACGACGAGCGCCTGCGGATCGGCGAGCCCAATATCCTCGACCGCCATCCGCACCACACGGCGCGCGATATAGAGCGGGTTCTCCCCGGCATCCAGCATGCGCGCGAGATAATAAAGCGCGGCATCGGGGTCCGAGCCGCGCACCGATTTATGCAGCGCCGAAATCAGATTGTAGTGGCCGTCCTGCGATTTGTCGTAGATCGGCGCGCGCCGCTGCACGATCTCGACGAGTTGCGCGGGGTCGAACACTTCGCCCTTGCGTGCCGAACGCCAGACTTCTTCCGCGAGCGTCAACGAGGCCCGGCCGTCGCCGTCGGCCATGCGGATCAAGGTCGCGCGGGCATCCTGATCGAGCGGAAGCTTTTTCTTCTCCTCAGCTTCGGCGCGCTCGAGAATTTTGCCGATCGCCGCCGCATCGAGCGATTTGAAAACGAGAACGCGCGCCCGGGAGAGCAACGCGGCGTTCAATTCGAACGACGGGTTCTCGGTCGTGGCGCCGACAAGCGTGACCGTGCCGTCTTCCATCACCGGCAGGAAGCTGTCCTGCTGCGCACGGTTGAAGCGATGGATTTCATCGACGAACAGCAGCGTGCCCTGCCCGGTCTCGCGCCGGGCGCGCGCCTCATCGAAAACCTTCTTGAGGTCGGCGACGCCGGAGAACACCGCCGAGATTTGCTGAAAGTGCAGCGAGGTTTCGTCCGCGAGCAGTCGCGCCACCGTCGTCTTGCCGGTGCCGGGCGGGCCCCAGAAAACGAGCGAGCCGAGCGTGCCCGACTCCAGCATCCGGGTGAGCGCGCCGTCGGGGCCGATCAGCCCCTCTTGCCCGACGACCTCCGAAAGCTTTGCGGGGCGCAATCTGTCGGCGAGCGGCCGCGGCGCGCCGCGATCGAGTCCCGCGGCCTGGAACAGGCTTGCACCCGCGTTCTGCGCCCCGCCTTGCACCCTGCCGCGCGGGCTCATCCTCGCAATACCACCGATATTTCCCGGCCGCCGCGCCGGATGACGATCCGCCAGGCCCGCGCGCGCTCCGAGGATATGCGCTGGAGATCGCGGGTCGTCGCGATCTTCTTGTCGTTCACCGAAACGAGGATATCGCCGCGCCGGAAACCGATATTCTGCGCGACCGAACCCTCGGCGACGTCGCTGACGGCAACGCCCTCGTTGGCGTTGTCGAGCCGCAGCTCGTCCGCGACCGCCGGCGAAAGATTGACGATCCTGAGTCCGGCAAAGGGCGAATTGTTGTCGATCGTCAGCTCGTCGCGCATGCCCTCGGGCGCCGCCGCGAGCCTGACCGGAATGACAAGCGGCTTGCCGCCGCGCTCGACCGACACCTGCGCCGTGCCGCCCAGGAGTTTCGTGCCGAAGCGATAGCCGAACGCCGCCTGATCCTCGATCGGCTGGTTGTCGACCGCGACGATCACATCGCCGACCTTGATGCCGGCCTGTGCCGCGGGGCTGCCCGCCGTTACGTCCGCAACCAACGCACCGGCCGGCCGCTTGATGCCGAGGCTCTCGGCGATCTCCGGCGTCACGTTCTGCAGCTTGGCGCCGAACCACGGCCGCTTCACGGCCTTGCCGCCATGCAGCGCGGAGTCGAGCACGACGCGCACCATATTGACCGGAATGGCAAAGCCGATGCCGACCGAGCCGCCCGACTGCGAATAGATCGCGCTGTTGATGCCGACGAGCCGCCCCTGCATATCGACCAGCCCGCCGCCCGAATTGCCGGGATTGATCGCGGCATCGGTCTGGATGAAGAACGAATAATCGGTGATGCCGACCTGCGTGCGCGCGAGCGCCGAAACGATGCCCTGCGTCACGGTCTGGCCGACGCCGAACGGATCGCCGATCGCGAGCACGAGATCGCCCACTTCGATCGCGTCGGAGTCGCCGAATTCAAGCGCGGGAAATTTCTCCCGGCCGTCCTTGATCTTCAGCACCGCGAGGTCGCTGCGCGGATCGCGCAGCAGAATTTCCGCTTCGAATTCGCGCTTGTCGGAAAGCGCGACCTTCACCTGGTCGGCATTCTCGATGACGTGGTTGTTGGTCATGATGATGCCGGACGGATCGACGATCACGCCCGAGCCCAAGGATCGCTGCACCCGCTCGCGGCTTTCCATGCCGGGCAGCCGGTTGCCGAAGAACTGCCGGAAGAACGGATCGTCGAACAGCGGGTTCCTCGCCTGCCGCACGACGCGCTGGGCATAGACATTGACGACCGCAGGCGCCGCTTTCTTCACCACCGGCGCGAACGACAGCGCAATCTCGGCGCGCGATTGCGGGATGCGCGGAACCGTCACCGCCGCCTGCGATAACACGGGAGCCGCCGATAATGACAGGAAAACAAAGGCTAAAACGATGCGGAGCGGGTTTGGCATGGGAGAGATATAGAGGCAGGCCGGGAGGAGTGGAAGGGTCATAAAGGCCGCGCATGAAGGCGCGAGCGGCCAGCCGTGATCGTTACCGCGCGAGGATTTTTCCTGCCGGATCATCGTCACTTTGCCTGCCCGAACAGCGCGCTTGGGGTTTACCCCATTCGCGCCCTTCCAAATGAGGGCGGCGCGGGACGCCGGAGACTTGCCGGTCTCCACGGTCCATGTGCGAAAGGTGGGAAGCACATGGAGTTGTATTTCCGCAGTCGCCGGTTCGTAACCAGCGTCC